>NZ_FMIC01000002.1:2423182-3028977 GCF_900091625.1 Micromonospora peucetia
CCGTGGCGGCGCTTGGAGTTGACCGCGGCTCCGGATTCCGGTCGGGTTTGCTGGTTGCGCCAGCGAGGCAGCCCTCACCCGCCGGTCCCTCAGTAGGACTTGTCCTGGCCGAGGACGTGCTGGGCGACGAAGTTGAGGATCATCTCGCGGCTGACCGGGGCGATCCGGCCGGCCCGCACCGCGCCGAGCAGCGTGGCCACGCCGTACTCGGTGGTCATGCCGGCCCCGCCGAGCACCTGGACGGCGGTGTCGACGGCCAGCGCGGCAGCCTCCCCGGCGGCGTACTTGGCCATGTTGCCGGAGACCCCGGCCTCCAGGTCGCGGCCCGCGTCGTAGAGGCTGGCCGCCTTGAGGATCATGAGGCGGGCCAGTTCGACCTGCACGGCCGCGTGTGCGAGCGGGTGGGCGACACCCTGGTGTGAGCCGATGGTCCGGCCGCCCCAGACCTTGCGGGTGGCGGTGTACTCGCTGGCCCGTTCGATGGCGTACCGGCCGGTGCCGGCGCCCATCGCGGCGACCGTGATCCGCTCCGGGTTGAGCCCGGCGAAGAGCGCCGGCAGGCCGGCGTCCAGCGACTCGCCGACCAGCGCGTCGGCGGGCAGCCGCACGTCGTCGAGGTAGAGCAGGAACTGGTTCTCCGGGGAGACGATCTCCATGTCCAGCTTGGACCGGGTCAGCCCGGGCGCGTCGGTCGGCACCACGAACAGCGCGGGCTTCAGCTTGCCGGTGGAGGCGTCCTCGGTGCGGGCCACCACCAGCACGTACTGTGCCTCGTCCACGCCCGAGATGTAGCACTTGCGGCCGGAGAGCAGCCAGTCGTCGCCGTCGCGGCGGGCCACCGTGCCGAGCCGGTGGAAGTTCGAGCCGGCCTCCGGCTCGGTGATCGCGAAGACCACCTTCAGCGAGCCGTCGGCGAACCCGGGCAGGAAGCGCTTGCGCTGCTCCTCGGTGCCGTGCTTGTTGATCACGGTGGCGGCGATGGCGGGGGAGACCACCACCAGCAGCAGCGGGCAGCCGGCCGCTGCCAGTTCCTCGCAGACGATTGCCAGCTCGGTGATGCCTCCGCCTCCGCCGCCGTACTCGGTGGGGATGTTGACGCCGAGGTAGCCCAGCCGGCCGGCCTCGGTCCACAGTTCGGTGGTGTGCTCGCCGGCCTTCGCCTTCGTGACGAAGTAGTCGTGGCCGTACCGCCGGCCCAGCGCGCGGACGGCGTCGCGGAGCTGGTCCTGCTCGGGGGTGAGGTCGAAGTTCATCGTGGGTCCTCCAGGATCACTCGGGGTCGACCACGGCCAGCACGGCGCCGGTGTCGACCTGGCCGCCGGCCGGCACCGGCAGTTCGGCGACCACGCCGTCGGCCGGGGCGAGCACGGGATGTTCCAGCTTCATCGCCTCCAGCGTCAGCAGCAGGTCACCGGCTGCCACCCGCTGCCCGACCTCGACGTGCAGCCGGGTCACCGCGCCGGGCAGCGGCGCGACCAGCGACCCGGCCGCCAGCTCCGTGGTGGGCTCGGGGAAGCGCGGCAGCTCCGCCAGACTCGCCGCCCCGTCCGGGCCGTCCACGAAGACCTCCGAGGACACCCGGTGTACGCGGTACGCCCGCCGCACCCCGTCGACGTCGAGCACCACCCGGTCCGGAGCGGCCGACACCAGCGAGACCGTCGGCGGGCTGTCTGCTGGCTCGGCGGGGGTGGTGCCGTCGTGGCTGGCCGGTGGGTCGGTGGACCAGTCAGCGAGCGCGCCGACGCGGTCCAGCCGGTAGCGGACCTCGATCTCGCCGTCCGGCCCCGCATAGCGGGTGACCTGCGGGAAGGCGGGCACGTTGCGCCAGCCCGACGGAAGCCCGGCGAGCACCGGCATGTCGGCCCGCCGGGCGGCGGCGGTGGCCAGCGCGGCAGCCAGGGCCACCAGCGGGAGTTGGCCGGCGGGCAGCAGCGGGGCGAAGACCTCCTCGTGCCGGTCCAGGAAACCGGTGTCGATCTCCACGGCGCCGAACTCCGGGCTGCGCAGCACCCGGACCAGCAGGTCCCGGTTGGTGGTCACGCCGTGCAACTCGGCGCGGGACAGCGCGTTGGCCAGCAGCCGGATCGCCTCCGCTCGGGTCTGCCCCCAGGCGATCACCTTCGCCAGCATCGAGTCGTAGTACACGCCAACCGTCGAGCCGTCCACCACGCCGGAGTCCAGTCGCAGGCCGATCGCCCGGAGGTTGCCGAACTCCCGGGCCACCCCGGGGACCGCGAACCGGTGCACGGTGCCGGTGGCGGGACGCCAGCCCTGCGCCGGATCCTCGGCGCAGAGCCGCACCTCGATCGCGTAGCCGCGCATCCGGTGCGGGTCGGTGGCGTTCTCCGGCAGGGGTTGGCCCTCGGCGACCATCAGTTGCAGGCGGACCAGGTCCAGCCCGGTGCAGAGTTCGGTGACCGGGTGCTCCACCTGGAGCCGGGTGTTCATCTCCAGGAAGAAGAACTCGCCGGTCGGGGCGAGCAGGAACTCCACCGTGCCCGCGCCGACGTAGTCGACCGCCCGTCCGGCAGCCACCGCCGCCTCGTGCAGCGCCGTGCGTACCTCGGGCGGGAGGACGCCGGGCGCCTCCTCGACGAGCTTCTGGTGCCGGCGCTGGATCGAGCACTCACGTACGCCCTGGACGGCCACCGTCCCGTGCGTGTCGCCGAAGATCTGCACCTCGACGTGCCGACCGCGCTCGACGTACCGCTCGACGAAGACCGTGCCGTCGCCGAACGCCGCAGCCGCCTCGCGGCGGGCGGAGGCGACGGCCTCGGCCAGCGCGGCGGCGTCCCGGACGATCCGCATACCGCGCCCGCCGCCGCCGGCGGACGCCTTCACCAGCACCGGGAAGTCGGTGATCTCGTCGGCGTCGGTCCAGGTGGGCAGCATCGGCACGCCCGCCTCGGCGAGCAGCGCCTTCGCCGCCACCTTGTCGCCCATCGCGGCGATCGCCTTGGCCGGCGGCCCCACCCAGGTCAGCCCGGCGTCGGTCACCGCCGTGGCGAACGCGGCGTTCTCGGCGAGGAAGCCGTAGCCGGGATGGACGGCGTCCGCCCCGGTCCTGCGGGCCGCGTCCAGGATCAGGTCGATCCGCAGGTACGTCTCGGCGGGCGTGTTCCCGGGCAGCCGGACCGCGTGGTCGGCCTCGGCGACGTACGGGGCGTCGGCGTCGGCGTCGGAGTGCACGGCCACCGTCTCGACGCCCAGTGCCCGGCAGGTGGCGAAGATCCGGCGGGCGATCTCGCCCCGGTTCGCCACGAGAAGTCGGGTGATCACGGGTCCTGCCTCTCGGTCGGGGGATTCCTGCGCACGGGGATCACATCCGGAAGACGCCGAAGCCGTCGGCGCCCCTGACCGGTGCGTTGTGGATGGCCGAAAGGCAGAGCCCGAGCACGGTACGGGTGTCCCGGGGGTCGATCACCCCGTCGTCGTAGAGCCGGCCGGAGAGGAAGAGCGCGCCGGACTGCGACTCGATCTGCTGCTCGACCATCATCCGCATCGCGGTGTCGGAGTCCTCGTCGTAGTCCCGGCCCCGGGCGGCGGCGGCCTGCCGGGCCACGATGGAGAGCACCCCGGCGAGCTGCGCCGGCCCCATCACCGCCGACTTGGCGTTCGGCCAGGTGAACAGGAACCGTGGCTCGTACGCCCGCCCGCACATGCCGTAGTTGCCGGCCCCGTACGACGCGCCCAGGTTGACCGTCAGGTGCGGCACCGTCGAGTTCGACACCGCGTTGATCATGAGCGCACCGTGCTTGATGATGCCGCGCTGCTCGTACTCGGTGCCGACCATGTAGCCGGTGGTGTTCTGGAGGAACACCAGCGGGGTGTCGGTGGCGTTGGCGAGCTGGATGAACTGGGCCGCCTTCTGCGCCTCCTCGCTGAACAGCACGCCCCGCGCGTTGGCCAGCACCCCGACCGGGTAGCCGTGCAGCTCGCCCCAGCCGGTGACCAGGGCGGTGCCGTAGGCCGGCTTGAACTCGTCGAACTCGCTGCCGTCGAGCACCCGGGCCAGCACCTCGCGCGGGTCGAACGGCACCTTCAGGTCGGCGCTGGCGATGCCGAGCAGCTCCTCCGGGTCGTACTTCGGCGGCTGCGGGGACGGGTTGCGCGGTGGCGGGCCCTGCTTGCGCCAGTTCAGCCGGCGTACGCACTGCCGGGCCAGCCGGATGCCGTCCCGCTCGTCCGACGCCAGGAAGTCGGCCAGGCCCGACGTCGTGGCGTGCATGGCCGCCCCGCCGAGGGACTCGTCGTCGGTGACCTCGCCGGTGGCCATCTTCACCAGCGGCGGCCCGGCCAGGTAGACCTGCGACCGGTCCCGAATCATGATCACGTGGTCGGACATGCCCGGCACGTACGCGCCACCGGCGGTGGCGTTGCCGAAGACCACGCTGACCGTGGGGATCCTCGCGGCCGAGAGCCGGGTCAGGTCACGGAACACCCGCCCGCCCGGGATGAAGATCTCCGCCTGGGTGGGCAGGTCCGCGCCGGCAGACTCGACCAGGTTCACCATCGGCAGCCGGTTGGCCAGGGCGATCTCGCCGGCCCGGCGGGTCTTGGCGAGCGACCACGGGTTCACCGCGCCGCCGCGTACCGTCGGGTCGTTGGCGACGATGAGGCACTCGACGCCCTCGACCACGCCGATGCCGGTCACCACGCTGGCGCCGACGGGGAAGTCGGTGCCGTACGCGGCCACCGGCGACAGCTCCAGGAACGGGCTGTCCGGGTCGAGCAGCAGCTCGATCCGCTCCCGGGGGAGCAGCTTGCCCCGCTTGTGGTGCCGGGTCACGTACTTCTCGCCGCCGCCGGAGCGGGCCCGGTCGAGTTCGGCGTCCAGCTCGGCGAGGCGCTCCAGCAGGGTCTCCCGGTTGGCCCGGTGCCCCGGCGAGGACGGGTCGGTCGCGCTGCGCAGAGTGGTCATAAGCCCATGCCCTTCGCGATGATCTCGTTCATGATCTCGGTGGTGCCGCCGCCGATGCCGAGGATCCGGGCGTCCCGGTAGTGCCGCTCCACCTCGGCGTCGCGCAGGTAGCCGTAGCCGCCGTGCAGCTGGAGCGCCTGGTCGACCACCTCGGCACAGGCGGCCACCGCGACGTTCTTCGCCATCGCCACCTCGGTCACCACCGGCTCGCCCGCCGCCACCCGTGCCGCGACCTGGTGCACGTACGCCCGGGCCGCCTCGGTGCGGGTGTGCATCTCGGCCAGCCGGTGCCGGACGAGCTGTCGGCTCGCCAGGGGACGGCCGAACGTGGACCGGTCCCGGCACCAGCGCACCGCCAGCTCCACCGAGCGCTGCGCGATGGCGTACGCCTGGGTGGCGAGGGAGAGCCGTTCCGCGGCGAAGTTCTGCATGATCGCCAGGAAGGCCGTGTTCTCCTCGCCGACCCGGTTGGACACCGGCACCCGTACGTCGGCGAAGGACAGCTCGGCGGTGTCCGAGCAGTGCCAGCCGAGCTTCTCCAGCCGGCGTCCGACGGTGAAGCCGGGCGTGTCCTTGTCGATCACCAGCAGGGTCAGGGCGCCGCTGCCGGGCGGCAGGGTGCAGACGGCGGTGGTCACGAAGTCGGCCCGGATGCCGCTGGTGATGTAGGTCTTCGAACCGTTGACCACGTAGTGGTCGCCGTTCCGCCGCGCGTGGGTGCGGATGCTCGCCACGTCCGAGCCGCCGTCGGGTTCGGTGATCGCCAGCGCGCCGATCGTGGTGCCGGCCAGCGTCGGCCGGACGTACCGGTCGATCAGCTCCGGGTCGCCGGAGGCGACGATGTGCGGCAGCGCGATGCCGTGCGTGAAGAGCGCCGCGATCAGCCCGGACGAGCCGCCCGAGCGGATGATCTCCTCGGTGACGATGATCGAGTCGAGCAGGTCGCCCCCGCTGCCGCCGACCGCCTCCGGGAAGCCGATGCCGAGCAGGCCGAGCTTGGCGGCGGTGGCGTGCAGCTCGCGAGGGATCTCGCCGGCCCGCTCCCAGTCGTCCAGGTGCGGCAGCACCTCCCGGGTGACGAAGGCGCGGGTCAGCTCCCGCAGCTGCCGCCGTTCCGGCGTGTCCACGATGGTCATCGGCCCTCCCCGGGCGCCATGCCGCCGGGCGGTGCGTCCAGGCCGGGCGGTGCGTCCAGGCCGGGCGGTGCGTCCGGGCCGGGCGGTGCGTCCGGGCCGGGCGGTGAGTCCGGGCCGGGCGTGAGGTTCGCCGGCAGGTCGACGAGCCGGGAGCGGAGCAGCTCGCCGAGCGCCTTGGCCTGCGGATCGAACCGGGTGGAGGCGGCCACCCCCTGCCCGAGCAGGCCCCGGACGACGAAGTTGACCGACCGCAGGTTCGGCAGCTCGTACCGCTGGACGGTCAGCGGCGCGGTCTCCGGCAGCAGCTCGTGCAGCCGGTCGGTGGTGAGCCAGCCGCGCAGCCACGACCAAATCGCGTCGGTGCGGGCCCAGACGCCCAGGTTGGCGTCGCCGCCCTTGTCGCCGGAGCGGGCCCCGACCAGCTCGCCGAGCGGCGCGCGTCGGGTGGGCCGGTCGGCCGGCGAGGCCGGCGGGTCGGCCTCCGGTGCGGCGCCGTCGGTCGGGTCGGCGGCGGGCGCCGGCTCGTCGGGGCCGACGGTGCGGGACGGCGGCGGGATCGGCTTCCGCTCGCCGGAGGGGAGCACCGCGACGTGCGGCACCGCGTCCTGCGGCACGGCGTCGGCGGTGAACACGCCGTAGGGCGTCGCGTCGCCGGGCAGCGTGGTCAGCGTGCAGCCGGGATAGGAGGCCAGGGCCAGTTCCACCGCGGCGGCCGAGAAGGCCCGCCCGGCCCGCGCCTTGTCGCCGTCCCGCAGGTGTACGTGCAGCAGCGCGCTCGCAGCCTCGGTGTCGGCCGCGTCCGGGTGGTCGGTGCGGGCCAGGGTGAACTCCAGCCCTTCCGGGCCGACGGACGCCTCGATCTGGCCCCGGACCAGGGCCGCCTTTGCGGGGATGTCGAGCCCGCACAGGACGAAGGTCATCGAGTTGCGGAAGCCGCCGAGGTTGTTGACGCCCACCTTCAGGGTGTCCGGCGGGGGCGTGCCCCGGACGCCGCTCACCCGCACCCGGTCCGGCCCGTCGGCGCACAACTCGACCGTGTCCAGCCGGGTCACCACGTCCGGGCCGAGGTACGCGGGGCCGCCGATCTCGTAGAGGAGCTGGGCGGTGACCGTCTCCACGGTGACCGCGCCACCCGTGCCCGGGTGTTTGGTGATCACACAGGAGCCGTCGGGGTGCAGTTCGGCGACCGGGAAGCCGGGGCGTCGCCCACCGTCGGGCAGCTCGGTGAAGAAGCTGAAGTTGCCCCCGGTCACCTGCGCCCCGCACTCGAGGAGGTGACCGGCCACGGTCGCCCCGGCCAGCGCGTCCAGGTCGTCGCGGCCCCAGCCGAACCGGGCGATCGCCGGCCCGACCACCAGGGACGCGTCGGTCACCCGGCCGGTGACCACCACGTCCGCGCCGCTGTCCAGGCAGGCGGCGATGCCGTACGCCCCCAGGTAGGCGTTTGCCGTCAGCGCGTCCGGGCGGGCGAGGGCGTCGCCCTCGACGTACCCGACCCGTACGGTCAGGCCGAGCCGGTCGGCGAGCGACCCGATCGCGGCGGCCAGGCCGGCCGGGTTCAGCCCGCCGGCGTTGGTCACGATCCGCACGCCACGATCCAGTGCGGTGCCGAGGCAGCCCTCCAACTGGCGCAGGAAGGTCTTCGCGTAGCCGAGGGCGGGGTCGCGCAGCCGGTCCCGGCCGAGGATCAGCATGGTCAGCTCGGCCAGGTAGTCGCCGGTCAGCACGTCCAGTTCGCCGCCGTCGAGCATCTCCCGCCAGGCCGCGAACCGGTCGCCGTAGAAGCCGGAGGCGTTGCCCACCCGCAGCACCTCGCTCATGCCGGCACCTCGCCCGCCACGCGGCTCGCGGCGCTGGCACCGGTCATCCTGGTCGCGTCGGTCCCGGCGCTGGTGCCGGTCATCCTGGTCGCGTCGGTCCTGGCGGCCTTGGGCGGGCGGCCGGGGCCGGGCGGGCCGGCGAAGGCCTGCGCGACGTCCAGCCACGCGTCGGCGACCGGGCCGGTCGCCGACAGTGCCAGGTCCGCGTGGTGCCTCCGCTGGGTGACCAGCAGGCAGAAGTCGAGGGCGGGGCCGGTGACCCGGTCGGCGGCGTCGGCCGGGCCGTACGTCCAGGTGTCGCCGTCCGGCGCCGCCAGCTCGACCCGCACCGGCTCCGTCGGCGCGGGCCGGCCGTGGGCGGCGAAGCTGTGGCCGAGGGTACGGAAGCCGAGGTGCGCGACGTGGCGCAGCCGGGCCGATCCGGGGCGGGTCACGCCGAGCGCATCGGCCACGTCCGTGCCGTGTGCCCAGGTCTCCATGATCCGGGCGGTGGCCATCGAGGCGGCCGACATCCGGGTGCCGAACCACGGCAGCTTCCCGCCCTCCGGCACCCGTGACAGCGCGTCGGCGAGCGCCGCCCGGCCGGCCCGCCAGCGGGTGAGCAGCTCGGTCGACGGGACGAGGAACTCCTCCGCGCCGGCGTCGACGAGTCGGGCGGGGTCGGACGCGGTGACCACGGCGGCGAGGAACGCCTCGGCGTCGGTGGCGGCGAGCAGCGCCACGTGGTCGGTCCAGGCGAGGTGGGCGATCTGGTGCCCGACGCTCCAGCCCGGCGACGGCGTGGCCTGCTTCCAGTCGGCCGGCGGTGGGCCGGTCACCAGGTCGTCGAGCTGCTCGGACTCGTCGGCCAGGTCCGCGAGCAGGGCCTTGAGGTCGACCATGGTGCCTCCGAGGGCTGGACGGGCCGGTGAGGGCGGGCGGTCAGGGGGTGAGCAGGGTGGCGAGCTGGCGCTTCCAGGTGTGCAGCAGGGCGGTGCGGCGGGACGAGTCGTCGTTGAGCAGGTTGGCCACGCCGAGCCCACGGAGCAGATCGAGGGTCGCCTGCACCGCCTCGCGTACGCCCGGGCGGCGTTCGTCCACGTCGAGCAGCGCGACGGTGAGCCGGTGCATCTCGCGGCCGACCCGGGCCTCCAGCGGCACCAGGGCCTCGCGTAGCTCCCGGTCGGTGCGCGCGGCGACCCAGAGTTCGAGGGCGGCGACGAAGAGCGGGCCGGTGAAGGCCACGCCGAGCAGGTCGATCACCCGGTCGAGCCGTTGCGGGCCGGGCGGCAGCGCCTCGGCCTCGGTGCGCAGCTCCTCCGCCCGCCGGTCGGCGAGGTGGGCGACGGCGGCCGTGACCAGCGCGGCCCTGGTGGGGTAGTGGTGCAGTTGGGCGCCGCGCGAGACGCCGGCCCGGGCCGCGACGACGGTGGTGGTGGTGCCGGACCAGCCGTGCTCGACCAGGCACTCGACGGTCGCCTCCAGCAGCCGGGCCTGGGTGGCGCGGCTGCGCTCCTGCTGGGGGACACGGGTCGATGCGGGCACGAGGCCAGCGTGCCGCCCTGGAAACAAACAGTCAAGACTGACTTTTTCTGGAGGTGGGAGGGTGGCTCGACGGCCTTCGACGGGCCGAGGCGGTCGGACGCTGTCGAGCTGCCCCTACTGATGGGGCAGAGTTCCCGGCCCGGCCCGGCCCGGCCGTCTTGCGGATGACGACCGGGGCGTGGTGTCGGCTGCGCACCGCCAGGAGCCGTTGGTCCTGTGGACGGGGCAGCTCGACACGGTGTGACAAGTGTGGTCCCACCCGGACAGGAGCCTGCGCGGTCGTTACCCGGACCCAGGTGACCGCTCCGCGCGGCGAACCACCGTAGGCGGCATCGGGGAGGTGACGCCCCGGTGCAGGGCGGGGACTGTTCAGCGGCCGTCGCGCGGGGCGAACACCGCGAGCGCGTCGGCGTCGCTGTGCTGGGAGCGCAGGTATTCGTCCGCCCACGCGGCGGCGTCGGGAAAGCCCGACTCGGCGGCCACCCGGGCGCAGGCGGCCTCCACGTCGAAGGGGGTGCGCCGCAGGTGCACCCCGGGCCCGAGGAGCGCCCAGAAGGCGCCGGGGCCACCGTAGGGCATCCCGATGCTGCCCGGGTTGACGATCAGCCGGCGGTCGGCCAGCCGGGTGAACGGCATGTGGGTGTGCCCGCAGACGACCGTCCCCACCTCGGCCGGCACGTCGGCCAGCACCTCCGTCCACCGTTCCATCCGGGAGTCGACGAGCACGACCTCCTCGTCGTCACGGGGGGTAGCGTGGCAGAACAGCACCGGGCCGAGGCCGCCGATCTCCATGGTCACCGTCAGCGGCAGCGCCGCCAACCGGGCCACCTGGTCGTCGCGGAGCTGCTCCGCCGCCCAGTTGGAGACGTCGATCCGGGAAGGGCGGCCGGCCCGTGCCTCCACCAGCTCGCGGTCCGCGTTGCCCCGCACCCAGCAGGCCCGGTCGCCGAGCCCGGCGAGCACGTCCAGCACCTCGACCGGCTGCGGACCGGCCGCGATGTCGCCGGTGAGCACGATCAGGTCGGCGGCGGCGACGTCCGGCTCGGCCAGTACGGCCTCCAGCGCCGGCAGCGCACCGTGGATGTCGGAGAGAACAGCGACCCGGTTCAGCATCGCTCCACCGTGCCCACCGGCCCACGCCGGTGTCCAGCGATTCTGCCCCGGGCAGACGGAGCCCGGGGCGGACCCGACCGAGGCGACGTCAGACGCGGGCTCGGCGGGCCAGGCGCTCCGGATCGAGGATGATGATGCTCTTGCCGTCCAGGCGCAGCCAGCCACGCGAGGCGAAGTCGGCGAGTGCCTTGTTGACCGTCTCCCGGGAGGCGCCGACGAGCTGGGCGATCTCCTCCTGGGTGAGGTCGTGGGTCACCCGCAGCACGCCGCCGTCGCGGGTGCCGAAGCGGCCGGCCATCTGGAGCAGGTTCTTGGCGACGCGGCCGGGCACGTCGGTGAAGATCAGGTCGGCCAGCGAGTCGTTCGTCCGTCGCAGCCGGCGGGCCAGCACCCGGAGCAGCTGCTCGGCGATCTCCGGCCGGTTGTTCAGCCACGGGCGAAGGGACTGCTTGCGCAGCCGCACCAACCGGGTGTCGGTGACCGCGGTGGCGGTCGCCGTACGTGGGCCGGGGTCGAAGAGCGACAGCTCACCGACCATGTCCGACGGGCCCATGACCGCGATCAAATTCTGCCGGCCGTCGGCGGCTCGCCGACCTACCTTGATCTTGCCGGACAGCAGGATGTAGAGACTGTCGCCGGGCTCGCCCTCGTTGAAGACGATCTCGCCCTTGCGGGCCTCCAGCGTCTCCATCTCCTTGGCGAGCGCTTCGGCAGCCTCCGGGTCGACGCCCTGGAAGATTCCACTGCGGGCCAGTACCTCATCCATCGCGCACCTCCGCCTGCGCGTGCCGTCCGTCGGCCGGGTCCGCCGTCCGCTGATCCCCTCGCGCGTCGCCCAGTCTAGGCGCACGTGAGCAGCAATCAGAGGAGCACCCCTGGAATCTTGATCGTTGGGCGTAACCCGCCCGACCTGATCAAACAGTAGGATCACGCGCCCGTCCGGGTGCCGGCCGGCCCCGCCGACACCCGGGTCGTAGGGTCACCACGTGCTGAGTGAACCCGTGCTGACCGCCCGTCGCGAGAACGGTCGGGACGTCCCGCTGTTGGTCTGGCGCGCCGACCGCCCGCTGCGCGCGGTCAGTTCCGCGCCGCTGGGCGGCGGGATCGGCGTCCGGCACTGGGTCGTCAACGCGACCGTGCCCATGTCGTACGACCGGGACGATCCCGCCGACCACCTGGCCGAACTGGCCGACCGGCTCGACCTCGACGGGCCCGGGGTGGGCCTGCTGACCGGGGTGGACGTCGCCGAGCTGGTCGCCCGGACGGACACCGGCGTGCGGGTCTGGGCGACGGTCGGCCTGGGCACCCCGGTCCGGGCGGCGGAGCCCGCCCCGGCGGCGCTGGCCCAGCGGGTCGGCACCGTCAACATCGTGGTGTACGTCCCGGCCCGGCTCGGCGACGCCGCCCTGGTCAACGCGGTGGCCACGGCCACCGAGGCGAAGGTGCAGGCGATCGCGGAACTGGGCGTGCCGGGCACCGGCACCCCGACCGACGCGGTCACCGTCCTCTGCCCGGTCGACGGCCCGGAGTCGGCGTACGGCGGACCGCGCTCCACCTGGGGCGCCCCGCTGGCCCGGGCCGTGCACGCCGCGGTGACGGCCGGCGGCGGCGTGGGCACCGTGGTCCCGTGGTCGGACCGACCGGCAAGCTGATACTTCACCCGATCGGCTCTCGTTTCGGCGTTGCACACCCGATAGGGTCGCGCTCGATGTACGCTGCCGCCTCCCCTCCGCGTCGCCGCGCCGCAGTCGCCCTCGGCGCGCTGCTCGCCGTCCTGCTCACCGCCGGCTGCGGGGGTCCCGATTCCGGGGCCGACGCCGTCTGGGAGACCGGCGCGGGTGGTGGTGACACCGGCACCCCGGTCCGCTCGGGCGAGCCCACGAAGCCCGCCGAGCAGGCGATCTCGCTCTCGGCGACCGGCGACATCATCATCGGCAACGCGCCGAATCGGCTGCCCCCCAACGGCGGGAAGGGCTTCTTCGACTCGGTCGAGAAGGCGCTCGCCGCCGACCTGGTGATGGGCAACCTGGAGGAGCCACTCACCGTCGACACCGGCACCGGCAAGTGTGGCCCGAACTCGACCCGCTGCTTCCAGTTCCGGGCCCCGCCCGAGTACGCCGCGCACCTGCGCGACGCCGGCTTCGACCTGCTCAACCAGGCCAACAATCACGGCTACGACTTCGGCCCGAAGGGCTACGAGAACACCCAGAAGGCGCTGGAGAAGTACGACCTCGCGCACACCGGGGCGCCCGACCAGATCACCGTGGTCGACGTCAAGGGGGTCAAGGTCGCGGTCGCCGGCTTCTCGTCGTACGTCTGGTCCAACAGCCTCACCAACATCGCTGCGGCGAAGAAGGTGATCACCAAGGCGGCCGGCATGGCCGACGTGGTCGTGGTGCAGGTGCACATGGGCGGCGAGGGCTCCGAGAAGACGCGGGTGCGGCCGGGCACCGAGATGTTCCTCGGCGAGAACCGGGGCGACCCGGTCAAGTTCTCCAAGGCGATGATCGACGCCGGGGCGGATCTGATCGTCGGGCACGGCCCGCACGTGCTGCGCGGCATGGAGTTCTACAAGGGCCGGCTGATCGCGTACAGCCTGGGCAACTTCGCCGGCGGGGGCAACTCGCTGAGCAACGCCGGCCGGCTCGGCTGGGGCGGGGTGCTCAAGGTGTCGCTGAAGCCGGACGGCAGCTGGGCCGGCGGCTCGTTCGCCTCGACGTACATGAACTCCATCGGCAAGCCGACCATGGACCGCGACGACCGTGGGCTCGGCCTGTTGAAGCAGTTGACCAAGAGTGACTTCCCGGAGACCGGCGCCGGGTTCGACGACTCCGGCGCGATCAGCGCGCCGCAGGGCGGCTGACCGGGCCGTACGACGCGTGGCCCCGGCCGACCGTCGGCCGGGCGACGTAGGCTGGCCGGCGTGACCACGAGCTCTTCCGGCTTCACCGAGACCGATCTCGGGCGCACCCGTCGCGCCCGCCGGATCGGCCGGGCGCTGACCGACACCCACCCCGACGCGCACTGTGAACTGGACCACTCCAACCCCCTGGAGCTGGCCGTCGCGACGATCCTCTCCGCGCAGTGCACGGACAAGAAGGTCAACGAGGTCACCCCGAAGCTCTTCGCCCGCTACCCGAGGGCCGCCGACTACGCGGGGGCGGACCGGGCGGAGCTGGAGGAGTTGATCCGGCCCACCGGCTTCTACCGCAACAAGACCGACTCGCTGATCAAGCTCGGCCAGGCCCTCGTGGAGCGGTACGACGGCCGGATCCCGGGCAAGCTCGCCGACCTGGTGACGCTGCCCGGCATCGGCCGCAAGACCGCCAACGTCATCCTCGGCAACGCCTTCGACGTCCCCGGGATCACGGTCGACACCCACTTCCAGCGGCTGGTCCAGCGCTGGCGGCTGACCGCCGAGACCGACCCGGTCAAGATCGAGCACGCGATCGGGGCGCTCTTCCCCCGGCGCGACTGGACCATGCTGTCGCACCGGATCATCTTCCACGGCCGGCGGGTCTGCCACGCCCGCAAGCCGGCCTGCGGCGCGTGCACGCTGGTGAAACTCTGCCCCTCGTACGGCACCGGCCCGACCGACCCGGCGGCGGCCGCGAAGCTGCTCAAGGGCCCCCGGGCCCGGGACCTGGCGGTGGCGGCCGGGGTCGACCCGGAACTGGTGCCGGTCCAGGCCGTCGTGGCGGAGGCACCGTGAGCACGAGGAGCGAGCCGGTGTTGCGAGCCCCACAGTCGCGAACCACGGTGAACCGATGAACCGCCGACTTGCCGCCCTGCTGGTGCCCGTGCTGCTGGCCGTCGCGGGGTGTACCGCCGGCACCGAGGAGAAGGACCCGGGCCCGTCCGACCGGCAGCAGGCCGCCGCCAACCGGCCGTCGCCCTTCCAGGACTGCTCCGCCCTCGGTACGCCACCCGCGTCCGCCGCACCGGCCCCCCCGTCCGGGGCCGGGGGGCAGGCGTTACCCGAGCTGACCCTGAACTGCTTCACCGGCGGTGCCCCGGTCGCCCTGCGGGACGTGCGCGGCCCTGCGGTGATCAACGTCTGGGCCTCCTGGTGCCCGCCCTGCCGCAAGGAACTGCCCGCCTTCCAGCGGCTCAGCGAGCGGGCCGCCGGCCGGCTGCACGTCATCGGGGTCAACAACCAGGACAGCCGCGAGGCCGCGAAGGGGGCCGGTGAGGACTTCGGCCTCCGCTTCCCCGTCCTGTTCGACCAGGGCGAGTCGTTCAAACGGGCGCTCAGAGCCAAGGGCATCCCCGTGACCGTCTTCGTCGACGGGCAGGGCCGCGTCCGGCACGTCGACTCCTCCGGCGCCCTGGACGACGCCCGCCTGGCGGAGCTCGTCCGCCAGCACCTCGGCCTGACGGTGCCAACGTGAGCCGCAGACGGGCGCGGCGGGGCGCGGGGGTGCCGGCGTGAGCCGCCGGCCGCCGGGCTGGCTCGACCCGCTGGTGACCCGGCTCGGCAGCGCGCGCAGCGAGGACTTCACCCGGCTGGTCACCCCCGAGAGCGGAGGGCGGGAGAGCGCGGTGCTGGTGCTGCTCGGCGAGCAGCCCGACACGGGCCCGGACGTGCTGATCCTCCAGCGGGCGGCCACCCTGCGCAACCACGCCGGCCAGCCCGCCTTCCCCGGCGGCGCGGCCGACCCCGAGGACGCCGACGTCCGGGCGACCGCGCTGCGCGAGGCGAACGAGGAGGTCGGCCTCGACCCGGCCAGCGTCACCGTCATGGCGGAGCTGCCGAAGCTCTGGATCCCGGTCAGCGACTTCGTGGTCACCCCCGTGCTCGCCTGGTGGCACGACCCGCACCCGGTGCATCCCCGGGAGCCGGCCGAGGTGGCACACGTGGCCCGGCTGCCCGTCACCGAGCTGATCGACCCGGCGAACCGGATGCGGGTCCGCCACCCGAGTGGTTGGATCGGTCCGGCCTTCTCGGCGCGCGGGATGCTGGTCTGGGGGTTCACCGCCGGGGTGCTGTCCGCCCTGCTGGAGATGGGCGGTTGGGCCCGGCCGTGGCCGCGCGACCGGGTCGTGGAGCTGCCGCCGACCGGGGCCGCCCCGGCACCCTCGGCCGGCACCGACGCGGTCGACGAGACCCCGGTGCGCTGACCGGACGGTCACCTTCCGCAACCGATGGTCATCTCGCGGGCGCGGTGCCCGTACGCTTGACGGGTGTCCGCCGTGGATCTCGTACTGCTGCTGCTCATGCTCGTGTTCGCGATCAGCGGATACCGCCAGGGGTTCGTCATCGGGGTGCTGTCGTTCTCCGGGTTCTTCCTGGGCGCGCTGGTGGGACTCCAGGTGGGGCCGCTGCTGGCCCAGCAGTTCGTCGCCAGCGGCACCCGGGTGCTGATCTCCCTGGTGGCGATCTTCGGGCTGGCGGTGGTCGGTCAGGCGCTCGCCGGCTGGATCGGTTCCCACCTGCGCAAGACGATCACCAACGACGTCGTCAAGCGGGTCGACGACATCGGCGGGGCGTTCGTCTCGCTCTTCGCCGTGCTGCTGGTCGCCTGGCTCGTCGCGGTGCCGCTCGGCTCGTCGTCGCTGCCCTGGCTGGCATCCTCGGTACGCAACAGCGCGCTGCTCACCGTGGTCGACCGGGTCCTGCCCGACCAGGCGCAGCAGCTCTCCACGGCGCTGCGGGACACCGTCGACACCAACGGCTTCCCCGATGTCTTCGGCGACCTGGCACCCACCCGGGCCCGGCAGGTGTCCCCGCCCGACCCGGCGCTCGCCGGCTCACAGGTGGTGGTCAACAGCCAGCGTTCGGTGGTCAAGGTGCTCGGCTCCGCCCCGAGTTGTTCGCGCCGGATCGAGGGCTCCGGCTTCGTCTACGCCGACGACCGGGTGATGACCAACGCCCACGTCGTCGCCGGCACCCGATCCACCGTCATCGAGCTCAACGGCGACCGGTACGACAGCAAGGTGGTCGTCTACGACCCCGACCGGGACCTGGCCGTGCTGCACGTCCCCGGGCTGCCCGGTCCGTCGATGCGTTTCGCCGCCGGCAACGCGGGCAGCGGCGCGGACGCGATCGTGCTGGGCTTTCCGCTCGACGGGCCGTACAACGCCCAGTCGGCGCGGATCCGGGACGTCGACCGGATCACCGGGCCGGACATCTACTCCGCCGGCAACGTGACCCGGGAGGTCTACACGATCCGCGCGCTCGTGCAGAGCGGCAACTCCGGCGGCCCGCTGGTCTCCTCGAACGGACTGGTGCTCGGTGTGATCTTCGCGGCGGCGGCCGACGACCCGAACACCGGTTTCGCGGTGACCGCGGCCGAGGCCCGTCCGGTGGCCCTGGCCGGAGCCGAGCGCACCCGCGCCGTCGGCACCGGCGAGTGCACCTGACCGGTCAGCGCGTCACGTCTGCCGCCGGTCAGCTCCCGACGCCTGCCGCCGGCCCGTGACCCTCGGGTGCCGGCCGGCCGGCCGGGACGGCCCGCCAGACGGTGAGGGCGGCGGCGGTCGCGGCCACCACGGCCGCGCCGAGCAGCCAGCCGGCCAGCACGTCGCTGGTCCAGTGCACGCCGAGGGCCACCCGGCTGAACCCGGTCACCAGGGCGAGCAGCAGGGCGGCCGACCAGAGCACCCGGCGCGCGACCGGGCGGGCGTACGGGAGGAAGACCACCAGCAGCACCCCGGCGGCGAGGGCGGCGTTGAGCGCGTGCCCGGACGGGAAGGCCAGGCCGGGCGCCTCGGCCACCGGGTCGGGCAGGTCCGGCCGGGGCCGACCGAAGAGCAGCTTGAGCAGCGGGCTGAGCAGGCCACCGACCGTTATGGTGACGGCCACCCAGACCGCCAGCTGCCGGGCACCCCGACGGACCAGCCAGAGGACCAGGAGCAGGGCCCCGACGCGTAGCGGCATCGGGGCGAACACGTCGGTCCAGAGGGTCAGCAGGCGTACCCACGCCGGGTGGTCGGCGGCGTGGCCGGCCAGCGCGTCGGTGACCGCCGTGTCCAGCCGGCGCAGCGGGGACCAGTCTCCCAGGACCAGTACCGCCAGCAGCGTGAACGGCACCGCCACCAGGAACGCGGCCCCCGCGGCGAGGGTCAGCCGGAGGCCCCGGGCGTCGTCCGGGTGCAGGCGGCGGCCCCGCCACGTGGATCGTGGCGGGGCGGCGAGGGTACGTGGGCCGGACCGGCTCATGACACTCGTCCTACCCGGAACGCGGCCCGGTCAGACCCGGTCCGGGCCATCCACCGGCGAGGCCAGCGGGGTCCACCGGCGGAACCGGCGCACCATCAGCGCCGCCCCGGCCAGCACGGCGACGAAGAACGCTGCCCCGGTCCACAACTGCTCCGGCGTGCTCTCCTCGTGCCCGCCCGCCGGCTGCGCCGCCCACCGGGACTGCTGGCGCGGGGCGGTGAAGCCGAGCGGGTCACCGCCGACCCTCGCGACGTCGGGCTGAGTCGACCCCGGTGCCGGGCCGAACCCGACCACGCCCGGCGAGGACTGGTCGTCCAGCGGGTTGCGGCCCACCGAACTCACCTCGGCGTCCAGCGCGGCGACCGGGTCGACCATGCCGTACCCGAAGCGGTCGTCCCGGCCGGTCGGGCCGATGTCGCGGGCGGTGCTGAGCAGCCGGTTGACCACGTCGCCGGCGGACATCTCCGGGTAGCGGGCCCGCACCAGCGCGGCGGTGGCGGCGACCAGCGGTGCCGCGAAGCTGGTGCCCTGCACCCGCCAGTAGCCGCCCGGCCGGGCCCCGACCAGGCCGGTGGCGGGGGCGGTGAGCACGGTGGCCCGCCCGGTGATCGAACCGGACCAGAGGTTGTCGCTGTCGCGCTCCGACCCGGCGACCGCGATGACGCCCGGCTCACGCGCCGGGTACCAGACCTTCGAGTCGGACGAGGCGCCCAGGTTGCCGGTGCAGGCCACCACGACGACGTCCCGGACGAAGGCGTAGTCGAGCGCCGCCGCCAGGGCGGGGCTGTCGCCGCTGCCGCCGAGAGACAGGTTGATCACGCGGGCGCCGTTGTCGACGGCCCAGCGCACGCCCTTGGCGACGATCAGCGCGTCGTCGTAGCGGTTCTCGGCGTCGAGGACGCGGACCGGGAGGATCCGGGCGTCCGGCGCCAGGCCGACGGCCCCCCGCTTGTCGTCGCTGCGGCCGGCGATCAAACCGGCCACCGTGGTGCCGTGGCCGACCGGATCGGGATCGCCGGCCGAGCCCCGGGGTGCGACCAGGTCGAGGCCGGGCAACACCTGGCCGGCCAGGTCGGGATGGGCGGCGTCCACGCCTGAGTCGATCACCGCGACGGTGACTCCCCGCCCGGTCGAACTGCGCCACGCGCTCTTCGCCCGCAACATGTCGAGCTGCCACTGCTCGTCGCGGACCTGGTCGGGGCGGTTCTTGCTGTCGGGGGCCGCGAGGACGACGGTGGCCGTCTGGTGGAGGACCGGTCGGGCGGCGGGCTGCCGAGGAGCGGCGTCGGCCGCCGTGACCGGACCCGCGACGGACACGACGACGGCCGCCATGCCGAGCAACGTACGTCCGGCGATCCGCCGAACCGCTGGCGGACAGCTGTGCCGCACGGTCGTCACATCCCTCAGGCATTCATCGCGACGCAAACATGACGATCGGAGATTACCGGTTCCTCGCGGCCTTGCGGGCCGTTCCGGGGACACCGGTCACGGTGCCGGCAGATGGGCCAGCTGGACCAGACGTACGCCTCCGCGCCGGGTGACCAGCCGGCCGCGTCCCGGGGGCAGTGGACCGGGCTTGACCGGGCCGACCAGCGCCCCCTCATCCGGGCTGCCCGCCATCACCAGCCCCGCGGTGGAGAGTTCACGCAGGCGCTGGGCCAGCGGCTCGTACTGGGCCCGTCCGGCACCGCCCGAGCGGCGGACGAGCACCAGGTGCAGGCCGACGTCCCGGGCGTGCGGCAGATGCTCCTCCAGGGCGCGCAGCGGGTTGGCCGGCCCACTGGCGACCAGGTCGTAGTCGTCGACCAGCACGAACAGCTCCGGCCCGGACCACCACGACCGTTGCCGCAGCTGGGCGGGCGTGACCTCGGGGCCGGGCGCCCGGGCCGCGAGGTAGCCGGCGGCCGACTCGATCAGGTCGGTGGTGTGCGCCGCGGCGGAGCCGTACCCGATCAGGTGCGGCGACATCGGGTCGGTCATGTCCGCCAGGCTGCGGCGGTAGTCGACCAGGATCACCCGGGCCTGCTCGGGGGTGAACCGGGCCATGATCGAGGTGGCCAGCGCGCGCAGGAACGACGACTTGCCGCACTCGGCGTCGCCGAAGACCACGAAGTGCGGCTCGGTGGCGAAGTCCAGCACCACCGGGCGCAGGTCCGCCTCGGCGATCCCCACGGGAATGTGCAGGCCGGTGGTCGCGGTCAGGTCCAGCTCGGCGTACGGAAGCACCGGCGGGAGCAGCCGCACCGGGGGCGCGAGCGGGCCGGCCCAGCTCCCGGCGGCCTGCTTGACCAGGTCCGTCGTGTCCCCGCCGGAGGCGGCCAGCTGCGGCAGCGCGGTGAGGAAGTGCAGGCTCTCCGCGGTGATGCCCCGGCCGGGGGTCTTCTCCGGCACGTTCGTCGCCGCCCGGCGGGCCACCAGCGAGTCGGCCGGGTCGCCGAGGCGCAGCTCCAGCCGGGAACCGAAGAGGTCCCGGATCGCCGGCCGGAAGTCCAGCCAGCGCACCGCCGTCGCCACCACGTGCACCCCGTACGACAGGCCCCGGGTGGCCAGGTCGGTGATGAGCGGCTCCAGGTCGTCGTACTCGCCGCGCAGCGTGGCCCAGCCGTCCACCACCAGGAACACGTCGCCGAACGGGTCGGTCCCGGGCTGGCCGGTGCCCGCCAGCGCGGCCCGGCGCTGCCGCCAGGCGGCCATCGACTCCACGCCCAGCTCGGCGAAGCGCTGTTCCCGCTCGACCAGCAGGGTGGCGATCTCGCCGACCGTACGCCGGACGGCCGTCGGGTCGGCGCGGCCGGTGACCCCGCCGACGTGCGGCAGGTCGCGCAGCGCGGCCAGCCCGCCGCCGCCGAAGTCGAGGCAGTAGACCTGCACCTCGGTCGGGGTGTGGGTGAGCGCCAGGGCGCAGATCAGCGTGCGCAGCGCGGTCGACTTGCCGCTCTGCGGCCCGCCGAGCACCGCGACGTGGCCGGCGGCGCCGTCCAGCGCCAGCCAGAGCAGGTCGCGGCGCTGCTCGAAGGGCTTGTCGACCACCGCGACCGGCACCTGGAGCGCGCCGTGCAGTTCCGGGTTGCCGAAGGTGAGACCACGCGCCGGGTCGACGCCGACCGGCCCGAGCAACTCGTCCAGCGCCGGCGCCCGGCCGAGCGGGGGGAGCCAGACCTGGTGGGCGGGCGGCCCCTGCCCGGCCAGCCGGTCGACCATCAGCTCCAGCACACTCTCCGAGCCGCCCTCGTCGGCGGTGGCGGGCAGGGCGGGTGGCCCGACCGGCTCCGGCTTGGGCACGAGATGGGTGGAGAAGGTGAGCAGGCGCGGGGCCCCGGCGCCTCCCGCGCCCGGTGCCGAGCCGCGCCGGCGCAGCGCCCCCGAGACGTACGCGGCCTTGAACCGGACCAGCGGTTCGGTGCCGAAGCGCAGGTAGCCGTGGCCGGGGGAGCGGGGCAGCTCGTGCGCGTCCGGCACCCCGAGCACCGTGCGGGACTCCAGCGCCGAGAAGGTCCGTAACCCGATCCGGTACGACAGGTGGGTGTCGAGTCCACGTAGCCGCCCCTCTTCCAACCGCTGGCTGGCCAGCAGCAGGTGCACGCCGAGCGACCGGCCCAGCCGGCCGATCTGCACGAACAGGTCGATGAAGTCGGGCTTGGCCGAGAGCAGCTCGGAGAACTCGTCGCAGATCAGCAGCAGCGACGGCAGCGGGGCGAGCGGGTTGCCGGCGGCGCGGGCCCGCTCGTAGTCGCGCAGGCTGGCGAAGTTGCCGGCCCGGCGCAGCAGCTCCTGGCGGCGGACCAGCTCGCCGTTGATGGCGTCGACCATCCGGTCGACCAGCGGCAGCGCGTCGGCCAGGTTGGTGATCACCGCGGCGGTGTGCGGCAGCCGGTCGAAGGAGGCGAAGGTCGCGCCGCCCTTGAAGTCGATCAGCACGAAGTTGAGCTGCTCCGAGCTGTGCGTGGCGGCCAGCCCGAGCACCAGCGTGCGCAGCAGCTCCGACTTGCCGGAACCGGTCGCCCCGATCAGCAGGCCGTGCGGCCCCATCCCGTCCTGCGCCGACTCCTTCAGGTCCAGCTCGATGGCGCCGCCGTCGGCGCCCACCCCGATCGGCACCCGCAGCCGCTCCCGCGCGGACCGGGGCAGCCAGCCCTGCTCGGCGGTGAAGCCCTCCGGGTCGCCGAGACCGAGCAGCTCGGGCAGGCCCAGCTCGGCGCCCGGTGGGGCGTCCGGGCCGCGGGCCGCGGTGGCCAGCCGCAGCGGGGCCAGCCGCCGGGCGACGGCCTCCGCGTCGACCGGGTCGAGCCGGTCCGCCGTACCGACCTCGGCGGGCCCCTGCGCGGAGTGCGAGTGCAGTCGGCCGCGGCGCAGCTCCAGCAGCAGCGCGAACCGGTCCAGCAGGCGCGGCGGCGGGGTGTCCAGGTCGATGATCGTGACGGCGTCGATGCCGCCGTCCCCGGTCAGGTCGGTGGCTCCGGTCAGGTCGCCGCCGTCGAGCACCACCACCACGTGCGGGCCGTCGGTGGCCGGGCCGGCCGGGCTGAACCGGGACCGGCTGGCCAGCACCTCGTCCAGCAGCCCCTCCAGCTCCGCCCCCGCGCTGGTGACCAGCCGGACCGGGCCGAGAGCGTCGGTGCGGGTGGGATGGTGGGCGTGCGGCAGCCACTTGACCCACTCCCAGGCGGCCCGCCGCTCCGGCCCGGCACAGACCGCGACGAGCAGCTCGTCCGGGGCGTGGAAGACCGCGAGCTGGGCGAGCATCGCCCGGGCCAGCGCCTGGGCGGCCGGCCCGTCGGCCGGGCCGGCGGTGGCGTCGCGTACGAAGACCCGCGCGAAACTGCGCAGCGAGAGCGCCACCGGCAGGTCGGGCACCACGGAGTACGCGTCCAGGAACCGGCGCAGCGCGCCGGCGGTCATCGGCTCCAGCTCCTCCAGCGGGCGGGTGACCGGAGGGGCCAGCGGGGTGGCGAGGGTCTGCGGGCCGACAGCGACCCGGACCACCGCGAAGTCCGGGTCGGTGGGGCGGCGTTCCCAGACCCGGTGGCTGTCGACGGTCGACCAGAGCCGGCCCGGATCCGGGTGCCGGTAGTAGAGCCCGGCGCGCTGCTGCCCGGCGGTCTGCCGGACCCGGCGCCGCAGCACGGTCAGGTGCCGCAGGTAGTCCCGCCGGGCGGCCATCATCTCCGACTTCTTCGGGGTGCCGGAGGCGCTGCCCCACGAGGTCACCAGCATGGCCAGGGAGGAGAGCCCGAACATCCCGCCGACCACGTAGGAGTACGCGCCCCCGCCGCGGCCGAACATCATCGCCATCGCCACGGTGCCGCCGAGCATGGGCAGCACCATGAACAGCTGCTGCCAGCGTCCGCCGGCTACGGCGGGGATCTCCGGCGGCGCGTCCACCGGCAGCTCACCCACCGGGATGTCCGGCGCCGGTCGGCGGGGCGGCCGTTTGATGACGACAGTGGACACTCGACCTCCTGACAGCGCTCGGTGACCCGAGCCTGGCTCATGGTAGGTAAAGTCCTGTCGTCCGCGCAGCCACCAACCCTCGCCGAGGATGGAGACCAGTCGATGACGATCGGGTTGGCCCGGGTCACCATCAGCGCCCCCCAGCGGCGCGTGGACGTCGCGCTGCCCGAGCAGGTTCCGCTGGCCGAGCTGCTGCCCGAGGTGCTGCGGCACGCGGGCGAGGGGCTCGCCGACGACGGCGAACGGCACGGCGGCTGGGTGCTGCGGCGTACCGACGGGGCGGTGCTGGCCACCGCGCAGGCGCTGCTGCCGCAGGGGGTCCGCGACGGCGAGGTGCTGCACCTGGTGCCGGCCCGCGCGCAGTGGCCCGAGCTGGAGTACGACGACGTGGCCGAGGCGATCGCCGACGGTGCCCGGCGGCGCGGTGGGGCGTGGTCACCCGCCGCCTCCCGCACCGCCGCCCTGGCCGGGGCCGCCGTGCCGCTGGCCGTCGGGCTGCTAGCCGTGACGGCCGGTGGCCCGGCGCACGAGGCGGCCTGGCCGGTCGCCGCCGTGGTGGCGCTGCTGCTCACCCTCGCCGGGGTGGTGGCGTCCCGCGCCCACGGGGACGGGCCGGCGGGCGCGACCCTGGGCGGCTACGCCCTGCCGTACGCGGCCGTGGCGGGCGCCCTCGCGGTCAGCTCCGGCGATCCGGTCGGACCGGTCCCGGGGCTGCGTTGGATCGGCGCGCCCGAGCTGCTGGCCGGGTCGATGGCGCTGCTGCTGGTGTCGGTGCTCGGGCTGGCCGGCGTCGCCACCCGGCTCCGGGTCTTCGTGGCGGGTGCCACCGCCGGGTTCGCCGGCGCGCTGGCCGCCCTCGGCGGACTGCTGCTCAGCCCGGCCGGCACGGCGGCGGTGCTGCTCTGCGTGCTGGTCTTCGCCGTGGGGGCGATTCCCCTGCTGGCCATCCGGCTCGGCAAGGTGCCGCTGCCCCCGATCACCCTGCCCACCAGCGAGCCGGGCGACGCCGACCGGGCCCGCGACCTGCCCGACCGGGACCGGGTCTACGCGGCGGTGGCCCGCACCGAGGAGATGCTCACCGGAATGCTGCTCGGGCACGCCGTGCTGGCGGTCGCCGCCGCGGTGGTGCTGGGCCTCTCCGGCGGGGTCGCCGGCCGGCTGCTGGTGGCGGTCGCCGCGGCTGTGCTGCTGCTCCGCTCCCGGCTGTTCGTGTCCCTGCGCCACCGGGTGCCGACCGTCGCCGCCGGCCTCGTCGGGTACGCCGTGCTGGGCGCCGTGCTCGTCGAACGGTCCGGCCCGACCGCCCGGCTCGCACTGGTCGTCGGTGGGCTGGTGCTGGCCCTCGTGGCGGTGGCCACCGGCACTACGTACGCCCGCCGGCCGGTCTCCCCGTACGTCGGCCGGATCGCGGACCTGACTGACACCGCCCTGGTGGTGTCGCTGGTGCCCGTCGCCTGCGCGGTGCTCGACCTGTACGACCGGGCCCGGGGGCTGCTCGGCTGAGCGGCCCCCGGGCCCGTCGGTGGTCAGTGCCGGGTCAGTGCGCGGACTCGCCGCGCGCCTCGGCGTCCCTGGCGCGCTGGTACGACGCCACGATCTCCGCCTCGGCCTCGATCCGCCCCACCCAGGTGGCGCCCTCGACCGACTTGCCGGGCTCCAGGTCCTTGTAGACCTCGAAGAAGTGCTGGATCTCCAGCCGGTCGAACTCGCCGAGGTGGTGGATGTCGCGCAGGTGCTCCTGGCGCGGGTCCTCGTAGGGCACGCAGAGGACCTTGTCGTCGCCGCCCTTCTCGTCCGTCATCCGGAACATGCCGATGGTGCGGCACCGGATCAGGCAGCCCGGGAAGGTGGGCTCGGGGACCAGCACGAGCGCGTCCAGCGGGTCGCCGTCCTCGCCCAGCGTGCCCTCGATGAAGCCGTAGTCGGCGGGGTACTGGGTGGAGGTGAAGAGGGTGCGGTCCAGCCGGATCCGGCCGGTCGCGTGGTCGACCTCGTACTTGTTGCGGTGACCCTTGGGGATCTCAACCGTCACGTCGAAATCCATCTGCACGCTCCCTCGTCTGCCCACGCTGGCCAACGGAAACCAGCGGCCCGCCGCTCCCGCACGGGTGTTTGCCCACCCGGGCTCCGGCCGCCGCATAGTGTTCGGACCGAAGTAGTGTCACCCAAGCAGATTTCCGCGGGGGAGGAGGGGGTCGTGGGGAGGGAAGATTCACACTACCGTCCGGATGCCGGCGCTGGACGGGGTACCGGGCGGTCTGCTTCCGGCGGTGCCACCGGACGGTTCCCGGTGCCCGACACGCACCTCTCCCAGCCGACGGCTTCCCCTGGCGACCGCGACCTGACGCCCGGCCCGCCCCAGGGTGACGGCATCCCGGCCGACGCCTGGTCCGGTGACGGCGGCCAGACCGGCCCGACCGGCCAGGACCACCGGCTCCAGCCAACCGATCTCTGGGCCGTCGCCGCGGCCCGCCCCGCCGGCGGGCCACCCGGCCCCGGCCAGGCCCCGCTTCCCGAAACTTCCGCGCCCCCGCCGTCGCGCCGCCGGACCCTGCCCGTCGTGCTGGCCGGGGTGCTCGTGCTCGTGCTGGCCGCCGTCGGGATCGCCGTGGTCCGTCCAGGACCGGTGGCGGACTGGCTGGGCGACGAGCCCGCCGACCGGGGGGCCGCCGCGCAGGCGGCGGAACCGGCTCCCGCGGCGGTGCTGGCCGGCGCGGACGCGAACGCCCCGATGCCCACCTCCGAGGGCGTACGCGCCGCGCTCGCCCCGCTCGTGGGCGTGCCCGCTCTCGGCGACCGGGTCCACGTCTCGGTGGCCGACGTGGCCACCGGCCAGCCGCTCTTCGGCCGGGGCGAGGACGACGGCACGGTGCCCGCCTCGGTGACCAAGCTGGTCACCGGGGTGACGGTGCTCGCCGCGCGGGGCCCGGCGTACCGCATCCAGACCCGGGCGGTGGCCGGCGCGACGCCGGGCGAGGTGGTGATCGTCGGCGGCGGCGACCCCACGCTGGCGGTCGACAAGAAGGGCTTCTATCCGGGTGCGGCCCGCCTGGACGACCTGGCCGGCCAGGTACGCGACGCCCTCGGCGGCACCAAACCGACGAAGGTGACGGTCGACTCGTCGCTCTACTCGGGCCCGGTCTTCGAGCCGGGTTGGGACGACGACATTCCCACCGGTGGCTACGGCGGCCCGATCACGGCGCTGATGACCGACGGGGCCCGCAGCGACGTGACCCGCGCGAAGAAGGACGAGGCGGCCGGCAACCACTGGGCCGAGCGGGTGTCCCAGCCCGACCTCGCGGCCGGCAGGGCCTTCGCCCGGCTGCTGGGAGTGCCGGCCGACGCGGTCAGGCGTGGCACCGCCCCCGACGCCGCGCCCCCGGCCGCGACCCCGGGGCCCGGCGCCGAGCTGGGCAAGGTGGAGTCGCTGCCGATGGTCCGGCTCGTCGACATCATGATCAGCGACAGCGACAACATCGTGGCCGAGGCGCTGGCCCGGCAGGTCGCGCTGGCCCGCAACCAGCCCGCCTCGTTCGCCGGCGCCGGCTCGGCGATGGACGCGGTGGCCGGGGAGCTCGGCCTGCCGGCCGACGAGCTGACCCTCGCCGACGGCAGCGGCCTGTCCCGCAGTAACCGGATCAGCCCCTCGCTGCTCACCGACCTGATCGTGCTCGCCGGCGGCGGCAGCCGCTCCGAACTGGCCGCGATCTTCGGCGGCCTGCCCGTCGCCGACTGGTCCGGCACCCTCGCCGGCCGGTACGGAACGGCGGCGACGAAGGCCGGCGCCGGGGTGGTCCGGGCCAAGACCGGGACGTTGACCAAGGTGCACGCGATCGCCGGCCTGGTCAGCACGGCCGACGGGCGGCTGCTCGCCTTCGCCGTGCTCACCGACGCGGTGCCCCCGGACGGGCTGACGTCCGCCCGGGTGGCGCTGGACCGGATCGGCGCCACCCTGGCCAGCTGCGGCTGCGGCTGACCGGCCCGGCTGCGGCTGCCGTCGAACGGCCCGGCGGGGCGCACGTCAGGCGTGACCGGTGTCGATCGCCCGGCGCGAGCCCGGGCCGGGGTGTCGCGGCGCGGGTACGGTGGGGTGCATGGCGCAGTTCGTGGACTGGGATCTGGCCGCCGCGACCGCGGGGGCGCTGAGCAAGTCGGGCCCCCGGGTGTCGTACACCGAGGCCACCGATGTGGTCAGTGACCTGCGGCGGTTGACCGACGAGGCGGCGGGGCACGTCGCCGACTACACGGGCCTGCGCTCGCAGGTGTCCCACCCGCCGGTGCGGGTGGTGGACCGGCGGGACTGGGCGGCGACCAACATCGCCGGGCTACGCGAGGTGATCACCCCGCTGGTCGGCCGGCTGACCAAGGACAAGCAGCCCGGCGCGCTGACTGAGGCGATCGGCTCCCGGGTCACCGGGGTGCAGGCCGGCACCGTGCTGGCCTACCTCTCCGGCCGGGTCCTCGGCCAGTACGAGGTCTTCTCCGCCGACCCGGGGCAACTGCTGCTGGTCGCGCCGAACATCGTCGAGGTGGAGCGCAAGCTGGGGGCCGACCCGCGGGACTTCCGGCTCTGGGTCTGCCTGCACGAGGTGACCCACCGCACCCAGTTCACCGCCGTGCCGTGGATGCGGGCGTACTTCCTCAGCGAGGTGCAGGCCTTCGTGGACGCCTCGTCCAGCGGCGGTGAGCACCTGCTGGAGCGGCTGCGCCGGGGCGTGGCCACCCTCTCCGACGCGGTGAAGGACCCGGAGAGCCGCACCAGCGTGCTGGACATCGTCCAGACCCCGGCGCAGCGGGCCGTGCTGGATCGGCTCACCGCGCTGATGACCCTGCTGGAGGGGCACGCCGAGTTCGTCATGGACGGCGTCGGGCCGCAGGTGGTTCCGAGCGTCGAGCGGATCCGGGCGGCGTTCAACCGGCGCCGGGAGGCCGGCAACCCGCTGGAGAAGGCGATCCGCCGGCTGCTCGGCGTGGAGGTCAAGATGCGCCAGTACGCCGAGGGTCGCAAGTTCGTGCACGGTGTGGTCGACCGGGTCGGCATGGCGGGCTTCAACAAGATCTTCAGCTCGCCGCTCACCCTGCCCCGGCTGGACGAGCTCGGCGACCCGGACGCCTGGGTTGCCCGGGTGCACGGGCCGGTCGGCCCGGCCCCGACCGCCGGCTGACCGTACGCCGGTGGCCGCACTCGCCCCGCCGGTGGCCGCGATCCGGGTCGCGGTCCGTCGCGCGCTGATCGACCTGCCGCCCGGGGGGCCGGTGCTGGTCGCCTGCTCCGGGGGTGCGGATTCGCTCGCGCTGGCCGCCGCCACCGCGTTCGTGGCGCCCCGCCTGGGCCGCGCCGCCGGCTTGGTGACGGTCGACCACGGCCTCCAGGAGGGGTCGGCGCAGCGGGCCGCGGCGGTGGTGAGGTGGGCCCGCGAGGTCGGCCTGGCGCCGGTCGAGTCGGTGCGGGTCGAGGTGGCCGGGCGACCGGGCGGGCCGGAGGCAGCCGCCCGCGAGGCCCGCTACCGGGCGCTCGCCGACGTGGCCGCCCGGCTCGGGGCAGCGGCCCTGCTCACCGGGCACACCCGCGACGACCAGGCGGAGACCGTGCTGCTCGCGCTCGCCCGGGGCGCCGGCCCGCGCGGCCTGGCCGGGATGCCCGTGCGACGGGACCTCGACGGGGTGCCGCTGCTGCGCCCGCTGCTCGAGGTCGGCCGGGAGCAGACCCGCACGGCGTGCGCGGTGCTCGGGCTGAGCCCCTGGGAGGACCCGCACAACGCCGACCCGTCGTACGCCCGGGCCCGGGTCCGGGCCGACGTGCTGCCCGCCCTGGTTCGCGCGCTCGGGCCGGGGGTGCTGGACAACCTGGCCCGGACCGCCCGGCTGGTGGCGGCGGACAACGCCGTCCTCGACGAGTTGGCGGGCGCCGCGCTGGCCGACGTCCGCCACCCCGACGGCGGGCTCGCGGTGCGGGCGCTGGCCGATCTTCCGCCCGCGGTGCGCGGCCGGGTGCTGCACGCCTGGGCCCGGGAGTTGGGGGCGCCGCCCGCCGCCCTGTCGCACCGGCACGTGACCGCCCTGGACGCGCTGGTGACCGGCTGGCGGGGGCAGGGGCCGGCCCACCTGCCGGGCGGGCTCCGGGTGCTCCGCCGCGACGGCCGGCTCGCCGCCATCGACTTCCGCTGACTCGCCCCGCCGGAAACCGGGGCCTGGTTCCGGGGCCGCGGGATCCGCCGGTAGGCGGTAGACATGGCGGATGGCGTACCCCCGACAGCCGCTCTTCGCGCCGCACGGCGCGGTGGCGACGAGCCAGCCGCTGGCCGCGGCGGCCGGCCTGGCCGTGCTGCGCCGCGGCGGCAACGCCGTCGACGCGGCGCTGGCCACCGCGATCACCCTGACCGTGGTGCAGCCCCCGTCCAACGACATCGGCGGCGACCTGTTCGCGATCGTCTTCGACGGCGAGCGGCTGCACGGCCTCAACGCCTCCGGCCGGTCCCCGGCGGCCCTGACCCGCGAGCTGGTGCTCGCCGCGACCGGAGGGCGTGGTGAGCACCCGGTCGACGCGTTGGGCGGCGCGCAGCGGGCCGGGCCGGCGATGCCCGCCCGGGGGTGGTTGCCGGTGACCGTGCCCGGCGCGCCGGCCGGCTGGCGCGACCTGCACGACCGCTTCGGCTCGCTGCCCTTCGCCGAGCTCTTCACCGACGCGATCGGGTACGCCGAGCACGGCCATCCAGTCTCTCCGGCCGTGGCGGGGATCTGGTCGCGGGCGCTCGCCGCGCACGTCGACCTGACCGACGCGGAACACGCGGAGTTCGACCGGGTGTTCGCGCCCGGCGGCCGGGCGCCCCGGGCCGGGGAGCGCTGGCGCAACCCCGACGCGGCGCGGACCCTGCGGCTGATCGCCGACACCGGGGCGGAGGACTTCTACCGGGGCGGGATCGCGGCGGCGCTGGCCGGGCACTCGGCCCGCACCGGCGGTCTCCTCACCGGCGACGACCTGGCCCGGCACACCTCGACCTGGGTGACCCCGGTGTCCGCCCGCTACCGGGGCCACGAGGTCTGGGAGCTGCCGCCCAACGGGCAGGGCCTGGCGGCGCTGCTGGCGCTGCACATCCTGGACGGGGCGGAACTCGCCGGTCTGCCACTCGCCGAGCGGCTGCACCGGCAGATCGAGGCGATGAAGCTGGGCTTCGCCGACGCGCACGCCCACGTCGCCGACCCGGAGCGGGTGCCGGTGCCGACGGAGGCGCTGCTCTCGCCGGAGTACGCGGCGGCCCGGCGCGCGCTGGTCACCGAGCGGGCCGGCGAGCCGACCGCCGGTGACCCGGAGCGCGGTGGCACGGTCTATCTCTGCACCGCCGACGCCAGCGGCATGATGGTCAGCCTGATCCAGTCGACCTACCTGGCCTTCGGCTCGCGCGTGGTGCTGCCCGGGCACGGCTTCGCCCTGCAGAACCGAGGGCTCGGGTTCCGCCTCGATCCCGCGCATCCCAACGTGGTGGGGCCGGCGAAGCGGCCGTACCACACCATCATCCCCGGCTTCCTCACCCGGGACGGACGGCCGGTGGGCCCGTTCGGGGTGATGGGCGGGCACATGCAGCCGCAGGGGCACGTGCAGCTGGTCTCGGCGACCCTGGACGGCGGGCTCGACCCGCAGGCGGCGCTGGACGCGCCGCGCTGGTACTGGCACGCCGGTCGGACGGTGCTGGTCGAGTCGGAGCTGGTCGCCACCGCCGAGGGGCGGGCGGCGGTCGCCGAGCTGCGGGCCCGGGGCCACGAGATCGCCGTCGCGCAGGAGCCGGCGGTCTTCGGGCACGGGCAGGCGATCTGGCGGCTGCCGGACGGCGGATACGTGGTCGGCTCGGAACCCCGGGTGGGCGGTGGGATGCTCGGCTGGTGACCGGGCTCAGGCCTCCACCCGGTCGCGGAAGGTGGCCCGGTAGTTGTGCGGGGTGGCGCCGACCCGGCGGGCGAAGTGGTGCCGCAGCGCTGCCGAGTCGCCGAAGCCGGCCCGGTCGGCGACGGCCTCGACGCTGAGCCCGGTCTCCTCCAACAGCCGCCGGGCCAGCAGCACCCGCTGGTTGGTCAGCCAGTCGTGCGGCGTGGTGCCGGTCTCGGCGCGGAACCGCCGGGCGAACGTGCGCGGGGACATCTCCGCCCGGGCGGCCAGCTCGTCGACGGTCACCGGCCGGTCCAGGTGCCCCATCAGCCACTCCAGCACCGGCTCCAGAGTCGGCGCCTCGGGGGTCCTGGGGATGGGCGTCTCGATGTACTGCGCCTGCCCGCCGTCGCGGTGCGGGGGGACCACCATCCGGCGGGCCAGCCGGGTGGCCATCGCCGAGCCGTGTTCCTGGCGGACGAGGTGCAGGCATGCGTCGATGCCGGCCGCCGTGCCGGCGCTGGTGAGCAGCCGGTCGTCCTGCACGTACAGCGAGTTGCAGCGGACCCTGGCGGTCGGGTGGCGGCGTTGCAGTTCGTCGACGTACCGCCAGTGGGTGGTGCACTCCCGGCCGTCGAGCAGGCCGGCCTCGCCCAGCACGAACGCGCCGGAACAGACGCTGAGCAGGTACGCCCCGCGATCGGCGGCCCGGCGCAGGGCGTCGAGCACGGAGGCCGGGACCACGATGCCGTGCTGGTGGGCCGGCACGGCGACCAGATCGGCCTCCTCGATCGGGCCGAGGTCCGTGTGCGGGGTCAGGTGGAAGCCCGACGAGGTGCGGACCGGTGCCCCGTCGGGGCTGCACACGTGGAAGCGGTAATCGGGGAACCCGTCGGCGGTGCGGTCGGTCCCGAAGACCTCGGCGAGGACCCCGAGCTCGAACGTGGCGACCCGGTCCAGGGCGAGGACGGCGACCGATCTGAGCATGTGACGAGGGTAACCGCGCGGCTGGCAGGAAATCGAGGGGGCGTGGCATTTCTGCCACTGTCCGGGCGGTGGCAGTCGACGGAAACTGGTTCCAGTCCGGTGCGCACCGGCGGCGAAAACAACAGCAACCATGCGAAAGTGAGCGCCGCCATGGAGATCCTGCTCTTCCTGCTCTTCTTAGTCATCCTCGCCGTGGCCTCGGCCGCCGGCCTCACCGCCGACAGCCGGGACTCAGCCGACTGGAAGCCGTCCGACGACGGTCGCCGCTGGCGGTCACGCGCCTGCTGAGATGTTTGGTGGCCTTCGTGGAGTTCATCCCGGGTGGGACCGTGCCCAAAAGGGCCGGCCCCGCCGACGGGGGCCATCCGGCGTACGGCAGGCTAGGAGTCATGGCTGACGGCTCCTGGTACGACGCCGACATCGACCACGTGATCATCTCGGAGGCGCAGATCCGCGAGAAGACCGCGGAACTCGCCAAGCAGGTCTCGGCGGACTACGCCGACGTCGATGACGGGCTCCTGCTGGTCTGCGTCCTCAAGGGCGCGGTGATGTTCATGGCCGACTTCGCCCGGGCGCTGGGTCGCAGCGGGCCGCCCGCCGAACTCGAGTTCATGGCCGTCTCCTCCTACGGCCAGGGCACGACCTCCTCCGGGGTGGTCCGCATCCTCAAGGACCTGGACCGGGACATCGCCGGCCGGCACGTGGTCGTGGTCGAGGACATCGTCGACTCCGGCCTGACCCTGTCCTGGCTGCTGCGCTACCTGGAGTCCCGCTCGGCCGCGAGCGTCGAGGTGGTCGCGCTGTTCCGCAAGCCCGACGCGGTCAAGGTGCCGGTGCCGGTGAAGTACGTCGGTTTCGACATCCCGACCGAGTTCGTCGTCGGCTACGGTCTCGACTTCGGCGAGCGCTACCGCGAGGTGCCCTACGTCGGCGTCCTCAAGCCCGAGGTGTACGCCCGGGCCTGAGCCCTGGGCCCCCGGCCTGAGCCCCCGGCCCGGCCTGAGCCCTCCTCGTATCGGTGTCCGTCGAGCGGACGTTCAGCGGGCTCCCAGTGAACCGGTCTACGGTATAGGCCGGTGGCGTGGAAGTTGTCTTCACGCCCGAACCATCGGACCGCGGGACCGGGCGGACGGAAGGTCGGGCAGGGAGTTCCCGTCACGCCGGTTGGACCCGGTTCGCCCTACGCGTAATTGTTTGGCTCGCATGCTCGCTCCGCGCGCGACGATGTTCGGATCGTGCGTGATCGTGGGGCTGGCAGGCTCGCTCGGTGCGCGCACAGCTGTTTCCTTTGTGCGCGACTGCGGGGCTCGCAAGCTCACTCCTCGCGTGCACGGTGTACCGTCGAATGACCGCGGCGCGGCAGTTTCGTGCCTCGGGGTCGAGTCGGCCCGCACGGCGGCTCCGGCCGCCGCCACAGGCGGCGACACCATCAGACGGTCAGGACGTCGATCAGGAGGATGCGGGCGCCTCGGCGCTCGACAACAGTATGGAACGTACGCGTTTCTTCCGCCGACCGGTGGTCTGGATCATCCTGGTCATCCTCGGCGCCGTTGTGCTCAGTCAACTTTTCACCGCTGGTCCCAGCTACCACCGGGTGGACACTTCCGTTGCGCTCGACCAGCTCAACACCGGCAAGATCAAAAAGGTCGTCTTCCAGGACAAGGAACAGACGATCCAGCTCGACCTGGAGCAGAAGACCAAGTTCGGTGACACCAACACCGACCTGATCGAGGCGCAGTTCCCCTACGAGGTCGGCGCCGAGGTCTGGAACGAGGTCCTCGAGGCCAAGGCGAACAACCGGGTCACCGGCCCGGCCGACGCCAAGGTGTCGTCCGACAGCATCTGGGTGAGCCTGCTGGTCAACCTGCTCCCGATCGCCCTGCTGGTACTCCTGCTGCTCTTCTTCATGTCGCAGATGCAGGGCGGCGGCTCCCGGGTGCTCAACTTCGGCAAGTCCAAGGCGAAGATGATCACCAAGGACACGCCGAAGACCACGTTCGCGGACGTGGCCGGCGCCGAGGAGGCCGTCGAGGAGCTGCACGAGATCAAGGACTTCCTGCAGAATCCGGCGAAGTACCAGGCACTGGGCGCCAAGATCCCGAAGGGCGTCCTGCTCTTCGGCCCGCCCGGCACCGGTAAGACGCTGCTGGCCCGCGCCGTCGCCGGCGAGGCCGGGGTGCCGTTCTACTCGATCTCCGGCTCGGACTTCGTGGAGATGTTCGTCGGTGTCGGCGCCAGCCGGGTCCGTGACCTCTTCGAGCAGGCCAAGGCGAACGCCCCGGCGATCGTCTTCGTCGACGAGATCGACGCCGTCGGTCGTCACCGCGGCGCCGGCATGGGCGGCGGCCACGACGAGCGCGAGCAGACGCTCAACCAGCTGCTCGTCGAGATGGACGGCTTCGACACCAAGGGCGGGGTCATCCTGATCGCCGCCACCAACCGGCCGGACATCCTCGACCCGGCGCTGCTGCGCCCGGGCCGTTTCGATCGGCAGATCCCGGTGGACGCCCCCGACATGGAGGGCCGCAAGGCGATCCTGCGGGTGCACGCCAAGGGCAAGCCGTTCGCCCCCGACGTCGACCTCGACGCGGTGGCCCGGCGCACCCCGGGCTTCAGCGGCGCCGACCTGGCCAACGTGATCAACGAGTCCGCGTTGCTCACCGCCCGCAAGGACGAGCGGGCGATCAGCAACGACTCCCTGGAGGAGTCGATCGACCGGGTGATCGCCGGACCGCAGCGCCGGACCCGGGTGATGAGCGACCAGGAGAAGAAGATCACCGCGTACCACGAGGGTGGGCACGCGCTGGTCGCCTGGGCGTTGCCGCACGCCGCGCCGGTGCACAAGGTGACGATCCTGTCCCGCGGTCGGTCGCTGGGCCACACGCTGGTCCTCCCCACCGAGGACAAGTACACCCAGACCCGCGCCGAGATGGTCGACACCCTGGCGTACGCGCTGGGTGGGCGGGCCGCCGAGGAACTGGTCTTCCACGAGCCGACCACCGGCGCCGGCAACGACATCGAGAAGGCCACCCAGCTGGCCCGCGCGATGATCACGCAGTACGGCATGAGCTCCAAGCTCGGCGCGATCAAGTACGGCACCAGCGGCGACGAGCCGTTCCTCGGCCGCAACATGGGCCACGAACGGGACTACTCCGACGTCGTCGCCGCCGAGATCGACGGCGAGATGCGGGCGCTGATCGAGCTGGCCCACGACGAGGCCTGGGAGATCCTGGTGGAATACCGGGACGTCCTGGACAACATCGTGCTGGAGCTGATGGAGAAGGAGACCCTCTCCACCGCCGACATGGCCCGGATCTGCGCCCGGGTGGCCAAGCGGCCGCCGATGGCGCCGTACAACGGCTTCGGCAAGCGCCAGCCCTCCACCGAGCCGCCGGTGCTCACGCCGGCGGAGAAGGACGCGCTCAAGGTGCAGGCCCAGGCCGACGGCGCCCAGGCGACGGTGGGCGGCAGCACCTCGAACAACTCCAACAACTCGGACGGTATGCACTGAGCAGCGACCCGACGGCCAGTTCCCGGGAGCACCGGGGACTGGCCGTCTCCGCGACCGAGCCGGACGGCGACGACACTCTCGACTACGTGGCCGCGCGCCTGATCAGCGGCAGGCTCACCGGTCGGCCCGTCGAGGAGACCGTGGACCTCGGGCGGATCGAGAAGGCGGTCCGCGAGATCCTCATCGCCGTCGGGGAGGACCCGGACCGCGACGGGCTCCAGCAGACCCCGGCCCGGGTGGCCCGCGCGTACGCCGAACTCTTCGCCGGCCTCCGGGTCGACCCGGCCCAGGTGCTCAGCACCACCTTCGAGGCCAACCACGAGGAGTTGGTGCTCGTCCGGGACATCGACGTGATGAGCCTGTGCGAGCACCACCTGCTGCCGTTCCGGGGCAGCGCCCACATCGGCTACATCCCGGGCCCGGACGGCCGGATCACCGGCCTGTCCAAGCTGGCCCGCCTGGTCGAGGTCTTCGCCCGCCGGCCACAGGTGCAGGAGCGGCTCACCTCGCAGGTCGCCGACCTGCTGATGGAGCGGCTCGCGCCGCGCGGCGTGGTGGTGGTGCTCGAGTGCGAGCACATGTGCATGGCGATGCGCGGCATCCAGAAGTCGGGTGCCAAGACCATCACCTCGGCCGTGCGGGGCACCCTCCAGCGCGACGCCAAGTCGCGCGCCGAGGCGATGGCGCTGATCATCCACCGCTGACCGCGACAGATCGGCCGGCCGCCCCACCAGGGTCGGCCGGCCGAGCCGTCTGCGCCCGGTGCGGGAGACGTCCCTGTGGGTTCCGTCCGGTGGCGATCAGGGCCGGCGCGTCGTGTCGCGGGGCCTGGCGAGCAGGCGGATCAGCCGGCCAGCATGGCGAGCAGCAGGCCCGCGCTGACCAGCACCCCCGGAACCAGGCACACCAGAGCGCCAAGCCGGGCCGTGCGGTCCACCCGGCCGCCGTCCGGCGGGGGGAACAACCGGCCGACGCCGATCCAACCCGCCGCGAACGCCACCGCCGGCATCGGCAGCCCGAAGACCAGCGCGGCCACGCTCGCCACCCCGGTGCCGGTCGCCACGAACAAGGCCACCTGGATCACCGGCACCAGCAGCGCCAGCGGCCCGTACACCAGCAGATTCCGGGGGCGCGGTGGCCAACCGGCCAGCCGTGGCAGCCCACGCGCGGAGAGCGCCGCGTCCGCGGCTTCCGCCCGGCCACGGGCGGCGCGCAGCGCGGCCAGCACCGCCGCCGGCCCACCCGCCATCGACCGGGTCGCCTCGGTCAGTTCCGGCGGCGTCGGGACCAGCGAGATCGGCGGTACGCCCCGCTCGCGCAGCCGAGCCTCCTGCGACGCCAACCGGGTGCGTACGGCGGTCAGCTCCTCGCGGGCGGCCTGCACCGACCGGGCCTGCTCGCCGGCGGCGGTGGTCGCGTCACGGCGTATCCCGTCGAGTTGGCGGGCGGCGGCGAGGTACTCGGTCCACGCGGCGGACACCGCGTCTGTGTCCGCCCGCCCGCCGTTGTCAGCGCGATCCGGTGCCGGGTCGGTGCCGGAACGCTGCCGCCCCGGCGTGGCCTGCCCTGACCTGCTCCGTGCCCCGTGGCGGGTCATGCCGGCTCCCCCTCCCCGGCGAACGGGACCAGCACGGTGCCCTGCTCGCCAGGGCCGTCCCAGAGCATCGCCCGGCCGGGGCGGGGCCGCCACTGCACCTGCCGGCCGAAGACCGACGTGAGCTGCGCGCCCGGCAGGTCCACCACGGCCACGGCGGCGAGCTTGTCCACCTCGCCCTCCGGTTCCAGCAACGCCGCGAACGACGGCACCGTCCGCCAGCGGCCCAGCAGGTGCCGGCCGGCGGACGGACCCTCCCGCAACAGCGTGCGTAGCCGCTCCGCAGGCAGTTGCGCCGGCGTCAGCACGTCCAGTCCGAAGACCACCAGGTAGGCCGGCACGGTGTCGTCCACGGCGGCGAGCAGGCCGGCGAGGTCCACCGTGTCCACCGGGTGCCGCCCGGCCAGCTCGACCGCCAGCGCCCCGGCCAGCGCCCGGCACTCCTCGTCCGGCGCGGCCAGCACGAAGCGGGCCGTCCCCGGCTCGTGGTGCGCCGCCGTGCTGCGCGCCGCGGTGGCCAACAGCCGGGCCGCCTCCGGCCCGGGGCCGAGCACGGCCAGGTTGCGCCCCGGCGCCGGCCCGAGCGACACCGCGACGGTGCTCCGCGGCACGTCCAGCGCCCGGCCCAGCAGGGCGGCGGGACCGGGTGCCTGCCCCGCCAGCGCGGTCCGGTGCCGGGGATCGTTGCGCAGCAGCGGGCGGGCGTAACCGGCGAAGACCACCGGCGGGGTGGCCCCCTCCGGGCGGGCCGACCAGAGCCGGTGCCGCAGCTCCTCCACCGTGTCGGGATGGTCCTGCGGGTCCGGGAACCGGACCATCCGCTCGTGTCCCCGGATCGCGCCCCGGGGACCACCCAGCCCACCGGCGGTGTTCACCACCGCGCTGCCCACCGGCAGCCCGGCGGCCGAGTCGTTCGTCGGCTCCAGCACGGCGCCCCCACCGGGCAGCGCCACCCGCACCGGGAATTGCCCCAGCACCGAGTCCCGATCGGTACGCGAGCCCAACCCCAGATCGCCCTCGCCGGCCAGCACCAGGTGCACCCCGTACGCGCGCCCCGTGCGGGCCAGCGCGTCCAGCCGGGCGGCGGCGTCGACGGCCAGCCGGTCCCGCTCGGCGAAGAGCAGCGGGAGGTTGTCGAGCACGCAGACCACCCGGGGCATGGCCCGGTGCTGTCGCAGCTCGGCAAAGCGCTGCCCGCCGGCCCGACCGCCCGCCTCCTCGCGCCGCCGTACCTCCGCCACCAACTCGTCGAGCAGGCTCAGCACGTACTCCCGATCGGCGGCCATCGCGGCGGCCCGGACCTGCGGGATCCACGACCGGTCCCGTTCGGTCTGGAGGAACTCCACGAAGGACTCGGCGTCGGCGAGATCCGCCAGGTAGAGAGCCAGCTCGTCGGGGCCGTACCGGGCGGTCAGGCCGAGCAGCGCGGTGGTGAGGAAGGTGGAACGGCCCGCGCCCGAACGGCCGCTGACCAGCCAGTGCGGCGTCAACTCCGTGAAACCGAGCGACACCGGACGGCCACCGGCATCCCCGGCGGTCGTGGTCAGCCCGCCCACCCCGCTCGCCGTCCACAACTCCTCGTCGGCCGACGGCAGCAGATCGGTCAGCGCCAGCCGGGAACCCGCCTCCACCTGCGCGGCCAGCCGGCGGCAGACCGCGTCGACGAGCTCGGCCGGCGGATCCGCCTCGATGAACACCGGCGAATTCAACCCGCCCGGAGGATCGGCGCCCGGACCGGCGAACGACCCGCCCGGCGGGGCACCCAGCAACGCGTACGCGGTGCGGACCGCCAGGGTCGTCGCCTGCGGCAACGGCTCCCGGCCGCCCGCCGGAGACCAGCCCGCCACGACGAGGTGCAGGCCGGCGGCCCGGCCCGGCTCGGCCAGAGCCTCAATCCGGGCCAGGTCGGTGGGGCCGGTCGCCTCGGGCAGCGCGGCGATCACCAGCAGCAGCGTCCGGTCGTGTCGGCGACGCCCACTCGTCCCCGGAGCCACCCACTGCTCGGCTTCGGTGAGCACGGCCCGCAGACCCGCCACGTCCACCGCTGGAGGCGGCAGCAGACCCGCGTCCGCGAGCGCCGCGAACGGCGCGAGGGCCGTGCCGGTCGCGTCCACCGCGCGTACCAGCAGCGCCCCGGCCGGGGTCGCCGCCAGCAACCGCAGCAGTACGGCCCGGAGCAACCCCGCCACCCGGGGATCCCGGGCATCGACGTCCACCGAGAGGTGCCCCGTGCCGAGCAACGGCACCAGTGCGGGAAACCGGGCGTCGTCCAGCGGTGCCGCCGTCCCGATCCGGACGAAGGAAGGCAGCCCCTCACCGGCCGGTGTGGTCGCTGCGATCGTCTCCAGAGGGGCGCCTGCCCAGCCGGGGGCCAGCACCGCCGCCGCAGACCGGAGACGATCGGCCAGTTCGTACTGGCGGCGCTGGTCGGCGGGGGCGGGCCGGGTGTCGTCGAGGACGCCGGCGGCAGCGGTTGCGGTGGCGGCGACCCGCCGGTGCAGTACGGCGGCGCGGCTAGTGCGTGCCTTCGAACCGGCCACGCGTCCACCCCCTCTGCCCGAGGTTGGCAACCCCTCCCCGCGCAGAGACCGTAACCCAGGCAGGCCTGCTCGGCCGGGATGCGCGGCGGCACTGCGCCGGTGATGTCGTGGAACTCACCGATGGGGACTGGTCCGTCACGATCCGCTGGATCTGGGGCATTGGGTCAATCGCGTCCAGCCGCTAGCCTCAGAGGGTGGAATCAGTGCAGCCCTCCGCCGGTTCCCAGGTCTCCCGCGTACCGGCGCAACGGCCCCCCTCCGACCACCTGGCGCCGCCCTCGCCGGCCCCGGTGCCGCAGCGGCCACGGCGGCGGCTTCGCACCGTGTTCACCGTGGTGGCGAGCGTCGTCGTGGCACTCTGCCTCGGCGGGGTGGCCGCCGGATACGTGCTCTACAACCGAGCCGCGGCACCGGACCGTGGTTCTCCGGACGTCGCGGTCGTCAACTACCTGCAGGCCGCGCTTGTCTCGCGTGACCAGAACCGGGCTCTGCTATTCACCTGCGATGGCTCGCTACCATCGATTGATGATCTGCGAGCCCAGATCGAACGACGCGAGCAGGAGTTGGGCACCAGCTTTTCGATCAACGTCGAAAGCATCGTGGTAGCCATGAACGGCTCGTCGGCGGCTACGGTCACGGCGGTTATCCGGCGTAGCGCTTCCGTCGATGGGGTGCAACAGAGCCTCACCGACCCATGGCGTTTCGAGGTACAAGACACAGACGGTTGGCGAGTCTGTGCTGGATCGATGGTCAGCTAAGGCGTCATTCAATCCAGAGTAGATGCACCGGAACCTCCAGCGTCGTCGGCGACTGGCCCCGCCAGACCCAGCGGTACCAATCCATCTCCGGCGTTACCCGAATGCAGATGTCGCCTTCCGCACCCGAGTAGGTCTCGGTGACGGCTCGCAGGTCCCGATGTTCGACCGACTCTGCGACGTGCACCACCCGGCGACCAGTGACGGCATCCGCCTCGAAGACCGGGGTTGGCTTGCGGTGTGTCGGCGCGTCCAGGGAGACCAGGCGGGCGTCCGTCTCGTGGCCCCCCGACGCGTCCGCCCGCCGGGCCCCTACCGTCTCCACCCAGACCCGTTCGACCGGGACCAGCGGCGCGAAGACCTCCACCTGGTCGGACTCTGCCCGGTACCACTCGTGCTCAGGGATCACCGGCACGTAGGTCCGACTGCCCTGCACCACCCGATCGTCGGCGCGAAGGTCTCCGCGCCAGCCCAGTCCGGGCAGGCCAACCAGCACCCGCTGTCCCCGTAGCTCGACGCGGCCGGTGGCCGGCACGATCTCGATCGGTCGGGGCGGGCGGGGAGCCCAGTCCGGCTGGTCGGCGAACGGGTCGGGAAGCGGCTCGTTCATGACAGCGAACGTCTCATCCTGCGCCTTTGAGCGGCGCGCCGCGCGACCGCATGAACGGCACCGGGTCGATGGCACCCCGGCTGCTCCGGTCCTCGTCTTTGTGTACCTCGTAGTGCAGGTGCGGGCCCGAGGAGTTGCCGCTGCTGCCCACCTCGCCGATGACTACACCTGCCTCGACGAGTTGGCCGACATTGACTCGGGGCTTGCTCACCATATGGCAGTAGCGGGTGACAAACCCGCCGGCGTGCAGGACGTCAACGAACCAGCCGCACCCTCCCTTGTTTGGCCAGCCGTCTACGTCACAGGTTCGTCCGCCACGATTGTCAGGGTCGCAGTGGGCCACCAGGACGCGGCCGGTGGCAGCGACCCGGATGTCGGTGCCCTTCGGGGCGGCGATGTCGACCCCGTTGTGGGCGGGGCGGTCCGCAGTGCGGAAGCCCGAGCCGACTCCGCCCGGTATAGGAGCCGTCCAGCCCGAGGCGGCGATCTGCCCTTCGGCGGCGCTGTCACACGTCTGCTTCCCTCCGGCCAGCGTGATCCGTGCGGCCCCACCGGCCAGCGCGCTGACGATCCGGGCGGCAACGTCCTCGTGCTTGGCGTACGCATCGGGAAATGCGCTGATCTGCACCGCCTGCGCGGCCCGGCTCAGCGGCATCGTTTCCCAGCCGGGAACCCGGACCAGCTTTTCGTAAAACTTCCGGGCGGCGTACTCGGGCGTCATCCGCTGCGTCACACTTCCCCAACTCGCCCGCTGTTGGAACAGGCCGACGGAGTCGTGGTCGGCGCCGATGCCCTCGTTGGGTATGGTCTCGGACTCGCTGACGGTCCGATTTGCCAGATTGAGAAGTCTGGACTCCTGCAGGGCAGTCGCCACGGCAATCACCCATCCGCGGGGGGAAACCTTCATCTCCTGCCCCACCTTGATAATCCTGGCGGCATTGCGGAGTTGACGTTCACCGTACTGGGGTATTCGCGGCATTTCGCCTACTATGTTTACCTGAGTGTCTTCCTTGCAGTCCTGATTAGCCAGTGTCATACCGTTAGCGGACTCGCCGCCCAGTTCTGTGAGGAAGAAGGCGCCGGCGCCGCCGGTGCAGCAGAGCAGGGCGAGCGTCGCCGTCAACGCGGCGGCCAGGGAGCCGAGCCGGAGCTGTCGGCGAGGTCGGGTCTCGTCGCTCATTTCTGCTCCCAGTCCACCGTATCCACCAGCCACCGCCCGTCGGGCGCCACCAGTTCGAGGCGGAGCCGTCCCGTGTCCAGCGGGACCAGCACCTCGACGAAGTTCTCGGCCCGGGGCCGGAGCGTGACCTTGCCGTCCACCTGCCCGGCCGGCACCCCCGACGGATCGACGCCGGCCAGCTTGTCGATCAGCGCCGGGGTCGACAAGGAATGCAGGCCCTCCTGCCACCGCTCCGCCGTGATGCCCGGCTTGCCGAGCCAGGCGGTGACGAAACGGGCGGCGGTCTGCTCCGGCGTGAGATCGCCCGGGCGGGTGATCGGAGAGGGCGGAGCGCCGGTCGAGAACGCCCCGTCATCACCGGTGGTCGGGGCGACCGTCGTGATCGGTCGGCTCGGGCGGTTGCTGAGCCCGGACGTGGAATCGCCGGGTCCGGACACCAACTGTGCCGCCCCGATGATCCCGAACACGAGGACGGCGATGCCGATGGCGATGCCGAGCCGGGATCGAAGCACCCGGGTGAACAGAAATTCGACTGCCCGCCGCACCGCACTCACCGCGCCTCGGAGCGGATCCGCGGAGTGGGCCGGTCAGGCTCGCGTTTCGCGGACCCAGGACGGTAGATGACGAACGAGGGGTTCTCGTCCGGCACGTCCGGCTCTGTCCAGGTGGCTGGCTGGCGCCGTCGGGGCTGGGGCGCGACCGGGCGGGAGGTGCCCCGGTCCTCGGCCGGCGTCGCCTTCTCGGCGGGCTGCTCGCGGCCGTCGGGCCGCTGCCGCTCCTCACCTCCGCTGCGGGTGGCGGCGTGCGCCGGATCCTCCCGCCGGGCCTCCGGCCGCAGGGTGGTCTGCTCCGCCACGACGCCACGGCGTCGGCCCATCGCCGGCTCGGCCGTGCCGCCGGGTTCCGCCACGTCGAGCCTCGCTGCGGTGCGCATGTCCCGGAAGAAGCGCCGGTGCCACGAGCCGGCCGAGCCGACCGCCTCGCTGCTGTCCTTGCCGCCGAGTTGGGTGATCCGCCGGTAGGGGCGCAGCAGCAGCCAGCCGACCACGCCGCAGAGCCAGACCAGCACCACCTGGAGCCAGCCGGGCAGGGTCGGCGTGCTCATGATGAGGTCGACCGCGAAGAGGTAGATGGCTGCGCCGGTGCCGAAGATGGCGATGTTGAAGACGGCCGCCACCACCGCGTTCGCCAACCGCCGCAACCCGGCGCTGGCGGGACGCATCAAACCCACCGTGCCGAGGATCGGCGCGGCGATCACCGCCCAGCGGAAGATCAGGAAGCCCAGCAGCACCAGCAGCGAGGCGGTCAGGTCGAACATGGCGAAGAGCACGGCGGCCAGCACCGCGATGAACCCGGCCCCCACCCGGTCCATGTCCCGGACTCCCTGGAGGTACTCGTACGCCTCCGGGTCCTCTTCTTTGATCTGCTCAGCCACCTTCATCCACTGCTGCTGCTTCGCCTCGATGGTGGCCTGCCGTGTTGCTGGATTGGCGCGGATCGACTGCGCCTCGCCCCAGGTCAAAGACCGCGCGTCGTACAGCGCCGGGCCGTATTTCTTGGCGGTTTCGTTGTCAGCCGATCCGAGAACGCCCCGCAGCCAGTTCCGGTACAGCATGGACTCGGTAGCGGTGTCGCTGGCTCGGACGGCGGGTGCACGGTTGTCCTTGCATCGCTCCGGATCGGGGTCGATGCACCGGCCGGGCGCAGGTTCCTTAACCTGCGGGCCGACCGCGTCGTGCACCACGCCCAGGGTGGTGATGAGGGTGCCGTCGGCGATGTTGGCCGACTTGACCGGCCAGGCGGCCAGGGCGGTCACCGCAACCATCACCAGCAGGGCCCAGCCCGCCGTGGTCATCGCGTTGCTCATGTCCGACTGGCGGGAGCGCCAGAGCAGGTACAGCCCGACCACGCAGAGCGTGACGATGCCGAAGACGCTGAACACCTTCTGGTAGACGGCCTTGGTCGCCTGGTCGACAAGCGGGTCGGCCCAGCCCCACATCGACCGCGGATCCCAGGCGCGCTCGCGCAGTGCGTTGGAAGCGCCGATCACCGCAGTGGCAATCATGAACTCGCCATTAGCGACAGTGGTGGTGAACTTGTAGTCGGGATGGAGCACGGTTGAAGCGCAACCGATGTCGTATGTCGTGTAGCTGTACCCGGCATATCCATAGAGGCTGTATCTGCCGGTGATGCCGGTGGAGGATTCCGGCGGTGAACTGGCAAACCAGCCGGCTAGGCCGGCATCGGGAGCCCCGGGCGTTGGTGGCTCAAGGCATTCCGCCCGGGCTGCCGACACATCCTTGAGCTTGCCGACGCAGGCGCGGAAGTCGGCCTGCCACTCCGGCGTGGTGCAGAGGTCGGCGTTGGCCTGGGCTGTCAGCGGGTTCGGGCCGGCTGCTGTGGCGCCGACGGCCGGCCAGCCGATGGTGGCCCCGGCGAGTACGCCGAGCGCGAGCAGGAACGCCGCCAACCGTGCCCGGGCCCGCGCCATGTCACGCCTCCATGTTCGGCAGGATGGCCGGCAGTACCCCGGCCGCCGCGGCGATCGCGGCGGGGGTGGTGTCGAGGTGGTCCAGCAGCCCGTCGACGTACGAGACGTCGACCCGGACCTTCTGCACCCGGCCGTCGACGTCCCGCATGACGAACTCCCGGAAGCCGAGCCGGACCGCGCTGGTGGCGTCTGCGGTGGAGAGGGAGGCCAGGGTGGCCTCGTAGCCGTCGTTGACCGGCACCCGCAGCAGGCGCAACGCTTCGGAGGCGATCTCCGCGTCCTCGGCGATCCGGCCGACGAAGACGGTCGAGACCAGGTTCTGTACGTCGAGGCCGAGGATGTCGCGGGGGTTCTGCGAGGCCACCAGCGCGGCGAGGTTCCACTTGCGGGAGTCACGCGCGAGCCGGACCAGGAACGACCGACCCGAACGCCACCCCTCCATGAAGTGCGCCTCGTCCAGGCCGACCAGCTTCCGCGATGACATCGAGCCGCCGTAGCAGCGGCGTACGGCGAGCCGGTGCGCGGTGTGCAGCATCGGCAGGGCCAGCGCCTCTTCGGCGGACCAGTACTCGCGTTCGATCTTGAGGTCGGGCAGTCGCAGCCCGGCCATGGTGATCACGGTGAGTGCGGCGTCCGCGCCGAGCAGCCCCTCCGGCGGCCGGCCGAAGAAGAGCATGGCCAGCGGCATCTCGGCGGTGTCCAGCAGCAGGTTGGCGAGTTCCTTGCCGGCGTCGTCGTCGAGCTGGCTGAGGCAGGCGACCACATCGTCCAGGGTGGAGTTCTCCTCCGCCGGCACCTGGCGTACGGCGTGCCGGAAGAGGGTGGCGGTGGACGCCTCGCGGGCGACCTGTGGGGGCACCAGCATCATGCAGATGTCCTGCACCAGCATCCGCCGCTCGGCGCGGGCGTTGGAGATCGCGATCTCGAACTCCCGGTCCCCCGCCGCCCCGGTGCCGAACTCGCTTCGCAGCGGCGTCGGAATGAGCGAGTACGGGGCCAGGGTGCCGGGCTCGGAGCCGGTCAGGTTCAGCACCCGCGAGTATGGCCGCAGTTCCGGCATGGCGCAGAGCCGGGCGAGCGGGCCGGACGGGTCGAGCAGTGTCACCTGGACCCCGCGTCGAGCCGCGAGGTAGCCGAGCGCACCGAGCAGGGTGGACTTGCCGCCGCCCGGTTCGGCGACGAAGACGGCGAGCCCGGAGCGTTCGCGTACTTCCATCGGGAAGTGCAGGTCGAGGAAGACAGGCCGGCGGCAGGTGCCGGCGGTGCGCCCGATGAGGTCGCCGCGCCGGTCGCCGACGGTGGAGGCGGCCTGCGGGAGCGCGGCGGCGAGCAGGTTGACCGGCATCCGCCGGACGTAGCCGGTGTTGGCGATCGGCTCGCCGGGGATGAACTCGCGGGCCAGCCAGTCCTGGTTTTTCGGGTGTTGCAGCGAGATCCGCAGCTCGCGGGCGTAGAGCTGGATCAGCCGGCGGGCCCGCTCCAGGCACTCCTCGCGGTTGCGACCGCCGACGGCGAGCCGGTGCCAGCCGTGCGCGCGGGCGGAGTCGACCGGCAGCCCGGTGGTCATCTCGTCGCCGATCACCAGGGCCCGCTTGGCCAGCCGCTCCAGCTCGGGCGGGGCGTCGATGCCGTGTTCCGCGTAGTCGAGCTGTTGGGAGCGGATCATCCGCAGCCGGTGTTCGAGGTTGCGGAAGGAGTCGCCGGAACCGAGGATGTCGACCCGGGTGGAGAGCTCCATGGGCCAGGGCAGCCGCTCGTGGAAGTGCAGCCAGGGCTCGTGCCGCTCGGGGATCTCCAGTGGCTCCATCCGGCCGACCGCCAGCACGGCGACGTGCCGCTCCTCGCCGGTCATCCGGTTGACCAGCTTGACGGTGGAGCCGTACGGGCTGCGGTAGCGCTCGACCTGCTCGGTGAGGGCGAGCAGGTCGCCGCGTTCCCACTGCCCGTCGGTGAGCGGGGAGAGCTCGCCGGGCGGCGCCATGCAGAGCGCCACCGAGCGGTAGAGCAGCCACTCCAACTCCTGTGCGGTGACCCGCCGGCCGCGCATGCCGAACGCGCCCAGCACCTCGTCGAACTGCTCGACGGTGCGGCCGAGCTTGCGGCGCTCACCTTCGGCCACGCCCCGGCCGAAGGTGCGCAGCACCCGCTCGGTGAGCGAGTCGCCGAGGGACCGCCGGGCGAAGGTGACGCCGAGGTAGGTCTGCCCCTCGGCGTGGTTGACCGAGAGCAGGTGCCGCTGCGCGGCCACCAGGTGGTCGCCCCAGCCGGCGGTGCCGGGGACGTCGGGCAGCGGGGCGGCGGTGTGCGCGTCGATGGTGCGGGCCCACTCGTCGGCCGGGAAGGGCCGGGTGGTGCGCCGTAGGTGCAGCCGGAAGCCGGCCAGCCCGGCGTACTGCTCGGAGATTGCCGAGAGCAGCGCCTCCCGTTCCGCGTCGGGCCGGAACGCCCAGCGCACCTCGGGCAGCCAGTACCAGGCGGTGACGGTGTTCGGGGTGAAGGTGAGGTGGCCGGCGATCTCGGTGATGGCCAGCTCGACCGCCGGGTCCCGGTCGCCGAATTTGATCTTCGGCGGCTTGACCCGGACCGGCTTGGTGGGCTGGCTGCGCCGGTCGGCGGAGCGTTGCCGCGGTGGCGCCACCTCCCGGCCGGCCCGCTGCGGCGGGCGCTCCCTGGTGCGGCCGGGCGCCGGCTCGGGCTCCGGACCCGATGGAGGTGGGTCGAGCGGTGCCGGATGGAACGGCGCCGGGTGGGCCGGTGGCGGTGCCGCCGCGACGGGCGGCGCGGCCGGCGGCTCCTCGGCCGGCGGGCGGAGCGTGGGCAGCCGGTCCCCGGGCTGGTGCGGCACCCGGGACCGGGCCGGGCGGGCGGGCGGCTCGTACGCGGCTGCCGGGAGCTGGTCGGACGTCTCCGCCGGGTGTAGCAGGCCGATCGTGTCGGTCGGGTGGTCCGTCCGGTGGCCAACGTCCGCCCGGTGGCCAACGTCCGCCCGGTGGCCAACGTCCGCCCGGTGGCCAACGTCGGTCCGGTGGCCAACGTCGGTCCGGTGGCCAGCGTCGGACTGGTGGGCCGCGTCGGTCCGGTGGCCCGCCCGTGCGGGCGGCGGCAGGGGGGCGGGAGCCCGCGGGAGCGCCGCTGGGGACGGTGCGGCGGCCGGTTGTTGCGCGATGGCGGGGTGCTCCCGCCCGGTGGCCCGCTGTGGGGGCGCCGTCGGTCGGGTCGCGCCGGGGCGCGTTCCGCCGAACAGGTCGAGGAAGGGCGAGTCGATGTCGGCGTTGTCGCCGGTGCCGGCGGGCTGCGGCTCGGCCGGCGGCATCCGGCGTGGTGCCGGACGGGGTGCCTGGAAGACGCCCACGCCGCCGTGCCCGGGCGTCGTCACCAGGGCCGGGTCGAGGGCGACCTCGTCCGTCTCGGGATCGTTCGGGTAGTCGAACGAGCGCGCACGGTTACCGGGCGGGACGCCTGGACGTCCGGCCGGGGAACCCGGCGTGGAACTGCGATTCATGCGACCGCCTCACCCGTGTCGTTCGACTGCCTGATCGGCGTACGACCGGTCATGCCAGTTCCTCCCGGATCCTGATCCGACTGCCGACCAGGCGGGGGTCCCGCTGTTCCGCGGCCGGCTCCCGGGTCCGCCGCCAGTCGGTCAGCGCGGTGCGGATCACCATGCGCGCGGGCCGGTCGGGGTCGACGTACCGGAAGATGAACGAGGTGCTCACGATGGCGAGCGCGATCTCCCAGGCGGGGAAGAGTTCGACCTGCAACGTGAACAGCCAGTGGATGAAGATGTAGAGGGGGACGAGCAGCATGAACAGCCCGTACTGGGCGTACGGCAGGTGGACGGGAAGGGTGTAGCCGGGCGGCCCGAGGTAGACCAGGCGGGCCCGGTAGATGTCGTCGTCGGTGCGCAGCCGCATCTGGTGCCCGCGCCTATTCGAAGATCAGGTCGATCAGGTAGTCGCCGATGAAGAACAGTGTGGCGGCTCCGGCGATGAAGGCGAGCCCGACGATCGCGATCGCCGAGCTGGTGAGGACCTTGGAGATCTCACCCCGGCTGGCCCGTCCGATGAAGATGACGCCCAGCACGGCCAGCAGGATCGGGGCGATCTTGCTGGCGAAGAATGTGACGACACCGTTGGTGTCGATGCCCTTGGGTGCGGGCTCGGCGAGTGGAGTCGACGCCAGGGCGGAGAGCGTGTGGGTGACGGCGGAAGTGGCCGTCTCCATCAGCTCGATGGCGATCACTGGAACCTCCCCAAGTCGCGGCCGGCGGCGCCGCGGTGGTGCGTAGGCATGCCTGGCGGGAACGGTGCTCGCTGCGCGCAGTGTCGGCGACCCTGCGTTCGTTACCCACCACGGAGGGTGGTGAGCTTTGGGCGGATTTTCCCGCTTCGGCCCTCCCTCCAGGCTTCGCCATCTCGATGCCGGGCAGTTCCAAAGCGTACGGGCACCCACTGTTTGCGACAAGCCGCGAAGAGTCTGCCCGATTCGACCCGGGCGACCGATCGTACACCCGTTCGAAAGTGCATGTCATCGCCAGCTACCCGGCCCGCTCGCGGCGCTCCGGTCGACCGGTACCGTCTAGCCGTGACCGATCTGGTACGGGCCTCGGCCCCGGTGGTGATGGGCGTCCTCAACGTCACGCCCGACTCCTTCTCCGACGGCGGACGGTACGCGGACCTCGATGCCGCCGTCGGACACGGCGTGCGGCTGCGGGCCGACGGCGCCCATCTGGTGGACGTCGGCGGCGAGTCCACCCGGCCCGGCTCCTACCGCGTCGAACCGGAGACCGAGGCGGCCCGGGTGGTCCCCGTGATCCGGGAGTTGACCGCTGCCGGGGTGCCGATCAGCATCGACACCACCCGCGCGCGGGTCGCCGAGGCGGCCCTCGCCGCCGGGGCGACCGTCGTCAACGACGTCTCCGGCGGCCTCGCCGACCCCGACATGGCCCGGGTGGTCCGCGACGCCGGCTGCCCGTGGGTGCTCATGCACTGGCGGGGCCACTCCCGTGAGATGGGGGAGCTGGCCCGCTACACCGACGTGGTCGCCGACGTGCGTGCCGAACTGGGCCGCCGGATCGACGAGGCGCTGCGGGCCGGCGTCGCCGCCGACCGCATCGTCATCGACCCGGGGCTGGGCTTCGCCAAGACGGCCGCGCACAACTGGCAACTGAGCAGCCGCCTGCCCGAGCTGCTGGACCTCGGCTTCCCGCTGCTCTTCGCGTCCAGCCGCAAGTCGTACCTGGGGCGGCTGCTGGCCGGCCCCGACGGCAGCCCCCGCCCCACGGACGGCCGCGACGTGGCCACCGTCGCCACCAGCCTGCTCGCGGTGGCGGCCGGTGCCTGGGGGGTACGCGTGCACGACGTCCGGTCGACCGTGGACGCCCTCGCCGTCTGGCAGGCCACGGGCACGCCCCACCTGGCACCCGGGTTCACCGTCGGGGGCCGCCCGGCCCACGCGGGCGCCGGCCGGGCGGCCCGCACCGCCGAGCACGGAGGAGACCGATGACCGACCGGATTCAGCTGACCGGCCTGCGGGCGCACGGCCGGCACGGGGTGTACGACTTCGAGCGCGCCCAGGGGCAGGTTTTCGTGGTCGACGCCGTCCTGGAGATGGACCTCGCCCCGGCGGCCCGCTCCGACGAGGTCAGCGACACCGTCCACTACGGCGAACTGGCCGGGCGGCTGGTCGAGGTGGTCACCGGTGAGCCGGTCAACCTGATCGAGACGCTCGCCGACCGGCTGCTGGCCGTCTGCCTGGCCGACCCGCGGGTCGAGGCCGCCACGGTCACCGTGCACAAGCCGGAGGCACCCGTTCCGCACGCCTTCACCGACGTGGCCGTCACGATGACGCGGCGGCGGGACCGGTGACCCGCGCCGTGCTCTCCCTGGGCAGTAACCTCGGCGACCGGCTGGCCCACCTGCGCTCGGCCGTCTCGGCGTTCGGCGACAGCGTGCTCCTGGTCTCCGGTGTCTACGAGACTCCACCGTGGGGCGACGCGGACCAGCCCGCGTACCTGAACGCCGTGCTGCTCGCCGAGGATCCCGCCGCGACCCCGTACGACTGGCTGGAGCGGGCCCGGGTGGCGGAGCGCGCTGCCGGGCGCAGCCGTGACCCGCAGCGACGCTTCGGGCCGCGCACCCTCGACGTGGACGTCGTCGCCGTGTGGGCCGACGGCGACGAGCCGGTGCTCAGCGACGACCCCGAGCTGACCCTGCCGCACCCCCGGGCCCACCTGCGGGCCTTCGTGCTGCGACCGTGGATCGACATCCAACCCTACGGGCGGCTGCCCGGGCACGGCTGGCTGACCGACCTGCTCAACACCCCTCCGGCGGCCGACGACGCGCTGGATCTGCGCCCCCGGCCGGATCTGGCGATAGAGTCGACGGCATGACCCAGTGGAGCCGGCCGGCATGACGCAGGCGCAGTCGCCACGACCCGGCGGGACGGGCCCCGACCGGTCCCGGATGGGTCCCACCCGGATCTCGACCCTGGTGGTGGCCGGTCTCGGCGCCGCCGCGGTGGCCTGGCTGCTGATCAGCAGCCTCTACTACGACTACCTGCCCGAACTGCCCTGGCTGCCGGTGGTGACCCTCGCCGCCCTGACCGTGCTGGAGGCGTACGCCGCGGTCAACACCCGGGGGCGGATCGAGCGCCGGCCGGGCCGCGACCCGGTCAACCCGCTGCTGGTGGCCCGTTTCGTGGTGCTGGCCAAGGCGTCGGCGCTGGCCGGCGCGATCTTCGCCGGGTTCTACGCCGGGCTGACCGGCTGGCTCTTCGTGGAGCGCACCGACGCCGCGATGGGCGACCGGCCGATCGCCGTCGCCGGCCTGCTCACCGGGCTGGCGCTGGTGGCGGCGGCGCTCTGGCTGGAGCGCTCCTGCCGGGTTCCCGAGCAGGAGGACGACGAGGACCGCGAGCCCGGCGGCCGGGAGGGCCGGCCCGGCCCACGCTGATTCCGGGGGGTTACGCCCGGCCTCCCGCGCGGGTACGGTGCCTGCGACCGGAGAGCAACGCCGCCCCGGTCCGCCCGCGCGTCGGACCTGGCTGGACGGCGGCCACGTGGGAGGCGGCGTCATGCGGTACGACGAACCGGGGCGTGAGCCGTCCTCCGAGCCCTCGTCCGGGATCCCCGCCGCCGTCCTGGAGAACGTCTTCGACGACCCCGCGCACGGCGAACCCGGCCGGGACCGGTTCGCCGTCCACGTCGTCTGGGAGTTGCTGCTCCTGATCGGGCTGGGCGTCCTGGCGTACCTGCTCTGGCAGGAGGACCCGGCCGCGCTGCGCGGTGACGCGTTGCGTTCCCTGCTCCTCGACGCGGTCGTGCTCGGGCTGCTGGCGCTGGCCGTCGGGCTGAGCCTGCGTACCGCCGCGGTGAACCTGGCCGTCGGCCCGGTGGCGGTCGCCGCCGCGCTGCACGTGGCCGAGCAGGGCGACCGGGGCGCCGCAGCCGCCGCCGGGCCGGCCCTGGCGGTCGCCGCGCTGGGCGGGCTCGCCCTGGCGCTGGTCGTGGTGGTGCTGCACGTCCCCGGCTGGGCGGCGTCCCTGGCCGGTGCGGCCGGGGTGATCGGGTACGTCGAACAGCGCTCCGCGCCGGTCCTGCCACAGGGCGAATTCGATCCGGGTGGCGACGCCCTGTACCTCTTCGTCGGGTTCGCGGCCGTCGCTGTGCTCGGTGGGTTGTTCGGCGCGGTGCGGGCCGTCCGCCGGCTGGTCGGCCGGTTCCGCCCGGTCGTGGATCCGGCCCGCCGCCGCGGCGCGGTGGCCGCGGTGGTCACCTCCGGCGCGCTCGTCGGCTCCACCGTGCTGGCCGCGCTGGCCGGCATGCTCACCGCCAGCCGGGACACCGCCCCGGTCGTGCCCGCCCCCGGGCTGGACTGGACGGTGCTCGCGGTCGGCCTGGCGCTGCTGGCCGGCACCAGCGCCTACGGCCGGCGGGGCGGCGTCTTCGGCACCCTGCTGGCGGTCTGCCTGGTCACGGTCTTCGTCGCGTACGCACAGGCCCGGGGCTGGACGGTGAGCCGGTGGGCGGTCGGTTCGGCGGCGCTCGGCGTCGGGCTGCTCGCCACCCGGCTGGTCGAGGCGTACGGACGACCGGCGACCGGCGCGGCGGCGGAACCCGTCCCCGCAGGGGACAGCCGGATCGGCACGGGCTGGACGGCACCCCCGGCGGACCCGGTCGGCGACTGGCCGCCCGCCGTGCCGACGCGATCCCCGGAGAGCCCCGTGGACCCCTGGAACGACCCCCAGTGGGAGACCGGTCCCCGGCGGTGGGACGCCGGCGAGCGGTGAGCCGGTGCCGCGTCCACCGGGCCGGAAGTGATCTCGCCGGTTAGGCTCGGCGGCATGACCGACACACCATCGACCGCCGCCGGCCCGTCGTTCGAGGAACTCGACGCGCTGTCCACTGAGGAACTGCGGGAGCGGGCGTTCGCGGTCGCCCGGGAGCGCCGCGACGTGCGCTTCTTCTGGTCCGTGCTGCGGCACCTGCCGAACGCGGACGAGGCCGCCGCCCTCGACGGCGCGCCCAACTCGGTCGGGCCGACGATCGACGAGGCCGCGGCACTGTGGCGGGAGCTGACCGGGCACGGCTACGAGGAGTCCGCGCCGCTGCTGCGGGCCGCGTTCATCGACTACCTGATGAAGCACCCGCGACGGTGACGGCGACCGACGGCCCCGGGCAGGTTTGCCTCCCGGGGTCCGCCGGGAACTGATCCGATCATGGCGCTCACCAACCCGCCACGCACCGGCGGTCGCTACGGGTCGGCGGCGGGCACGGGCGCGCTCGCCGCGCTCCTCGTGGTCGCGGTCTGCGGCAGCCCGGCGTACGTGGGCTGGGCCGCGGGCACCGACCCGAACTCGGCCGGCGGCTGGTACCTGCAACTGCTCTCCTGGCCGGCGTGGCACTTCGGCGGTGACGGGGCGACCGGTGGCCTGCTCGTGGCGAACCTGCGGGCCGTCCTGCTGGTCATCCTCGCGGCGCTCTTCCTCTACCTGCTGCCCACCTCGCAGGTGGCCCGGGTGCAGGGCTCCGGGACACAGTTCTTCTCCGGCTGGGCGGCGTACGTCCTGGCCAGCGGCTTCGCCTCGCTGCTCGCCGCCTTCCTCGGCCCGGAGCCGTCGCTGCTCACGGCGATCCAGGCGGGCGGCACCGGCGCGACCTACGGCTTCCTCGCCGGCTGGATCATCGGAGCGGCCAGCCTCGGCGGTCGCGCCTGACCCGGTCGTGCCTCAGCGTACGGGCGTGCCGAGTTCGAGCAGCCGTGCCCGGCTGAGCACGCCGACCGGTCGCTCCCCGTCGGTCACCACCAGCCGGTCCGCGGCTGAGGTCAGCAACACCCCCAGCGCGTCGTACGCCGAGCCGCCCAGCGGCATCGTCGGCAGCCCGGCGACCCCGGTCTCCGGCAGCGGCTCGACGGCCTCGCCCGTGACCGGGGTGACCGCCAGCCGGCGGATGCCCCGGTCGGCGCCCACGAACTCCCGGACGAAGGGCGTGGCGGGCGCGCCCAGCACGGCGGCGGGCGTGTCGTACTGCTCGAGGCGCCCGCCCTCGGAGAGCACCGCGATCCGGTCGCCCAGCCGGACCGCCTCGTCCAGGTCGTGGGTGACCAGCACGATGGTCTTGCGTACCTCGGCCTGCAACCGGAGGAACTCCTCCTGCAACCGGGTCCGCACGATGGGGTCGACGGCCGAGAACGGCTCGTCCATCAGCAGCACCACCGGGTCGGCGGCGAGGGCCCGGGCCACCCCGACCCGTTGTCGCTGCCCGCCCGAGAGCTCGTGCGGGTAGCGGCGGCCGAACGTGGCCGGGTCGAGCCCGACCAGTTCCAGCAGCTCGTCGACCCGGCCCTTGCTGCGCTGGCGGGGCCAGCCGAGCAGCCGGGGCACGGTGGCGACGTTGGCGCTGACCGTCTGGTGCGGAAAGAGCCCGACGTTCTGGATCACGTAGCCGATCCGGCGGCGCAGCCGGACCGGGTCGACCCGGGTGACGTCCTCGCCGCCGAGCAGGATCCGGCCGCCGGTCGGCTCGATGAGCCGGTTGACCATCCGCAGCACCGTGGACTTGCCGCAGCCCGACGGCCCGATCAGCACCACCAGCTCGCCGGCGGAGATGTCCAGGCTCAGTTCGCGTACGGCCTCGGTGCCGTCCGGGTAGCGTTTGCGGATGCCGTCCAGCGCGATCGAGGCCGCGCGCGGCTCGGCGGCGCCCGTGCCGTCCGGGGTAACGTCCACACATGTCCTTCCGCCTGAGCTACCGGGCCGACCCGGGTAACCCGTGGTTCTCCTGGCAGTACGTGCGGGACAACTCTGACACGATCCTCGCGGCCGTGCGCGACCACGCCTCGCTGACCGTCCGCGCGGTGCTGATCGCCGCCCTGATCGCACTGCCGCTGGCGGTGGTCGCGTACTGGTACCGCTCGCTCGCCGGGCCGGTCCTGGCCCTCACCGGGGTGCTCTACACGGTGCCGTCGCTGGCGCTCTTCGCGTTCATCGCCCCCTACCTGGGCATCGGCGTGGCCACCGCGCTCAGTGTGGTGGTTCTCTACGCGCTGCTGGTGATCGTCCGCAACGCCGTCGCCGGCCTCAACCAGGTGCCCCCCGAGGTGCGCGAGGCGGCCGAGGGGATGGGGTACGGCCGCTGGGGCCGGTTGTTCCGGGTCGAGCTGCCGCTGGCCCTGCCGGGCATCCTCACCGGGCTGCGGCTGGCCACCGTCTCCACGGTGGCGCTGGTGACCGTGGGCGTGGTGATCGGGCGCGGCGGCCTCGGACAGCTGATCTTCGCCGGCTTCCAGAACAACTTCTACAAGGCGCAGATCATGACGGGGACGCTGCTCTGTGTCCTGCTCGCCCTGGTGCTCGACCTGGCCCTGGCCGGTGCGGGCCGGCTGCTGACCCCGTGGCTGAGGAGAAGGACCCCATGAATCCCGTCGAGGCGGCGCTGGTCTGGTTCAACGACCCGCTGAACTGGACGAACCCGGGCGGCATCCTGGACCGGCTGGGCGAGCACCTGTCGATGTCGGCGGCGGCGGTGGCGCTCGGCTGTCTGATCGCCTGGCCGATCGGGCTCTGGCTCGGGCACACCGGTCGGGGCGGCGGCCTGGTGGTGCTGGTGTCCAACGTCACGCTCGCCGTCCCCACGCTCGCCCTGCTCACCATCCTGCCGCTGACCTTCCTCGGTTTCGGCCAGCCGTCGGTGGTGGTCGCGCTGGCCGTCTTCGCGGTGCCGCCGCTGCTGGCCAACGCGTACACGGGGGTGCGGCAGGCCGATCCGGAGGCCCGGGACGCGGCACGCGGGATGGGCTTCTCCGGATGGCAGTTGCTGCGCCGGGTCGAGCTGCCACTGGCGGTGCCCTATCTGGCGGCCGGGTTCCGCACGGCGGCGGTGCAGGTGGTGGCGACCGCCGCGCTGGCGTCCTTCGTCAACGGCGGCGGCCTGGGCCAGATCATCCGGGCGGGCTTCGGGCTGGACATCGCGGCTGGCGGCGGCCAGATCATCGCTGGCGGTGTGCTGGTGGCCGGGCTCGCCGTCCTGCTGGAACTGGTGCTGGCCCTGGTCGAGCGGCTGCTCACGCCGCGTCCGCTGCGGGCGGAGCGTCGTCGGGCGGGCCGTCGGGCGGCGCAGGCGGTGGCCGGCGGCTGAAACCGGTCCCACTGAGGCTGAGGCCGTCCCGCTGAGGACCTGCGTCGGTCCTGCCGGAGGCGTACGTCACGCCGGGAGTTGCGCGCACCGGCGAGGGTGACTGACGTCCGGTGACGATCCGGTGACAAACGTTTCCCCGAGTTGTCGGACCCGCGTGGAAGATGTTGGGGTGGAGATCGCGGGTGATCCGAGAGGGATTGCCCGCCGGACACAAGCGGGCGGCCGGACGGAGATCGCCCGTCGGACACGCGGCCGGCCCGACAGGGCCGCGCCGGGACACGGAAGGCGGGCACTGATGCGCGCACGTACACGCCTGGCCGTCGGTGCGGTGGGAGCCCTCGCCGCGGCGGGGCTGCTGACCGGCTGCGGCGACGCCGGCTCCTCCGGCACGGACGCCCCCGAACAGGCGGCCTCCGGGGCCGGCTGCGCGCCGGTCGCCGGTGACCAGCTCGTCGTCCTCGACGACGACAAGAAGCTCCAGAACAGCGACAACGTCATCCCGGCGGTCAACGCCGACGCCGCCAAGCCGCAGCTGATCGCGGCGCTGGACAAGGTCTCGGCCGCGCTGGACACGCCGAAGCTGATCCAGCTCAACAAGGCCGTCGGCGTCGAACGCAAGACGGCGCAGAAGGCGGCCGAGGAGTTCGCGGCGGCCAACGGCATCACCGCGGGCATCGCCAAGGGGCCCGGTGGGCAGATCGTGATCGGCGCGGCCAACTTCACGGAGAACGAGATCCTGGCCGAGCTCTACAAGATCGCCCTGACCGCCGCCGGCTATGAGGTCAAGGTGCAGCAGATCGGCAACCGCGAGCTCTACGAGCCGGCCCTGGAGAAGGGCGAGATCCAGGTCGTCCCGGAGTACGCGGCGACCCTGGCCGAGTTCCTCAACACCAAGGCCAACGGCAAGGACGCCCAGCCGGTGTCCGCGCCGGAGCTGGACAAGACCGTCGCGGCGCTCAAGGCGTCCGGCGACAAGGCGGGCCTCGTCTTCGGCGCGCCGGCCGCGGCGCAGAACCAGAACGCCTTCGCCGTGACCAAGGCCTTCGCCGACAAGTACAGCGTCAGCACGCTCTCCGAGCTGGCCGCCAAGTGCTCGGGTCAGGCCACTGTGCTGGCCGGGCCGCCGGAGTGCCCGCAGCGGCCGAAGTGCCAGGCGGGGCTCGTGCAGGTCTACGACTTCAAGGCCGGCTCGTTCAGCTCGCTGGACCAGGGCGGCCCGCAGACCAAGAACGCGCTGAAGACCGGGGCCGCCAGTGTGGGCCTGGTGTTCTCCTCGGACGGCGAACTCGCCACCGCCTGACCCCCGGCCGGCTGCCGGTGGCCTGGTGCCGCCGGCGGCCGACGGGGCGATCGGCGGCGTAGATGCCGGATGCCCCGGTTCACCCGTTCCCAGGCGGGGCAACTCTCGGTAGGCTGCGGACCCATGCCAGCCCCGGTCGCCCCCGCCGACAAGCGCAGTCCGCAGCTGCTCACCGTGCTCTTCTGGATCGGTGTCGCCCTGGCGCCGGTGGCGGCGCTGATCCTGCTCGTCGCCGACGGCAACGGTCCGCTGCGGTTCGCCGCCGTGCTCGCCATCATGGCCGTGGTCCTGATCGGCCTGTCGATCGCGTTGCGGGCCGACGGTGCGGGCCCGGCCCGCGACGAGGAACTGCTGGACGAGATCGAGCAGCTCCGTCGCGAGTTGCGGGGGGAGATCGTGGCCGCCGCCCAGCGCGGCAACCAGGCACTCGACCACGCCCAGCGGGCCCAGGAGGAGGCCGTCGCGCTGCGCCGGCGGCTGGATGCCACCAGTGCCGCGCTGGCCGGGGCGGACGCCCAGGCCGGTGCCGGCCGCGCCCGGGCATCCGTCGACGACGCGGTCGCCGGCCGGGGGCGGGTGCCGGGCCAGGACGACGCGGTGCCCCGCCGGGGCCGCGCCGACCGGGACGAGGCTGAGCCGGCCCACCGGCGGCAGCCGGCTCCGCGTGCCGAGCGGCCCGCACAGCCGGCTCCACGTGCCGAGCGGCCCGCACCCGGCCCGGCCGAGTACGCCACGGACGGGCCCACCGTGGGAACGGCCGGCGGTCACCCCACGGACGGGCCGGCCGGCGGGTATTCGCCGGCCGGGCAGCCCGGCGGATACGGCGCGGAACGGCCGGCCGCCGGTGGAACGGCCGGGGGGTACGGGGCGGCCCGGCCGGCGGAGCCCGGTAGCCAGCCCGCGGCCCGTCCGCTCGGAGTGGTGCGGCACACCGAGACCGTGCACGTCACCACCCGGCACACCATCGTGGACGGTGCCGGATCCGTTCCTGCCGACCGGGGCACGCGGTACGACGGCGGGTACCCGGGACGCTGGTCGTCGGGGCCGGAGGAGCAGCCGTGGCCGGGCGAGCCGGACCACCGGCCCCGGACCGAGCAGCCAGGTGACCGGGAGTGGTCCGCGCAGTCCGGCGGGCGGGAGTGGCCGGGGCAGCGCGACGAGCGCGGAGAGCAGTGGGACGACCGGGGTCCGGGCGGCGCGGGCGGGCCGGGCTGGGCGGCGCCGGTCGAGCAGACCGGGCGCGGCCGGTCGGACCAGCCCGACGAGGCGGGGGCGGAGAGCGGCGAGTACTGGTCGCAGCTGCGCGCCGGGGACCGGTGGGCCACGGTGCGGGACGACGACCGGGGCCGGGAGCTGCGGGCCGGGGAACGGCGTGCCGAGATGCACGCGGACGCCACGGGCACCGAGTACCGGGTCGCGGACCGCTGGGCGGCGGTCCGGCGGGACGAGCCGCGCCGGAGCCCGGGCCGGGCGGACGACGGGTGGCGCGGTGGCTGGTCGGAGCCGGACGGTGCCCCGGCCCTGCCGGCCGGCGGGGTGCCGGTGCCCGACGAGTGGCGTCCGCCCCGCCAGCGGGGGCACCAGCCCGAGGAGCGGCACGACGCCCACCAGCCTGAGGAGCGGCACGCCCGGCGCGCGGAGCCCGAACCGGAACGGTACGGCCGGCGCCAGTCGGATCGTCACGGCCACCCGCCGCAGGACGACGTGCCACGCGCGGGTGGCGCCCGCTCCGCCGACCGCTGGCGCTGACTTCGCACCGGCTTCCGCGGGCGGGAGCCGCGGCGGGTCACTTGTCGATGTCGCCGACCACGAAGAACATCGAGCCGAGAATGGCGATCAGGTCCGGCACCAGGCAGCCGGGGAGCAGGGTGGCCAGCGCCTGCACGTTCGCGTACGACGCGGTGCGCAGCTTCAGCCGCCACGGCGTCTTCTCGCCCCGGGAGACCAGGTAGTAGCCGTTGATGCCGAGCGGGTTCTCGGTCCACGCGTAGGTGTGCCCCTCGGGAGCCTTCAGCACCTTCGGCAGCCGGGTGTTGATTGGCCCGGTGAGCCGGTCCACCCGGTCCAGGCACTGCTCGGCGAGGTCGAGTGAGGCGTACACCTGGTCGAGCAGCACCTCGAAGCGGGCGTGGCAGTCCCCGGCGGTCTTGGTCACCACCGGCACGTCCAGCTGGTCGTAGGCCAGGTAGGGCTCGTCGCGGCGCAGGTCCAGGTCGAGGCCGGAGGCCCGGGCGACCGGCCCGGACGCGCCGAACGCGGCGGCGTCCGCCGCGGAGAGCACCCCGACGCCGACCGTACGGGCCAGGAAGATGTCGTTACGCCGGATGAGATTGTCCAGGTCGGGCATCCGCCGGCGGACCTCGGTGATGGCGGCCCGGGCCCGACCGGTCCAGCCGGAGGGCACCTCCTCCTTGAGCCCGCCCACCCGGTTGAACATGTAGTGGATCCGGCCGCCGGAGACCTCCTCCATCACCGTCTGGATGGTCTCCCGCTCGCGGAACGCGTAGAACATCGGCGTGATCGCGCCGATCTCCAGCGGATAGGAGCCGAGGAACATCAGGTGGTTGAGCACCCGGTTCAGCTCGGCCAGCGCCATCCGCAGCCAGGTCGCCCGTTCCGGCACCTCCATGCCCATCAGCCGTTCCACGGCGAGCACCACGCCCAGCTCGTTGGAGAAGGCCGAGAGCCAGTCGTGCCGGTTGGCCAGCACGATGATCTGCCGGTAGTCGCGTACCTCGAAGAGCTTCTCCGCGCCCCGGTGCATGTAGCCGACGATCGGCTCGCAGGCCACCACCCGCTCGCCGTCGAGCACCAGCCTGAGCCGGAGCACACCGTGCGTGGAGGGGTGCTGTGGCCCGATGTTGAGCACCATGTCGGTGCCGAGCTGCTCCCCGCCGGCCCCGGTGCCGACGGTCAGCTCGCGGAGGTCGCCGGCATCCGTGGTCATGTCCGCCATCGTGCCATGAACGGCCCGGGGTCGACGCCGACCGGTTGCCGCAGCCACCAGTGCCCGCCCAACCCGGCCGGGTCGGTGAGCTCGGCCACCGCCGACGCGGCGGCGAGCGCCCGCACGTATCCGGCCGGGTCGCCGGCGGCCAGGCTCAGCGGCGGTCGCCCGCCGTCGGCCCCGAGCGCCCGCAGCGCCTCCCGCTGCGACACCAGGTCGTACGCGCACCGGGCGACCCTGGCACCGGCGGAGGCGACCGAGTCCACGGCGACGTGCGCGGTGACGTCCCGGCTTCCGTCCGGCACCGGCGGCACCTGCCGCCCGCCCCGGTACCCGGTCAACGTCCCGTCCACGGGCCGGCCGTCCCGCAGGTGTCCGTAGTCCACGGCCAACGCCAGCCCCCGGTCGACGTGGCGCACGGCGGCGGCCCAGGCCTCGTCCCTGGTCCGGCCGATCTCGGCCCTCGCGGCTGTGAGGGTTTCCGGGCGGTCCGACCGGCTCCGGGCGGTCAGGCTTGATCCCTGCGCCGGCCGGGCCGCCCGGGCGGTCGCCCCGACGCCGTCGGTCGTGGTCGCGTCCTCGAACGAGGCTCCGGCGGTCGGCGCCGGCCACCAGCGGTCGAGCCAGTCGGCATCGGCGGGGTCCACCCGATCGCCCACAATCTCCTCGCCGGTGGTCGGGTCGACCAGCAGGTAGCGCCACCCGTCGGCGTGCACCGCCACGTCGAGCGGCACGTTGTCCAGCCACTCGGTGGCCAGGAGCACGCCGGTGATCCCGTCGGGGATGTCGTCCACCCAACCGATCGTGGCGGACAGGCCGTCTGGTCGGGGTGCCCTCTCGACGGCGGTGAGGCGTACCCGATGGGCCAGCAGGACCACGGTGGCGGGCGACGGGCGCGCGGACCCGGGCCGGGGGCCCACAGGTGCGGAGTGGGTGGCAGCCTCCAGCGTGGCGGAGAGCGCGCGCAACAGCTCACCGCGACCGGCGCCCACGTCGACCACGTCGAGCCGGTCCGGGTGGCCGAGGGCGGCGTCGACCTGCTCGACGAGTCGCAGCAGCGCGGCGGCGAAGGCCGGCGACGCGTGCACGCTGGTGCGGAAGTGGGCGGCCGGGCCGGAGCCGGAGACGAAGAACCCGTCCGGCCCGTAGAGCGCCCGTTCCATCGCGTCCCGCCAGCGGACCGGCATCGATTTCGTTCCCCGTTCGGCGTGCGTCACCGTGCCGACCCTACGGTCAGCGGGTGTGCGGTGGCGGTCATCCCCGCCCTGGCGGTCGTACCGCTGCCGCTGGCCGGCACGCCCCGCGCACGCCGGCTGCCATCGGTGAACGTTTTCACACATCCTTGTCCCGGTTCCGTGCCCCCGGCGCATACTTGCGATCGACCGGTACCCCTTCTCGAGGACTGGATCGTCGCCATGAGCGCACCTCTGCGCCCGCGTCCGGCCGCCCCCCACGGGGCCGCCGCGCTGCCGGCCGCCACCCCCCGTTTTCTCACCGTCGGCGTCGTCGGCTCCGGTCGGGTCGGTGCCGTGCTGGGCGCCGCGCTCGCCGCCGCCGGTCACCGGGTCGTCGCCGCCACCGGCAACTCCGGCGTCTCCCGGGCCCGGACGGCGCTGCTGCTTCCGGGCGTGCCCCGCCGCCCCGCCGCCGCCGTGGCGCGGGCGGCCACCGACCTGCTGCTGGTCGCCGTGCCCGACGACGCGCTCGCCGGGGTGGTCGCCGCCCTGGCCGACGGCGGCGCGCTGCGTCCCGGCCAGGTGGTCGCGCACACCTCCGGCGCGCTCGGGCTGGCCGTGCTCGCTCCCGCCGCGGCGGCGGGCGCCCGCCCGCTCGCCCTGCACCCTGCGATGACCTTCACCGGCCAGCCGGACGACCTCGCCCGGCTGGCCGGCATCTCGTACGGGGTGACCGCCCCGGCCGAGCTGCGCCCCCTGGCCGCCCGGCTGGTCGCCGACCTCGGCGGGGTGCCGGAGTGGGTCGGCGAGGCGGACCGGCCGCTCTACCACGCGGCGCTGGCGCACGGCGCCAACCACCTGGTGACCCTGGTCAACGAGGCGGCCGACCGGCTACGCGACGCCGGGGTGGCCCAGCCGGAGAAGGTGCTCGCCCCGCTGCTGCGAGCCGCCCTGGAGAACGCGCTGCGCCTCGGCGACGACGCGCTGACCGGGCCGGTGTCCCGGGGCGACGCGGGCACGGTCGAACGGCACCTGGCCCGGCTCGCCGCCACCGCCCCCGAGTCGGTCGCGCCCTACCTGGCCCTGGCCCGGCGTACGGCCGACCGGGCCATCGCCGCCGGCCGGTTGCGGCCGGTCGACGCGGAGTCGCTGCTCGGCGTACTGGCCGGCGACCGGCGGCAGGTGGCGGCGTGAGCGGGCCGACGGTGAACGGAGGGGACCACGTGACGGAACTGGTGCACGGCCGCGCCGAGCTGGCCGCGGCGCGGGACGGGCTCAAGGGCACCGTCGGCGTCGTGATGACCATGGGCGCGCTGCACTCGGGGCACGAGACGCTGCTGCGGGCGGCCCGGGAGCGGGCCGACCACGTCATCGTCACGATCTTCGTCAACCCGTTGCAGTTCGGCCCGAACGAGGACTTCGACCGCTATCCGCGCACCCTCGACACCGACCTGGAGATCTGCCGGCGGGCCGGCGCGGACGTGGTCTTCGCTCCCGCCGTGGCGGACATGTACCCGGACGGCGAACCCCGGGTGCGGGTCAACCCGGGCCCGTTCGGCGAGGACCTGGAGGGGCAGAGCCGCCCCGGGTTCTTCCACGGGGTGCTCACGGTGGTGCTCAAGCTGCTCCAGCTCACCCGCCCGGACCTGGCGTTCTTCGGCGAGAAGGACTACCAGCAGCTGACCCTGGTGCGGCGGATGGCCCGGGACCTCGACGTGCCGGTCGAGGTGGTCGGCGTGCCCACCGTGCGGGAGCCGGACGGGCTGGCCCTGTCCAGCCGCAACCGCTACCTCTCCCCGGCCGAGCGGGACGCCGCGCTGAGCCTGTCGGCGGCGCTGCGGGCCGGGGCCGGTGCCGCCGACAAGGGCGGTGACGCGGGGGCGGTGCTGGCCGCCGCGCACGCGGCCTTCGGCGCCGGTACGCCAGGCGCGCGGCTCGACTACCTGGTGCTCACCGACCCGGACCTGGAACCGGGGCCGGTCTCCGGGCCGGCGCGGCTGCTCGTCGCCGCGTGGGTGGGCGCCACCCGGCTGATCGACAACGCGGCGATCCGGCTCGCCCCCCGTTCCTGAACCCCCGCCCCGCCACTTTCCCGCGAAAGGCACCCCGAGATGCTGCGCACCATGCTCAAGTCGAAGATCCACCGGGCGACGGTGACCCAGGCCGACCTGCACTACGTCGGCTCGGTGACCGTGGACGAGGACCTGCTCGACGCCGCCGACCTGATCCCGGGGGAGCAGGTGGCAATCGTGGACATCACCAACGGGGCGCGGCTGGAGACGTACGTGATCCCGGGCCAGCGGGGAAGTGGCGTGATCGGCATCAACGGCGCCGCCGCCCACCTGGTGCACCCGGGGGACCTGGTCATCCTCATCTCGTACGGGCAGCTGGACGACGCCGAGGCCCGGGCGTACCGGCCGCGCGTCGTGCACGTCGACGCCGACAACCGGATCGTCGAGCTGAACACCGACCCCACCACCGCCGCCCCGGGCACCGCCGGAGCCCCCACCCCCAACCCCCACGCCGCCGTCTGATTCCTCCCGTCGGCGTCCGGCTTCCGTGCGCGATCCGCGCTATACCGGTGCCACGCGCGCCCGCAGCAGGCAGAACTCGTTGCCCTCAGGGTCGGCGAGTACGTGCCAACTCTCGTCTCCCGTCTGACCGATCTCCGCTCGGCGGGCACCGGCCGCGAACAGCCGCTCCAGCTCGGCGTCCTGGTCGCGGTCGGTCGGATTGACGTCGATGTGCAGGCGTAGGTTGGCTGTCCTGGGCTCGTCGGTTCGGTTGAGCACGATGGTGGGCTGCGGACCGCCGAATCCGACACGGGCCGGACCGATCTCGATGTCGCCGTCGTCCGTGCGGTCCAGCTCGACGTAGCCGAGGACCTCGCACCAGAACCGGGCGAGCAGGTCGGGGTCATGCGCGTCCAGCACAAATTCGGTTATCCGGCAAGCCATGCCAACACCATAGGCATGAGCTGGATACGCCGGCGATCCCGGTAAGCCGGCGTACGTGCGGTCTGTCACCGGTAGGGCATCTCTGGGTAGTCTGGGTGCCCGTCGGGAGACGCGGGTGGCTGGGGGAGGCCGCGATGCGCCGTGCGATGAGTGCCCTGCTCGCGGCCGTCGCCACGGCCTTGCTCCTGGCCGGGTGTGCCGATGGCGGCGGGCTGGACGGTGACCTGGTCGACGACTGGGCGGCCCTGCCCACCCCCGGGCCCTTCACCCCGGCCGCCGGGGTATGCCAGGCCGCCGACTTCGCCGACGTGGTGACCCTGGCGGCGTACGCGCCGGTGGACTGCGCCATGCCGCACCGGGTCGAGACGGTGCACGTGGGCACCTTCCCGGCCGAGCGGCCCGCCCCGCCGCCGGGCGGTTCGGCCGAGTTGCGCGGCGCCTTCGCGGACTGCGACACCCGGGCCACCGGTTACGTGGGCGCCGACTGGCGGGCGGGACGGCTCCGGCTGGCGGTGGCGGTGCCGTCGGTGCCGGGCTGGACGGCCGGCGCCCGCTGGTACCGGTGCGACCTGACCGAGGTGAGCACCGTCGAGGCCGCCGCCACGGTGGTGGTCCGCACCGGCAGCCTCCGCGACGCGCTGCGGGGGCCGTCCCCGCTGCGTCTGGGCTGCCAGCAGGCCCGCTCCGGCGGCGGGTCGGTGCGGACGCTGCTCCCGGTCGACTGCGCCACCAGGCACGACGCCGAGTTCGTCGGGGTGTGGCGGGCGCCCGACCGCCCGTACCCGACCCGGCCCGCCGACTGGGCCCCGCTGTACGCCGGCTGCCGCTCGGTGCTCGGCCGCTACGTGGGGGTGCCCGACGACGCAGAGCTGCGCTTCCGTAGCGGCGTGGTGGTCCGCCCGCCGGGGGCGGGACGGTGGCGCGTCGGCGACCGTGGCGTCCGCTGCTACCTTCGGCTCGACGACCGTACGATGACCGGCTCGCTGCGGGGCGCCGGCCCGGCGGCCCTCCCGGTCCGGACGAGGTAGCGCCCGCCGGGCCAGGCCGCGCGCCGGTCGGGCAGCCGGCCCTCGCGGGCCGGCCCGCCGTGGGTCACGTCCGGACGCGATGGTCCTAACCACTCGTCCCGCCCCCGCCGCCCTCCGCGAGGGCGCTTCGGGTTGACTGTGGGCATGGACCTTCCGACGGTCGAGCTGCCGGCCCTGCCCCGCCTGCTGGCCGCCCCCGCGCCCGGCTGGGTGGAGACCACCGACGTGATCGTGGTCGGTTCCGGGGTGGCGGGTCTGACCGCCGCGCTGCACCTGCGCGAGGCGGGGCTGCACGTCACCGTGGTCACCAAGGTCAACATTGACGAGGGGTCGACCCGCTGGGCGCAGGGCGGCATCGCCGCCGTGCTCGACCCGCACGACACCCCGGCCGCGCACGCCTCGGACACCGAGATCGCCGGCGTCGGGCTCTGCGATCCGGCGGCGGTGCGGGTGCTGGTCGAGGAGGGCCCGATCCGGCTGCGCGAGCTGATGCGGATCGGGGCGGAGTTCGACCGCAACCCGGACGGCTCGCTGATGCTCACCCGGGAGGGCGGGCACCGGGCCGACCGGATCGTGCACGCCGGCGGCGACGCGACCGGAGCTGAGGTGCAGCGTGCCCTGCACGCCGCCGTCCGCCGGGACCCCTGGATCCGGCTGGTCGAACACGCCCTGGTGCTGGACCTGCTGCGCGCCCCCGGGGACGGCCCGGACGGGCTCGGCCCGGCCTGCGGCATCACCCTGCACGTGCTCGGCGAGGGCAGCGAGGACGGCGTGGGCGCCATCTTGGCCCGGGCGGTCGTCCTGGCCACCGGTGGGATGGGCCAGATCTACGCGGCCACCACCAATCCGGCCGTGTCGACCGGGGACGGGGTGGCCCTCGCAGTACGGGCCGGCGCGGCGGTGACGGACGTGGAGTTCGTCCAGTTCCACCCGACCGCGCTGATCACCCCGGGCGGTGCCGGCATGCCCGGCGCGGGGCACGCCCAGCAGCCGCTGGTCTCCGAGGCGCTGCGCGGCGAGGGGGCCTACCTGGTCGACGGCGACGGCAAGCGGTTCATGGTCGGGCAGCACGAGTTGGCCGAGCTGGCACCCCGCGACGTGGTGGCCAAGGGCATCCACCGGGTCCTGCTGGCCACCGGGGCGGACCACGTCTTCCTCGACGCCCGGCACCTGGGCGGCGACTTCCTGGCCCGGCGCTTCCCGACCATCGTCGCGTCCTGCCTGGCCATCGGGGTCGATCCGGCGACCGACCTGATCCCGGTCGCCCCCGCCGCCCACTACGCCTCCGGCGGCGTCCGCACCGACCTGCGCGGTCGCACCTCCATCCCAGGGCTGTACGCGTGCGGCGAGGTCGCCTGCACCGGCGTGCACGGCGCGAACCGGCTGGCCAGCAACTCGCTGCTGGAGGGGCTCGTCTTCTCCCGGCGGATCGCCGAGGACATCGCGGTCGGGCTGCCCGAACAGGCCCAGCCGGCGCCGACGGGCGCCTGGCTGGGCGGCGAGGGCTGGGTGCTGCCGGCCGGGGCGACGCCGACGCTGCAACGGGCGATGACCCGGGGCGCGGGCGTGCTCCGCTCGGCGGACACCCTCGCCGGGACGGCCGGCGTGCTGACCGGGCTCGGCGAGGGCCGGGGCCGGCCCCGGACGGCCGACTGGGAGGCGACGAACCTGATCACCGTGGCGTCGACGCTGGTCGCCGCCGCGTACGCCCGCCGGGAGACCCGGGGCTGCCACTGGCGGGAGGACTTCCCGACGGCCGACGAGCGGTGGCACGGCCACCTGGTCGGCGCGGTCGGGGCGCAGGGCCGACTGACGCAAGCGTGGGAGGGGACCCGATGACGGAGTCGACGGAACGGGCGTTGCGGGACGCCGGCCTGGATCCGGCGCGGGTGCGGCGGGTGATCTCCGATGCGCTCGCCGAGGACCTGGGGCCGGACTTCCTGGACGTCACCAGCGTCGCCACCATCCCGGCCGGGCAGGCCGACACGGCCGACCTGGTGGCCCGCGCCGACGGCGTGGTGGCCGGGCTGGCCGTGGCGGCGGCCGTGTTCGAGCTGGTCGGCGAGGCGACCGGCGCCGGCCGTACGGTCGAGGTGTCGGTGGTGGCCCAGGACGGCGCGCGGGTGGCGCGCGGCGACGTGCTGGCCACGGTGACCGGCCCGACCCGGTTGCTGCTCACCGCCGAGCGGACGGCGCTCAACCTGCTCTGCCGGATGTCGGGGGTGGCCACCCACACCCGGGCCTGGGCGGACGCGATGGCCGGCACCAAGGCGATGGTGCTGGACACCCGCAAGACCACCCCGGGCCTACGCGCCCTGGAGAAGTACGCGGTCCGTGCCGGCGGCGGCACGAACAAGCGGATGGGCCTGCACGACGTCGCGATGATCAAGGACAACCACAAGTTCGCGGCGGGCGGCATCACGGCGGCCTTCCGCCGGGTCCGGGAGACCTTCCCGGACGTGCCGGTGCAGGTCGAGGTGGACACGGTCGCCGAGGCGGTGGAAGCGGTCGAGGCCGGGGCGGCCTTCCTGCTGCTGGACAACATGACCCCGGAGATGCTCACCGAGGTGGTCGCCCTGGTGGGGGACCGGGCGGAGCTGGAGGCGACCGGCGGGCTGACCCTCGACGTGGCGGCGCGGTACGCGGCGACCGGCGTCGACTTCCTGTCGGTCGGGGCGCTGACGCACTCCGCGCCGATCCTCGACATCGCCCTGGACCTGCGCACCGGGTGAACCGGCGGCTGGCCGTTGTCTAGGCTGCGAGCGTGCTGCTCTGCATCGACATCGGAAACACCAACACCGTGCTGGCGACCTTCGACGGCGACAAGCTGGTGCACTCCTGGCGGATCAAGACCGATGCGCGGTCGACGGCCGACGAGCTGGGCCTGAAGTTCCGGGGCCTGCTCGCCGGGGACGCGGTCGAGATCACCGGGGTCGCGGCCTGCTCCACCGTGCCGGCCGCGCTGCGCTCGCTGCGCAACATGCTGTCCCGCTACTACGCGGACCTGCCGAGCGTGATCGTCGAGCCCGGGGTGCGTACCGGGGTGCAGCTCGCCATCGACAACCCGAAGGAGGTGGGCGCCGACCGGGTGGTGAACACCCTGGCCGCGTACACCCTCTACGGCGGGCCGTCGATCGTGGTGGACTTCGGCACCACCACCAACTTCGACGTGATCAGCGGCCGGGGCGAGTTCCTCGGCGGCGCCTTCGCGCCGGGCATCGAGATCAGCTTCGACGCGCTCGCCGCCCGGGCCGCCCAGCTGCGCAAGGTGGAGGCGACCAAGCCGCGTTCGGTGATCGGCAAGAACACCGTCGAGTGCCTCCAGTCCGGCCTCTACTTCGGGTTCGCCGGGCAGGTGGACCGGATCGTGGAGCGGATGATCGAGGAGATCGGCGAGGTGAGCGCGGTGATCGCCACCGGCGGGCTGGCCTCGCTCGTGCTCAACGAGTGCCGCACGATCACCCACCACGAGCCGATGATCACCCTGATCGGCCTGCGGATGGTCTACGAGCGCAACCTCTGAGCGTGGGAGTTTCCGGGCAGCCCGACCGGCTCCGGGCGGTCAGGCTTGATCCCTCCGCCGGCCGGGCTGCCCGGAAACCCCCGGTGGCTCAGCGGCGTCGGGCGCGAAAGACGAACGTGCGGTAGGGGAGTTCGACAGACTCCCGACCGGCCAGGTCGGGGTGGCTCGTGAAGAGCTTGCCGAGCTCTCGGTCGATCCTGTCCTGTTCGTCGATGGACGCGGTCAGCCAGTAGGAGCGGGTGTGCAGCATCGCGACCACCTCGTCGGGGGTGAGTGTCGTGGTGTGGGCGAATTCCCCCAGCTCCGTCGGCTCGAAGGCGGAGCCGAAGTCGCCGTACTTCTCCACCACGCTGCCGGCGTTGTCGCCGAGGTGGGCGATCCGGCTCAACTCGGCGACCCAGTCGACGCGCTCGTCCCGGGTGTTCCAGATCGGGGCGAACGTCCCGCCGGGCCGCAGCAACCGGGCGATCTCGGCGTGCGCGCGGTCCTTGTCGAACCAGTGGTACGCCTGCCCCGCGAGCACCGCGTCGGCCGCGCCGTCCGGCAACGGCACCGACTCGGCGCTGCCGGCCAGGGTCGTGCTGCCCGGGGTGGCCACTTCCAGTTGGGCCCGCATCCCCGGGTCCGGTTCCACCGGCTGCACCTCGTGGCCGAGGGCGAGCACCGCGCGGGTCAGGATTCCGGTGCCGGCGCCCAGGTCGACGACACGGGCGGGAACGCCCAGCCCGTCGAGCGCCCAGCGGACGGCCTGCTCCGGATAGCGGGGCCGGAAGCGGTCGTAGTCGCTCGCGGCGGCGCCGAACGAGAGGGCGTGAGTGGGGTCGGTCATGGCGGGCAGGTTATCCCGTAACGCCTCGCTGGAGCCTTGAGTACGCTCGGGGCCTGACCCCGCCCGAAATCTCCTTCTGAGGAAGCGTGCCGTGACCGAGCAGAACCCCGTGCCAGTCGATCCCGCCGACGACCTTCCCGAGCAGATGAAGGTCCGCCGGGAGAAGCGGGACCGGATGCTCGCCGAGGGTGTCGAGCCGTACCCGATCGGATTCCCCCGGACCAGCACGCTGGCCGAGATCCGCGAGAAGTACGCCGAGCTGCCCACCGACACCGCCACGGGCGACCAGGTCTCGGTCACCGGCCGGGTGATCTTCGTACGGAACACCGGCAAGCTCTGCTTCGCCACCCTCCGGGACGGCGACGGCACCGAGTTGCAGGCCATGCTCTCCCTCGACCGGGTCGGCGCCGACCGGCTGGAGGACTGGAAGCGCCTGGTCGACCTCGGCGACCTCGTCGGGGTGACCGGTGAGGTGATCACCAGCCGGCGCGGCGAGCTGTCCGTGCTGGCCGAGCAGTGGGCGGTCACGGCGAAGGCGCTGCGCCCTCTCCCGGTGGCGCACAAGCCGCTGAGCGAGGAAGCACGGGTCCGGCAGCGCTACGTGGACCTGATCGTCCGGCCGCAGGCCCGCCAGATGGTGCGTACCCGGGCCACGACCGTGCGCAGCCTGCGCGACTCGCTGCACGGCCGGGGCTTCATCGAGGTGGAGACCCCGATGCTCCAGCTGCTGCACGGCGGCGCGGCGGCCCGGCCATTCGTGACCCACAGCAATGCGCTCAACACCGATCTGTATCTACGAATCGCGCCGGAACTGTTTCTCAAGCGGGCCGTCGTCGGTGGTGTCGACCGGGCCTTCGAGATCAACCGCAACTTCCGTAATGAGGGTGTCGACTCTTCGCACTCGCCCGAGTTCGCGATGCTCGAGGCATACGAGGCGTACGGCGACTACGACACGATGGCCGAGCTGACCCGAAATCTCGTGCAGCAGGCGGCGATCGCGGTCAGCGGCTCGACGGTGGTGACGCACGCCGACGGCCAGGAGTTCGATCTGGGCGGGGAGTGGCGCTCGGTGACCCTCTTCGGGGTCCTTTCCGAGGCGCTCGGCGAGGAGGTCACGGTACGCACCGAGCACACCCGCCTGGTGGAGTACGCCGACAAGGTGGGTCTGGCGGTCGACCCGAAGTGGGGGTCGGGCAAGCTGGCGGAGGAACTGTTCGAGGAACTGGTGGTGCCGAGCCTCCGGGCGCCCACCTTCGTCCGCGACTACCCGGAGGAGACCAGCCCGCTCACCCGGGCGCACCGCAGCGAGCCCGGGCTGGCCGAGAAGTGGGACCTCTACGTGCTCGGTTTCGAGCTCGGGACCGCGTACTCCGAGCTGGTGGACCCGGTGGTGCAGCGGGAACGGCTGGTGGCCCAGGCCCAGCTCGCCGCCCGCGGCGACGACGAGGCCATGCGGCTGGACGAGGACTTTCTCCGGGCGATGGAGTACGGAATGCCGCCGGCCGGGGGTATGGGAATGGGAATCGATCGACTGTTGATGGCGCTCACCGGCCTGGGAATTCGGGAAACCATCCTCTTCCCCCTGGTTCGCCCCGAGTAGTCGCGCATCTCCACCGGGTCGTTACCGCATCCTATTGACGCGGCAAGTGCCGCGCAGGTTATCGTGCTCTCAGATTGCAGGAGCACCCTGCTCGAAAGGAATGTGGGACGTGGCCAAGCAGATCATTCATAAGCTGGTCGATGACCTGGACGGCGGGGACGCTGACGAGACGGTCAAGTTTGCGCTCGACGGCGTTCAGTACGAGATCGACCTGTCGGGCTCGAACGCCGAGAAATTGCGTGACGTATTCGCTCCGTACATCGCCCACGGCACGAAGGTGGGCAGGGGCGGCGTCGTCGTCGGCGGCCGGGCCGCACGGGGTCGCGGTGGCGCCACCGCCGACCGGGAGCAGAACAAGGCGATCCGCGCCTGGGCCAAGAAGGCCGGTAAGGACATCTCCGACCGGGGCCGGATCCCGCAGGAGATCGTCGACGAGTACCACGCGAAGGCCGGTCACTGACCGACCGACGACGGGCGACACCGACGCCGGGCCGGAGTACGACTCCGGGCCGGCGTCGCCGTATCCGCCCGGGACCGTGTCCGGGCGGGAAGAACTCCGTCCCGACGGTCGTTGTCCACAGGCGGTGGAGAGTTTGTCCACAGCCTGTGGACGAGTCCCGCGCGGCCCGGATCCGGGCCGCGCCGGCCCCGGTGCGGCCCGCGCGACGGGTTCCGCGCCGTGACTGAATTTCGCTCTGCGCGTACAGGCCGGGGTACCGGAACACGCCCTGAGCGCGGACGGTTGGGTAAAACGACGCGTACACGTCCTTCGACGGGGAGACACGACCTCAGCGGAGTCGGTCCGCGGCGATAGAGTAAGGAGGCGCGGACGCCCGTCCCGGTCGTCCACGCACCGGCCCCGCCACGACTTCTTGACCATCAAGATCGAGTGCGCACGGCATGTGAGGAGCACGAGGGCATGTTCGAGCGGTTCACCGACCGAGCGCGACGGGTTGTCGTCCTGGCCCAAGAAGAGGCCCGGATGCTCAACCACAACTACATCGGTACGGAGCACATCCTGCTGGGCCTGATCCACGAGGGTGAGGGCGTCGCCGCCAAGGCTCTGGAGAGCCTCGGCATCTCTCTGGAGGGCGTGCGGCAGCAGGTCGAGGAGATCATCGGCCAGGGCCAGCAGGCGCCGAGCGGGCACATCCCGTTCACGCCGCGGGCAAAGAAGGTGCTGGAGCTGTCACTGCGCGAGGCGCTGCAGCTCGGCCACAACTACATCGGCACCGAGCACATCCTGCTCGGTCTGATCCGCGAGGGTGAGGGCGTCGCCGCCCAGGTGCTGGTCAAGCTCGGCGCCGACCTGAACCGGGTCCGCCAGCAGGTGATCCAGTTGCTCTCCGGCTACCAGGGCAAGGAGCCGGCCGCTGCGGGCGCGGCGCCGGGCGAGGCCGCGCCGTCCACCAGCCTCGTGCTGGACCAGTTCGGCCGCAACCTGACCCAGGCCGCCCGCGAGGGCAAGCTCGACCCGGTCATCGGGCGCGAGAAGGAAATCGAGCGGGTCATGCAGGTGCTCTCCCGCCGGACGAAGAACAACCCGGTCCTGATCGGTGAGCCCGGCGTCGGCAAGACCGCCGTGGTGGAGGGGCTGTCCCAGAAGATCATCAAGGGCGAGGTGCCCGAGACGCTGAAGGACAAGCAGCTCTACACGCTCGACCTCGGTGCCCTGGTCGCCGGTTCCCGCTACCGCGGTGACTTCGAGGAGCGCCTCAAGAAGGTGCTCAAGGAGATCCGCACCCGCGGCGACATCATCCTCTTCATCGACGAGATCCACACCCTGGTCGGTGCCGGCGCCGCCGAGGGCGCGATCGACGCCGCCAGCATCCTCAAGCCGATGCTGGCCCGCGGCGAACTGCAGACCATCGGCGCGACCACGCTCGACGAATACCGCAAGCACCTGGAAAAGGACGCCGCTCTCGAGCGCCGCTTCCAGCCGATCCAGGTGGGTGAGCCGTCGCTGGCGCACACCATCGAGATACTCAAGGGCCTGCGTGACCGCTACGAGGCGCACCACCGGGTGAGCATCACCGACGCGGCTCTCGTCGCTGCCGCGACGCTGGCCGACAGGTACATCTCCGACCGTTTCCTGCCGGACAAGGCGATCGACCTCATCGACGAGGCCGGTGCCCGGATGCGGATCCGCCGGATGACCGCGCCGCCGGACCTGCGCGACTTCGACGAGCGCATCGCCCAGGTGCGTCGCGACAAGGAGTCCGCGATCGACGCGCAGGACTTCGAGCGCGCCGCCCAGCTGCGCGACAAGGAGAAGCAGCTCCTCGGCCAGAAGGCGCAGCGGGAGAAGGAGTGGAAGGCCGGTGACCTGGACGTCGTCAGCGAGGTCGACGACGAGCAGATCGCCGAGGTGCTCGGCAACTGGACCGGCATCCCGGTCTACAAGCTGACCGAGGAGGAGACCTCGCGCCTGCTGCGCATGGAGGACGAGCTGCACAAGCGCGTCATCGGCCAGGAGGACGCGGTCAGGGCGGTCTCGAAGGCGATCCGGCGCACCCGGGCCGGCCTGAAGGACCCGAAGCGCCCGTCGGGCTCGTTCATCTTCGCCGGCCCGTCCGGTGTCGGTAAGACCGAGCTCTCCAAGGCGCTGGCCGAGTTCCTGTTCGGCAGCGAGGACGCCCTCATCCAGCTGGACATGTCCGAGTTCCACGACCGTTACACGGTCTCCCGGCTGGTGGGTGCCCCTCCCGGCTACGTCGGCTACGACGAGGGCGGCCAGCTGACCGAGAAGGTGCGGCGTCGGCCGTTCTCGGTGGTCCTCTTCGACGAGATCGAGAAGGCCCACCCGGACGTGTTCAACACGCTGCTCCAGATCCTGGAGGACGGTCGGCTCACCGACGGCCAGGGCCGGATCGTGGACTTCAAGAACACGGTCATCATCCTGACCACCAACCTGGGCACCCGCGACGTCGCCAAGGCGGTCTCGATGGGCTTCCAGGCGTCGGAGGACTCCGAATCCAGCTACGAGCGGATGAAGCAGAAGGTCAACGACGAGCTCAAGCAGCACTTCCGGCCTGAGTTCCTCAACCGGATCGACGACACCATCGTCTTCCACCAGCTGCGTGAGTTGGAGATCCTCTCGATCGTGGACATCATGATCCAGCGGATCGAGGGCCAGCTGCGGAACAAGGACATGGGCCTGGAGCTGACCGACAACGCCAAGAAGTACCTGGCGAAGAAGGGCTTCGACCCGGTGCTCGGTGCGCGTCCGCTGCGTCGCACGATCCAGCGCGACATCGAGGACAACCTGTCCGAGCGGATCCTCTTCAACGAGCTGATCCCAGGTCAGATCGTGGTGGTGGACTGCGAGGGCGACCCGGAGAACATCGACAAGTCCAAGCTCATCTTCACGGGTGCGGAAAAGCCGGCCACCGTGCCGGACGCCGTACCGGCCGACCTCGGCGGCACCGCCGCCGCAGGCGCGGACGAGTAGGACCGAACAACACGAGGGCGGCGGCCCGGTGGCATCAGCCACCGGGCCGCCGCCCTTTTCGGTACGCCGGCACGGCCGCGGCCTGCGCGACCCGGACGCCACGGGCGCCCGGGTCGCCAACGAGCGCCACGGGCGCCACGGGCGCCAACGAGCGCCACGAGCGCCAACGAGCGCCACGAGCGCCACGAGCGCCACGAGCGCCAACGAGCGCCACGAGCGCCACGAGCGCCAACGTGCGCCAACGAGCGCCACGAGCGCCAACGGGCGCCAACGAGCGCCACGAGCGCCAACGAGCGCCCGGGTCGCCGAGGCGCCCCACGTGCGCCCCGCGTCCTTCCCTCAGCGCCTACGCGTTCTGCCCGAAATCGGACACTCTGCCTGGGCGTCGCGTGGCATCCGTTCGGTCACATCTGGGTCGTTGCCTCCGGTGCGCACGCTCGCACGCCTCTTTGCGTGCTCGGGAAGCGGTTCGGCCCCCGGGGCGTCATCCGCACCCTCCGCTCCCGCGGTGGCGGCGGCCCGTCACCACCATGATCAGTTGATGGGGAACCGGAGCGCTGGGCTGAATCCCGCCGGGTTTCCATCAGACGATCGTGGTCGGCAGAGCTGTTGAATCCGAGCGCGCCGCCCAGCCCTTCGTCGTCGACCGGCGGCCCGACTGGCGGGTGCCCCAGGTCGCTGTAGCGGCCGGTATGTCGCGTCTGTCGGGTTCGGGGTGATGGGCGCCACCGGCCGGGTGGGCATGGTTCGGGGTGCCGGGTCGTTGTAACCATCGTGGCCGCGTGACCGGTCCTTCGTCGGCCGGGTGGTCGGCGGAATGCGAGCCGGGCCGGCGTGGTTACATCCCCCGGACCACGAAGTACCGCCCGGCGCTCATGGCCGATGGAATGTGTGGCCTGCCCGGGTGGTTGTATCCCCGGGAACGCGCTCCGGCCCTCGCCGGGGACCTGCCTGACGTAGAACCTTTCCTCACCCCCGTGGTGCACCCGCCCCCCTCTGGTGTGCGTCCGGGTACCCCCGATCGAAAGGTGCTGTCATCATGCGTACCGACATCTTCCGCAAGACCGCCCTGACCGCCGCCGGGCTCGCCTTCACCGGCGGCGCCATCGCCGGCCCCATCACCGCCGCCCACGCCGCCCCCACCCCCACCGAGGGCAAGCCGGTGTCGGTCAGCCAGGACCGCAAGAACAGCGAGCGTGAGCTGGATGTCCGCTACGAAGCCCAGCCCAACTTCTTCTACTGCGGTCCCGCCGCCGCCCGCAACGCCCTGAGCGTGCAGGGCAAGAACATCGACGTGGACGCCATGGCCAAGCGGATGGGCACCACCGAGGCCGGCACCGACTCCATCAACGACATCACCCCCGTCCTGAACAAGGAAAGCGGCAAGGACGCCTACCGGTCGGTGGAGATCCGCGAGCCCAAGGCCGACGACAAGCAGACCGACACCCTACGCACCGACATCGTCAAGGCCGTCGACGAGGGCCACGCCGTGGTCGCCAACATCGCCGGCACCGCCACCGACACCGACGGCACCACCCACACCTTCGAAGGCGGCCACTACGTCAGCGTCGTCGGCTACCGCGACAACGGCAACACCGTCACCATCGCCGACTCGGCCGACCCGAACCAGGCCTCCTACCGGATGAGCGTCGACAACCTCGCCGACTGGATCGCCACCCGCGGCTACACCTCCTGACCCACAGCACCACACCGAAAGGGCCGACCCCCACAAGGGGGGCGGCCCTTTCGGCATGTGCACGGCTGGTGAGAGCCGTCAGCGCACCGGGACCGGCGGCCCGTCGCCGATGAGGCGGAACGAGGATTCGCCGACCGGCTCCACGAGACCGTCCCGCACCAGCCCGGAGAGGGCCCGGGACCGCTGGATGTCGTCGGCCCACACCTGGTCGAGCCGTTGGTGCGGCACCGGCCCGGTCGCCTCGCGCAGCACGCCGAGCAGCAGTCCGCGTACCTGGCGGTCGGTGCCGGCGTACCGCTGGGGGCGGCGGGTCGGACCTGCTGGGGCCTCGCGGCCGGACGCGCGCCAGGCGCAGATCGACTCGACGGGGCAGGCGCCGCAGCGGGGTGACCGGGCGACGCAGAGCACCGCGCCCAGTTCCATGAAGGCCGCGCTGGCCAGGGCGGCGGCGGCCGGCTCGACCGGCAGTAGTTCCTCGGTGGCGACCAGGTCGGTCGGGCGGGTGGCCGGACCGGCGTCCGGTTCGCCGGCGATTGCCCGGCAGACCACCCGCCGCACGTTGGTGTCGACCACCGGGTGTCGCTGACCGTACGCGAACGCGGCCACCGCCCGGGCGGTGTACGTGCCGACGCCCGGCAGGGCCAGCAGTTGGTCCAGCCGGTCCGGGACCCGGCCGCCGTGGCGCTCGACGATGGCCAGCGCGCAGTCCCGCAGCCGCACCGCCCGGCGGGGATAGCCGAGCCGTCCCCACATCCGGATCGCCTCGGCGGGGCTGTCAGCCGCCAGCGTGGCCGGCTCCGGCCAGCGTGCCAGCCACGCCTCCCAGGCGGGGAGCACGCGTACGACCGGCGTCTGCTGGAGCATGACCTCGCTGACCAGGATCGCCCACGGGCTCACGTCGGCCCCGCGCCATGGCAGGTCGCGGGCGTTCTCCTCGTACCACCGACTGACCAGGGTGGTGAAAGTGGGCTCAGACATCGCGCCGCCGATGATGTCACGCGGCCCGCCGCCGGGGCGGCGCGGGCGACCGGTGTCACGACGGGCCCCGCCGTGGCGTCCCGCTGGCTGGGCGCTCCGGGCGGGGCGCTGCCGGGGCGGCGGACGGATCGGGCAGAATGCCCGGATGAACGAGCTCGCGATCACCGTCATCGGCCGGGACCGGCCGGGCATCGTGGCCGACGTGGCCGAGCTGCTGGCCAGGCTCGGCGCGAACCTCACCGACAGCACGATGACGCGGCTGCGGGGGCATTTCGCGATGACCCTGATCTGCGTGGGCCCGGCCGCCGCCGACGTCGAGGCCGCGCTGGTGCCGCTCTCCGCCGACGGCCAGCTGCTGGCCACCGTACGCGCGGTCACCCCCGACGGCGAGACGGCTCCCGCCGGCGAGCCGTACGTGATGGCGGTGCACGGCGCGGACCGGATGGGCATCGTGGCGGCCATGACCCGGGTGCTCGCCGACGCCGGCGGCAACGTCACCGACCTGAGCACCCGGCTTACCGGTTCGCTCTACGTGGTGGTCGCCGAGGTGGAGCTGCCGCCCGGCACGGCCGGCGAGCCGGCCGGACGGCTGACGGCGACGGCCGCGGAACTGGGCGTCGGGGTGACCCTCCGGCCGGCCGACCCGGATCTGCTGTGACCGGCGTAGGGTCCGGCCCGGAGACCGAGGCGTACGCCGGCCTCGGCGACTGGACCCCGGAGTCCCTGGCCGTGCCGGGGGAGGTGCGGCCGGTGGTGTCCGCGCCGGAGCAGGTGCTCAGCCGGGCCGGTGACGAGGTGGACCCGACTGCGGCGGAGACGGTACGGCTGGCCGCCGACCTGATCGCCACCATGCGGGTCTCGCCGGGCTGCGTCGGGCTGGCCGCCCCACAGGTCGGCGTGGGTGCACAGGTCTTCGCGGTGGACGTGACCGGCCACCCGAAGGCGCTCACGGTGCACGGCACCTTCGTGCTGTGCAACGCCCGGGTCGTGGAGGCGAGCCGGTGGAAGGTGGCCCGCGAGGGGTGCATGTCGGTGCCCGACCTGACCGGGGACGTCAAGCGGGCGAGCCGGCTGGTGGTGGAGGGCGTGCTGCCGGGCACCGGCAGGTCCGTACGGCTGGTGACGGACGGGTTCGAGGCGCGGGCCCTCCAGCACGAGATCGACCACTGCGCCGGCCTGCTCTTCCTGGACCGGGTCGCCGGCGCGCACGCCATCTACCAGCGCAAGGTCTACCTCTGAGTGGCGGCGGCGTGGCCACCCGGTGTCGCCGGCGGGACACGATCGGCAGGCATGACCGTCGTGTTTGGAGGGTCGGTGCGGTGAGCTGCCGACGACTCGGCGCGTCGCGTGGGGCTGCCGTGCCCCGCGCCGCTACGGTGGGGACATCATGCGTCTGACGGTCGGCCCCCTGTCACCCGCCGTTTACTGGCGGCGTCGCGCCGTCGTGCTCGGAGCGGGGTTCCTCTTCCTGATTGTCCTGCTCTATTCGTGCACCGGATCGGACCGGAACGCGAAGAAGGCCGGCGACACGCAGCCCTCGCCGGGCGCGACGTCGTCCTCCGGTGCCACGCCGGAGCCCACCGGCTCGGTGCTCACCCCGCAGACCGGGGCGCCCTCGCCGGGGGCGCCGGGCGGTCCTGGCGCCGGCGAATCGTCGGACGGGCCGGTCACCACCGACTCGCCGCCGGCGCCGGTCGTGCCGGCCGTCGACGACGGCACCTGCGCGGACGCCGAGATCACGGTGACCCCGGTGGCCCAGCCCGCCTCGGTGGTCCGGGGGGCCGTGGTGGACCTCCACCTCAAGATCAAGAATCGGTCCGAGCGGACGTGCAGCCGCGACGTCGGCGCCGACGCGCAGGAGCTGTTCATCAAGTCGGGGGCCGAGAAGATCTGGTCGTCCGACACCTGCGGCACCGGCAAGGGCTCCGACCCGCAGTCCTTCACGCCGGGCTTCGAACGCTCCTACCAGGTGGGCTGGAACGGCCGCGACAGCACCAAGTGCGCCAACGGAGTGGCGGCGGGCCCGAACCCGCAGGCCGGGACGTACCAGGTCTTCGCCCGGGTCGGCACCAAGCTCAGCGAGCCGGTCAAACTCATCGTCACCGGCTGAGCGGCCGTCGGCCGGGCGGCCGGGCAGCCCGGCCGGTCAGACGTAGCGTTCGAGGATCGACGCCTCGGCGAGCCGGGACAATCCTTCGCGGACACCCCGGGCGCGGGCGTCGCCGACCCCCTCGACGGCCTGGAGATCCTCGACCGTGGCGCCCAGCAGGCGCTGGAGGCTGCCGAAGTGCACGACGAGGCGGTCGACCACGGTCACCGGCAGCCGGGGCACCTTGGCCAGCAGGCGGAAGCCGCGCGGGCTGACCGCCGCGTCGAGCGCGTCGGACGCGGCCGGGTAGCCGATCGCCTTCGCGACCGAGACCAGGTCGATCAGCTCGGTCGCGCCGAGCAGATCTAGCTCCACCAGCGCCTCGTCGAGGGTGCGGGGCTTCCGGCCGGTTGGCAGGTAGTCCCGGATCACCAGGGTGCGGTCGGCGTCGACGCCGGCCATCAGCTCGTCGAGCTGGAGGGCCAGCAGGCGGCCGTCGGTGCCCAGCTCCACCACGTAGCCAGCGATCTCGTCGGCGATCCGGCGGACCATCTCCAGCCGCTGCACCACCGCGACCGCGTCCCGTACGGTGACCAGGTCCTCGATCTCCAGGGCGGAGAGGGTGCCGGAGACCTCGTCCAGCCGGAGCTTGTAGCGCTCCAGCGTGGCGAGCGCCTGGTTGGCACGGGACAGGATTGCCGCTGAGTCGTCCAGCACGTGCCGCTGGCCGTTGACGTAGAGGCTGATGATCCGCATCGACTGGCTGACCGAGATCACCGGGAAGCCCGTCTGCCGGGCGACCCGCTCCGCCGTGCGGTGCCGGGTGCCGGACTCCTCGGTCGGGATGGTCGGGTCGGGCATCAGGTGCACGGCGGCCCGCACGATCCGGGTGCCGTCGCTGGAGAGCACGACCCCGCCGTCCATCTTGCACAGCTCCCGGACCCGGGTGGCGGAGAACTCGACGTCGAGCGGGAAGCCGCCGGTGCAGAGGCCCTCGACGACCTTGTCGTAGCCGAGGACGATCAGCGCGCCCGTCCGGCCGCGCAGGATGCGCTCGAGGCCGTCGCGCAGCGCGGTGCCCGGAGCCATCAGGGCCAGGTTCGCCCGCAACGGATCGCCGGCGCTCCCGGCGCCGCCGGTCACGCTCACGCTGATCGGGCGGGCGGGCGAGCCCACGGCGCCGGTGCGGGCGTGGGGCGTCGCGCCGGTGGGCTTGGCGGTGTCGCGGTCGATCGGCACGGGCACAGTCTACGGACTGCCCTGCGGTGGGTGCTGTCGTGGTTACTGTGATGTGTCACGATGCCCCACCTCGCCCTGACCGTGGGCCCGCGTCCGGGCTGTCCGTTATCGGGCCGGATGTTCCACTGGCGGCCAGCGCCGGTCACTCGGCGGACGCCCGGGCGACGGCCTGGAGCGCCGAGCGGACGTCGGTCACCTCGATCACGCGCATGTGTTCCGGTGTGACGCCGGTGCTCTCGGGGCCGCAGCCGGTCGGCACCAGCGCGAGCCGGAACCCGAGCCGGGCCGCCTCGGCCAGCCGGCGTGGCACCGCGCCGACGCGGCGCACCTCGCCGGTCAGCCCGACCTCGCCGATCGCCACCAGGTTCGGTGCGATGGCCAGGTTGAGCCCGCCCGAGGCGACGGCGAGGGCGACGGCGAGGTCGGCCGCCGGTTCCACCACCCGGATGCCGCCGACGGTGGCCGCGAAGACCTCCCGGTCGTGCAGCGTCAGGCGTTCGGTGCGCCGCTGGAGCACGGCCAGCACCATCGCGAGCCGGGCCGAGTCGAGCCCCGACACCGTCCGCCGGGGCGAGCCGGCCACGGTCGCGCCGATCAGCGCCTGCACCTCGGTGACCAGCGCCCGACGCCCCTCCATCGCCACCGTGACACAGGTGCCGGGCACCGGCTCCGAGTAGCGGGTCAGGAACAGCCCGGACGGGTCGGCCAGGCTGCTGATGCCGCCCTCGTGCATCTCGAAGCAGCCCACCTCGTCGGCGGCGCCGAACCGGTTCTTCACGCCACGCACCATGCGCAGCGAGGAGTGCTTGTCGCCCTCGAAGTGCAGCACCACGTCGACCAGGTGCTCCAACACCCGCGGGCCGGCGACCTGGCCGTCCTTGGTGACGTGGCCGACCAGCACGATGGCGATGCCGCGCTCCTTGGCGACCGAGACCAGGGCGGCGGTGACCGCCCGTACCTGGGTCACCCCGCCCGAGACGCCCTCGGCGTCGCCGGTGGAGATGGTCTGCACCGAGTCGAGCACCAGCAGGCCCGGCTTGACCGCGTCGAGGTGACCGAGCACCGCTGCGAGGTCACTCTCGGCCGCGAGGTAGAGCTCATCGTGCAGGGTGCCCATCCGCTCCGCGCGCAGCCGGACCTGGCTGACCGACTCCTCGCCGCTGACCACCAGGGAGGGGCTGCCGGCGCCGGCAGCCCACTGCTGGGCCACGTCGAGCAGCAGGGTGGACTTGCCGACCCCCGGCTCGCCGGCGAGCAGCACCACCGCGCCGGGGACCAGGCCGCCGCCGAGGACCCGGTCGAGCTCGCTGACCCCGGTGGGGCGGGCCCGGGCCGAGGCGGCGCTGATGGTGGCGATCGGCCGGGCCGGCTCGGCCGGCATCCGGGAACTGACCACCTTGCCGGAGACCGTCGGGCCGGTGACCGTGCACTCGACCACCGAGCCCCACTCGCCGCACTCCGGGCAGCGCCCCACCCACTTCGGCGGCTGGTGCCCGCAGGCGTCGCACTCGTAGGCGGGCCGGGGCTCGCGGGCGGACGCTCGGCCGCGCCCGCCGGCCCCGCCGCCGCGGGCGGAGGTCGCTCGGGAGGTGGTCACACCGGGACGTTAGTCCCCGGGTACGACGAAGACACCGCCGGCATGGTGGTCACCACGCCGGCGGTGTCTTTGATCAGCGGAGCGGGGGAGGATCAGTGCCCGCCCTCCTCGCCCTCGTAGCCGCCCAGGCGCTCGACGATCTTCGACGGGGGCGCTGCCGGGGTGAGCGGTACGGCGACCGGCACCGGGCTGGTGACCGTCACGCCGTTGCCGAAGTCGAAGGTCAGGACGACGTTCTGGCCGGAGCGCAGCGACTCGTTCAGGCCGATGAGCTGGAAGACCCGGTCGGACTCGGTGTTGAGCTGCACGTAGCTCCGCGCCGGGATCTCGATCCGGGCCGGCTCGCCGGCCGGCGCGGCCGGGCTCTCGGGAGCCGACGGGCTCTCCGGGGCGCCCGGGCTGACCGACGGGCTCTCGGAGGTGCCCGGGCTGGGCGACTCCGACCCGGTCGGGGTGGGTGACGGCGACTCGGACGCCGGCTCGCTCGGGGATGCCGACGGGCTGGCGGTCGCGCCGACGCCGGTGATCACCACCTCACGGGCACTGTCGGTGGTCACGGTCACGGTGACCGGGTTCGCCGAGTCGTTGTAGATCACGGCGTTCAGGACGGCGTTGGCGCCCGCCTTGTAGCCCTCGACGCCGGGGAAGCCGAGCAGCAGGCCACGGACCGCGTACTCGCCGTTGCGGGCCGACAGGTTGACGCCCTGGACCGACGGCTCCTTGTTGGCGGTCTCGGAGACATGACCGGTGCCGCAGCCGGACAGCAGCAGCCCGGTCGCCGCGGCCATCCCGGACAGCAGCAGGGCCGCCCGCCGGGAACCCCTGATCGAGCGCGTCACGTCGGTCCTCCTCGTCACGATCCCACCCGGTGCTCACGCCGGGGGTGGTGGCCATGCCCGCGCAGACCGCGCTCCAGGGTAGTTGGGCCTGATCCACCCGCGCACGCCGACCCGGAGATGCCAGTCCCCCGGGCGCGCCTCACACCAGCCGGCCGCTCGTCACCAGCAGGACGACGTCGATGAGGGCGACCAGCAGCACGGCCCGGAAGGCGGCCACCTGCCGACCTCCGGCCCGGGCGGCGGCACGCCCGCCGTACCAGCTCAATGGCGGCACCACGACGGCGGTCGCGACCGCGGCGACGCCGACGCCCGACGGCGGCCCGGGCGGGCCGAGGACCAGCGTGGCGGTCGCGGCGAGCAGCAGCAGCGCGGCGGCGGCGCGGCTGCCGGTCGAACCGAGTCGGTGCGGTAGGCCGCGCACCCCTGTCCGGGCGTCGTCGGCCAGGTCGGGCAGGACGTTGGCGAAGTGTGCCCCGGCGCCCAGGCAGGCCGCGGCGGCGACCAGCCAGACCGGCGGGAGGACCGACCCGGGCAGCGCCAGCACGACGAAGGCGGGCAGCGAGCCGAAGGAGACCGCGTAGGGCAGCACCGAGACCGGGGTCGACTTCAGCGGCCAGTCGTAGAGCAGCGCGGAGACCAACCCGAGGGTGGCGAAGAGTGCGGCGGCCGGGCCGGTGACCAGCGCCAGCAGCGGGGTGGCGAGCGCGGCCACCGCCGCGGCCACGGCCGTCACGCGCCGGCTCACCGCGCCGGCGGCGACCGGTTTGTCGGTACGCCCCACCGTGGCGTCCCGGTCGGCGTCGAGCGCGTCGTTGGCCCAGCCGACGGCGAGCTGGCTGGCCGCCACGGTGAGCACCACGGCGAGGACACCGGCCGGCCGGTGCCCGACGCCCCACGCCAGCAGCCCGGCCACCGTGGTGACCGCGGCGGCCGGCTCCGGATGACTCGCCCTGACCAGCCCTAGCACCGTTGGCGACATGAGGGAAGTCTGGTCGTTACCGGACAGTCGTGCCACGCTCGGTCCATGCCAGATGCGGGCCGTGCCCTGCCACGCAACGATCCGCGCCAGTACGACGACCTGGCCGGCGAGTGGTGGCGGCCGGACGGGGCGTTCGCGATGCTGCACTGGCTGGCCGAGGCCCGCGCGGCGCTGGTGCCGACGGCGTCGCGCCCGGGGGCCCTCCTGGTCGACCTCGGCTGCGGTGCCGGGCTGCTCGCCCCGCACCTGGCCGGCCGGGGCTACCGGCACGTCGGTGTCGACCTCACCCGGTCGGCCCTGGAGCAGGCCTCCGCGCACGGGGTGACCGTCGTCAACGGCGACGTCACCGCCGTACCGCTGGCCGACGGCTGCGCCGACGTGGTCGCCGCGGGCGAGCTGCTGGAGCACGTGCCCGACTGGCGGCGCGCGGTGGCCGAGGCGTGCCGGCTGCTCCGGCCCGGTGGCCTGCTCGTCCTCGACACGTTGAACGACACGGCGCTGAGTCGGCTGCTCGCGGTGCGGATCGCCGAGCGGCTGCCCACCGTGCCGAAGGGCATCCATGATCCACGGTTGTTCGTGGACGCCCGGGCACTGGTGGCCGAGTGTGCCCGGCACGGGGTCGACCTGCGGCTGCGGGGCATCCGGCCGGGGGTGCCCGGACTGCTCGGCTGGCTGGCCCGCCGGATGCTCGCCGCCGGCCGTCCGTACGCGACCGTGGGCGACCAGCCGCGGGCGACGGTTGCCGGCCCGAAGCCGCGGATCGTGCCGACCTGGTCGACTGCCGTGCTCTACCAGGGGCGTGGTAACCGGAGCGGATAGCGGTGCCCGTCCCTGGGTAGGGAGAGGGCCGAGAAGGGGGCTGTATGACGCAGCACGCGCTCCAGGCGGCTCGCCGCCTGGCGCCGAGGTTCGCCGCCCGGGCGGCGGAGCACGACCGGGACGGCTCGTTCCCGGTCGAGGACTTCCGGGACCTGCGCGAGGCGGGGCTCTTCGGCCTGATGGTCCCCACCGCGCTCGGCGGGGCGGGAGCGACGTTCGCCGAGTACGCGGCGGTCGCCACCGAGCTGGCCCGGGGCAACGGCGCGACGGCCCTGGTCTTCAACATGCACGCCTCGGTCACCGGTGCGCTCGGCGCGGTCACCGAGGACTTGGCCGAGGCGCTCGGAGTGCCGGACGAGGCGCTGGCCGCGCGGGACCGGCTGCTCACCGCCGCCGCCCAGGGCGCCTGGTACGCCGTGGCGATGAGCGAGCGCGGCGCCGGTGCCCGCCTCTCCCAGCTCAGCACCAGCTACGAGCCGGTCGACGGCGGTTGGCATCTCAAGGGCAGCAAGACGTTCTGTTCCGGGGCCGGGCACGCGGACGGCTACCTCGTTGCCGCCCGCAGTGCCGCCGACCAGTCGGTGGTCTCCCAGTTCCTGGTGCCGGCCGGCGAGGGGCTGACCGTCGAGCCCACCTGGGACTCGCTCGGCATGCGAGCGACCTCCTCGCACGACCTGCACCTGGACGTGACCGTGCCGGCCGACCGGCTGCTCGGCGGCGTGGAGGGGCTGGCGCTGGTGATCGCCCAGCTCATGCCGCACTGGCTGGTGGCCAGCTACGCCGCCGTCTACGTCGGGGTCGCCCGGGCGGCGGTCGACGCGGCGGCCGAGCACCTGAACGCCCGCAATCTCGCCCACCTTCCGGCGGTCCGGTCCCGCCTCGGCCGGGCCGACGCCGCGGTGGCTGCGGCCCAGCTGGTGGTCGCGGAGGCGGCCCGCCGGGTGGACGAGGCGCCGGGCGACGCGGAGACCAACCGCTGGGTCTGGCGGGCCAAACTGCTCGCCGGCACCACCGCCGCCGACGTGGCGGCGTCCGTGCTGGAGGCGGCCGGCACGTCCGCGACCCGGCGGGGGCACCCACTGGAGCGGCTCTACCGGGACGCCCGCTGCGGTTCGCTGCACCCGGCGACGTCGGACGTCTGCGCGGACTGGCTCGGCGTCGCCGCGCTGGGCGGCGACCCGGACCGCGACGCAACGGTTCCTCGTTGGTGAGCGTGGAGAGTTCGCCGGGGCGACGGACGTGCGGGCCCACGAGGCGCAAGCCCCGTCCAGGGACGGGGTACGCAGGGCAGGACGAGAGGTGGGCATGGTGGCCGTACCGGTGATCGCGGGGCTGGGGACGGCGCACCCGCCGTCGGCCGCGCAGGACGACCTGTGGGAGGGCTTCTTCTCGAAGCACTTCTCCGGCAGCACGCGGGCGCTGGCGCAGCGGATCTTCGCGCACTCGGGGGTCACCCACCGGCAGGCCGCCGTGAACCCCCTGCTGGAGGACGTCTCCGACTGGCCGACGGAGCGGCGGATGCGCCGCTACCTGGTCGAGGCGCTGCCGCTGGGCAAGGAGGCGGTGGGCCGGGCGTTGACCGCCGCCGGCCTGTCCGCCGGCGACGTCGGGCTCTTCGTGGTCTGCTCGTGCACCGGGTACGCCACCCCCGGGCTGGACATCCTGCTGGCCCGGGACCTGGGCATGGCGCCGGACACGCAGCGCATCTTCGTGGGGCACATGGGCTGTTATGCCGCACTGCCGGGGCTGGGTGCGGCGAGCGACTTCGTCACCGCCCGGGGCCGGCCGGCGCTGCTGCTCTGCGCGGAGCTGACCAGCCTGCACATCCAGCCCTCCAGTGCCCGGGTGGACACCCAGCAGATCGTCTCCCACGCGCTCTTCTCGGACGCCGCGGTCGCCGCCGTGGTCGTCCCCGACGGCCGGGGGTACGCGCTGCGCGAGGTCACCTCCGTCACGGACACCTCGACGGCCGACCACATGACCTGGGACGTCACCGACACCGGCTTCCGGATGGGGTTGTCGCCGAAGGTGCCGGCGGTGCTCTCCACGCACGTCCGGGGCCTGGTGGACGGCCTGCTGGCCCGGCACGGCACGACGCTGTCCGAGGTGGACGGCTGGGCGGCGCACCCGGGCGGTCCGCGCATCCTCAACGTGGTCGAGCGGGAGCTGGCGCTGCCTCCGGAAGGGCTGGCGGCGTCCCGGGCGACGCTGGACGAGCACGGTAACTGCTCGTCGCCGACGGTGCTGCTGATCCTCGACCGGTTGCGCCGGGCCGCGTCGCCGCCCCGACGGGTGGTGATGCTGGCGTTCGGCCCCGGCCTGACCCTCTACGCCGCGCTGCTCGAACGACAGGAGTGATCTGTTCACGCGCCGCGGTTACCCTCTGGTAATGAACGTCGATGTGGCAGATCGGCCGGAATCCGGGCCGGACGCCGGTGAGCACGCGACTCCCGTCGGGGCCGACGACCGGCTGCGCACCGCGGTGCTGGCCATGGTGGGGCTGGCGGCACTGGTCGGGGGTGGCTGGTGGTGGCAGGCGGAGGCGCCCCGCACCGGCCCCGTGGCGACCGTGCCGAGCGCCGCACCCGAGGTCGGGGCCCGGCTGGGAGCCCCGCCGGAAGCCCGCGTCCGGTTCGTCGTGCCGGAGGGGTCCGGACGACCCGTCAGCTTCTGGGTCGATCCGAGCAGCGGTGCCGCGTACCGGACGGATCCGAACACCGGCGCCACGGTCCGGACGGACGTCGACGTGCGGGAGCCGCGCCGCCTCCTGGCCGGGCTGCTCGACGAGCGCGCGCGTACTCGCAGGCTGGACAGCTATCCCGACCCGGTCTGGACCGCCCAGGCCGTGCTCAGCCCGCCGCAAGGGCTCGTCAGGCATGCCGCCGCCGAGGGCGGGGCCCGTCACCTGCTCCAGTACCGCTGCGTCGGGCCGGGCGAGCTGCTGATCGTGATCGACGGGGCCCGGGCGGCGGACCCGATCACCAGCGCCTGCGACGGCTCGGTCCACTCGACGGAGGTCGTCGGGAGGGGCGGGCCGTTCCAGGTCTCGCTGTCGAGCGCCAACGCCGAGCGGCTCCGGGTCGAGGCGCAACTGGTCGCCATCCCCTGACACCGTCTCCCCGCCTGCCTCGTTGTCAGGAAGGGCCCCCGCACATCAGAATCCGTCAGTAGGGGCGCCTCATTTCAGGCGGTGCGGCTCAGCGGGCGAGGTGGGCCAGTTCGGCGCGGTAGTCCTCGGCGGAGCGCACCTCGGGCACCACCTTGACGAGGACGCCGGCCCGGTCCACCAGCAGCGCGGTGGCGACGCCCGGGGTGGCCGGCAGGTGCAGGAACGCGCGCAGCCCGCCGGCCGGGTCGGCGAGCGCTCGTACGCTGGCCCCGGGCGGCGGCGTGAAGCGTAGGGGTCGGTCGCCGGCGACGGTGACCAGCGTGACGCCGGCCGGCACCAGGGCGGTGGCGGTGGCCACGTCGTCGGGGCAGGAGCAGCCGTCGACCAGGATGATCATCATCGGCACCAGTCCGCGCAGGGGCACCGGTGACTGGCCCGCGTCGACCAGGTCCAGCGCGGGCAGCGGCCGCCCGGTCGGCCCGGCCGGTGGCGCGTACGGGCTGGTGGCCGGTGCCGGGGTGGACCGGGGCCAGGTGACCGCCGCGAGGCCGGCGAGGGTGGTCAGCACCGCCACCAACAGGACCAGCAGGGGCAGGGCGAGCGAGGGCCGGGCTGGCGGAGACGGGGTGGCGCGGCGGGGCGTGCCGCGCAGTTCGCGGCGGATCTGTTCGGCGTCGGCAGCCAGGGCGGAGGCGTCGTCCGGCACGACCACCCGACCCCATTCCGGTGGCAGGTCGGGCAGTCCGGGGCCGTCTGCGTCGGGCTTGCCCATCGGACCCCCAGGACGTACTCGGCGAGCGGACAGCGGCTCGACCTCCAGCGTCCCGCACGGGGCGGGCTGCCGCTACACCTGGGCGCATACCCGGCCGGCGGGCTACCATGGGAGGAGCGCATAGCCCTTGATCTCGACGTTCGCGCCACTCGTACCGGGACGTCATCCAAGCGTTACGGAGCGTGGTCGACCCACCGGTTTGGCGGCCTGTCAAGCTTAAGAAATACCTCTCACAGGGCCCCTGAGCTGCGCCAACGGTCAGGACAGCGGTGAGACATCGGTGCCTGAGCGTGTTACCCTAGACACAGCGAAAGGGGTTTCGAACCTATGGTTTTCAGTGTCGGCGAGACCGTTGTTTACCCCCACCACGGGGCCGCACTCATCGAGGCAATCGAGACTCGGGTCATTAAGGGCGAGCCTAAGCAATACCTCGTCTTGAAGGTCGCGCAGGGTGACCTGACGGTCCGGGTGCCCGCCGAGAACGCCGAGATCGTGGGCGTGCGCGAGGTGGTCGGCGAAGAGGGCCTCGGCAAGGTCTTCGACGTGCTCCGTGCACCGCACACCGAGGAGCCGACCAACTGGTCGCGGCGTTACAAGGCGAATCTGGAGAAGCTGGCCTCCGGTAACCCGCTGAAGGTCGCCGAGGTCGTTCGTGACCTGTGGCGTCGGGAGCGGGAGCGGGGTCTTTCCGCGGGTGAGAAGCGCATGCTCGCAAAGGCCCGCGACATTCTCGTCGGCGAGGTCGCGCTGGCCGAGAAGAGCACCAAGGACGAGGCGGAGACGCTGCTCGACAAGGTCCTCACCGAGGCCTAGTCCCCACAGCATCGTCGTACCCGATTCGTAGTGAACAAACCAACGAGGACCGCGACGTGACCGCGCAGCTCAATCCGCGCGGTGACGTCGCGGTCCTCGTGCCTGCGGCCGGTGCCGGCGTACGGCTCGGTCCCGGCGGGCCCAAGGCGTTGCGTCTGCTCGGCGGAGAGCCCCTGCTGGTGCACGCGGTCCGCCGGCTCGCCGCCGCCCCGTCGGTGCACACCATCGTCGTGGCCGCCCCGGCCGCCGAGGTGACGGCGGTGCGCGACCTGCTGGCCCCGGTCGCCCCGGTGACCGTGGTGCCCGGTGGGGCCGAGCGGCAGGCGTCGGTGGCTGCCGCCCTCGCGGCGGTGCCCGCCGGCCCGGAGATCGTCCTCGTGCACGACGCCGCCCGGGCGCTGACCCCGTCCGACCTGGTGGAATCCGTCGCGGCGGCCGTGCGCGCCGGGCGTGACGCGGTGATTCCGGTGCTCCCCGTCGTCGACACGATCAAGGAGGTCGGCGTCGACGAGGTCGTCCTCGGCACCGTCGACCGCTCCGCGCTGCGGGCGGTGCAGACCCCGCAGGGCTTCCGCCGGGCGGTGCTGACGGCCGCACACGCCGCCGCGGGCGACCCGCTCACCGACGACGCCGGCCTGGTCGAGAAACAGGGTGTCCCGGTGTCCTGCGTCCCCGGCTCGGAGTACGCGCTGAAGATCACCCGTCCGTTCGACCTGGCGCTGGCCGAGCACCTGCTGGTCACCGGCGGTTGACGCGTACCCTCTTCGCATGATCGTTCCCCGGGTGGCCATCGGCACCGACGTGCACGCCTTCGAGGCGGGCCGGCCGTGCTGGGTGGCCGGGCTGCACTGGCCCGACCAGGATGGCCTGGCCGGGCACTCGGACGCCGACGTGGCCGCGCACGCCGCCTGCAACGCGCTGCTCTCGGCAGCCGGCCTCGGGGACCTCGGCGCGAACTTCGGGGTGGGTCAGCCCGAGTGGGCCGGCGCGTCGGGCGTCGCCCTGCTCGCCGAGAGTGCCCGGCGGGTGCGGGCTGCCGGCTACGCGATCGGCAACGTGTCCGTGCAGGTGATCGGCAACCGGCCCAAGATCGGGCCGCGCCGTGCGGAGGCCCAGCGGGTGCTCTCCGAGGCGGTCGGTGCGCCGGTGACCGTCTCCGCGGCCACCACCGACGGCCTCGGGTTCGCCGGGCGCGGCGAGGGACTCACCGGCATCGCGGTGGCCCTGGTGTACGACGCTCCGGCCGCCTAGGCTCGCCGCGATGTCCAGCGACGCCACCTCCGACCGGTCCGCCGCCGACGGCTACCTCCAGCGCGCCCAGCTCCTCGCCGAGCTGGGTCGCTACGACGAGGCCGCGGCCGAGGTCTCCTACGCCGTGGCCCTGGACCCGTCCGACGCCGGGGCGCTGACCATGCTGTCCCGGGTCCACCTCGCGGCCGACCGGCCGGCGGAGGCGCTCACCGTCGCCGACGCCGCAGTCGCCGCCGCCCCGGACAGCGTTCCGGCGCTGGTCGCCCGCGCCCTCGCTCTGGGCGATCTGGAGGAGTACGTCGAGGCGGCCCGTACCGCCGACCGGATCCTGGCGTTGGGTCCCGACGACGCGTACGCACAGAGCAGCGCGGCGGCGATCCTGGCCGGCTCGCGCAACGGGCAGCCGGCGCTGAACGCGGCCTGGCGCGGGGTCGAGCTGGCTCCCGAGAACCCCCAGGCGCACCTGGTGCTCGGCCTGGTGTCGGCCAACATGCAGATGTTCGACATGGCCGAGCGCGCCTACCGGGAGGCGCTCCGGCTGGACCCGCAGCTCGCCGAGGCCCGGCACGACATCGGGGTGCTGCGGCTGGAGCAGCGGCGCTGGAGTGAGGCGCTGGAACACCTCGCCGAGGCCGCCGCGATGAGCCCCGGCCGGGTCGACTCCGGCCGGACCATCTCGATCGGCCTGCGTCAGCTCGTGGTCTACGGCGCGGGCTGGACGATGATCACTGCCGTGCTGATCGCCTGCATGGCGTCGGGCAGCGCGGGGCTGTCCCGGTTCGCGGCGGCGTTCGCGGCCCTAGGCGGGGCCCTGGTGGTCTGGCGCTTCGCCGCCAAGCTGCCCGGGCTGACCCGGACCATCCTGCCGAGCCTGCTGCGCTCCGACCGGGTTCTCGCGCTGGCCGTTTACGCGGCGGCCGCCGCGCCGGCGCTGGTCCTGCTCTACGCCCTGGTCGGCACCCCGTGGCCGTTGGTCCTCGCCATCGGCACGGCGGCTGCGGCGGAACTCGCCGTCCTCTCCCGTGCCACGGTGTGAGCCGGAACCGACCAGTCGGTACCGCCTGAGCCGCCGGCTGGCCGGAGGATTTCCCATTTCCCCTCAGCCGAGGGTGAGGGCGTAGAAGACGCTGGAGTCCAGCCCGTCGAGCAGCAGCAGGTGATTGAGCTCGTCGTCGAAGAATCCGCCGAGCGGGGCGGCGGACAGCCCGATGGCCGTCGCGGCGAGCAGCAGGTTCTGGGCGAGGTGGCCGGTCTCCATGGCGGAGAACCGGTATCCGCGCAGCCCGTACCGGGCCCTGGCCCGTCGTAGGTCCGCGACCACGAACACCCAGAGCGGCACCGCCTCGGCGTCGAGCCCGCCGGAGTCGACGACGGCGTCGGACCCGGCGGTCCGGCCGGCGCCGGCGGGTGCGAACTGCGGCGCGACCCGGGACAGCCGGTCGGTGCCCGGATCGGGCGCCACCCGCTGGAGGGCGTGCCGCTCCGGCAGGTATTCGTAGAGTGCGGCCCGCACCGAGGCGACCCGACGGGGAAGCACCAGCAGCCGGGTGGTCGCCAGGGCGCCCGGAGTCGGGTACGCCAGTCGTCGCTGGCCACTGCCCGGTGGTGCGGTGTCGCCCGCCGCGTAGCGCAGCAACCGGCCCAGGTCCACCACATCCGCCTCCCCCCGGCCGAAGTCGTACCGTGTGCGACGGCCCAGCAACACCTCAGCGAGCGTGGTGTCGGCGAGCGCACCCGGCGTCGGCTCGGGCAGTGTCAACGTTTCGGTGCCGGGTGGGATGGTGGGGCTGGGACGATCCGATGCCAGCTCGACCGTGCGGGGACGCTGGTTCGGCCACCGCGTACGGACGAACTTCGACCGCTCGTGGTAGGCCCGGTCCGGGGCGTCGATTCCGTCGAGGTGGAAGTCCGGCGCTCCGGCCGGAGCGCCGTACGCCAACGACGCCAACCATGCGAGGTGGCACTCGGCGGGGATGCTCAGCCCGAGGCGGTTGTGCAGCATGTGCAGCTGCGACGCGAGGACACCGGGGATCGTCGCGTGCAGCCGCCCCTGCCCGTCGAGCGTCCGCAACCGCTCGACATAGGCGGCGACCTCGTCTGCCCAGTAGTTCACCGAGGTGCTGGCGCCCTTGCGCCGCGTGACGATGTCGGCGATGAGCCGCTGCCGGGCCGGGTAGGCGGACTCATCGGCGTGGAAGTCGCGTTCCGCCGCGATCAGGGCCAGGCCGAGGTCCTGACCGTGCGCCTCCGGCACCAGCGTCCACGTGTTGGCGTAGCCGCGCAGGAACCGGACCGCCTCGTGTGCGGCGAGGCCGCTGGCGGTGAGGAACCCGAACAGCAGGTCCACGGCGGTCGACCGGCGGCGGGCAGGTGGTGCGCCGAGCAGGGCGGCTGCAACCCGACTGGACGCGGCGAACAGTTCTTCGGCCGCCCCGATCGCGTCCGGGCCGCCGTACCGGTCGACCTCCGCCCGGTACGGCTGTTCGAGTACCGTGCCGTGCGGCTGCCAGTCGAGGTCCGGCCCACCGCCGATCCCGTGCCCCACGCCGACCTGGTCGGTGGAGTCGGAGTCGTTCACTCCGAACTTGGCGTACCAGTCCGCCGGACGTAGTTCCCGGGCCGGTGGCGGCAGCGCGGCCACCGCTTCGACCAGCCCTGCGCGCATCCGCCGTACCGTCTCTGGCGTCGCGTCGGCGACCCTCCAGCGCAGGTGCGGGCCGCCCTCCCAGTACCGGACGAAGAACCAGGAGGAAATCTCGCCCCGGGCGAGCAGATCCGTCGTGGCCGGCACGATGTGCTCCCGGAGCACCGTCTCGGTGCATTCGGAGCCGGCGTGCAGATGGACGTGCAGCGCGGACCAGCGACCCATGCTCAGCCCTCCTTCAGGGGAATGGGTGGGGCAGGATCAGGTGGTCGGGGGCGGCGAGCCGGGCCTGCCGCAAGCGGGGCAGGTCCACCCGCCGGTTGAGGTGTCCGAAGGTCATCGGCACAGCCCCGGGCGCGAGAACCTTCACGGCGGCCAGGTCGAGGCGGCGTTCGGCCGCCCCGGTCTGGTCCACCACCAGCGGCGGCGTCCCGGCGGAGGCCATCGCGTCGACCACCCGGCGTAGCACCTCGGTCAGGTCGGGGTGCAGCCACCGGTCGCGCCAGCCGGCGAAGTGCTCGTCGAACGGTCGGGCCGGGCCGGCGGCAGCGTCCCGGAGCGTGAAGTCGAACCGGGACAGGGTCTGTGGGAGCAGATACAGGGCGGCATGATCCCCCAGCTCCCGCACCAGATCTGGATCGGCGAGCATGGCGAGCAGCCGGTCCCGGGGCGGGCGGGCCACCTTCGGCGCGACCGCCACGTTGACCCCGACCTCCAGGACCGCCGCCGCGGCGGCTCGGCGGGGATCGGGATGCGCCCCGGCGGCGGAGAAGGTCGCGCCCCGGTCGGTCCGGTCCGGGTGGTCGGTGACTGCCAGCGCCCAGACGGCCGGTATCCCGATGTCGCTGGTGACGTCGAGCAGGTGCAACGTGTAGCCCTCCGCCGCGATCCGGTCGGCGAGGTACCGGGTCAGCGGATCGACGTCGGGCGGCAGTGCCAGAGCCGGTGGCGTACGGCCGGCGTACCAGGTGAGCAGGAAGGCGTCCCGCTCGATCGTCTCCAGGCAGGCGTAGAGGATCGCCTCCTCCAGACAGCCACCGACGGCGCAGCCGCTGGAGGACTCGTAGAGGAACCGCGCGGCCCCGGCACGGTCCACCCCGTAGTAGGCGGCGTGCTCCGGCACGAGGACCGGCCGGTCACCGGCCAGGTCGTACGCCCACACCCAGGACGTGACCGTGTCCGGGGTGAAGGGGGCCAGCCGGTATCCGGGGTGGCGGACCGCGTCCGGCTCCGGCAGGCCCAGCCGGGCCGGGTCGACGGCATCGGCGGCGAGCTCCCGGTAGCTGCCCAGCGTGGTCGTCCGGCGGGTCTGCGGGCAGCGGCCGGCCTCCCGTTCGACCGCCTCCAGCAGGGCCAGCACCTGCGCGGTCGGCTGGTCGGCCGCCCGACCGTATCCGCCGAGTCGACCGGACCGGCCGGGTACCGGCAACTCGGCCGCCGAGAGCGCGAGCGGACCCTGCCGGTCGACGTGGACGTGCGTCACCGGGCCATACCGGAAATCGACCAGCTCGGCGCGAAGCATGGCCAGGTCCGGCGGTTCGGGACGTGCCCGGAAGCGGTCCGGTGCGGGTTGCCGGCGGGGGCGCAGGGCGATGGTGGCCGCACTGGCCGAGTCGGGTGGCAGGGCCCCGCAGGCCGGACAGTCCGGCAGCGCCCGGATCAGGTGCCGGCTGATCGAGCCGTCGCGGACCGACAGCACGCTGGTCGTGCGCGGGTCGGCGTCGTCGGCGAGCTGGCCGGCGACCAGCTCCCCGATGAGCCCCCGCCAGTACGGCGGCAGCGGCAGCGGCCGGCCGTCGGCGAGCAGCGTGGCGGCACTGCCGGCGCCGAGGACGGCCTGATGCCGGGTGTCCGCACATTGCAGGCAGCCGCTGACACCGGGGCTGCTCAACGGGCCGATCTCGATCGCCGTCCCGCGCGCCCGTACCGGCAGGTACGCCCTGCCGGTCGCGTGGGCGGCCCGCTGTTCGGCCAGATGTCGGGCCACCGGCCAGTCCGTCGCGACGCCGACCACGATGGGCTGATCCGTTCGTCGCCGTCCGGTCGAGGCGATGATCGCGACCGCCCTGACCAGGCGGCCGTTGTTTCCGATCACCCGCACCGGGCCGTCGTCCGCGTCGCTCGGACCAGGCGGTCCGGTGTTGCCGGTGGTGTCGTCGTTGACCGGCGGGTGGGCCGACGCCGCTCTGGCCGCCGGCCCGGTGCCGGGAGCCGGGGCGCCGTCGAGCGGCCCGATCTGCACCGCGGGCGGCCGGGGCCGTGGCCCGTCCGGGCCGGTCGGCACGCCGACACGATGGACACCCGCACCGCGCAGCAGCAGCGCCGTGCCGTCGGCGAGCCCGCTCACCGTGCGTACCACCTCGTGCGCCACCAGGAACGGCAGCAGCCGGCGGGCCCGTGCCGACCCGGCCGGATCATCGTCCGCGCCCTCGGTGGGCCAGTGTGCGGCTGCCGGGTGACCGGCACCGGCCAGCGGGCCGATCAGCACACCATCCGGCCGGATCGTCACCGGCAACACGGCGGGCCGGGAGGGGCCGAGCCGCTGCGGTGACGCCCATGTCCAGGGGGGAACGGGCGGCTTCCGATGCTCGCCGGGGTTCTCCGTGCGGATCCACACGACCAGGTCCGCGCCGACGTCGTCCCCGGTGGACACACCGGACGTGGTCAGTGCGGCCCGTACGGCCGGCGGAACGTCGCCATCGCCGGCGACCGTGACCGTGGACCGCGACACCGCGTCCAGGGCGTCGGCCGGATTCTGCGCGAGCCCGGCCAGACAGGCCGCCAACGGATGACCGCCAAGCGGCACCCGAACGTCGATCAGAACGTCATGGTCGGCGAGGAGACCGAGCAGCCAGCGCACCGCCTTGGCGGTCCCGTCGGACAATCCGAGGGTGGCGGTTCCCGGGTCGAGACCTCGACGGAGCAGTGGCTCCAGCCGTCGCCACAGCTCACCGACGACCGGCGGGCAGGTCACCACCGAGCTGGACCGCCAGCCGCTCACGAGGAGCCCACCCTCGACCGCCCGGACCAGGCTGCCCGGCCGCAGGGTCACCTCGCCCACGTCGCCTCCACGCAGGTCAGCCGGTGCGAGCCGGGAGAGCGGTCTGCCACGACACGCCGTGGATCTCCTGGGTCGCCTCCGCGAGCAGGTGAGCACCGAGATACCGCTCCAGCGGGGCGACGTCACAGAGCGCCAGCAGTTGGTAGAGCATGTTCGTGCAGAACCGGTAGACCTGGAACTCCCGACTCGCGGCGATCCGTTGGAAGCCGGACGCCTCCAACGCCTGGTGATAGGCGCTCGCCCCGCGACGGCTCAGGTCCCATCGGATCGCGGTGGCCTCGTCGAACGAGGTCGAGCGACGCCGGAACTCGGCGGAGAGCATCCCGTTGAGCGCACCCGCGTCGTACGCCCGCTCGGCGATCCGCCACGAAGCCGCGCTCCAGGCCCGCCACGCCGCCGCCACCGGCTCGGTGGTGTCCGGCGTGGACGCCTGTCGGACCATGTCGTGGTACCGCCCACCGGCCCGGTCGGCGAAGGCTGCGAAGCGCGGGCGCAGGACGCGGTCCCGCTCGCCGAAGAGGAAATCCTCCAGATGGGACAGGAAGGTGTGGTAGCCGGACAGCAGTCGGCCGGGCCAGGTGTCCGCGTGAGCGGCCATGGCGGTGACCACGACACCCACCCGGGCGGCCGGGGCGTCTCCGACGAGCGCGAGCTGATCGAGCGACACCCGTACCGGGGCCAGCCCGGCGGCGAGAATGTCGGCACGGCATTCGACCGCGCCGGGCGTGCCGAGCAGCGCGGCGAGACCGCTCTGGTCGCCATCGGTCACCAGCACCGTGTTGTCCGCGTGGATCGGGTCGTACGGTGGCGGTACGAGTTCGGCCCGACCGGCCGCCTCGGACCGGCGCCGCAGCAGTTCCTCGTCGAGTCCGGCCTGTGACGGCGCCACCGCCAGGTGACCGCGCACCCGCTCCGCGGCCTCGGCGGCGGCGGTGGCCCGTTGCGCGGCGGGGCCGCGTAGCCGCAGGCGTACGTGAGGGCCGTGCAACCAGTGCCGTTCCAGGTGGACGGCCAGCCCGACATTCCGCAACCCCTCGGCGACGGGCAGGACGACGCCGCGCAGCAGCGGTGACTTGACTTCTTCGTGGTAGTGGCACACGACGTCGGTGGTCGGCGTCAGCCCGGTCACGGTCGTATTCGGCTCGGTCATGGCTCGGCTCGGCTCGTCTCGGCGGTGTGGTGGACGGCCCTGGGGGCCGCCGGCAGGTAGGTCTCGACGACCAGTTCGGCGAGCCGGTGCGGCCGGTCGTGGCCGGCGGGGCGGGGCTGCGCCTCCTCGATGACCAGCGGGCCGGTGATCCGTCCGAGCCATCGGGGCACACAGCGTAGGTGCAGTGGGCTGGACAGGTCGACGAACTGCGGCTTGGGTCGGGTGACCGCCTCGCGGAGCCCGGCGACCGTGGCGGGTGCCGGCGGAGGGGCGGACGGATGTCTGGTGGATGGTGCCGGCGGGTGCCCGATGTGCCGGCTGCCCTGGTTGAGGAAGATCTGGTCGGGCAGTCCCCAGGCAGCTCGCAGCCCGGCGACGGCGGCGACCGATGGTCCGGCCGACGGCGAGCCGAGCCCGCGAAGGTGCTTCTCGGCGCCATCGTCGAAGCGCCAGCTCCGGCGGGCGACGACGATCCGGCCACAGCGGAGCCTGTTGCGGATCACCGCCTGTCCGTCCGGGCCGGACACCGTCCGGGTCGCGGCCAGATGGTGGAGCCCGACCTCACCGGTGCCCAGGTCGCCGAGCAGCGCGGCCACCCGGGCCGGCAGCGCTGGCGGTGCGAGGAAGCCGAGGTACAGCACGTCGAGCAGGTCGCCGGTGACCGGGTCGAGCAGCCGGATCTGGTCGCTGGCCAGGTCGTGCACCAGTTCTGTCGCGGCGAGGTCGAGCCCGCCCAGCCGCTGGTCGTCGCCGATGTCCTCGCCGAGCAGCAGCGGGTGCAGGTTCGCGTTGAAACCGTGTACCGGCCGGAACTGGGCCACCCGGCCGGGCAGCACCCGGCGGAGCTGGGTCGCGACCGCCGCGCGCATGCCGGTGTCCTCGAAGAGGTCCAGAAAGCGACTGGTGAACCGGCCCCAGCCGCCGTAGATGTGGTTGAGGTGGAGCGATCCGTCAGGGCCGTGTTGCCCGAAGAAGGCGTACGACACCGGCCGGGCCCGCAACCAGCTGGGCAGTGCCGCGACCGCCTCGGCGACCAGCTCGTCACGGATGACGGTCTCCACACCGTCGTCCTCGCCGCCGGCCCGTACCGCTCGGGTCACCTCCTGTCGCAGCGTGGCCAGTTGGGCCAGCTCGGGCACCTGGGCGATCGGGCCGCCGGCCAGGGCCCCGTCGGAGGTCACCGTGGGCAGATCGCCGAAGCCGGTGCCGACCTCGGCAAAGAACTGGCCGAGGTCGGTACAGCGGGCACCGGGGCCGTAGCGTTCGACGAACCGGTGCCGCAGCAGCCGCCGTAGCACCTGGTCCTCGTCGAACAACAGCGCGAGACCGGTCAGCGCGGTCAGGTCAGCGGTCTCCGCCGGCCGCCGGGTCACGCGTACCGGCCTGGGCAGCACGACATCCTCGGTGACCGGCGCCTGGGGCGGCGCGGTGGCGCCGAGACGGTGCAGGGCCTCGTGCCAGCCGGCGCTGATCCGGCGTACCAGCTGGCCACGTCGCGCCGCGTCGACTTCCGCCAGTGACCGGATGTCCCGGTCGAGTTGCCGCACATGGTCGGCGAGGGCGGGGGCACCGGTGTCGCCGAGCCAGTCGGCGATCGCCGCCAGCGCCGCCGGGTCGTGCTCGGTGGTCGGCGGTACCGGAATCAGCATGCGTTCGTCGCAGAGTTGGGTGATGAGACGGCGCGCGAGCCGCTCGGCTGCGGCAGCGTCCGCGGCGGGGCGCGCGGCGCGTCGACCGAGGGCCGCCACGAGTTCCTCCGGCGGGTATCCCCCGGGTGCGGCGCGGAGTACCCGGATGATCGCGGCCAGTGCGGGCCGCAGCGGCATCCGTACCCGTTCCTCCCGGATCACCGGCGTACCGTCGGCGCCGGTCGTCGGGTGCTCGCGGTAGAACACCACGTGCCTGTCCTGCACGCGGGTGCCGGGGGCCAGCCGGTGCGGGGTGCGCAGCATCTGGTTCGGACGGCTGTTTCCGGCCAGGAAGAGGCTGGCGACCAGGCCGGCTGGAGGACGGGTCACCGCCACCGGCTTTCCGCCCGCCGCCAGATCCAGGCCCGCCACGGGTTCCGGACCGGTCGGAAGATCCCGGCCGGGCGGGGACGGTGGCTCGGTCAGCGAGAGGGGGAGGGCGCCGTCGTCGGGCCAGGAGCCCCAGCCGACGACGGTGAACCAGGAGAGCGGGCTGGTCCGGGTGGTCGCCCGCAACGCGTACCGGACCACGGTGGGCTCGGACTTGCGGCCGCGGGCGTCCGGTTCGCCGCCACGCGCTGCCGTCCGCTGTACCGCTGCCAACAGCTCGGGACTGGTCAACGCGACCGCCCGGCCGAACGGTTCGCTGCCGCACAGGGTGGCGAGCGCGACGCGCTCCTCGGTCAGTGCCACATCCGACCCGGCGGCGATGGCGCCGGTCAGCCGGTCGATCTCGGCCCGAGCCCGCAACCAGCGGCCCAGCGCCGGTATCCGGCCGGGGAGGTCACCGAGTTGGGCGCGGAGGTCACCGGCCGGAGAACGGCCGTTGTGGACGTCCCGCCGCAGCGGCAGCAGGACCGACCGGCGGTACGCCGCCGGGGCCTGACCGCCGAGCCGGTACAACTCATCGGTGAGCTCGGGGCCGAGGGTGTGGCACTCGACCAGTCGATCGACAAGCTGGTCCTGGAGGCGACGCAGCTGCCGTCCGGCTGGCCCGGTCGCCGGCAGGTCGACCGCCGTCAGGCGGATCAGCACGTACGGAGCAACCTCAACCTCCGACGCGACTCGGCCGCACGGTGTCGAAGACACGGGTGGGGCGGGGTTCTGGCGGGTGGTTGTCACGGCTCCCTCTGTGGGCGGTCGTCGACACCGACCACGGTCGAGCCGGTGGGGCCGGTCGCGTCGGCGGTGTCGGCGTCCCCGGCCCCACCGGTCAGCACCGGTCCGGTACGACTACTGAAGGACCTGGGCGGCGCACGACGAGTAGCCCAGCCACTGCCAGACGGCCGAGGTGCTCGCCGAGGCGCCGGTCTCCGGCAGGGCCACCGCGTCGCGCACGGCGTGCACCTCCAGCAGGTCGGACACCTCGAGATCGGCCAGGTTGAGGTCTTCGAGGTCAGCCAGCGTGGCCGTCATGTCCGGCATGATCCACTCCATTCTGCGGGGGCGTCATCGACAGGCAGGCGTGCTTGTCGATGACAAGATGGACAGTGGGCACGATGTTAGTCACCTCTGCCCGTTAACTATTCGTCCGAGCGTCCAGTCGCCGATGGCCGTCCGACGGACGCCGACTAACGACCGGGAAGAGTTACGCTCCCGCGACCGAGGTGCGGAAGACCGGCGCGATGTGGACACGCCCGCTGGAGCCCGGTTGTTCGCCCTCGCACGAAGGGCCACGGCCCGTCCTGCTGGAGGGCGGCACCAGTCACCCGGAACCGAGATCGGAACTACTCGTCTAGCACTACTAGGGGCGGCGCGCCCAGGTCCAGGCGTAGCCGTCGTCCTCGCACGCGGGCGCGGCGTCGCAGAGGTCCAGGGGCCGGAAGGTGTCGACCATGACGGCCAACTCGTCGAAGAAGTCGGCGCCGATGGAACGCTCGGCGGCACCCGGCTGCGGGCCGTGGGTGAAGCCGGACGGGTGCAGCGAGATCGAGCCCTGCTCGATGCCGGAGCCGCGTCGGGCCTCGTAGTTGCCGCCGGTGTAGAAGAGCATCTCGTCGGAGTCGACGTTGTGGTGGTTGTACGGCACCGGGATCGCGTCCGGGTGGTAGTCGACCTTGCGGGGCACGAACGAGCAGATCACGAAGTTCGGGCCCTGGAAGGTCTGGTGCACGGTCGGCGGCTGGTGGATCCGGCCGGTGATCGGCTCGAAGTCGTGGATGGAGAAGGCCCACGGGTACATGTGCCCGTCCCAGCCGACCACGTCGAACGGGTGGTGGGCATAGACGTAGCTCGTCCAGCCGCGCCGGTGCCGGACCAGCACCTCCACGTCCTCGCCGTCGACCAGCAGCGGCGCGTCCGGCCCCCGGACGTCGCGCTCGCAGTACGGCGAGTGCTCCAGGAACTGGCCGCGTACGGAGAGGTAGCGCTTGGGCGGGCCGATGTGGCCGGCCGCCTCGACGGCGAGCAGCCGGGTCGGCGTGTCACCGGTGGGCACCAGCCGGTGGATGGTCGAGGTGGGGATGACGACGTAGTCGCCGGGCACCGCGTCGAGCACGCCGAACGTGGTCTCGACCCGCAGGGTGCCCGACTCCACGTACAGGCAGTGGTCGCCGGTGGCGTCCCGGAACAGCGGGGACGGCCGGTCCGCCAGCACGTACGCGATCCGCACGTCGTCGTTGGCGAGCAGGTACCGCCGGCCGAGCACCGGGTCGGCGCCGGTGCCGTCGAGCTTGTGGGTGCGTAGGTGCCGGGGCTTGAGGGGGAGGTTCGGCACCCGGGTGAACGTCGGCGGGGTGAACTCCTCGGCAGCCACGATCGCGGTCGGCGCGTGCCGGTGGTAGAGCAGGGACGAGTCGGAGGAGAAGCCCTCCTGGCCCATCAGTTCCTCGGCGTAGAGGCTGCCGTCGGGCTGGCGGAACTGGGTGTGGCGCTTGCGCGGCACCTCGCCGACGCTGCGGTAGTACGGCATCTCGCCTCCCGGTTCGTCCCGTACACCGATCCAACGGCGTCCGATAATCGGACACTGTTGTCCGTTCCTCGTAGCGTCCCGTACATTCTTGTCTCGTGTCAACGCAGGTGCCCGCACTTCTCGACGGCCTCGTCGACGACGCCGCCGTCTTCCCGCCCGGCAGCGCGCCGCTGCCCGACGCCGTCGCCGCGCACCGGCGGCACCGCACCGCCTGGTACGCCGACCTGGTCGGCCCGCTCCTGGTCCCGGCCACCAGGCTGCCCGAGCTGGCGGGACTGCTCGGTGCCGACGAGCGGATCGCGGTCGGCGTGATCGGCGACGTGCCGCTCGACCGGCTCGACGAGACGCGCGCCACGGTCGACCCGCGCATCCAGGTCCGCCAGGTGGAGGCGGCGGTCGCCCGGCGCGGTGAGGACCCGCTGCCCGGCCTGACCGAGCTGGTGACGCTGGCCCGCCGGGCCGGCGCCGGGCCGGCCGCCCTCGACGCCGTGTACGCCGAACTGCCGCTCACGTTCGGGCTGATGGGGGCACTGGACGCGCTCGCCGCCGCCCGCGCCGACGGGGCGCCGGTCGCCGCGAAGTTCCGCACCGGTGGGCTGGCCGCCGAGCTGTTCCCCACCCCGGCCGAGTTGGCCGCCGTGATCTGCGCCTGCCGGGACCGGGGCCTGCCGTTCAAGCTGACCGCCGGGCTGCACCAGGCGGTCCGGCACCTGGACCCGGAGACCGGGTTCACCCACCACGGCTTCGTCAACGTGCTGGCCGCGGCGCTGGCCGCCGCCGGGGGCGCCCCGGTGGCGCAGGTCGCCGAGCTGCTCACCGCGACCGACCCCCGCCCGCTGGTGCGGCCCGCCGAGGCCGGGCTGGACGGCCCGCGCCCGCTGTGGATCGGCTTCGGCTCGTGCAGCATCCTGGAACCACTGACCGATCTGATCCGGCTGGGGCTGGTGAACGGGGGCTTCGACGCATGAGCGAGCGTCAGCGAGCGAATCATCCTTGCAGGCCGGTGGTGCCTCAGGCCGGTCCGGAGCGAAGCGGAGGGCCGGCATGACCTGGGTGACGGGTGCCGACGGTTCGGCGTACGGGGTGACCAACCTGCCGTACGGGGTGTTCCGCCACGCCGGGCGGGCGCCACGCGTCGGCGTACGCATCGGCGACTTCGTGCTCGACCTGGCCGGCGCCGAGGAGGCCGGCCTGGTGCTGGCCGCCGGGACGCTGGGGCGGCCCACCCTCAACGACTTCATGGCCCTCGGCCGTCCGCAGTGGACGTCGGTCCGGCAGCGGGTGACCGAGCTGCTCACCGACCCCGCCCACCGGCAGGCGGTGGAGCCGCTGCTGGTGCCGCTGGCCGAGGTGCGGATGGTGCTGCCGTTCGAGGTCGCCGACTACGTCGACTTCTACTCCTCCGAGCACCACGCGTCCAACGTGGGCCAGATCTTCCGCCCCGGCCAGCCGCCGCTGCTGCCCAACTGGAAGCACCTGCCGATCGGCTACCACGGCCGCGCCGGCACCGTGGTCGTCTCCGGCACCCCCGTGGTGCGGCCGAGCGGGCAGCGGGCCAGCGCACAGGGCCCGGTCACCGGCCCGTCCGTACGCCTCGACATCGAGGCCGAGGTCGGCTTCGTGGTCGGCGTGCCCAGCGCGTTGGGCGACCGGGTCACGACCGACGAATTCGCCGACCACGTCTTCGGCGTCGTGCTGGTCAACGACTGGTCGGCCCGCGACATCCAGGCCTGGGAGTACCAGCCCCTCGGCCCGTTCCTGGGCAAGTCCTTCGCCACCTCCGTCTCGGCCTGGGTGACGCCGCTGGACGCGTTGGGCGACGCCTTCGTCCCCGCCGGAGACCAGGACCCGCCGGTCGCCGACTACCTGCGCGACGTGCCGCACCTCGGGCTCGACCTGCGCCTGTCGGTGCAGTGGAACGGCGAGCGGGTCAGCGAGCCGCCGTTCGCCACCATGTACTGGACGCCGGCCCAGCAGTTGGCCCACCTCACCGTCAACGGCGCCTCGCTGCGCACCGGCGACCTCTATGCCTCGGGCACCGTCTCCGGGCCGGAACGGGGACAGGTCGGCTCGTTCCTGGAACTCACCTGGGGCGGGACCGAGCCGGTGAAGCTCGCCGGGGGCGAGACCCGCACCTTCCTGGAGGACGGCGACACCGTCACCGTCACCGCCACCGCGCCCGGGCCGGACGGCACGACCATCGCCCTGGGCGAGGTGACCGGGAAGATTCTCGCCGCGCGCTGACCCGCTTTCCGGCGGACTGGATCACGCCGCCAGCCGCCCGCCTTCTGATCGACGGTCCCCGGTCGCACCAACTGTGCGACCGGGGACCGTTGTTTCCGCGTTGAGCCCGCGGATTCCGTCGCCATGCCGCGCCGGGCCCGGGACCGGACGACCCCCTTCCGGTCCCGGGCCCGGCCGCCGGTTGGCGTACCGACGACAGGAAGGTGACGACGATGAACGATCTCCCGGGCGCGGTCTGGCGTACCAGCAGCCGCTCCAACGACCAGGGACTCTGCGTGGAGGTGGCGGACAATCTGGTCGACGCCCTCGGCGTGGTGGGCGTACGCGACTCCAAGGACCAGGCCGGCCCCACGCTGGCAGTCAGCCCGCCGGGATGGACGGCCTTCGTCGGTGCGATCCGGGCCGGCCAGTTCGGGCACTGACGGGGGCGATCGCTCCGGATCGGGGCTCCCGGCGGTGGAAATTCCGCTCCGGGGCCCCGATCCGCGTTTACCCGGCGTACCGTCGACGCCACGGGAGGTGGCATGTCGACGGTGGCGGTCACGGAGCACGTGGAGGCGCCCGAGGCCGACCTCTGGCGGCTGCTGACCGACCTGACCGTCCGCACCCGGCGCTTCACCGGCCCGGTGGAGGTGCTCACCCCCGGCCGGTTCGGCCCCGGCACCGCGTGGCGGGAGACCCGTTCCCAGCCCGACGGCACCGCGCTGGTCGAGGAGTTCGTCGTCATCGAGGCCGAGCCGCCCCGACGGCTGGTGCTCGGCTCGCGGGGCGCCGGAGTGGACTACCGGATCACCTGGACGCTGCGCCCGGTCGAGCGGCGTCGCCGGGGTTGCACCGCCGTCACCGTCGAGCAGGAGGCGGTGCCGACCGCCCCGTACGGTCGGGTGGTGGCGTTGCTGCTCGGCGGGCTGGCGGCCCGGGCGGTCGAGCGCGCGCTGCGGCAGGATCTCGCCGACCTGGCCGCGGCTGCGGTCGCCGGAGCGACCGAGGCGGCCTGAGGCGATCGACACGCCCGGAGTCGCCCGGAGCCGGCCGGGTGCCGGTGTGCCGGCGGAGTCACTCGCCGGGCACCTGTCCGCCGGTGACCTGACAGGGCCGTGACCGGCCCCGCTGGGTAGGGTGCCGGGCGGAGGTGCGGCATGGGGTTCCCGAACGGCTGGCGGCGGATCGCGGTGGCGGTCACGGCGCTGCTCGCCACCGCCGCCGTCGCGGCGACGGTCTACCGGGTGCTCGCCCCCGCCGAGGTCAGCACCCCCGCGCGGGCCGAATATCCGCAGGCCTCGTCGCCTGCCCCCGGCGTGGTCGGCCGGCTGCCCGTCGCCCCGCTGATCGTGGACGGCCGGCTGCGGATCTACGCGGCCCACCGCCAGGTCTACGCCGACCGGCCGGTCGAAGGCCGGCACCGGACCACCCCGTACTGGTCGTACCGCCGCTGGCCGGCGAAACTCGACGGGGTCGTGGCGAGCGGTACGACGGTGGTGACCCGCTGGTCGGACGGACGGCTGGTGGCGCTGGACGGGCGGACCGGCCGGGTCGCCTGGCAGGCGGACGGGCCGGTGCCGGTGGGGGAGCGGACGGTCCGGCGCACCGGCGCGGCGACGGTCTGGGACCCTCGGGGGCTCTTCGTGGCCCGGGCGCCCGCCGGCCGGCAGGTCGTGGTGGCGGCCGGGGCGCAGCGGGTGCGTGCCGTGGACCTGGCCGACGGCCGTGAGCTGTGGCAGTCGCACACCACCGTCACGGTGCCACCCGGCGACGGCTCCGACGCGGAGGCCGGCTGTCGGAACGTCGTCGGCGCGACCGCGTTCGGCCAGTTGGTCACCGTCGACTCCTGCGCGGGGCCGGCCGTGGTGGAGTTCCGGGACGCCGTGACCGGCACGGTGGGTCTTCGTTGGCGGCCGCCGGGCGTCGGCAACGAGCTGGTGGCGATCCCGGTGGGGTGCGGGACCGGCCGGACCGGGTGCACCGGCCTACGGACCGCCACGTCGGGCGACGACACGGGTCGGGGCTGGCTGCTCGGCGCCGGTGAGCCGGTCGCCGCCCCGGCTCTGGACCGGCCGGACGCCGTACTCGTCGGCGGGACGGCCGTGGCGGTCGTGGACGGCGTGCCGGTCGGCCGCTCGGCGCGTACGGGCGCGGACCTGTGGCGCCGTCCCGGCCTGCCGCAGGTGCGGCTGCTCGCTGCCCAGCCGGACCGGGTGCACCTGCTGACGGAGACGAACGACCTGCTGACGCTGGATCCGACGACGGGGGAGCAGCGATCCTTCTTCGCGCTCAACGCGGGCTCGGACGGGACCGGCTGGACGCCCGGTGCGGCGTACGCGGCCGACGGGTTCGTGGCCGTGGAGCGGCTCCGCAAGCCGGTCGACCCGACGGGGGACGACCAGCGCTACTACCTGACGTCGGAGCCGGTGATCCTCGCCGCGACGTGAAACGCCGGGCCAGCCCGGCTGCTCGACAAAACGGACATAAGTTATTTATAGTCCCATCTGTGCGTCTCCTGGCAGCCCTGTTGGGCGCGATCCTCATCCTCCTCACCGCGTCGCCGGCCGACGCCGCGCCGTCCGGCCGAACGGTCCGGCTGGCTCGGACGGTGGGAGTCGACATCACCGTCCCGGCAAGCGGGCGCTCGACCTGGCCGGTGAAGGTGGAAGCGGGCACCCTCGCGGACGTCGGGGTCGGGCAGCCGGTGCCGGCCGCCTGAGATGTCCGGTCCGGTCCGCTGGGGGATGGCGGACCGGACCGGCCCCTGCCTCAGGCCAGCGCGGCCTCCGCCGCCGCCAGGAAGGCGTCGTTCTCGGCCGGGGTGCCGATGGTGACCCGTACCCCGTCGCCGGCGAACGGCCGGACGATCACGCCCCGCGCCTCGCACGCCTTGCCGAAGTCCACGGCCCGGTCGCCCAGCGGCAGCCAGACGAAGTTCGCCTGGCTGTCCGGCACGTCCGGGACGAGCTTGCGCAGCGCCTCCGTCATCCGGTCGCGCTCGGCCACCACGAGGGCGCACCGCCGCCGCACCTCGTCCTCCTGGGCCAGCGCGGCGAGCGCACCCGCCTGCGCGGCCATGTTGCTGGAGAACGGCGTCACGACCTTGCGTACGGCCGCCGCCACCGCCGGCTGGGCGACCAGGAAGCCGATCCGCAGGCCGGCCAGGCCCCAGGCCTTGGAGAGCGTCCGCAGCACGACCACGTTCGGCCGGTCGAGGTAGGTGAGACCGTCCGGCACCTCCGGGTCGGTGACGAACTCGCGGTACGCCTCGTCGATCACGACCAGCACGTCCTCGCCGACCGCGTCGAGGAACCGGTCCAGCTCCGCCCGGCGTACCGAGGTGCCGGTGGGGTTGTTCGGGTTGCAGACCACGACCAGCCGGGTCCGGTCGGTCACCGCCGCCGCCATCGCCGCCAGGTCGTGCCCGTGCCCGGCGTCGTTGGGCACCCGCACGCTGGTCGCGCCGCTGGTCGCCGCGATGATCGGGTACGCCTCGAAGGAGCGCCACGCGTAGAGGAACTCGTCGCCGGGCAGGCAGGTGGCCCGGACGAGGTGCTCGGCCAGCGCCACCGACCCGCAGCCGGTGGCGATCCGCTCGACCTCCACGCCGTACCGCTCGGCCAGCGCCTCGCGCAGTGCGAGCACGCCCATGTCCGGGTAGCGGTGCGCCCCGGCGACCGCCTCGGCGACGGCCTCCACCACGCCGGGCAGCGGCCCGTACGGCACCTCGTTGCTGGCCAGCTTGATCGCCTCGGAGAGGCCGAGCTCGCGGGCCAGGTCGGCGGGGCTGCGGCCGGGCACGTAGTTGGGCAGCGCGTCCAGGTCGGCGCGGGTCAGCCGCAGCGCCGGCTGCTGATGTCCGGGGTCGGTCATGGGGTGTCTCCCGAGGGGTCGGTGCGGTCGTCGGGGGTGCGGTCGTCCGGGGTGGTGCGCTTGTCCGGCGTGCTGCGCTCACCGGGGGTGGTGCGGTGGCCGCGGGGGAGCTGGACCACCACCGTCTGTGCCCGCTTGTCGTGTAACGCCTGACGCAGCGGGTGGTCGAAGAGCGGGGAGAGCGCGTCGACGAGCTGGAGCAGCAGGCCGAGGCCGCAGCAGTACCAGAGCAGGGTGGGCAGACCGAGGGTGTTCCAGCGGCGCAGCGCCCGGCCGAAGCCGAGCGGCTGGTCCGCGCTCATCGGCACGACCTTGACGCCCACCAGCCGTTTGCCGAAGGTCTGCCCGCCCGAGGCCATCGGCGGCACCTCGTACGCGAGCCAGAGCGCGGTGGCGATCAGCAGAATGACGATCTGGAGGCCGCCGGCCTGGTCGCTGGGCTGCGGCAGGCCGTCGGTGGAGCTGTCACCCGCCATCGCCCGCCGGAACACCTCCCGCCAGTACGGCGTGACCTCCTCGACCAACCGCCAGACGAACCAGCCGTTCACCACGGCGTTCAGCGCGAAGACGATCGCGAAGTCGATCAGCCGGGCGACCAGCCGGGCGCCGAACCCGGCGAGGGGGAGTCCGTGCGGGCGCGGCTCCGGCGGCCGTCCGGGCCAGCCACCGGGCGGCCAACCGGGCGGCGGACCGCCGGGCGGCCAGCCGGGTGGAGGGCCCTGCGGGTGGCCGTGCCCCGGTTGCTGCCAGGGGTAGGGCTGGCCTGGTCGCGGCTGGCCCGCCAGAGGCTGGCCTGGTTGCGGCTGCCCCGGTTGCGGCTGGCCCGGCAGGGGCTGACCGTCGGCGGGGATGCCCGGTGCGGAGACCGGAGCCGTGGGCGACGCCGGGGCGGGCTCGTCCGGCGGCTCCTCCGGCGGCGGTCCCTCCGGCGGGGTGGCGTCGACGGGGATCGGCGCGCCGATCCAGCCCCCACCGTCCCAGTAGCGTCGGGTGTCCGGATCGGCCGGGTCGACGTACCAGCCTGGTCCGATGCTCATGGCCTGGTCTCGCTGCGCTTGCTCACGCAGACACCTTAACGACGACGGTGCCGGCGAACTTGTCGTGGAGGCACTGCTGCCAGGGCTTGTCCCACAGCTGCCAGAGCCCGTCGAGGTAGCTGAGGCCGGGCAGGAGACCGGCGGCGAGGTACTGCACGGCGTACCGCCGGCCGGCCATCCGCCGGTCCAGCGTGGCGGTCGGGTCGAGCGGAACGATCCGCAGCTTCATCATCCGCTTGCCGAACGTCTGCCCGGTGCGCTTCATGTACTCCACGTAATAGAGCCAGTAGATCCCGAGCATCACCACCATCAGACCCAGTTCGATCAGGACCAGCGGCAGCATGAAGTCGTAGAGGAACGAGACGGGCTGTGGCCCGAGCGTGCCGTCGGGGTTGGCCCGGGTCAGCTCGGCCGCCATGTCCCAGAACAGGATCAGCAACGGCGGCAAGAGGAGCACCATCACCACCAGCATGCCCAGCGCACCGTCGATCAGCACGGCGAGCAACCGGTCACCGAAGGTGGCGAGCGGCTGGCCGCCCGGGCCGAGCGTCGGGGCCGGCCGGGGCGGCGGACCGGTCCAGCCCGCAGGCGGCGGGCCGTTCCAGCCGGGAGGCGGTGGGGCCCAGCCCGGGGGTGGCGGGCCGTTCCAGCCGGGAGGCGGTGGGGCCCAGCCCGGGGGCGGCGGCCCGGTCCAGCCCGGTGGCGGGACCTGGCCGGACGGGGCGTGCTGCTGCGGCACCGCGTACCCCTGACTGGCGGGACCGGACGGCGGCGCGAAGCCGCCGGCGGCGGGCGGTTGCCCACCGGCCGGCGGCGTCGGGTACGTCGGAGGCTGCGTCACGCTCGTCAGTGTTACAGGTTGCCGCGCGCTTCCTGCTCCCGCTCGATGGCCTCGAAGAGCGCCCTGAAGTTGCCCTTGCCGAAGCCGAGCGAGCCGTGCCGCTCGATCAGCTCGAAGAAGACCGTCGGGCGGTCCTGCACCGGCTTGGTGAAGATCTGGAGCAGGTAACCGTCCTCGTCCCGGTCCACCAGGATCTTGCGGGCCTTCAGCTCCTCGATCGGTACCCGCACCTGGCCGATCCGGGCACGCAGCTCCGGGTCGTCGTAGTACGAGTCCGGGGTGTCCAGGAACTCGACGCCGGCGGCGCGCATCGCGTCGACACTGCCCAGGATGTCGTTGGTGGCCACGGCGATGTGCTGGGCGCCCGGGCCCTGGTAGAACTCCAGGTACTCGTCGATCTGCGACTTCTTGCGGGCGATGGCCGGCTCGTTGAGCGGGAACTTCACCTTGCGGGTGCCGTTCGCCACGACCTTGCTCATCAGCGCCGAGTAGTCGGTGGCGATGTCGTCGCCGATGAACTCGGCCATGTTCGAGAAGCCCATGACCCGCTTGTAGAACTCGACCCAGTCGTCCATCCGGCCGAGCTCGACGTTACCGACCACGTGGTCGACGGCCTGGAAGAAGCGCTTCGGCTGGAGGCCGGCGTCGATCATCGGCTGCCGGTCCACGATCGGCTTGCGGGCCACGAAGCCGGGCAGGAACGGGCCGGTGTAGCGGGACCGGTCGACCAGGGTGTGCCGGGTGTCGCCGTACGCCGCGATGGCGGCCAGCCGGACGGTGCCGTGCTCGTCGCTGACGTCGTGCGGCTCGACCAGGCCGGTGGCGCCCTGCGCGACGGCGTGCGCGTACGCGGCGTCGACGTCCGGCACCTCCAGCGCGATGTCGGAGACACCGTCGCTGTGCTTCGCCACGTGCTCGGCGCCCTCGGCGTCCGGGCGGACCGCGCCAGTCAGCACGAACCGGGCCGAACCGCTGGTCAGCACGTACTGGGCGTGGTCCCGGTAGCCCTGCTCCGGGCCCCGGTACGCCACGCAGGTCATGCCGAACGCGGTGGAGTAGTAGTGCGCGGCCTGCTTGGCGTTGCCCACCAGGAAGTGCACGTGGTCGAGGCCCCTGACCGGGAACGGGTCGCGGCTGATGTCGTGGTCGACGGCGCCGATGAGCACATCGACGTCGACGTCGTCGGTCGCCTGGGAACGGTCGATCGCCTGGGTCATCGCGGTCTCCCTCAAGTTCCGGTCGGCCTCGTGTCCGCCGCCGTTGGTCGTGTTCGGTGCTGTCGTGTTCCGTGCCGTCGTGCTCTGTGCTTCTGTGGCGAGGATCGCGGTGCGGCGGCGCACTGGGCAACTGTCGAACTTAGGCCTGGTCAGGTTGCGCATTCAGTAGGGTGCATTGGCATGAATGCTGGTCAAGGTGTACAGCTCGACGTCCTCGATGCACGATTGATCGAACTGCTCGCCGAGGAACCGCGGATCGGGGTGCTGGAGTGCTCGCGACGCCTCGGGGTCGCCCGCGGCACCGTGCAGGCCCGGTTGGACAAGCTCGTCGAACGGCGGGTCATCGGGGGGTTCGGGCCGGAGATCTCCCCGGCGGCGATCGGGTTCGGGGTGACCAGCTTCGTCACCCTGGAGATCAGCCAACGGCACGGGCACGACCTGGTCGCCGCGCACCTGGCCGCGATCCCGGAGGTGCTGGAGGCGCACACCATCACCGGCTCCAGCGACCTGCTCTGCCGGATCGTGGCCCGATCGAACACCGACCTCCAGCGGGTGATCGACCAGATCGTCTCGTACGAGGGCATCCGCCGTGCCTCGACGATCATCGCCCTGGCCGAACAGATCCCCTACCGCACCCTCCCCCTCGTCCGCTCCGCCACCACCTGACCACCCCCCACCCCACCCCCACCCCCTCCCGGACACGCCCCGCCCGCCCCGCCCCGCCCGGCACGTCGATCTTGCAGTTATGGCCCCGGCATATCGCCTGGAACGGATATTTCGGGGGCCGAAAGTGCAAGATCGCGGGATGCGGGGCGGGCGGCGACGGGGCGGGGGCCGAAAGTGCAAGATCGCGCGGCGAGGGGGTGTGCGGCGAGGGTGGGGAGAAAGGGGGGCGACACGGGGGTGTGGGACCACGGGAGCTGGGGGCTCGTCGCTACCGTGTGCGTGTGGCGAAGGCGGGCGGCCTCGGAGTGTGGCGTGGCGGGCTGTTGCTCGCGCTCATCATGGTCGTCGCGCTCGCCGCGACCGGAGTGTGGAACCCGTTCCCCGGCGTGTGGGACTGGGTCGACCGCAGCGAGCCGATCTCCGAGCCGGACGTGGTCTGGCAGCAGCGTGTCGGCGGTACCCCGCGCAGCGTGACCATCGCGGGCGACACCGTGGTGGTCGAGCAGCGCACCCGGGTGGAGGCCCGCAGCCTGGCCACCGGCGCCCAGCTTTGGGAACGTAAGGCCGACTGGTCCGCGGTGACCGGCGGTGACCGGGACGCGGTCATCGTCGTGGGCAAGTTGCTGGTCAAGGGGTACGAGGTGCTGGACCCGACGACCGGCGCCACGCGGCGGCGCAACGGCGACGCGGTGGCCGTGTGGACGTACCGCAACATGCTGCTCGACGCGCGCTGCGTCGACGCCACCGACTGCACGCTGAGCGCCTGGGACCCGCGCGGCACCGCCCCGCTCTGGACGGCCTTCGTGCCGGGGGTGCGCAGCGGCCTGCTCGGCGACAACCCAGGGCTGCTCGGCACCCGCCGGCTCGACGCCGTCCGGATCGACGAGGAGGTGGCCGGCCCAGAGCCCGTTCCGCCGCTGCTCGGCTTCCCCATCGACGGCCGGGTGCACGTCCTCGACACCGCCACCGGGCGGATGCTCCAGGATGTCGAGCCCGGCCGGGACGAGCGGCTGTCGGTGGTCGGCGGCCGACTGCTGCGGATCACCGCCCGTTCCCAGGACGGCACCTGCTACTTCGCCATCTCCGGCAGGGACGCGGCGACCGGCCAGGAGGCGTGGCAGCGGGCCGGGATCAACCTGCGGACCGCCGACAGCGCCGGCTGCGTACAGCGGGAGGACCCGCACGGCGCGCGTAACGTGCTGATCGGGGTGGCCCCGGATGCCCGCGAGGCGGTTCTTGACGGTTACGACGGGCGGCTGCTGCTGGTCACCTCGGCTGGGGAGCGGCTGCTCGCCGTCGACGACCGGTACGCGTTGGTCCGGCCGGCCGACAAGGGTGCGGTGGTCGGCCGGGAGTTGGGCGCGGGACGAGTTCGGTGGACCCGCCCCGCCGGGGCGAAGGCCGGTGCCGCTCTCACCCCGTACGCGGCCGTGATCGCCGACGAGAAGCCGTCCCGGCTGGTGGCGCTGGACCCGCGTACCGGGCGGGAGTTGGTGAGCCTGCGCACCTCCGCGAACGCCCTGGCGGTCGGCCCGAGGGGCATGGTGATCGGCGAGGGGCGGGAGATCGGGTACGTCAGCTTCGGTGGCGCACCGGGTGCCCCCGCCCGGACGGGTGACGGTGGCGTGCCCGGCCCCGGCGTGCCCGGCCCCGGCGGCACGGCGGGGGTTCCTGGGCCGGCGGAGAGCTGCGGCCCGAAGCGGGAGCTCTGCCCCGGGTGAGAGCGTCGTCCCAGGACCCACCCGGCGGGTGGGACTGATCGACTCTTCTGCCCTAGGCTTTCCGCTCATGAGCAGTGCCGCCGCGTTCTCGTACGCCCCCTTGCTGCCGACCGGTCCGGACCAGACCGAATACCGCCTGGTCACCGACGAGGGCGTCGACGTCGTCAACGGTCCCGGGGGCCGCCGGTTCCTGACCGTGGAGCCGACCGCGCTCACCGCGCTGACCGCCGAGGCGATGCACGACATCGCGCACTACCTGCGCCCCGCGCACCTGGCCCAGTTGCGGGCGATCATCGACGATCCGGCGGCCTCGCCGAACGACCGGTTCGTCGCGCTCGACCTGCTGCGCAACGCCAACATCGCGGCCGGCGGTGTGCTGCCGATGTGCCAGGACACCGGCACCGCGATCGTGATGGGCAAGCGGGGCCGGCACGTGCTCACCGACGGCAGCGACGCCGAGGCCGTCTCGCGCGGCGTCTACCAGGCGTACACCCGGCTCAACCTGCGCTATTCGCAGCTCGCCCCGCTGACCATGTGGGAGGAGCGCAACACGGGCAGCAACCTGCCGGCCCAGGTCGAGCTCTACGCGGAGGACCCGGACGGGCACCCCGACGCCTACAAGTTCCTCTTCATGGCCAAGGGCGGTGGCTCGGCCAACAAGTCGTACCTCTACCAGGAGACCAAGGCGCTGCTGAACCCCACCCGGATGATGCAGTTCCTGGAGGAGAAGCTGCGGCTGATCGGCACCGCGGCCTGCCCGCCGTACCACCTCGCCGTCGTCATCGGCGGCACCTCCGGTGAGTACGCGTTGAAGACCGCCAAGTACGCCAGCGCCAAGTACCTCGACGCGCTGCCCACCTCCGGCTCGATGAGCGCGCACGGCTTCCGGGACCTGGAGCTGGAGGCGGAGGTGCTGGAACTGACCCGCAACTTCGGTATCGGCGCGCAGTTCGGTGGGCGCTACTTCTGTCACGACGTGCGGGTGGTCCGGCTGCCCCGGCACGGTGCCTCCTGCCCGGTGGCGATTGCCGTGTCCTGCTCGGCGGACCGGCAGGCGGTCGCGAAGATCACCCCGTCGGGCGTGTGGCTGGAACGACTCGAGACCGACCCGGCGCGCTACCTGCCCGACGTCACCGACGAGACGCTCGACGCCTCCGAGGTGGTCCGGGTCGACCTCAACCGACCGATGGACGAGATCCGCGCCGAGCTGTCGAAGTATCCGGTGAAGACCCGGCTGTCGCTGACCGGCCCGTTGGTGGTGGCCCGCGACATCGCGCACGCCAAGATCGCCGAGCGGCTGGACGCCGGTGAGCCGATGCCGCAGTACCTACGCGACCACGCGGTCTACTACGCCGGCCCGGCCAAGACTCCGGAGGGCTACGCGTCCGGCTCGTTCGGCCCGACCACCGCCGGCCGGATGGACGCGTACGTGGAGAAGTTCCAGGCCGCGGGCGGATCGCAGGTGATGCTCGCCAAGGGCAACCGGTCCGCCCAGGTCACCCGCTCCTGCCAGCAGCACGGCGGCTTCTATCTCGGCTCGATCGGCGGTCCGGCCGCCCGGCTCGCGCAGGACTGCATCAGGCACGTCGAGGTCCTGGAATACCCGGAGCTGGGCATGGAGGCGGTCTGGAAGATCCAGGTGGAGGACTTCCCGGCCTTCATCGTGGTCGACGACAAGGGCAACGACTTCTTCGCCGATGTGATGAGTCCTAAGAGTTACCTAACGATCGGGAGCCGTTCGGCGTCCTGAGCTGTGTAAACGACGGAACCCCCGGCCAGAAAATCGGGCCGGGGGTTCCGCGTGCCGGGAGCTGTTCGGGTCAGCCCTCAGCGGTCAGAGGGGGTCTTGCTCCTCGGGGTCGTAGGCGCTCCAGAGCTGATGAGCGTTCGAGAAGATGCGCAACGCCTCCACGTCCTCCGGCTCCGGCATGAGCAACAGCACGTCATCGTCACCCCGCCGCGTGATCCGCCAGCGTTGCTCCGGTGGGACCACCAACTCCAGCCCGGGGCCGCTCCCGGTGTCCAGCCACGCGATGACCGGCCGCCCCGGGGGAGCGTCGGTGACGACCACGCGCACCGCCGGTAGCTGGATCACGTCCACCCCCTCCCGCTCGAACCGGTGGGGTCGAACCGGGCCAGCACGGCCGCCCGCTCCCGGCGGGACAACTCGGGGCTGTGGTGCCACTGGGACAGCAGACGTTCGGCGCTGGGCCGGTCGGTGGCCTCGAACGCCCGGAGCGCGTTCTCCGCTCGGTCGATGACCGGGCTCTTGCCGGGCGGGTAGAGCTCCATCAGGCGGGCGGGTGTGGGTTCGTCCGGTGGGGCCGGGTCGGGGAAACTGTTCACGGTCGGACCTCCCGTGTCCGATCAAGGCCCCCGGTGAGCGCTACCACGCGAGCCGGGGGCCGACTGCAAGGTCTCCCGTCACCGTAGGCCCAACCTGTCTACCGTGTCCATCGAACGAACAGCATGGACAGCGTGGCGCGCCTGGACAGGTGAGACCTTGAAGGCATGATCGACCCCTGGTCGCCGCGCTCATTCGCTGAGCAGTTGGCCGACGTGCTACGGGCGAAGATCGACAGCGGCGAGTGGCAACCCGGGCACAAGCTCCCCGGGGAGGTCACGCTGGCGCAGACCTACGACGTGGCGCGCGGCACCGTGCGGGCCGCGCTGGACCAGCTCCGCGAGGAGGGCCGGGTGGTCACCTTCACCGGGCGCGGCACGTTCGTCACGCCCGAGGCCGCCGGCACCGGGAATCCTGACGCTTAACTGTCAAGCTCGGTACCCGCGTCACCGGGCGAGCGTGGCAGCGCCCAGCCGCTCCAGGATCGCCTCGGCCGCTGCCTCCCCAGCCTCACGCCCGGTCGCGCCCGAGACGTGGACGTGAAGCTCCCCGATGCTCAGCGACCCGCCCGCGCTGGCCCCGTCCCCACCGCGCGGCCGTCCGCCGCTCCACGCCGGGAGGTCCCCCGTCAGGTCCCCGAGGGTCTTCCGGACGTTGGCGAACCGGTCGGTCATGCCAGCCTCGAACCCGGCCATCACGAGCTGACCGGACTTGCGGAGGATCTTGGCGTCCACCTCCGCCGGTCCCTTCCAGTCCGGGAGCATCGAGGTGAGGGAGCTCAGGGTGGAGCGCACCCGATCGAACCCGGACCGGAGCCCGGAGATCAGACCGTCAATGATCCGGCGGCCCGCATCGGTCAGCCAGCTACCGGCGGCGGAGAACGCGCCGATGACGGTCTGGCGCAGCCCGGCCACGGCCGAGCGCACCCGGGACGCCGCACCGGTGACCACCGACACCATCGCGTTCCACCCGGCCGTCCAGGCGGCCCGAATGGTGCTCAGCGCGCCGGAGATCACGCTCTTGATGCCGTTCAGGGTGGTGGAGACCGCCGTCCGGATGCCGTTCAGCACGGCCGAGACCACCGACTTGATCCCGTTCCAGGTCCCCTGCCAGTCGCCCCGGATGGCGGCCGAGACAGCGGCGATGACGCCCTTCACCACGTTGATGGCAGTGGTCACCGCGTTCACGATCAGCTTCCACGCGGTACTGACCACCGCGCTAATGGTCTGCCACACGCCGGTGAAGATCGGGACCAGGGGAGCGAGGGCCGTCCCCACGGTGACACCGAACTGGGTCAGCCACCCGATCGCGCCCTGAATCCAGGCCGCCGCGTCGATGAAGAACTGACGCACGGTCGGGTAGACCGAGCTCAGCCAGCCCAGCATCACGCCCAGGCCCGCGATCATGGAGCTGATGAAGGTCAAGAAGTCCTTGAAGAACAGGGCCGCCCCCGGCCCCCCGTCCGCGATGGCGGAGAAGAACACGGACAGCCCGGTCCCGAGGATCGGCAGCGCGGCGGCCATCTCCTTCAGGAACGGTCCGGCCGCCGTGATCAGCTCCTGGAACCCGGGGAGGGCGTTCTCCACCAGCCCGGCCAGCCCCTCGGCCAGGGCCTGGATCGCGCCCGAGTCCGCCAGCCCCTTGAACATCTCGCGGATCTGGGGGCTGATCCGCTTCACCAGCTCCTCGAACGTCCCCAGCGCCTCCACCAGGGGGCCGAGCATCGGCTTGGCCGCGTCGGTGAAGGTTGACTTCAGGGTGCCGGTCAACGAGCTGGCGGCGGCCTTCAGAGCGGGCTCCTCCCGGAGCAACCACGCCCCGAGCCCGATCACGCCCAGGCCAGCGCCACCGATGAGCGCGCCGGACAGGAGCGCGCCGATCGCCGGGGCGGCCACGGCCGCGATGGTGGCCGCGATGGCGGCACCGGCGGCGGCCACGTACGGGTTGCTCCCCAGCGCGGAGGAGAGCCCGCCCAGGCCCTTCCCGATGCTCTCGGTCATCGCCTGGGCGGCCTCGGTCCCCGCTCCGGCGAACGAGGAGCCGAGGCGGCCCCGGTCCACGTCCACGTCCGCCTTGACGTCGATGGTCGGGGTCTTGATCCGGCTCAGGGCGCGGTCCAGGTCGCGCTCGGTGTCCCGGGCGAACCGGCGAACGTCGCCAGTGACTTCTACGCGGGCGGAACCGACATCCGACACGTCCGCCTCCTCTCAAGACTGCAAAGTTGTTGTGCCGCAACGCTTTTCAGCGTTGTCGTCCCTCGTCCCGATGACGAGGGGGCACTTCACGCCGGGTGGCCGGGGCACGGCGTCCCGTCGTCGGTGGAGACGCGGCACCACCGACAGAAGACCGTGACGGACCGAAGGTTCTCGGCGTCCAGGATCAGCGCGCGGTCCGGGTCCGCGAGGTCGAACATCAGCGCGGCCGTCCAGGCGTGCCGCCCCTCTACCTGGACCGGGGGATGGGGGGAGGAGGACACCGTGGCGGACCGGCCGCCCCACTCCACGGTGACCGGCGTCCCGGCGGCCGTGCTCATGCCGCCACCGCCAGCCGGGACTCCAGCTCGGCCAGGCGCGCGGCCAGCCGCTCCTCCGTGGTCAGCGGCACCTCGGGGAGGTCGGTCACGTACGCCCAGGGCTCGCGCCGCTCCCCGGGACCAAGCGGCCGGTACGAGGCCATCTCGCGCGCCAGCGGGAACGGGCTCACCTGGCGGCGCGCCGGGATCAGGTCCCGGGCCGCCTCCAGGGCGTACTCCTCCACCCGCCGGTTACCCGGGATCTTGGCGCGCTGGATGCGCTGGGAGCACCCGGCGCACACCGGGCGGCCCTGGTAGGTGCCCCAGGCGTCCGCCAGCTCGTGAGACCGGCCGCACCCGGCGCACGGCCAGCCGGAGGAGTGGGGGACCGGGACGGTCAGCTCCCGGTGGCGCTTCTCCACGGCGGCGCGGAGCTCGGCCAGCTCCGCACGGGGGATGTGCTGGAACGGGGAGCGGCCCCGGCCCGCGTCGGTGGACGAGGCTTTCTCCAGCTCCCGGTACGCCAGCGGCACGCCGAGCGTGCGCGCCACGTCCGCGTGAGCCTGGGTGACCCGGACCGGGCGCGCGGTGGGATCGAGCGCCAGCGCCAGGAGCTCGGCACCGCCGGTGGCCAGGGAGCACACCCGGTGGAAGCGCCAGGAGCGGACCTGGCGGGAGTAGGGCCACGTGCCCACCTGGCGGTAGGTCTGCTCGGCCTCGGGGTCGTCCTTGGCGACCGTGGCCCCGCACGTGCCGCACGCCGACGCGATGACCTCCCCGGCATCGGCCAGCGCGTGGACCAGCGCGGCGCGGGGGTCGGTGGTCTTGGCCTGGGCGGGCCTGGGGGTCTTGGTCTTGCGAGCGAACATGTCTCGGTCCTCCGTGGTCGGTCTGTTGGTCTTCTTGCCTTGCCTGGCCCGCCTTCTCACCCAGCGGTCCAGCTCGTCCTTGGTGAACACCGACCGGCCGCCAACCAGGTCCCGCTCCGGGCCGGTCCCCTCTATGACGTAGCCGGAGAGTGTCCCCCTGGGGATGCCCAGGTACTTGGCGGCCTGGTGGGAGGTCATGGGTCGCTCGTCCAGCCAGCGGTCCAGCTCGGCCTTGGTGAACACGATGTGGGGGCTTCCGTTCACCAGCGCCCGGTCCAGCTCGGGCTCGGGGCCGATGCCATGGGAGACGTGGGCAGAGAGCGTGTGCATGTTGATGCCCAGGTACGCGGCGGCGGCGCGGTAGCCCACGAACTCGGTCATGGTCAGATCAGCCGGATCGGGCCTTGGGGGACCTGACGCCGCTTGCGCTCCAGGGCGGCCTCGGTGCGCCGGTCCAGGGCGGCCAGGATCGCGGCGCTGTGCTCGCGCCGGGCGAGCGCCCGCCCCTGGACGCGGCCCAGCGCGCTGGCGGCCTCCATCCGTCGCCGGTGGTCGGCGCGGCCCAGCGCGGCGGCCAGGTCGCGCCGGGCGTCCGTGGTTCGACGGCTCAGCACGCCGTCCAGGGCGCGCCCGATCTGGGCCTGGTAGGAGCTGGTCCGGGAGCGGAACTCGGCGGGCCGGTCACCAGCCGTGACCCGGCGCAACAAGTCCGGGTTCCTGTACGGCTCGGCGGCGGCCACCAGAGCGGCCCGGCGCTCGGCGTGCTGGGAGGCGGTCAGCCCCCGGGGGCGCGGCATCGAGAGCGAGGCGAGCCGCATCAGCTCGGCGCGCTCGGCGCGCTGGGCGTCGGTCAGTTGGTGATGCGACGGGAACCAGCTCCGCTGGTAGGACTTGATCTGTTCGGCCGTAGTGGTCATGGCGGGTTCCTTCAGTAGCTCAGGCGGGTGGCTGGCATGGTCGGCTGGCCCCCGCGATACCCGAGGGTGGTCACGCCGCTGGAGCCGCTGGCGCGCCGGACGTACTTGGGGTTCCGGACGTAGATCCGGCGCTCCTCATCGAAGATCCGGGAGGGCTGGCGCTCGGGCTCCGGCTCGTCCACCAGCTCGGCGTCCACCACCTCGGGCTCCTCGGCCTGAGCCTGAGCCTGACCGTGAAGTGTCAAGACCTCGGGCTCAGCGGCCGGGGGGTCGGAAGGGTCGGAACGGTCGGAAGGTTCCGGCCCTGCCTCCCCGTGTGGAACACGTGCCTTGCTCTCTGCGGTCACCACGGGAGTGGTGTTCCACGGGAGATTCGAGGAGAGAGGTTCCGACCGTTCCGACCCTTCCGACCCTTCAGCGGCCGGGAGCGCGGCGATCGGAGCGCCCGGCAGCGCGGGCACCGGACGACCGTCCGCCACCGCGTCCGCCACCCGGGAGAACCAGGTGGTCAGGTCCCCGGCGGCCAGGCCGAGCCGGGGAGCCAGCGCGGCGGCCTGGGCCTGGGTCACCAGTGCCAGGAACGGCGGGCCGTCCGGCCGGGGAGCGGGGCGCGAATCGTTCAGGTCCATGTCACCCAGCGCCGCCTTGATGGCCTCGATCACGGCCCGGCCGGACGGTAGGCCGATCCACTCCAGGAGGAGCACGGCCACCCGGTCCGATGCCACGGCCTCCCACTGACGGGGGACCTGGGTCGCCATGTCCAGGGCCTTGGTCGCCACCGCGCTGGCGGCCATCGCGTGCGCGGACCGGGCGAGCCCGGCCACGCGCTCGATGCCCTCGGCCGTGGTGACCCGGCCCTGGGCCACGTCCTGGGCGGCGGCCTGGGCGAGCACGTCCACGGTGCGGATCGAGTCCAGGATGACCTCCCAGACCGGGCGGCCCGGGTTGTTCGCCATCATCTCGGCCAGGGTGATGGTCCCGGCGGCGCGCTCCTCGGCCACGGCCTTCCCGCCCCGGCCCGCGTACGCACCGTGGAGCTTGCACTGGAGCCGTCCGGGGACGGCCCAGCGCTCGCACTGGTCCCCGGTGCGCTGGGCGGTGGCCGAGCACCGGACCGGCGGCGGGTTCTGGCGGCGGCCCCGACTACTCATCGGCCGATCCGATCGGCGTAGACCAGCGGGTGGACCGTGCTCCCGGGCAGCACCGGGCCAGGGGAGGGGCAGACGGCCGGGTGGTCACGGACCAGGCGCGCGGCCTCGGCCGCCCCCTTGACGAGATCGGCCGGGCACGTTCCCGGGCAGCACAGCCGGAACCAGGCGGGGCGGTCCGCCTGGCGGTGCGGCTTGGAAGGGTCCGGGCGCATGGGTCAGCTCCCCAGCGGGGTGAAGGTGGCCCGGCCCGCGAGGCAATCGAACGATGCCGCCCAGGCCCGCTCAGCGACCATCAGACGGAGGTTCGTCTCCCGGTCGAACGAGGTGTGGACCTGTGCCTCCTGGGCGCGCCAGAGGGTCACCTGGCCGGTCACGATGACCTCGCCCAGCGGGTACGCGCCGAACGCCCAGACGGAGCCCAGCGGGGTGACCTTGCGCGGACCGTCCTGGAGGATCAGCCCCGCCTCGGCGGCGAACGCGGCGGCCTCGATGGGGGCGTGGATCGTGGCCCCGTAGCCGTAGCCCTGATCGGTGTAGGCGTAGCGCTCCAGCGCGCCCACCACGTCCGTGATCAGGTCCGGGTCGTACCCGCCGGAGACCGCCTCGGCCTCGGCGTCCAGGTTGAGGATGTCCAGGGCGTTGCCCTCAAAGTCCAGGCCGGACCAGAGCGCGCGCTCCACGGTGGGCTGTTCGCTGGCCTCCAACCGGCGGACGACCTGGGCGCGTAGCTCAGCCTCGGTGTAACCGACCTGGGTGCATTCCAGGGTGGCGAGCGTGAGAAACACGCCGGTTGCCACCTCGGGGTTGCCGCCGTCCAGCGGCTTGGCGGGCGCGGCCACCTCGCCCCCGTAGCAGTTGACGCCGTAGGCGTACGCGGCACCGCACGTGACGGGGGTGTACCGGATGCCGCCTCCCTCACCGTGCGGGGCGGGGAGGTCCAGCGGGCCGGACGCGGCGTTGAACAGGCCGTACCGGCGTAGGCCGGGCTCCGGCGGGGTGACGATCTGGCCGGGGATCAGGCCCATGTCTGTGTCCTCTTTGCGGTGAAATGCCGTGCACAGGAATGACTCTTATGGTGCGTGCCGGTGAGCGGAGCGGTCCTGGACGAATCAGCGACCGGGGGACGGGGTGGAGCGGGCCTCTCTCGATCGGGCAGCCCTGGCCGGACGAATCGGACGCCAGGTGCGCCGGGGCGCGGTGGCCCCGTGATCAATGCTGTCCCCTTGATGGCATTCCGGCGAGAGGGCATTTCACGATTTGGGGTGACATCTCGCGGCGGGCCGAGGGGCAGGGCCGGACAGCAATCAGCCCCGGCAGTCCGGGGCGGACGACCGGGGCTGATGGAGCGGGTCAGGTCAGCGACCGGTCCACTCGGCGCACGCCATGTTGAAGGCGTCGAACGCGGGCTGTGAGGCCCGGTGCTCGGTCAGGGTCGCGGCCACGTCCTCGACTCCCATGAACGGGGCCTCCTCGGTGATGTCCGAGCACCGGCCGCATCCGTCGTCACCGAGGAAGTCCCGGGCCAGGTCACCCACGGGATCACGACGGTCGGTCTGGAGGGCCAGCCAGGCCCCGAAGCTGACAGCAGGTTGCATCTCGTTCTCCTCCATCGGCTGATCCGGTCCAGTGTGGTCCGGGGCCGGAGAGGGACCAGCCCCGGGCCGTCACCAGTAAACGGCCCGGGGCTGGGGTCTCGGGGGATCAGGGGCGGGCGGTCTGCCAGGCGATGGCGAGCGCGGCCACCAGGGCCAGGAGCCGGGCCAGATCGGGGCGGTACAGGGGGCTCACGAGGTGGGCTCCTTGGCCCTCTGGATGACCCGGTACTGACCGGCCTTGCGGTTGGGGTCACCGTTGATCGGGCGCTCCCCGAGGAACTTCACACCGATGGCGTTGCCCACCTCGGGGGTCGCATCCGCCAGGGCGCGGCGGAGGGCGGGCGGGCTTCCGGTGATGCGGACCAGACCGGTCCGGGTGCGGAGGATGACGACCGGGTACAACCCGCCGAACTCCTCGTCCCCGTCCTCGGACAGCTCGGTCACGTACCCGGCCACCCCGTCACCGGGGGCCGAGGGCACCCAGTCCACCGGCGGGCCGGTCGGGGGGTCGGAAGGGTCGGAACGGTCGGAAGGTTCCGGCCCTGCCTCCCCGTGTGACACGTGCTCCTCTACCTCTACGACCACCACAGGAGTGGTGTTCCACGGGAGATTCGAGGAGAGGGGTTCCGACCGTTCCGACCCTTCCGACCCCTGGGGAGCCACGGGCGAGCCCTCCACGGCCCACTTGACCCGCTCCCCCTTGCCGGTGCCGGTGCGGACGATCTGGAGCCCGTCGTACCACTGACCGGCCAGCCCGGCGTACTGCTGGCCCAGCACCCGAGCGAAGCCCTTGGACGTGGTGTCCTCGTTGTCCGGCGGGGGCTGGAACCCCTCGGGGTCCGCCAGGGCGCGCCGCTTCACCTCGGCCGCGAAGAACGTCCCGTTGCCGAACTGCTCGAACAACCACTCCAGGTGGGCGGACCAGTAGCTGGAGCTGAAGTTCGAGGTGCCGCGCCACGCCTTCAGGTTGCCGAGGAAGCCGGGGACACCGGCCATCGCGCAGATGCCGCCCACGATGCCCTCCCAGACCTCGAACGATCCGAACGACTCCGCACGCACCGCCTTCTTCTGGCCCTGGGCGAACCAGGCGCGCACCAGCACTAGGACCGCGCGCAACAGCGCCGCCCGGTTGACCTCGGTCCACGACCGGAGATCCAGGCCGGACAGGCCGGGGTGCCGGAACGAGCTGGACGGCCGGTCCTCCGGGTTGGCGGTCTTGGGGTCGATCCGGATGCGGTAGACCCGGCGGATCATGTCGCCCTCGACCTTGACGTTGTTGCCCAACGAGATCCAGGTGACCCGGTTCGGGAACCGGGCCATCCGCGAGACGCCCAGAACGCGGTCCTGGTAGGTCATCGACGTGATGGCCCTGGCGAAGTTCGCCCCCTCGATCTCGTGTGCCTCATCGAAGATGAACAGGCTGGAGCCCTCACGGAAGGCCGAGGTGATCACCTTCCGGTGCTCCTCGTCGTCCTTGGTGTACGGCATGGGCTGGGCGTCGCGCTGGCCGGTGAACAGGATCGAGATGCAGTCCGCCAGGAGGTTCTTCCCGACGCCCTTCCCGGTCCCGTCCACCACCGCGAGCGGAACGAGCGGCACCAGGGACCGGATGAACGGGGTGATGATGAGCGCCAGCATGTTGGCCCGGTCAGCCGTGGTGTCCCACGGGAAGTCCCCCAGCCACTCCACCAGGAGGAGGTCCCGCGCGGCCTCCACGTCGGCGGCCGTGGGGTTCTCCGGCACCTCCACCTTCTCCAGCACCTCGTCCGGGACCAACAGGGACCGGGTGGCGTCGTCGTATCCGGCCGTGGTGCAGACCGACCCGTCCGGCCGCACGAACGGCGTGGTGGCGATGTGCTCCAGCGGGGTGAACTTCTCCGCCTCGGACAGCACGGCGGCCATCGTCTTGTCCTCGGGCCAGGCGTCCACGTAGGTGGTCCCGTCCCGCCCCTCGGACTTGCTGAGCGTGCGGGCCGCCTGCTGGATCACGTTGTTGAACCGGCCCTTGTCCACCGGGGTCATCTTGGAGCCCTTCAGCTCGGAGATGACCTCCCCGTGGTTGAACAGCGTCACACCGGAGAACCGGTCCACCAGCGCGGCGGTCAGCGAGTTGATGACGGTCAGCCGGTCCTCGTTGACGACCACCACCGCCCGGTCACCATCCGCCCGGGGCGGCTCGGTGGGGGTGGTGGCCTTCTTGCGGACCGGGGCCTTGTCGGCGGGCTTCCTGTGCTTGCGGCCCGCCTCGATGATCCGGGCGAGGTACGAGGCCCGGCGGCCCTCGGGGCGAGCGCCCAGCACATCGTCCAGGCCGTCCTTCTCCCCGACGCCGGTCATCCGGGCGAACCCGACCGAGGTCGCGCCCTCGTCGGTGAGTGCGCCGCCGAGCTTCACCCCGGCCTCGTACACGTCCAGGTTCGAGCTGGCGTCCGCGTCCAGGAGGATGACCACCTCCTGGTCCTCGGCCACCATCAGGTCCCCGATGGGAAGGCCCTCGCGCTGCCACATCCGGCACCCGCCGATGGCGTACACCGCGACGTGCTGCGGCGCGTAGCTGGCGGCGGCCAGGGCCTGCTTGGTGCCCTCCACGATCAGCATCAGCGTGGTGTGGTCGTTGACCGGGCGGACGGCCCAGAGGACCGGCTGGTAACCCCGGTCCTTGGACCGGAACACGTACTTCCGGAGACGCCCGTCCCTCTGGTCCTCGGTCGGGTTGTCGGGCCGGATCTGGTACTCCGTCCGGCCCTCCTCGTTGGTCCAGGGGAACGCGATGGCCGGGAAGTTGGCCCAGTTCTGCCAGTCCTCGCCCAGCTCGGCCAGGTCGTCCTTGCCGGTGAGCGAGCGCACGCCCAGCTTCTCGGCCAGGTCCGGGTTCACAGCCTGGGCGGCCAGGAACTCCCGGTGGTCCGGGGCCAGCTCAGCCACGGTCGCCACCCCCGGCCAGCATCTCGGCCAGGTCCCGGCGCGCCACGTTGGTGGCCTCGGCCTCGCACCACCGACGATCCCCGGCGAACGTGATCCAGCACGCGCCGCAACCCTCGTCACAGCGGCTCGGGTCGAACGAGCGGGTAGACTTCACAGTGGTCTTGGTAGTGGTCTGGGGACGGCTCTCGCTGGTCGGGCGGGGGCCGTTCGTCATCTCCGACATGATCACTTGCCCCCGTCCGTGGAGGCGAGGAGCGCGCGGAGCTGGGCGCGGTGGTTCTCGGTGAGCTGGGGGGCGCGCTTCACCAGCGCGCGGACGTAGGTGTCCACCGAGTGGCGGGCCTGGGCACCGGCCTTACCCCGGCGGCTCAGGTACGCGGGGTCGTTCAGACGCCCGGTAACGGTCGGGTTGTCACGGGACACGGGAAGCTCCTCGTGTGCGAGTGCTTCCGTGCCGGGTTGGGCTGTCCCATACCTCACCGACGCGGGGTGTTGCCTCGACCGGCGTTAGGCCGGTCCGCCACCGGGTCTACGTCTCCGGCGGCGCTCTGCGTGCCCTGGCGCTGAGCGCGAGGGGCCGGAACGCGGTGGGGGCCGCTACCGTTCCGGTCTTGCTAGCAAGTCTTGCTTACAAGGGTCATGCCTGGGAAGTTCAGACCGAGTGCCCGGCATCACCAGTCATGACGGCAAAGTCTTACGCCACAACGGATTCCGGGCACCCGATCGTCAGACGGGCGGCCTACTTCAGGCCCACCCCGCGCTTCCTCGCCATGACGGTCCCACCGCTACCGAGCCGCACCCAGGCAACCACGTCCTGATACCGGACGCCCCGCTCCGCACACACCGCCTGGACGTTCTCGATCGGCATCAACCATGACGCCTCGGCTCCGGGCTCCAGCCGGTGGGGGATCTCAGCGGACAGCGGCACCCGGTCGAACTGGATCAAGTTGCCGCCGTCCGGGCACTTCAAGCCGTAGCCCGTCACCGTGACCGCCGTACGGCCCGAGTTGCTGGCCTCGATCACCACGAAGTTGCCATCGAGCCCCGGGACGAAGCCCAGCTTGGCGGTCACCTTCACCACCGCACCGGTCCGCCGCCAGGAGATGATCTGCCAGGTGAGCGTGATGGTGCTCATCACGATGGCGATCACGGACAGGATCTCGGGCGTCTTCATGACTGTGAAGTGTGGCGTACGCCTGCGACACAAGGGATTCCGAGCAACCGGCATGACTGTGGAGTGTCAAGCGGCCAGGCCCTCGGCCTCCCAGTGCTCGGCCCAGGTGAGCGCGTCCCCCGTCCACCGGGAGGCCCCGAGCCGCGCCGGGTCGAACACCGGGCCGCGCCGGGCGGCCGGGTGGACCATCAGGTCCACCAGCGCGCGCACGTACCGGCGCTTCAGCTCCGCCGGGAGGTCCGGCCACCGCGCCGGGACTCCGGACATGCTCAGGTCCGCGTTCTCCGGCGGCACGGTGAGCCGCCGTAGCTTCTCCTCGGCCCGCTCGATCTGGGGGAGTAGGTCCGCCTCGAACTCCGCGAACGACGCCGGGGAGACCTTCCGGGCCTTGGCCAACGCCTTCCACTCCTCCAGCTCTCCCCGGAGGTCGGCCAGCTCCTTCTCAGCGGCGGCCGTGGCCGCGTCGTCGGTGCGGCGCGTCAGGAGGGCCGCCGCGTCCGGCCGCCCGAGGCGGGCCAGGAGCACCTTCTCCACGAAGTCCTCCAGGGCCACGGCCGAGACCACCATCCCGCACCCGTCGCACTGGTACGTCACCCTGGGCCGCTTGGTGCCGCCGGTGCGTGCTCGGAGCTTGGTGGTCCGGCACGTCCCGCACGCCACCGCGTTGGTCAGCCAGTGCGCCAGCTCGGTCCCCCGGGTGGTGGTCCGTCGCTCGGGGCGGGTGAGCAGCGCGACCGCCTTACGCCACTGGTCCACGTCCACGATCGGCTCCCAGGAGGCCGGGCCAACGTCCTGGCCCTGGTGGACGATCCGACCCGCGTACGAGGGCCGGAGCACCATCTGGCGGACGAACCGGCCCGCCCAGGGCGCGCCCCCGGGCATGGTCAGGCTCCGCTCGTTGAGGTCCCGGGCGATGGCGGTCAGGCTTTCGCCTTCGGTGATCCGGCGGACCATCTCCCTGACCACCGGGGCCTGTTCGGGGTGCGCCTCCTGGCGGACGAACCGCCCCTTCTCGTCATAGAGCCTGGTGAACCCGTACTGGAGACGGCCGGACGGCTTGCCCTCCCTGGCGGCCTTGCGCTTGCCGGACAGAACCCGCTCCCGGATCTTCTCGCTCTCGTCGGCCGCGTCCACCCCCTCGTCCGCGAGCGCGCGCCAGTCCCGGCGGCGGGAGAGGTCATAGACCCGTTCGTGGGTGCTGACCCAGATCCGCACGCCGCGCGCCCGGCAGAGGTCCAGGAACGCGAACCACTCGGCCGCATCGCGCGAGCCCCGGCTGACCTCGAACAGGCCGAGCACCCGGCACGCACCGGAGCGGATGTACTCCACCAGGGCGGCGAAGTCGGGCCGCTCCCGGCGGCGGTGCCGACTGGCGCTGAAGTCGGGATCAACGAACACGCGGCCGATGGTCAGGTCTTCACTCTCGGCCGCGTCGGTCAGCTCCCCAAGTTGCCGTTCAACGGAGCGGCCCTCGTCCTTGGTGCTCTTGCGGAGGTACAGGTCAACAACGTCAACGGCACGACTGTCAGGCATGACGGGGACAGTACCTCTAAGGACTTGATGCTGAGGTCACCAAGCCGGTGCTGACGGTCGGCCGCCGCTGACCCCGACGTACGCGAGAGGGGCGCCGGGCAGTCGCCCGGCGCCCCTCGTCGTTCCCGTGGGTCAGCTGGCCCTGCTGGCGTAGAACGTGCCGCTGAAGGTCTCCGACACGATCCCGTCGCCGGTCCGCGTGTAGACGGTGATCCGGTGGATCCCTGCGGTCGTCGGGGTGTAGCCCACCGACGCAGACCCGTCGGCGCCCGCCGCGACCGTCTGGACCGGGCGGCCGTCGAAGGAGTAGACGAACTCCGTCACCCCGGGCATGCCGGCCTTGAGGACGAACGTCCCGGGCGTGCCGGCGACCGCCCCCTGGACCTTGTTGATCGGGTATTCGACGGAGCTGACCGTGGGCTTGGTCGCCAGCTGGAACCGGTAGCTGCCCTCGCCGGACGGCAGGTCACCGGCCGTCCGGCTGCGGACGTACACGGTGTTGTAGCCCGGCTTCGTCGGCGTGATCGTGACCGTGGCCGTGCCGTCGGCGGCCGCCGGCACCGTCTGCTCCGGCCCGTCGTCGAGCCGGTAGGTGTACTCGACGACGTCCTCCATCCGGGGCGCGAACGTCAGGGTGCGCGGCTGGCCGTACCCGGCCGTCGGGTTGGCGTCGGTGATCGTCGGGCTGGTGGTGCGTACCCGGAACACGTAGCTCGTGGCGGGGGAGCGGTTGCCGGCGAGGTCGATCGCCTCGACGGTGAGCGTCCTCGGCCCGTCCCGGTCGGGGGTGAGGGTGACGGTCGCAGAGCCGCCCGGGGCGTCGGCCGCCACGTCGGTCGTCGGCTGCCCGGAGATGCTGTAGCGGAATCGGACCGTGTCGGTGTCGCCGCCGGCGGAGAAGGTGAACTGGCCCGGAATGCCGGGACCGCCGTACCAGCCGTCGTCGGCCGGGTAGTCGGTGGAGCTGACCGTCGGCTGGGCGGGGCTGGTGGTGTCGACCGCGAACCGGCACTCCGCCGACCAGGCGGAGCTGGCGTGCTGGTCGGCCGCGCGGACCGCGAAGGCGTAGCTGCCGCCGTCGACCATCGCGTCGGCGGGCACCGTGTACTGGAAGCGGCGCGGCGCGGCGAACGTCCCCGAGGTCCACTCCGTCCGCTCGTCGGGCCGGTCGACCGGCCACCACGCGAAGGTCGCCGTCACCTGCTCAACGGGGCCGGTCCCGTTGGCGTCCGGGTCGGTGACCTCGGCCGAGAGGGTCGGCGTGGCGGTGCCGACCACCTGGCCGTCGGCGCAGGCCCGACCGGCTACGGTGAGGGCGCCCGGCACGTCGGGTGCGGCGTTCGCGGTCAGCGAGATGCCCGGCGTCCGCAGCCGCCGGCCGTGGTGTTTGTTCTCCTCGTGGTCCCCGGGGACCCGGATCATGAGGGTGAGCGAGTCCCGCCCGGCGTCGACCGCCTGCTGCACGGTCTGGGTGAGCGGCAGTTCGAGGTGGGCGGCCGGGCAGGGGGCGGTGGGATCGAGGTCGCCGACCTTCTCGCGTACGGCCGGTGGGTCTTCCCAGGTCGGCGCGGTCGCCGGCGGGTCCGTGCGCCACAGTTCCAGCTCGCGCGGCCGGTCGCAGTCCGCGACCGCCGACTCCCCGGTGCGCAACGTGGCGTCGATGATCTCCTTGCCCCGGTAGGGCGTGAGGTCGAACGTGAGATAGGCCCTGGTCGTGTGCTTGACCCCGGCGGTCACCAGGGTGCCGACCGGGACGTCCGCCTCGGTGGCGGTGAAGGCCAGACCCTGCTGACGCGCGTCCGTGTAGGTCACGCTCGTCGGCGGGACCCAGCGGATCGGTGCGGCGGTGGCGGGCTGAGCGGCGGCGACGACCGCTCCGGTGGCGGTGAGCAGCGCGGTGATCCCCGTGGTGAGGAACCGGCGCGAAGCGCGCCGCCAGCGTACGACGGGCACGCCGGTGGAACCCCGTTCTTCGTGCAAGGTGAAAGACCCTCCGGTTGGAGTGCGGGTGATTCCATGATTTTAAGTGTGTGACTACGTGAGGCGCTCTCTACTTTCGAGCGACGCCGGTGCGCCCACCCCTGAGGAGTTGGCGGGCGCACCGCCCCCGTCGGTTGCCGTCGACGGCAACCCGGTGACGAGTGTCGACGTGAGGGCTGTCGATCAGCTATCGGATCGCTATCGACTCCGATCGGCGTGATGGAACGCCGGGCGGGGCGGCCTCATGAGGCCGCCGCCCTGCACCGGGCGGCGCTGATCGCCATCAGTGCGGCGGGGGACCGGATCGGCCAGTGTGCCTCGCGCAACCTCCTGGCCCATGCCCTTCGGCACCAGGGCGATCTGCCCAGCGCGCTGGACCTGCACCACCGCGTGCTGCGCGACGCCACCACGCTCAACGCCCGGTACGAGCAGGCCCGGGCGTTGGACGGGATCGCCCGCTGCCTACGGGCGGCCGACCCGGCTGCGGCCCGGTCGCACTGGACCCGGGCGCTCGCGCTGTTCCGGCAGGTGGAGGCCCCGGAGCGAGACGAGGTGGCCCGGGTGCTGGCCGAGCTGTGCTGACCCGGCTCGCCGCGATCATCTGCACGTCGGCGCGCGGCGCGGCAGGATGGTACGCGTGACGACTCCAGAGGCGACGGGCTACCGGATCGAACGCGACTCGATGGGCGAGGTGGAGGTGCCCGTCGAGGCGCTGTGGCGGGCGCAGACCCAGCGCGCGGTGCAGAACTTCCCGATCTCCGGCCGGGGCATCGAGCCGGCCCAGATCCGGGCCCTGGCCCAGATCAAGGGGGCGGCGGCCGAGGTCAACGGCGAACTGGGCGTGATCGACGCGAACGTGGCCGCGGCGGTCGCCGCCGCCGCGGCGCACGTGGCCGACGGCGGCTACGACGACCAGTTCCCGATCGACGTGTTCCAGACCGGTTCCGGCACGTCGTCGAACATGAACACCAACGAGGTCATCGCGACGCTGGCCGGCCGGGAGTTGGGCCGTGAGGTGCACCCGAACGACGACGTGAACGCCTCGCAGTCCAGCAACGACGTCTTCCCGTCCTCGATCCACCTGGCCGCCACCGAGGCGGTCGCCCGGGACCTGCTGCCCGCGCTGGCGCACCTGGCGGAGGCGCTGGAGGGCAAGGCGGCGGAGTTCGAGACCGTCGTCAAGGCCGGGCGTACCCACCTGATGGACGCCACCCCGGTGACCCTCGGGCAGGAGTTCGGCGGGTACGCCGCCCAGGTCCGCTATGGCATCGAGCGGCTGGAGGGGGCGCTGCCCCGGCTGGCCGAGCTGCCGCTGGGCGGCACCGCGGTGGGCACCGGCATCAACACGCCGCTCGGTTTCGCCGCGAAGGTCATCGAGAAGCTGCGTGGCTCGACCGGGCTGCCGCTGACCGAGGCGCGTAACCACTTCGAGGCGCAGGGCGCCCGGGACGCGCTGGTGGAGACCTCCGGGCAACTGCGTACGATCGCCGTCGGTCTTTTCAAGATCGCCAACGACATCCGCTGGATGGGTTCGGGTCCCCGCGCCGGGCTGCGCGAGCTGCGTATCCCCGACCTCCAGCCCGGCTCGTCGATCATGCCGGGCAAGGTCAACCCGGTGGTCGCCGAGGCGATGCGGCAGGTCTGCGCCCAGGTTATCGGCAACGACGCCGCCGTCGGGTTCGCCGGCTCCCAGGGCGACTTCGAGCTGAACGTCATGCTCCCCGTGATGGGTCGCAACCTGCTGGAGTCGGTCCGCCTGCTCGCCGCGTCGAGCCGGCTCTTCGCCGACCGTCTGGTGGTCGGCCTGGTCGCGGACGCCGAGGTCTGTCTGGCGTACGCGGAAGGCTCACCGTCGATCGTCACCCCGCTCAACCGTCACCTCGGGTACGACGAGGCCGCCTCGATCGCCAAGGAGGCGCTGGCCAGACAGGTCTCGATCCGCGAGGTGGTCATCTCCCGGGGGCACGTCGACTCGGGCAAGCTGACCGAGACCCAGCTCGACGAGGCGCTCGACCTGCTCCGGATGACCCACCCCTGAGTCCTACCGGCCCCGCCCTTGCCCCGCTCCGCCCTTACCCGCTCCCTTGCCCGCCCCGCCCTTGCCCGCCCCGCTCCGCCCTTGCCCCGCTCTGCCGTGCCTTTGCCCCGCCCCGCCTTGCCGTGGCCGGCCCCGGCGGAACCTGCGCCGAGTTGACCCCGGGCTCCTGTCGAGCTGCCCCGTCCACAGGACCGGAGCGGTCCCGAGGCGCCGAAGCGTCGGCCCGATCCTGGATGCTCGACCTGCTGGCGCGGCCCACAACGGTTGGTTCGTACGCCGGTCGGGTGTTGTTGCGACCGGTGCTTCTCGACGTGCTGGCACCGAGTCCGACCCGTGCCGGTCGGCGGCGACCTGCGCTGAGTCCGACCTGCGCCGGTCGGCGGCGACCTGCGCCGAGTCCGACCTGCACCGGTCGGCGGCGACCTGCACCGGTCGGCGGCGACCCGCGCCGGTCGGCGGCGACCCGCGCCGGTCGGCGGCGACCCGCGCCGGTCGACGGCGACCCGCGCCGGTCGGCGGTGAGTGACAGCGCCGGCGATGTGTCCGGCGGCGCTCGTCCTGGGGCGGTCGCACAGATGGGGCAGCTCGACAGGGAGCGGACGGTGTTGTCCCGTTCGCTCGGCGCCGTCGGGATGGTGGCCACGATCGACGGAGCGGTGGCACACCGGGCGGGTTCAGCGCCAGGTTCACGGCCGGGGTTCAGTCGCGGCTGGCGGCCTTGCGGGCGCGGTAGGCGGTGACGGCGGCGCGGTTGCCGCAGCCCGCGTCGCAGAACCGGCGGGACCGGTTCTTCGAGAGGTCGACCAGCACGTTCTCGCAGTCCGGATGGTCGCAGATCCGCAGCCGGCCCAGTTCCCCGCTGCGTACGAGATCCGCCAGCGCCATCGCCGCCTCGACGGCCATCCGGGTCGCCAGCGGCGCGTCGCGCGGCACGGCGTGGATGTGGTACGGCTCGTCGTCGTGCGTGATGAGCTGCGGTAGCGCGTCGTTCTCGCGGAGCAGCCCGTTGACGATGTCGACGATCGTTTCGGTGTCGGCGTACCAGACCCGACGCAGCCGGGGCCGAAGGTCGCGTACCGCCCGCAGCTCGTCCTCGGTGTGCTCGTGCCGCCCGCTGTAGGTGTGGGCGACGAAGAAGGCGTCCAGGGCGGCGACGTCGGGCAGGCCCTCACCGTTGCGGCCGTCGGTGTTGACCAGCGCGGCGGCGGCGGTCAGGGAGCACTCCGTGTCATGGGTGAAAAGCAACTTGACTCCTGTCGGAGTGCCGGCCTAGCGTCACGAGCATAGCGGCAGTTTACTCATGACAGTTGGAGTGGATCGATGCGTCAACCACCCGCCGCCGGGCTCGGTCTCGGCCTCGCCCTGCTCTCCGCCGTCACCTTCGCCACGTCGGGCACGTTCGCCCGGTCCCTCATCGACGCCGGCTGGTCGGCGGAAGCGGCCGTGGCCGCACGGGTCGGCATCGCCGCGCTGGTGGTGGCGATCCCGGCCGCGCTCTCCCTGCGCGGCAGGTGGGGCGTGCTGCGTCGCAACCTGGCCGCGATCGGCGTGTTCGGGCTGCTCGGGGTCGCGACGGCCCAGGTCTGCTTCTTCAATGCGGTCCGCTACCTCCCCGTCGGCGTCGCGCTGCTGCTGGAGTATCTCGGCATCGTCCTGGTGGTGGGCTGGATGTGGCTGGTCCACGGGCAGCGTCCCCGCCGGCTGACCGTCGCCGGCTCGGTGGCGGCCCTCGCCGGCCTGTTCTTCGTCCTGGACCTGACCGGCGCCGGTCGGCTCGACCCGGTGGGCGTGCTCTGGGGACTCGGGGCGGCCCTCGGCCTCGCCGGCTACTTCGTGCTCGCGGGGCGGGTCGACGAGAGGTTGCCGTCGGTGGCCCTGGCCAGCGGCGGCATGGCCGTCGGGGCCGCCGTCCTGCTGCTGCTCGGTGCCCTCGGGGCGCTGCCGCTGCGGGCGACCCTCGGCGAGGTCACCTTCGCCGGGCAGCGCACCAGTTGGCTGGTGCCGGTGGTCGGGCTGTCGCTGGTGGCCGCCGTCGTCGCGTATCTCGCCGGGATCGCCGGCACCCGGATCCTTGGCGCCCGGCTGTCGTCGTTCGTCGGGTTGACCGAGGTGATGTTCGCCGTCCTGATCGCCTGGCTGGTGCTGGGCGAACTGCCCACCGCAGTGCAACTGTCCGGTGGCGCCCTGATCGTCGCCGGTGTCGCGCTGGTGCGTGTCGACGAGCTGCGCGCTCCCCGCCCCGAGGACCGCCCGCAGTCGCGCGACCCCGAGCCCGCCCTGCCGTGACGACCCGGACGGCCCGCCCTGCCGCACGATCCATCGCGCATGCAAAGAGATCCGCGTCATAGCCGACGGTGCACTGGCGGAAAGCGCTCGGGTGTTGTCTGATGGCTGCCACATCCCGCAACGAGAGGATCCGATGTGGTGAGTAAGCGCTTCACCGCCGGTGCTGTCGCGTCCGCGACCGTGCTGGCACTAGCGGTGACGGGCATGAGCGTGCCGGCCAGTGCCGAGCCGAGCAGTGCCCGTACCTTCACCGTCGTTGCCGAGGACGGCGTCTCCGCGGACGCGGCCATCGCCGCGATCCGGTCGGCCGGTGGCACGGTGGTCTCCCGGTCCGACGAGGTCGGCATGTTCCGGGTGACCAGCGCCCGGACGGACTTCGCCACGAAGGCCACCGCCGCTTCGGCGCTGATCGGCGCCACCGAGCAGAAGGTGATCGGGCGTAAGCCCAAGCTGGACCGGGTCGAGCAGGAGCACCTGCTGGCCGCCGCCGCGGCCAAGGGCGCGGGCGCCCAGCGCGGCAAGAAGATGGACCCGCTGGACGACAAGCTCTGGGGCCTGGAGATGATCCGGGCCGACCAGGCCCGCAAGATCGAGCCGGGCGACCGCCGGGTCACCGTCGGTGTCCTGGACACCGGCGTCGACGCCAGCAACCCGGACATCGCGCCGAACTTCAACTGGGCGCTCTCCCGTAACTTCGCCCCCGACATCGTGGAAATCGACGGCGAGTGCGAGGTGGCGAGCTGCCTCGACCCGGTCGGCACCGACGACGGCGGGCACGGCACCCACGTGGCCGGCACCATCGGCGCGGCGGCCAACGGGTTCGGCCTCTCCGGCGTCGCCCCGAACATCTCCCTGGTCGAGCTCAAGGGCGGCCAGGACGCTGGCTACTTCTTCCTGGAGCCGGTGGTCAACTCCCTGCTGCACGCCGGGAAGGTCGGCCTGGACGTGGTCAACATGTCCTTCTACGTCGACCCGTGGCTCTTTAACTGCACCGCCAACCCGGCCGACTCCCCCGAGCACCAGGCCGAGCAGCGGGCGACCATCAAGGCCATGAAGCGGGCGCTGAACTTCGCCCACAGCCGGGGTGTCACCCTGGTCGGCGCGCTGGGCAACAACCACGAGGACCTGGGTGACCCGCGTACTGACGTGTCGAGCCCGAACTACGGCGACACGGCGCCCTACCCGCGTGAGATCGACAACGACAGCTGCTGGAACCTGCCCACCGAGGGGCCGAACGTGATCAGCGTCTCGTCGGTCGGGCCGTCCGGCAAGAAGTCGGACTTCTCGAACTACGGCACCGAGCAGACCGCCGTGGCGGCGCCGGGCGGCTGGTTCCGCGACGGCTTCGGCACGGACACCTACCGCACCGACGCCAACATGATCCTCTCGACGTACCCGAAGAAGGTGCTCCAGGAGGAGGGATCGGTCGACGCGAACGGCAACATCGCCGCCGGCTTCGAGGAGACGGTCTTCAAGGCCTGTAAGGCCAACGGTGAGTGCGGGTACTACACCTATCTTCAGGGCACCTCGATGGCGGCTCCGCACGCCTCCGGCGTCGCCGCGCTGATCGTCAGCAAGCACGGCAAGAAGGACCGCCAGGGCGGCTTCGGCATGGCGCCGAAGGTGGTGGAGCAGCACCTCTACCGGACGGCCGCCGAGCGCGCCTGCCCGGAGCCACGCCTGCAGTCGTACGCCAACGAGGGGCGGGACGCCGAGTTCGACGCGTACTGCGCCGGCGGGCTGAACTTCAACGGCTTCTACGGGTACGGCATGGTTGATGCCTATTCGGCGGTGAAGACTCCGGTCAAGCCGAACGCCCGCCCGTAACGGCGGACAGCAGGGGGCCCGGCCGACTCGTTCGGCCGGGCTCCTCGCCTGTCCGGCCCCGGGTGCGGACGATCCGGCGGACGGCGGTGCAAGCGTCCCGGTCACGGGCGCCAGCCCCGGCCGGCGAGTGCGGCGCGAACCTCGCACAGGACGCCCGGGAAGTCCTGGCGCAGTCGCCTGCCGGTCACCGGCAGCACGAGCCAGCCGGCACCGACCAGTCGGGCGATCCGGTCGAGGTGCGGGCTGTCGGCCTCGGCGTGCTGCCCGCTGTCGGCCTCGGCCTGCTGCCACCCGTCGTGGGTGACGGCGACGCGGTATGCCGGCCAGGCCAGGTCGGCGTGCAGGAGCAGCCCGGCGGCGACCCGGACCGGGTGCTGGGCGGCGGGGCGTGGCAGCCCGCCCAGCAGCAGCCGCACCCGCAACTCGGACTCGGCCGGCGACCGGGCGCCCGGATCCGTCAACCCGAACACCCAGCGCGCCCGCCGACCGCCGGGCCGGTCGGCGTTTCGGTCGGCCACCTCGACGAGAGCGGCACGGCTGGTCAGGCCCTGCCGGAGCAGCGAGTCCACGATGCCGACCGCGCGGAGCGGCTCCAACCAGACCGCCGTCTCCCACGCCGCCGCGGCCGGGTCCGTGCTGGCCGGCACGCCCGGGCCGCCGCTCGCCCCTCGGGCCCGTGCCGGCGGCCACGACGGCGACGTGGCCGGGCCCGTGGAGTGCACCCGTAGGCCTCGCTGCGGGTTGAGGCGCATCGCCCTCGGGGCGAGGACGTGCACGTCGTCGGTGAAGGAGGCGGCGTGTCCGACGCCGTGCAGGTAGGCCGCCGACGGACCGGCGACGATCGCCTCGGGCGGCAGCCGCAGGGCGGCGGCCCGGCAGGCCAGGGTGTGGTCCCGGTCCAGCCGGGCGTCGGCGTAGACGTCGTGGCGCAGCCGCAGCCAGGCCGAGCTGCGTAGCTGGTGCTCGGTGACCAGCCCCTGTCGGATCGCGTCGGAGCCGCGGAAGACCTGCCAGGCCAGGACCCCGGGCCGGTGTGGTGGAGGTGGCATGAGGGAAGCCTGCCGGCCGTGCGGTCCCGCCCGACACCCCTGTGGACAACCGGGACCGCCCCGTGGAGCGCCGACTGTGGACAACCGGCACGGCGGGCGGCGAATGTGGTAGAGGGCCGCCCGGCCCGGGGAAGGCGGGGGCTCAGGCAGGGAGGACGGCAGCGCAGGCAGGGCGGCGACCCAGGACAGGGCGGCGACCCGGGACAGGGCGGCGACCCAGGACAGGGCGGCGACCCAGGACAGGGCGGGGGCTCAGGAGAGGGCGGCGGCGATGGCGGTGGCGGCGGCGAGGACCTGCGCGTCGACCACCTCGGCGTCCAGCGGGGCCAGCGCCACCACCCCGACGCTCGCCTCCAGACCCGGCACCCCGAGCACCGGGGCGGCCACGCCGTACGCCCCGGACTGGAGCTCCCCGGCGGTGCTCACCGGGCCGGCGGCGCCCGCCCGGCCGGCGAGGATGGCCCGCCCGGCCGCACCGCGCTCCAGCGGGTGCCGCGCCCCGGTCCGGTAGGCGACGTGGAACGACGTCCAGCTCGGCTCGACCACGACGAGCGCGACCCCCTCGCCGCCCTCGACCACGGTCAGATGGGCGGTCGCGCCGGCCTGCTCCGCGAGCCGGCGCAGCGCGGGCAGCGCCCCCTCTGCGAGCAGCGGCTGGGCCCGCCGCGCTAGGTGCAGCACCCCGGCGCCGAGACGCAGCCGGCCGCCCCCGTCGCGGCGTAGCATGCCGTGCGCGGCGAGCGCGCCGACCAGCCGGTAGACCGCCGCCCGGCCGACACCCAACCGGTTCGCCGCCTCGGTGACGGTCAGCCCGCCCGGCGCGTCGGCGACCAGGTGCAGCAGCCGCAGCCCCCGGTCCAGCGTCTGCGCCGTCTCCCCGCCCCGCGCCGTCGTCTCCACGACCAGCAGCGTACGACCCGGCTCCGGACGACCCCGGGAAGCGTGGACGGCTACCCTTGTACGGTGACGCTACGCCTGTACGACACCGCCACCCGATCGGTGCGGGACTTTGTCCCGCGGGAAGCCGGCAAGGTGGGGGTCTACCTGTGTGGTCTCACCCTCCAGGCCCCGCCGCACATCGGTCACCTTCGCTCCGGCGTCAACTATGACGTGCTGCGCCGCTGGCTGCTCGCCGCCGGCTACGAGGTCACCTTCATCCGCAACGTGACCGACATCGACGACAAGATCCTGGTCAAGGCGATGGAGCAGGGCCGGCCGTTCTGGTCGATCGCGTACGCCAACGAGCTGATCCTGACCGACTCCTACCAGGCGCTCAACGTGCTGCCCCCGACGTACGAGCCGCGGGCCACCGGGCACATCCCGGAGATGCACGAGCTGATCGCCAAGCTGATCGTCGACGGGCACGCCTACCCGGCCACCGACGACTCCGGCGACGTCTACTTCGACGTCTGCTCGTGGCCGGCGTACGGCTCCCTGTCGGGGCAGTCGCCGGACGCGATGCAGTCGGCCGGGGACGCCCCCGACCGGGGCAAGCGTGATCCGCGTGACTTCGCGCTCTGGAAGGGCGCCAAGCCCGACGAGCCGGCGGACGCCTACTGGCCGTCGCCGTGGGGGCGGGGCCGGCCGGGCTGGCACATCGAGTGCTCGGCGATGTGCCGGCGCTACCTCGGCGCCGAGTTCGACATCCACGGCGGAGGGCTGGACCTCACCTTCCCGCACCACGAGAACGAGATCGCCCAGTCGCAGGCCGCCGGGCTGCCGTTCGCCCGTTACTGGGTGCACCACGGGCTGCTCAGCATCGGCGGCGCCAAGATGGGCAAGTCGCTCGGCAACGCCCTCGACCTGACGTACGTCGACTCGCTCGGGGTGCGCCCGGTGGAGTTGCGCTACTACTACGCCGCCGCGCACTACCGGTCCCGGATCGACTACTCGGAGGACGCGCTGCGCGATGCGGCCGTCGCGTACCGCCGGATCGAGGGGTTCGTGCAGCGGGCCGTCGAGCGGGTCGGCGCCGGCCAGTTCGGTGAGCTGCCGGGCGCGTTCGCGGCGGCGATGGACGACGACCTCAACACGTCCGCCGCGTTCGCCGTCCTGCACGAGGTGGTGCGCGACGGCAACACCGCGTTGACCGGCGGTGACGATGTGACCGTCCGCACGGCGCTGGCCGCGGCCCGCGCCATGCTGGATATCCTCGGGGTCGACCCCCTCGACCCGGCGTGGACCGGCGGCGGCCGCACGGACGACCTGCGCGGCGTGGTGGACTCGCTGGTCGCGCTGGCCCTGGAGCAGCGCGCACAGGCCCGCGGTCGCAAGGACTGGACCGCCGCCGACGCCGTACGCGACCAGCTCAAGCAGGCTGGCGTGGTGGTCGAGGACACCCCGCAGGGCCCCCGTTGGACTATTGGAGAGCAGGACTGATGGCCGGCAACTCGCAGCGCCGTGGCCGGCGACTGACGTCGAAGGCGGGAGCCCCGAAGGGCTCCGGTGGCAAGAACAAGGACTCCCTCACCGGGCGTGGCAAGACGCTGCCCGCAGACGAACGGCCCTGGCACAAGGCTTACTCGGGCAGCGAGAAGCTGCCCCAGCGCACCGCCTGGAAGCAGGACAAGGAGCGCCGGGCGGCGGTCGAGGAGGGGCGCGCTCCCAAGATCGGCCAGCCGGGCAGCAAGGACACCACCTGGGGCCGGGGCGGCGGCCGGGGCACGCCGGCAGTCGGCCGCGGTGGCGGGCGCGGCGCTGGCGGCGGGCGCGGCACGGGCGGTCGGGGCGGTCAGCCCGCCGGTCGTGGTGGCCCCCGGGTCGCCCCGGGTCGCAAGTCCAACCCGTCGAAGGACACCCCGGAACTGCTGGTCGGGCGTAACCCGGTGCTGGAGGCGCTGCGTGCCCTGGTGCCGGCGACCGCGCTCTACACCGCCCAGGGCATCGACACCGACGACCGGATCAACGAGATCATCCGGACGGCCGCCGACCGGGGCATCGCGATCCTGGAGATCAGCCGGGCCGAGTTGGACCGGATGACTGGCGGCGTGCTGCACCAGGGCGTCGGTCTCCAGGTGCCGCCGTTCGCGTACGAGCCCTTCGAGGACCTCGTCGCGGCGGCGCTGGAGCAGGCCGCCCCGCTGCTGGTGGCGCTGGACGGGGTGACCGACCCGCGTAACCTCGGCGCGGTGATCCGGTCCGCCGCAGCCTTCGGCGGGCATGGTGTCTTCGTACCGGAGCGGCGGGCGGCCGGGATCACCGCGACCGCCTGGCGGACCAGTGCCGGCGCGGCGGCGCGGGTGCCGGTCGCCCAGGTGACCAACCTGACCCGGTCGCTGAAGGCCTGCCAGGACGCGGGCTTCATGGTGGTCGGCCTGGACGCCGACGGCGAGACCGACCTCTACGACCTGGAGGCCGCCGTCGGCCCGCTGGTCGTGGTGGTCGGCTCCGAGGGCCGAGGGCTCTCCCGGCTGGTCGGCGAGACCTGCGACCTCACCGTCAGCATTCCGATGGTCTCCGACGTCGAGTCGCTCAACGCCAGCGTCGCCGCCGCCGTCACCCTTGCCGAGGTGGCACGTCGCCGGGCCGCCGAGGGCTGATCCCGCAGACACGTGAAAGGGGCGGTCCGCCGATGGCGGGCCGCCCCTTTCGCTGTACGTCAGATCGGGTCGTACGTCAGATCCGGTTGCCGCTGCCCGCGTTGAACACGTGGCTGCGGCCCTCGCGCGGCTTGACGAACACGGTGTCACCCATGTTCGGCATGGTGCGCCGGTCGGTACGGACCACGAAGCGCTCGTTGTTGCCCTCCAGCGCGGCGTGGCCGTAGATGTTGGCGTCCGAGCCGAGGTCCTCGACCAGCTCGACGACGACCGGCATGCCGCCCTCGGTCGGGCTGACCAGCTCGCAGTCCTCGGGACGGAAACCGACGGTCACCTTGTTGTCGCCACCGTCGGCGCGGGCCGCGGCGACCTGCTCACGGGTGAGCGGGATGTGCAGGTCGGCGAACGAGGCGCCCTCATCGGAGAGCGCCACGGTCTTGATGTTCATGGCCGGGGAGCCCATGAAACCGGCGACGAAGACGTTGGCCGGGGTGTCGTAGAGCGCCCGCGGAGTGTCCACCTGCTGGAGCTCGCCGTCGAGCATGACCGCCACCCGGTGACCCATGGTCATGGCCTCGACCTGGTCGTGGGTGACGTAGACGGTGGTGACGCCCAGCTTCGCCTGTAGCGACGCGATCTGGGTACGGGTCTGCACCCGCAGCTTCGCGTCGAGGTTCGACAGCGGCTCGTCCATGAGGAAGACCTGCGGCTCGCGGACGATCGCCCGGCCCATGGCCACCCGCTGGCGCTGACCGCCGGACAGGGCCTTCGGCTTGCGGCCCAGGTATTCCTCCAGCTGGAGCAGCGCCGCCGCCTCCTTGACCCGCCGGTCGATCTCGGCCTTCGAGGTCTTGCGCAGCTTGAGCGCGAACGCCATGTTCTCGTACACCGTCATGTGCGGGTAGAGGGCGTAGTTCTGGAAGACCATCGCGATGTCGCGGGCCTTCGGCGGCAGGTGGGTGACGTCCCGGTCGTCGATGTGGATCGAGCCCTGGTCGACGTCCTCCAGGCCGGCGAGCATGCGCAGGCTGGTGGACTTGCCGCAACCGGAGGGGCCGACCAGGACGAGGAACTCGCCGTCGCCGATCTCCAGGTCGAGCTGGTTGACGGCGGGACGCTCCGTGCCCGGGTAGATCCGGGATGCCTTGGAGTAGGTGACCGTAGCCATGGTGGGGTGCTTCCTCTCACCGGCAGGAACGTGCCGGACGATCCGAGTGAAGGAGCGGCCGGCACAGGGGAAGTGCCGGCCCGCCGGGCGACCTCTCGATGATCGAGATGTCGTCCGTGTCACTGCACGGTAAACGGCTTTTCGCCACCTGCCAAGGCGGCGAGCACGGGATGGGACGGGCGGCATAGACATTCCGGTCACTCGGGCACGGGCGGACATCAATCGACCGCGACCGGGGGTGGCGCGCAACGGGACGGCGACGTTTCCGGTGGTCGGGGGGCCTGCCGAGGGGGAAATCCGGACGTCAGTCGCTATGCTGACGTCGGCACCACACGCCCCTGTAGCTCAGCTGGCCAGAGCACTCGCCTTGTAAGCGAGATGTCGCCGGTTCGATCCCGGCCGGGGGCTCCAATTTCACAAGACGGTTCCGGCGTCCCGCCGGTCCGTCCCTGTGCGTGACAGCGACAGGGCTCACGACAACTGCCCGTGGGGCCTGCCGAGGGCCTGGCGTATGGCGTCAAGGTTGGCGTGAGCGTACTCCGTGGGGACCAGCGCCGCGCTGGTCCGCCCGCGCTAGGCCTGCTGGCGCCGGTGATCAGGACGCCATGGACGTTACCTGGCCGTTTTAGGGTCTATGGCGTCCTGATCACCGTTGGCTGGAGCGGCGTTCGTTCCGACCAGTTCGATCACTCGTTCCCCAAGCTGACAGTCCGAGAGAGTCGTTGCGAAACGCGGGGACGTCGCTGACAGACAGGACGCGACAGGCCAGTAAACGCGTGCCTATGCTGGGCGGCGTGAGCAGGGCGACGGAGGAGTCGAACCGGGCCATGCTGCGCGCCCGGGACGCCATGGATCGCGCGTACGACCAGCCGTTGGACATTCCCGCCCTGGCCCGGATCGCGTACGTCTCGGAGGCGCACTTCATCCGCACCTTCCGGGCCACCTTCGGCGAGACCCCGCACCGCTACCTTCAGCGACGGCGGGTGGAGCGGGCCATGTACCTGCTGCTGCACACCGACCGGGACGTCACCGACGTCTGCTACGCGGTCGGCTTCTCCAGCCTGGGCACGTTCAGCCGCACGTTCCGGCAGATCGTCGGGGAGCCGCCGTCGGAGTACCGGCGGCGCAATGCGCCGACCGCCGCCGTGCCGAGCTGCTTCACCAAGGCCTGGACCCGGCCCAGCAGCTTCGGTGAGCAGAGGTCAGTTTTGGATAAGCAGCAGGCCAGGCCCGCCCCGTAGCGTTCTCGGCATGACGATGAACGCGATCAGCCGCTCCCAGATCTACGTCCTCGACCAGGACGAGGCTCTCGACTTCTATGTGGGAAAGCTCGGCATGGAGGTCAACACCGACCAGGATCTCGGCTTCATGCGCTGGCTCACGGTGAACATCCCCGGTGACCCGGAGCGCGAGATCCTGCTGGAGAAGCCCGGTCAGCCGGCGCTGGACCCGGCCACCGCCGAGCAGGTCCGGGAGCTGCTCACCAAGGGGGCGCTGGGTGGGTACCTCTTCATGACCACCGACGACGCGCACAAGACGTACGAGGACCTGGTCGCCAAGGGCGTCGAGATCACCGACGAGCCGATGGAGCGCCCGTACGGGATCGACTTCGGCATCCGCGACCCGTTCGGTAACAAGATCCGTGTCGGCCAGATGTTCCCCAAGGGCTGACCTGGCGGCGGTTGGTCATGAACGACGTGGTGCCGGCCTGCCGGGGGACTGTGCCCGGTGGGCCGGCAGGCCGGCGAGCAGGGTGTCGACCAGGGCGTCTGCGTCGGCGGGCGGCAGCGGACGGTGGGTGACCACGGCCCGCAGCCAGACCGGCCCGAGCAGTAGGTCGGCCAGGAGGGTGTCGTCCACCGGCCCGGTCAGTTCGCCCCGGGCACGGGCCCGCCCGGTCACCTCAGCGACGTGGGTGCGGTGCTGGCCGAGCAGTTCGTCGGCGAGCCGGGCCAGCTCCGCGTCGGCGCCGGTGTGGGCGAGCACGTCGGCGGCGAGGCGGCCCGGCCCTTCGGCGAAGAACGCGGTCTTCGACCGGAGCAGGGCGGCCAGGTCGCCGCGCAGCGTGCCGGTGTCCGGCACCGGCAGTTCCCGGGCGATGGCGTGCCGGAACGTCGCCGCGACGAGGGCGGGCTTCGACGGCCACCACCGGTAGAGAGTGGTCTTGTTGACCCCGGAGCGCCGGGCCACCCCCTCGACGGTCAGCGCGGCGTACCCGTCGGCGGCCAGCAGGTCCAGCACGGCCGCGTGGATCGCCTCGGCACCGCGCGGACCGCGTACCTGACTCACAGCCCGGTGCGGCGCAGCAGGCGCAGCGCCGCGGTCATCCGCCGGGTCCAGGCCGCGCTCTGCGCGCCCGGCCGGTGGTACGCGGGGGCCAGGTCCAGCCCGCGCTGCCGGGCGACGGTCTTGACCCGGGTGAACCGGAGCAGCCCGTCGGCGCCGTGCCGGCCGCCCAGTCCGGAGTCCTTCCAGCCGCCCATCGGGGCGTCGACGCTGCCCCAGACGGCGCTGTAGCCGTCGTTGACGTTGACGGCGCCCGCGTCGATCCGCGCCGCGACCGCCTCGCCGCGCGCCCCTGAGCGGCTGAACACGCTGGCGTTCAGCCCGTAGGCGGTGTCGTTGGCCAGGGCCACCGCCTCGTCGTCGGTGTCGAAGCGGTGGACCGCGACGACCGGCCCGAAGGTCTCCTCGGCGTGCATTCGCATGCCGGGGGCGACGCCGGTGAGGACGGCCGGTTCGAAGACGTACGGGCCGATGTCGGGGCGGTGCCGGCCGCCGGTGTGCAGGGTGGCGCCGCGCTCGACGGCGTCGGCGACGTGCGCGGTGACGGTGTCGAGTTGCCGCGCGGAGGCCAGCGAGCCGAGGTCGGCCTCGAAGTCGCCGCCCACGCCCAGCCGCAGTGTCCCGGTGCGCGCGACGAACCGGCGCAGGAACTCGTCGTGCAGCCGGTCGGCGACGTAGACGCGCTCGGCGGAGACGCAGAGCTGGCCGGCGCTGGCGAAGCAGGCCCGGATCGCGCCCTCCACCGCCCGGTCCAGGTCGGCGTCGTCGAGGACGAGCAGGGGATTCTTGCCGCCCAGCTCCAGCGACGAGGGGACCAGCCGGCGCGCGGCCTGGGCGGCGACCTCCCGGCCGACCCGGGTGGAGCCGGTGAAGCAGACCAGGTCGGCCCGGCCGGTGACCAGCGGCCCGACGTCGGCGCCGTCGCCGGCGACGACCTGCCAGAGCGCCGGGGGCAGGCCCGCCTCGACGGCGAGGGCGCGCAACCACAGCGCGCTGAGCATGGTCGCCGGGTCGGGCCGGTGCACCACCGCGTTGCCGGCCGCCAGGGCGGGCAGCACCTCGGACGCGGCCAGCGAGAGCGGGTAGTTCCAGGGCGAGACGACGCCGACCACGCCCACCGGGAAGCGCAGTTCGCGGGTGCGGGTGAGCACCGGCAGCGCCCCGGCCCGGCGGCGGGGGCGCAGCAGCCGGGCGGCGGCGCGGGCGTGGTAGCGGGCGTTGATGGCGACGTCGAGGACCTCTTCGACGGCGTGCCGGCGGGCCTTGCCGGCCTCCAGTTGGACCAGGTCGAGCCCTTCGGCCTGCCGGTCGAGCACCAGGTCGTGCAGCCGGAGCAGGACGGCGGCCCGGCGGGCGACCGGCAGCCCGGCCCAGGAACGCTGGGCGGCCCGTGCGTCGGCGAAGGCGCCGTCGACGTCGGCGGGGGTGCTCGACGGTACGTCCACCGTCCGCGCGCCGGTCAGCGGCGAGGTGGCGGTGAAAGCCGGCCCGGTGCCGCGCACCTGTCCGACGAGCGCGGCAGCACCTGTGGGCAGCGTCGGGGGGCGCCCGGCGGCGGTGGGGTTGCCGGTGACCGGGCCGCCCGCCGGGTCGGCGTGCGGGGGGAGGGCGGTGGTGGTCATGCCCCGACGTTAACGCAACGCGACGTTGCGTTGCAATTGCTGCGTCGGTCGGCCCGCGCGGCCTCGCCGTAGCGCTCCGTGCGCCACCCGCCGCCCCCTCTGAGCCGCTCAGTCGGTGGCCCCGACCAGCAGCTCCACCACCTCGCGGGTCGTCGTCGGCGCGCTGCCGTCCGCCGGGCAGTCCACGTAGCCGGTCTCCACGGCCCCGACGGTCAGCCGGTAGCTGAAGGCGTCCTGGCAGGCGGTGGGGGTCGACGGGCGACCGGCCTCGGTGGCGAGCGCGGGGTTCGCGGCGAGCTGGCGCAGCCGGTCCAGGTCTGTGCTGGAGAGCCGCCCGGTACGTCGCGACCCGGCGCGGTCGACGACGGCCCACCGCCCGTCGGGCTCCACCGTCACGGTGTCGCCGCGCCCGGCGAACCCGCCCGACCGGGTCAGCACGACGCGCGCCGTGGTGGCCGTCGGCCCGGGGGAGGCTGGCGTGGTCGATTCCGGGGACGGCGCGGTCGATGCCTGGGGCGGCGCGGAGGCAGTCGGGTGGCCGGTTCCGGGAGGGGCGGCCCGCTCCGGCGGCTCGGCCGCCGCACAGCCGGCAAGGACTGTTACCACCAGCGCGATCTTGACGCCGGCCATCGAAGCTGATCTCATTCCGCTCGGACGCGCGGTGCGGCGGTGCGGTTCCCGCCAGCCCCGATTCCACCGAACGGTCAGTGTCCGGGGCGGAATTCTGATCACCCCTTTTCTTTTGGATCGCCACATCGTTATATCTACATGTGTGACTACCCCTGTCACGCGCACCCCTTCAGGAGGGCACGTGAAAAGACCCCTTGCCGCCATCGGTACGGCCCTGCTCAGCAGCGGCCTGCTGACCGGCGTCGCCACCCCGGCGCTCGCGGCACCCCCCACCGCGCCAGCCCCGGGCGGGCCCGCCGCCGCTGCGGCGAGCGCCCTGCGGGCCAACCCCGGCGCCGTCCAGGGCACCGGTGCCGAGTCCTACCAGGTGCACAGCACCAAGGTGGACGCGAACGGCGCCGCGCACACCCGCTACACCCGGACCTACCAGGGCCTGCGGGTGTACGGCGGTGACTTCGTCATCCACACCGCGCCGGACGGCGGGTACGCCGGCTCCTCCGTCGGCCTGGACGCCCCACTGACCCTGCCCACGGGGGCGAAGGTCCCCGCCGCCGCCGCGAAGAAGGCCGCCCGCGCCGAGTTCTCCGGCACGCTCACCGCCGTGGGCGCCCCGGAGCTCTTCGTCGACGCCAGCTCCGGCAAGGGCCGGCTGGCCTGGGAGACTGTCGTCAGCGGCTGGCACCCGGACGGGCAGACCCCGTCGAAGTTCCACGTCATCACCGACGCCACCACCGGCAAGACCATCGGCTCGTACGACGAGATCGAGGCCGTCGCCGGCACGGGCAACAGCGTCTACTCCGGCTCGGTCACCGTGGACACCACGCTCTCCGGCAGCACGTACTCGATGGTCGACCCGCTGCGCGGCAACGGCTCCACCTGCGACATGAACAACGGCACGTCGACGTGCACCACGTTCACCGACGCCGACAACACCTGGGGCACCGGGGCCAGCTCCAACCGGCAGTCCGCCGCCGTGGACGCGCACTTCGGCGCTGCCAGGACGTTCGACTACTTCAAGAACGTGCACGGCCGCAACGGCATCTTCGGCGACGGCCGGGGTGTGCCCAGCCGGGTGCACTACGGCAACAACTACGTCAACGCCTTCTGGGACGGCTCCCGGATGACCTACGGCGACGGCTCGGGCAACGCCAATCCGCTGGTCTCCATCGACGTCGCCGCCCACGAGATGAGCCACGGCGTCACCGAGAACGTGGTCCCCGGCGGCCTGACCTACTCCGGTGAGTCCGGCGGCCTCAACGAGGCCACCAGCGACATCTTCGGCAACATGGTCGAGTTCTACGCCAACACCGCCGCCGACCCGGGCGACTACCAGGTCGGCGAAAAGATCAACATCAACGGCGACGGCACCCCGCTGCGCTACATGTACAACCCGACCCTGGACGGCTCGAGCGACAGCTGCTGGTCCACCTCCACCAAGAACAAGAACGTGCACTACTCGTCCGGCGTGGCCAACCACTTCTTCTTCAACCTCGCCGAGGGCACCGGGGCCACCCCGTACGGCACCTCGCCGATCTGCGGCTCCGCCCCGGCGGTGACCGGCATCGGCCGCGCCAAGGCCGAGAAGATCTGGTGGCGGGCGCTGGACGCGTACTTCACCTCCAACACGTCGTACGTGAACACCAGCAACCCGGCGAACACCGCCCGGGCGTACAGCCTGCGGGCCGCCACCGACCTGTACGGCACCTGCTCCACCGAGTACCGGACCGTCCAGGCGGCCTGGACGGCGGTGAACGTGGCCGGCAACGACGCGCCGTGTTCGACCGGAAACGACTTCTCGGTCTCGCTCTCGCCGACCTCCGGCGCGGTGAACCCGGGCGGCTCGGTGTCCACCACCGTGGCGACCGCCACCACCAGCGGCACGGCGCAGACCGTGACGCTGTCGGCGGCCGGCCTGCCGAGCGGGGCGACCGCCTCGTTCAGCCCGGCCTCGGTGACCTCGGGCGCCTCGTCGACCCTGACCGTCGCCACCACCGCCGCCACGCCGGCCGGCACCTACACGGTCACCGTGAACGGCGCCGGCTCGGTCACCCGCAGCGCCACCTACACGTTGACCGTGAACGGCACCGGCGGCGGCTGCACCAGCCCGGGTCAGAAGCTCGGCAACGCCGGCTTCGAATCCGGGGCCACCACCTGGTCGCAGAGCGCGGGCGTGATCGGCCAGCACGGCACCGCACAGCCGGCCCGCACCGGCACCTGGAGCGCGTGGCTGAACGGGTACGGCAGTACCCGCACCGAGACGCTCTCGCAGTCGGTGAGCCTGCCGGCGGCGTGCACGTCGTACAACTTCAGCTTCTGGCTGCACATCGATTCGACGGAGACCACCACCAGCACCGCGTACGACACGCTGCGGGTGCAGGTGCTCAACTCCTCCGGGACGGTGCTGGCGACCCTGGCCACGTACTCGAACCTGAACAAGGCCGCCGGGTACAGCCAGAAGTCGTTCTCGCTGGCCGCGTACAAGGGGCAGACCGTGACCCTGAAGTTCACCGGCACCGAGGACGCGTCGCTCAAGACGTCCTTCGTCGTGGACGACACCGCGCTCAACGTCTCCTGAAGTAGCCGTACCGTCGCCGGGCCCGGCGACCACCCCGCCAGGGTGGTCGCCGGGCCCTCGCCGTTATGGTCGCCGCACCGACGCGCCGTCGACCCCGGCGGCCGGGCGGGACGCTCGAAGGGGTGGTGACGGTGGCGGACGCGGAACTTCTCGTCGAGGTGACCGGGCCGGTGGCGACGGTGGTGATCCGGAACCCGGCCCGGCGCAATGCGATGACCACCGCGATGTGGCGGCGGCTGCCGGAGCTGCTCGACGGGCTGGAGGCCGATCCGGCCGTCCGGGCGCTGGTGCTCACCGGCGCCGGGGACACCTTCTGCGCCGGCGCGGACCTGGGCGACCTGGACGAGCTGCTGGACGCCGGTGACGCCAGCATCGCGGTGGCCGCCGAGGAGCGGCTCGCCGCGTTCGCCAAGCCGACCGTCGCCGCCGTCCGGGGCGCGTGCGTGGGCGGCGGCTGCCAGCTCGCCGTCGCGTGCGACCTGCGGATCGCCGCCGCCGACGCGCGGTTCGGCGTGCCGCCGGCGCGGCTTGGCCTGGTGTACCCGGCGCCGACCACCCGCCGGCTGGCCCGGCTGGTCGGTCCGGGCACGGCCAAGCACCTGCTCTTCACCGCCGAGCTGATCGACGCCGAACGCGCGCTGCGGGTCGGCCTGGCCGACGAGGTGCTGTCGGTCGACGGGCTCGCCGCTCGGGTGGACGAGCTCACCGCCGCCATGGTCGCCCGGTCGCAGCTCAGCGTCGCCGCCGCCAAGGAGATCATCGATGGCAGGGCGGACGAGGACCGGATCGCCTGGTGGCACGGGCAGGTCCGGGCCAGCGGCGAGGCCCGCGAGGGCGTCGCCGCCTTCCACGAGCGCCGCCCGCCCCGCTTCGGCTGGACGCCCGCCCGGCCCTGACGGCCGTCTGCCCCGCACCGGCACCCGCACCGGCTTCCCAGACAACGACTGTCCTCACATTCGTCAGACAGAATGCCCCGGGGGAACACGGGTATGACACCGGCATCGACGAAGGGCGGGGGTCACTGTGGATGGCGCAGCGTCGAAACGGTCACGGATCCGGCGAGGCCGCCGCCGGTTCCTGCTGCTGAACGTCGGCGTGGCGCTGCTCGGCGCCCTCGCCGGCGCGGGGCTGGTCGCGCTCGGCATCGGATTCGATCTGGACGTGCCCGCCTGGGGCGAACCGCCGGGCTGGGCGACTGTGCTCGGGGCGATCCTGGTCGGCGCGGGGGCGGTCACTCTGGTCGGCGGCATGCTCTATCTCGTCGGGACCGGTCTATACCGGCGCAACGCGCGCTCCCCGCTGTGGGGCGAGAACCGGGCGCGCCGGCGCGAGCTGGTCCGGCAGGCGCGGGGTCTGCTGCCGGTGCCGGACGTGGACCTGCCGCTGGTACGCCGGGTGGCCGCGCAGATGGACGGCCAGTGGACACAGTGGATTCCGCTGTCCGGGGTGGTCCTGGCGCAGATCGGGCAGGTGTTCATCCGGTGGGGCCCGGGGTGGCTGGCGCTGGCGCTGCTGGTGACCGTGGCGTCCGGCCTGCCCGCCGCGCTGATCGCCCGGCACGAGGGGCAGGCGCGGGCGTTCCTGCGTGCCCACCCCGAGCCGCCGGCGTCGAAGAAAGAACCGACCGGGTGAGCCTCTCACCGGACCGGGGGCCGGCGGGTGCCGCGCCGAGGGGCGTACCCCCGACGCGGCCCCCCGTTCCCGCCGGCCGGTCCGTCACCGCCCGGCCAGCGACGCCCAGCTCGGGGTCGCCGGCTCGCGCCGCAGCGGCATGCCCGCCTCGGCGGGCGTCCGGTCGCCCTTGCGCTGGTTGCACCCGTAGCAGGCGGCGGTCGTGTTCCGCCAGGTGTTCCGGCCGCCGCGCGAGCGGGGCAGCACGTGGTCGATCGTGCCGCCCGGCTCCCCGCAGTACGCGCAGCGGCCCCCGTCCCGGCGCAGCACCCCGGCCCGGGACCAGGCCGGGCCGGCGCTGAACCGCCACCGGGTCACCACGTAGCGGACGAGGCGCACCACCCGGGGGACCGGGAAGATCCCGATCAGCCGGTCTGGCTCGGCCTCGTGGATCTCGGCGACCCGCCGGCAGAGCATCCGGATCGCGTGTTTGACGGTGACCCGGTGCAGCGGGCCGAGGTCGGCGTTGACGACGAGGACTGCGTCCACCGGTGTCTCCCTTCGTGGCGGTGACGATCTGGGCGGGCCGGACAGCGAAAGAGCCGCCCGGTCCGGGTGCGTGCGGACGGGCGGCTCGACGTCGTGCGGGCACACGTCAGTCGGGCCGGCCGCCCCCGGGGTCTTCGGCGCGGTGACCGCCGCCGCTCGCCGCCGCCGGACGGGTGGGCAGGCACGACGGCACACAGGTGACGTGCGACATCGACATGACCAGCTCCCGTGGCGGTGGTTGACCTTGCCCGATCACGGTAGGTCGGCGGGGGACAGAGCGGCAACGGATTTCGATCGAGGGGCCGCCTCGCCCGGGCGGCGCTGCCGGCGGGCCCGGCCGGCGGCCCGTGCGGCGGCCAGCGGCCGGTCGATGCGTACGGCCATCCGGGCGGTCAGTTCGCTCTCCAGCAGCGGCCGGTTGACCTCCCCGGCGACCGCGAGCGCCGGGCCGGAGACGGTACGCCAGATGGCGGCCAGCCCGGCCCCCAGCCCGAGCAGGGCCACAGCGGCCCGGGTCACCGGCGAACCGGCGGCGGCGAGCGCGCTCACCCCCACCACGGCGAAGAGCGCTGCCAGCAGCGGCACGAGCACCGGCCAGAAGATCCCCCGGGCGGCCCGTGCCACCAGCTTCCGGTCCCGGATGATCAGGTTCCGGGCGACGATCGCGTAGTCCTCCTCGTCCAGCAGGTCCCTGGGGTGCAGCCCGCCGGTGAGCACGCCCTGCCACAGCTCGCCCTGGTTGCGCAGCTCCCGGGCCAGCTCGGGCAGCCCCGCCTCGGTTGGGTCACCCACGCCCGCCCGGGTGACCGCCGACGCCCACGCCGACAGCGACCGCCGGACCACCGCGGCCGAGTACGGGGGCAGCACGCTGGCCAACTCGCCCAGCCAACGCCCGATCTCGATGTGCCGGCCGCCGAAGCGGCGGGCCACCTGCTCGGCCTCGCCGTGCCGGACGGTGTCGGCGAGCGAGCGCCCCAGCCGGTACGCCAGCCCCACCCGCTGGTTGGTGGCCATCGTCCAGCGCAGCAGCTCCACGTTCAGGTCGTCGACGGCGAGCAGCAGCGCGTCGGCGCCCACGGCCGTGTCGGCCAGCCGGGCGTGGGCGTCGGCGGGGGTGGGCACGGGTCCGACCCGCCGGGTCAGCTCGGCGATCTGGGCGAGCGCGACCTCCACGCCGTCCAGGTACATCCGCATTCGCCGCCGCCCCGACATCTCGGTCAGGTTGGACAGCTTCGCCGGCGCGCCCGCCGGCCGGTCGGCCCCGGTGTCGCGCAGCTCGGCGGTCCGCGCGTGGTGGTAGGCGTCCGCCATCCACCAGCCGAGCCGCAGGGCGGTCACGATGCAGGCCCGCTCGTCCCGGATCAGCGGGTACGCGTCGTCCCGCGGCACATCGGCGACGAGCGGGCCGTCGTCCGCGTGCGGCGACATTCCGCGCTGACCTCCCGGCTCACTCCAGACGGTCAGCCTAGGCGAGTCAAGCGCGCCATTTATCCGCTTTCGTCACGCTCGTCCAGCGTGCGTCGCAGCGTCGTCGCCTGTACCGGGCGCGCACCGCGGCGCCGTCGCCGTCACCTGCGTCCGGCGAGCAGGCCCCGGGGGCGGATCGAGCGGACCGGCTCCGCCGCGCCGCCCTCGGCCCGCAGGATGTGGTTGGCCGCGATGATCCCGGTCGCCGCCGACCGCTCCATCAGCGCGCTCGGGAAGTCCGTCCGGATGCCGTCGCCGGCCAGGTAGAGCCCGTCGGCGTCGGTACGCACCCCGGGCCGCCAGGCGTGGCTGCCGGGCGTGAACGCCGGTGCCTGCGCCGCCACCCGGGCCCGCAACTCGCGGACCCGCAGCCCCGTCACCTCCGGCCAGAGCGCGGCCAGCTCGACCCGCATCCGTTCGGCCAGCTCCCCGGCGGACACGCCCGCCTCGCACGCGTACGCGTGCAGCTCCACGACCGAGCCGCCGGTGCGCTCCGCCCAGCGGCGCGACTCGTTCTCCAGCCGGTGATAGAGGGTCACCGAGTCCAGGGTGGGCTGCCGGGACACCCCGCTGAACACCGCCCGGTCGGCGGACACGTCCCCGTCGCACCAGTAGCGCGCCACCGCGTACGGCGGACCGGGCCGGCCGAACGCGGGCATCCGGGCCACCAGTCGGGGCGCGTGGGTGGCAAGGCCGGGCGAGGCCGCGACCAGCGTGGCCAGGGCGGGCGGGTCGACGGCGAGCACCACGTGCCCGGCCGGGTACGACGTGCCGTCGGCGGTCGCCACCCGCCAGCCGGCGCCGTCGCGGATCAGGGCGGTGACGGCGGCGCCGGTGACCACCCGGCCGCCGTGCTGCCGCACGTGCCGGGTCAGCGGCTCCCAGATCGCCGTCGCGTAGTCCTCGTCGGGGCAGTCGAAGGCCAGCCCCTCCGGATTGCCCAGCAGGTAGAAGTGGAACTGCGCGATCATTTCGGCGGCCGACATCTCCGCCTCGTGGTTGAAGAACGAGTGCGAGAAGACCTCGAAGAGCATCGCGCGGGCCCGGTCGGGCAGCCGCAGCGAGGCGAGCAGTGCGTCGGCGGTGGTGTCGTCGAACTCGGCGTAGGTGCGCTTCGGGTCGTACGTGAGCAGCGGCAGCGCCGCGTCCCGGTCCATCCCACGCAGGTCACCCAGGCGCAGGCTGGGGCTGCGCAGCAGCAGCGCCAGCAGGTTCATCGGCGGCGCGGGCGGCAGCCGGCCGAACTCCTCGGTCGGCCACTGCCCGCTCAGGACCGGGTAGCCCGGAACCGGCCGCAGGAAGCCGAGCCCCGGGTCGGCGCGACGCAGGATCGAGCGCCAGTTGTAGTACTGCCGGAAGAACGCGTGGAAGCCGTGCTCGTTCATCTGCCGGGTGCCGTCGGTGAGCGTCTCCGGCCAGGCCCCGAGCCGCCCGCCGAGGGTCGGCGCCGCCTCCAGCACGGTCACCGTCACCCCGCGCTCGGCCAGCACCACCGCCGTCGACATACCGGCGATCCCGCCGCCGACCACCACGACCTCCACCTGGCGCGGCACGCGGGGGGCGCCGCCACCGCCCGGGTCCACCTCGTGCTCGCGTACGCCGATGAGCCGACCGACCACTTGCGACAGCGCCATGTGCACCTTCCGCCCGGTGTGCCTCCAGTCTGCCCTGAGGTGGAAGGAAGGGCCCTTCCTTTCACGTCGGAGGCGGCGGCGGGCAGCGGCGCTGCCGGTCGGAGGCGGGCCAGACGTACTCCAGGTCGGGCGGGACGTCGTCGCCGAAGATCGGGCCGTAGTGCCCGGGGTCCTTGCGCAGCAGCGACGAGCGGTGGCTCAGGTGCAGGTCGTCGCGGCCCAGCCAGGGCGGCAGCTCCCCGGCCTCGGCCAGCTCCCGCTGGGTGCGGACCCGGTTCAGGCCGCAGGCGGCGGCGAGGTCGGTGGTCATCGTGGCCGCGCAGGTGTCGGCCCGACCGGGCTCGCACCAGACGGCGCAGACGTCCAGTCCGTACCGGGTGAGGGCCTCCTCGTACCCGGCCCACATCTTCACCGCCGGATGGTTGCGCCAGCCGTACGTGGGCCAGGTCAGGCCGCGCAGCACCTGGATGGCCTCCACCCGCTGCTTGCCCAGCCGCCGCTGGTCCAGCGTCCGGGCACTGGCCAGAAAGTCCGGGTACGGCAGGAACGTCTGCATACCGGTGCTCTACCCGTCGCCGGGCGGGACATGCCGACGCGACCAGCGTTCATGATCAAGGGGGCTGCGCTCGGCGCGACCGGCTGACTACGATGCGGCACATGCCGGAGCCCCTGTTGGATCGTGCGCGGCGTGCCAGCCGGCGGCTTCGGGTCAACGGGGACGCGCGGGCGGCGCACTACGTGATCTGTGGCCGCGACGCCCTCGCCTACTGGGTGGTGCGGGCGTTGCTCGCCACCGAGCTCCAGGCCGGTCGCGTCCGGATCACCCTGGTCGTGCCGGAACGACCGCGCTCCGACGAGCCCGACGGGCGGGACCTCCAGGGCGTCGAGGTGGTACGCGCCGACCGGCTGGACGAGGTCACCTTCCGCCGGGCAGGGCTGGCCGGCGCCGACGGGCTGGCCCTGCTGCACCAGGACGACGTCGGCAACATGCACGCCGCGCTCTGCGCGCAGGAGGTCGAGCCCCGGCTGCGCCTGGTGGTGCGGATGTTCAACACCGGTCTCGCCAACGGGGTGCGGCGGATCTTCCCCGACTCGGCGGTGCTCTCCGACGCCTCGATGGCCGCCCCGGCCTTCGTGGCCGCCGCGCTCGGCGAGGTCGCACCCACCCATTTCCGGCACGGCGGACGCACCCTCTACGTGGCCCGCCGCGACGACGTACGCCCCACCGACGTGGTCTGCGGGGTGGCCGACACCCGCGATCCACAGCAGGTCCGGCTGCTGCCCGCCGACGGGTCGGTGGCCGACCTGGTGATCGCCGAGGCGACCGGGACACCGCCCGGGACGGAGTTGGCCGCCCGCCGGCTGGTGCGGGCCCGCCGGCGCCGCCGACCCCTGACGGTGCTGCTGCGCGCGGTACGCAGCTTCGCCACCCGCAAGATCGGCCTCGCGGTGATCGTGCTGCTGGCGGTGATCGGTGTGCTCGGCTGGCTCAACGGCTACGCCTCGCACAAGGGCTGGGCCGACTCGCTCTACCTCACGCTGGTCACCACGCTGACCGGGCAGGATCCGGATCCGGACAAGTCGGCCGCCGAGCAGGTCATGCAGGTGGTGCTCAACCTGGCCGGGCTGGCGCTGATCCCGCTGATCACCGCCGTGGTGGTGGACGGCATAGTCAACGCCCGGCTGGCCCTGCACTCCGGCCGCATCCAGCCCGAGCGCTCCGGGCACGTGGTGGTGGTCGGGCTGGGCAACGTCGGCACCCGGGTGATGGCCCAGCTCTGCGACTTCGGCGTCGAGGTGGTGGCGATCGACAGGGTGCCCGAGCCGCGCGGTGCCGCGCTGGCCCGACGGCTGGGCGTACCGCTGATCGTGGGGGACGCCGCGTTGGAGGAGACCCTCCAGTCCGCGTCCGTGGGTGGCTGCCAGGCGCTGGTGGTGGTCTCCACCGACGACGAGACCAACCTCCAGGCGGCACTCAACGGCCTGGCCGTCAATTCAGAACTCCAGGTGGTGCTGCGCCTCTTCGACGGCCACTTCGCCGAACGCATCCAGCAGGCGTTCGGCATCGGCGTCTCGCGCAGCGTGTCCTACCTCGCCGCGCCGTCGTTCGCCGCCGCGCTGCTGGACCGCGCGGTGATCGCCACCATCCCGGTCGGCCGGCACGCGCTGCTGGTCACCGAGGTCTCCGTCGCCGCCGGATCGTCACTGGACGGACGGCCGCTCGCCGCTGTCGGGCCGACCGAGAGCGTACGCCTGCTGGCGCACGCCCGGGCCGGTCAGCGCCTCGACTGGGCCCCCGATCCGCGCCTGGTGATCGTCGCGGGCGACCGGCTGACGGTGGTGGCCCGCCGGGCCGGCCTGAACGCCCTGCTCCGCGAGGCCGCGCCACCCCTGCCGGAGGACCCGGTCCCGCCCGTGCCCCGGCAACCGGAGGAGTGACGGCCAGTCCCGCCGAAGGCGTAACCGGAGGGCGCCGCCGGCGAGCACGGCGGCTGCCGGCCAACATGCGGCCGGTCCGGCCTTGCGTTCCACCCGGCGCGCCGAGCGTCCCGCCTGCCGGCGCAGCCCAGTTGGCCGGGCAGGGGTCTCCCACCCTCGGTTGAGGCCGAGTAAGGTGCGCCCGTGCTTGGTGGTGGGGTGGGCCGACGGCTTCGCGGCGTGCAAAGGCGGCGGCGCGGTAACGCGATCGTGCGGTGGCTGTGGGGCCGGCCCTTGTGGTGGTACGCGGTGGCCGGCATGGTCGCGGTGGTGCTCGTGGGTTGGGCGGTCTGGCCGGACGAGGAGCCGGAGCCGCGCCAGCGCGAGTACCGGGCCGAGACGGCCTGCCTGTTGACCGGCAACCAGGGCGTCGTGGCGGCCGAGGCGCGCCCAGTGTGGGCCGGCATGCAGGAGGCCTCGCTCACCACCCAGGTCAAGGTGCAGTACCTCGAGGTGGACGGTCCGCAGACGGTTGAGAACGCTGAGACGTTCCTCGCCAGCCTGGTGCAGAGCCGCTGTGATGTTGTTCTCACGGTGGGCGGGGCTCCCGTGGAGGCGGTCCGGGCTACGGCGGCACGATTCCCCGCTACCCGATTTGTTGCTTTTGGCCCGGCCGTCGCGACCCACAACGTGTCCGTTGTGGAGGCATCCGACCGGGATGCGGTGCAGCGGGAGGCGCGAGGGATCGTCGCCGGGCTGGCATCCGGCAAGGACTGACCACTCCAAGGATCCTTTCAGGATTGGCCGTCGGACACCTTGTGTCGAAGATCAGCCAGGCTCCACACTCTGCGATGACTTTTTGCTGAGCAGGGGAGAGACCGGCCATGCGCCGATCCGTCAACAGCGTCACGCGCCGTGCGGCGCTCGTGATCGCGGTGGTCTTCGGGCTGACTTTCGCCGTACCGCCCGAGGCGGTGCGGCCGGGCGGAGAGTTCCCGCTCACCTGGCTCACCTGGTTCGCAGAGCGGCCGGCCTGGTCGGCGGCTGCGGCCTTCGTCGGCCTGCCCGTGCAGGAGAAGGGGAAGCCGGTAGCGTTCGACCCGCACGTGGCGGCGTCGGCGACGGACGCCGGGCAGGGCGCCGGGCGGGCGCCGAAGCCGGCCCCGGGCACCCTGGAGCCCTACCAGCCGCACCGGATCGAGGTCACCCCCGAGACGACCGGGGTCGCCGAGCCGGGCTTCGACGCCCGGACCAGCAAGCGGGATGCGAAGAAGTCGAGCGCCCGCTCGGACGTCTTCACCAACGCCGACGGCTCCTTCACCAAGCGCACCTACGACCGCCCGGTCAACTACCGGGCGGCGGGCGGCAGCTGGCAGAAGATCGACTCGAACCTGGCCCGCCGCTCCGACGGCCGGCTGCACGTCACGGCGAACCGCCTCGGCGTCTCGGTCGCCGGCGGTGCCCCGGCGCCGACCGCGCGGGCGGCGGCCGGCGCCGACGTGCGGGACGTTGCGGCCGACCTCGCCCGGCTCACCCTGCCCACCGGCGAGAGCGTCGGCTACCAGCTGCAGGGCGGCACCGTCGGCACGCCGGAGGTGGCCGGGGCGACTGCCCGCTACCGGGACATCCTGCCGGACACCGACCTGGAGCTGACCACCTTCGACGCTGGGGTCAAGGAGACCCTGGTGCTGCGCTCGCCGCAGGCGGCGTCGACCTGGGTGTTCCCGTTGCGGCTCACCGGCCTGACCCCCCGGCTCACCGCCAACGGCTCGGTGGAGCTGCTCGACGCGGCCGGCAAGGCGGTGGCCTGGTTCCCGCACGGTTCGATGCAGGACTCGAAGGTCGACCCGAAGTCCGGCGCGCCGGCCGAGTCCGACGCGGTGACCTTCGAGATCGTCACCGTGGACGGAGCCCCGGCGCTGAAGGTGATAGCCGACCAGGCCTGGCTGCGCGACCCGGCCCGCCAGTATCCGGTGCGGGTGGACCCGACCATGACCACCGGCACCACCGGTGACGTCTTTGTCGACAACGACTCCGAGACCACCAGCCACAACGGCGACAACCTGCCGGTCGGCACCTACAACGGCGGCACCGTAAAGGCGCGGTCGTTCATCCACTTCGATGAGTTCGCCAGCGACGGCTCTCGACGCTGGCCAACCCGACGGCCGGCGCGCAGATGGCCTACACCTACAACACCCTGTCCCAGGTCACGAAGATCACCTACGGGTCGAACGGCAACACCCGCAACTTCACCTTCGACCCCCTGCGGCGGCTCAAGGACGACGAGCTGAAGTCGTCGTCCAACGGGGCGTCGCTGGCGAAGATCACGTACGGCTGGGACGAGAACAGCAACATCGTCTCGAAGGCGACGACCGGCTTCGCCGGCTCGGCGACGAACACCTACAGCTACGACCTGGCCGACCGGCTGACGTCGTGGAACAACGGCACCAGCACCACCGTGTACGCCTACGACAAGTCCGGTAACCGGGTGCAGAACGGCTCCAAGCTGTTCACCTACGACCAGCGGAACCGGCTGTTCGCCGCGGACGGGGTCACCTACACCTACACCGCCCGGGGCACCCTCGCGGAGGCCGGCGGCAACGTCACCCGCACCGACGCGTTCGGGCAGGTGGTGTCGCAGCAGGCCGCGGGTGGCACGCAGACCTACACGTACGACGGTCTGGGCCGCGCGATCCGCCCCGGCCACTCGTACACCGGTCTCGGCAACGACCTGGCCGGCGACGCGAGCGCGACCTACGTGCGGGGGCCGTCCGGCGATGTGGTCGGCACGACTGCGGGTGGCAGCCAGCGGATGGTCTGGACGGACCTGCACACCGACGTGGTCGGGCAGTTCACTGCGACCGGGGCGGCGCTGTCGGGGTCGGTGACCTACGACCCGCTGGGCAAGGTGCTCAGCACCAGCGGCCTGCTCGGCCAGCTCGGCTACCAGTCGGAGTGGACGGACGCGCTGACCAGCCGGGTGAACATGCACGCCCGCTGGTACAACACGGACACCGGTCAGTTCGATACGCGGGACACGGCGAGCAACAGTCCGATCCCGGACTCGATCAACGCCAACCGGTACCAGTACGGCGACGCGAACCCGCTGACAGTGACCGACCCGACCGGGCACTGGGGCTGGGGCAGCGTGAAGAAGTCCTTCTCCCGCGCGGTCAGTTCGGTGTCGTCGACCGTCCGTTCGTACGCCTCGTCGGCTTACTCGTACACCTCGTCGTACGCGTCGCGGGCCTACTCGTACGCCTCGTCGGCCTACAGCTCGGCGAAGGCGACGGTCAAGAAGACCGTCAAGCGGGCCAAGTCGGTGGTCAAGAAGAAATACCAACAGGCGAAACGTAAGTACAGCCAGGTCAAGAAGAAGATCCAGAAGAAGTACAACCAGGTCAAACGGGCGGCCAAGAAGAAGATCGACCAGGGTAAGAAGTGGGCGGCGAAGAAGGTCGCGGAGGCCAAGAAGCGCGCCAAGCAAGCGGCGGCCAAGGCGAAGCAGGCCGGTAAGAAGATCGCGGCGAAGGCACACAGAGCGGTCAAGAAGGCCGCCAGCCAGGTGAGCGACGCGGCGAAGGCAGCGACGAAGTGGGTCAAGGACCACAAGGATGTCCTGCTGGAGGTCGCCGCGATCGGCGGGGCGATCCTCGCCGGCATCGCCTGCACGGCGGTGACCGCCGGTGCTGGGGCGATCGCCTGCATGGTCGGCGCCGGTGCGTTGATCAATCTGGCGAAGGACGCCGCGCAGGGTGACATCCACAGCGTCGGCGACGCGCTGGGCTCCCTCGGGACCGGTGCGGTCTCCGGTCTGATCGGCGGCGCGGGCGGCGCCATCGCCGCCAAGGTCGGCGTCGCGTTGGCCAAGAAGGCCGGCACCGGCCTGACGGGCCGGCTGGCGACCGAGGCGGCCGAGAACGGCATCGAGGACGGGATCGAGCAGCTCGCCACGACGGGTACCTACAACCCGCGGGCGGCTGCGGAGAACATGGTGCCGGGGCTGGGCGGGCTGAGCCGCAAGGGCGGTGGTGGCGCGCGTTCCGGCGGGGCCTCCAGTGGTGGCTCCGGCGGCGGGGGCGGCTACAACCCGCTCGGCCTCTCCGTCGGCGGAGGCCAACGAGGCTGTTCGACGCACAGCTTCGACCCGAAGACCCCGGTGCTGATGGCCGACGGCACCAGCCGGCCGATCGAGGACGTCAACGTCGGTGACAAGGTCCTGGCCACCGACCCGGTCGCCGGCACCTCGGAGCCGAAGCAGGTCACCCAACTGCACCGCAACACCGACAAGGACCTGACCGACCTGACCGTCCGCGACCAGGACGGCAAGGTGACGAAGGTCGAGACCACCTGGCACCACCCGTTCTGGAACGCCTCGCAGCGGAAGTGGGACGACGCCAAGGACCTGAAGCCGGGCACGAAGCTACTGGTCCGCGGAAAGGGCGCGGTCACCGTCGTCGCGGTGCTCAACAAGCTCGGCGCCGAGGAGATGCGCGACCTCACGGTCGCCGACATCCACACGTACTATGTGGTAGCCGGCAACACGCCCGTCCTGGTCCACAACTGTGGAGGATATCCACACGATGGCGGCATATATGGTCAATTGACCCCATCGGGCAGTGGTCATCAGGTAAATCACATGCCGCAGAAGGCCGCCACGAAGGGTTACATTACCGAATACAGCGGTCCAGCTATTCGCATGGAAACGAAAGACCATCGGGAGGTGAACTCGACAGGAAGTGGCGCGGCCGCTCAGAAGTGGCTCACTCGACAGCGAGCGTTCGTTGACTCGGGTCGAATCGATCAGGCAATGCAAAATGATATCGACGACGTGGTCTCCAGGTTCCCTGGGAAATATAACAATTCCATCGGCGAGATGATCGCAGCCTTGCCGAGAAATGGTCAGTATCAGCGTGCGCGTAAAGTCAAAGGCTCCGTCCATGTGCAGCTAGCGCTCTGGTAGGGCCATGCGCATGACGTCTGCTGCTGTGCCGATCGAATAAATAAGAAAGTGAACCCGAGGGTGGGTAATGGATATTATTTTAGATCCCCCGCGGGGTGCCGCGGGCGTGCAACTTGGCACTACCATCTCGGAGGCTGAGCGGGCTCTTTCTCGCCTTCCCCATTATGAGGGGCCCGGGCGCTCAAGAGGGAGTCAGGGTGTAGCGCATTTCACAAGCGGGATGACGGTCCAGGCGCACGGAGATTCTAATGGAATAGTGGAAGCGGTTGAGATATACCGACCACTGGATCAGGTGACCAGAGTTGTTTACGACGGCATCTCAATCTTCGGTGACCGCGCCGATGCAGTAGAGTTTGAGCTAGCGCGCCGCCTTCGTCTGGAGGTCATCAACGACGGCTCGACTGTCGTTGCGCCAGATGCGTTCCTGGCTTTTGGGAAGTCTCTATCCGAGTCGGGATACTTCGATTCAGTTGTTGTCGCTGCGCCAGGATATTATGACGATATCGCGTTGCCGCCTGAACCTGAATTTCCCGCAACTCCGCCTCGTGAATCACAACTGGAAGGGCAGGAAGGCCTCTTCTAGGGGAAGATTATATAGGGCCGCCTCCATCTGCTTTAGTGGTTTGCGAGCGTGGCGGCGGCCGCGGCGAGTGCGATCTTGCGACTGTGTCCTGTGGCGTGGATCGACGGATACTAGTCGGCACAGGAACGGCCCTCTCTCATAGCCGAGCGGCAGCGCTTCGTATCCGGCTGGTAATACGTCTGCTCCGTCCGAGTCTGTCGACATAGTTTCGCCACGTCCTGAAAAAGGATGCCCTGGGTTCGCTCTTAAGCCGGAAACCGACGCCGCTGGCTGAACGGGTGGGTTCAGCGCGCCAGGTGCCAGGTTGCCTCGCTGCGGCAATGAGGTCACGCCGAGGACATATCCGGTCGGAGGGCGTACCAGGCGGCCCCGACCGCCAGCACGGCGAAGCCGGCCAGCACGCTGGAGAGCGGCAGGTTGACCGCGAGCAGCAGGCAGCCGACCAGCCCCAGCGCGGCCAGCGCCCGCACCGGCAGCCGCCGGCCCGGATCGCGGCCCAGGGTAAGCGCGGCGGCGTTGGTGATCGCGTAGTAGACCAGCACGGTGCAGCTGGAGAAGCCGATCGCGTCGCGGATGTCGCCCAGCAGCACGATCAGCATCACCACCGCGGCCACGGCCAGCTCTGCCCGGTGCGGCACCCGGTGCACGGGGTGGACGGCGGCGAGCGCCCCCGGCAGGTCGCGGCGGCGGGCCATCGCCAGCGTGGTGCGCCCCACCCCGGCGAGCAGGGAGAGCAGGACCCCAGTCACCGCCACGGTCGCCCCGGCCCGGACCAGCCACGCCAGCCCGGGCAGCCCGGCGGCTGTCACCACGTCGGCCAGGGGCGCGGCGGAACCGGCCAGCCGGTCGGCCCCGAGCACGCCGACCGTCACCACGGCGAGCACCAGGTAGACCGCCAGCACCACGCCGAGGGCCAGCGGGACCGCGCGGGGGATGGTCCGCTGCGGGTCGCGTACCTCCTCGCCGAGGGTGGCGATCCGGGCGTACCCGGCGAAGGCGAAGAAGAGCAGCCCGGCGGCGGTGAGCACGCCCCGCCCGGAAGCGTCGAGGTCGCCGAGCCGGTCGAGCGAGACGCCGCCGCCGACCGCACCGACCACCGCGACCAGGGCCAGCACCGCGAGCACCACGCCGACCAGCACCTTCGTCGCGGTCGCGGTCCGGCCGATGCCGCGCAGGTTCACGGCGGTCACCGCCAACACCGCGCCGACCGCCACGAGCCGGACCTGCCCCGGCCAGAGGTACGCCCCGATGGTCAGCGCCATCGCCGCGCAACTCGCCGTCTTACCGACCACGAATCCCCAGCCGGCCAGGAAACCGGCGAACGGGCCGAGCCGCTCCCGCCCGTACACGTAGGTGCCGCCGGACTCGGGGTAGCGGGCGGCCAGCCGGGCCGAGCTGGTCGCGTTGCAGAAGGCGACGAAACCGGCCAGCACGAGCGCCGCCAGCAACCCGACCCCGCCGGCCGCCGCCGCAGCGGGCGCGAAGACGACGAAGACGCCCGCGCCGAGCATCGACCCCAGACCGATGACCACCGCATCTCGTACGCCCAGCCGGCGCGCCAGTTGGTCCACGCCGGGACCCTAGGGGGCGGAGATGAACGGACGGTTCCAGTCCCGCAGCGCCCCCGGCAACGGCAGGTCGTCCCAGGGCACCCGGTGCACCAGCCGGTCGAGGAGGAGCCCGAGCAGCAGCCCGGCGACCGAGTCGGTCAGCCAGTGCCAGCCGAGGTAGGTGGTGGTGCAGAGCACGACGATCGGCGGCACCACCCGGATCACGGTGACCAGCCGGGGCGGCACGGTCCGGCCGAACGTACGCAGCAGCGGGGCGAGCAGCAGCGCGATGACGCCGTACCAGAGGATCGCGTTCGCGACGTGGCCGGAGGGGTAGGACTGGGCGAAGCGGAGCGGCAGTTCGTCCTGGAACAACGGGAGGGTCTGTTCGGCGGGCAGGAAGGGTTCCTTGATGCTCGCGCTGGGCGCGGGTCGGGCGGTCCACACCTTGAGCGGGCCGATGGTGAGGTAGCTGAGGGCGAAGGCGAGTATCGGCGGCAGCACCGGGCGCACCGATCTCAGTCGTACCGCGAGCAGCACCCCGAGCCCCACGGCGATCAACGTCAGCGGGGTGCCCTGACCGAGGTAGTTGAGGATCACCGCCGTCCAGTGCGCGGCCGTGGGCCGGTGCGCCTCCGACCAGTCGGCGATCGCGCGGTCGATCCCGAAGAGCCGTTCGCCGGCGAGCGCCACGGTCAACCCGACCAGGGCGGTGAGCAGGAGTGCGTCGAACCACCAGCCGGTCGGCCGGACCGGCCGGAGCTGCGCCTTTCCCCGTACCGTCGTGGTCTCCCGCATCCCCGTCACGCTACCGGCCCCGGTCGGCGCCGGACCGGGACGGGCCGGGGACGCATGTGTGCCGAACCACGAAGGGAGGCGCGCGACGGGGGGTACCCGTCAGACTTGTCCCCGTGCGGATCACCTCGGCCCTCGTGGACCCGGCGCTGCTCGACCTTCCCTGGTCGACCCCGCTGGAGGAGTGGCCTGCGCAACACCTGGTGGCGCTGCCCCAGGGCATCTCCCGGCACATCGTCCGCTTCGTCCGGCTGGGCGGCTACGTCTACGCGGTCAAGGAGACCGGCGAGCGGGTCGCCGAGCGGGAGTACGACCTGCTGCGCGCCCTGGAGCGGATCGACTTCCCGTCGGTGGAGGCGGTGGCGATCGTCGCCGACCGGCAGACCGACGAAGGCGAACCGCTCGACCCCGTGCTGATCACCCGGCACCTACAGTTCTCGCTGCCCTACCGGGCGCTCTTCTCGAACACCCTGCGCCCGGAGACGATGGGCCGGCTGCTCGACGCGCTCGCGGCCCTGATCGTCCGGATGCACCTGACGGGTTTCTTCTGGGGCGACTGCTCGCTGTCGAACACGCTCTTCCGGCGGGACGCCGGCGCGTTCGCCGCCTACCTCGTGGACGCCGAGACCGGCGCCCTGCACCACGCCCTGTCCAACGGCCAGCGCGGCGAGGACCTGGAGATCGCCCGGGTCAACATCTTCGGCGAGGCGCTCGACCTCCAGGCCGCCGGGCTGCTGCACGAGTCGATCGACCCGGAGATGGTCTGCGAGGAGGTCGTGCAGCGGTACGAGCGGCTGTGGCACGAGATCACCTACGAGCAGCAGGTCGAGCGGGAGGCCCGGCACGACATCGAAGGCCGGATCCGTCGCCTCAACGAGCTGGGCTTCGACGTGGCCGAGGTGGCCATGTCCACGATCGACAACGGGCGCTACCTGGTCCGGCCGAAGGTGGTCGACGCCGGCTACCACACCCGGCGGCTGATCCGCCTGACCGGCCTGGACGCCGAGGAGAACCAGGCCCGCCGACTGCTCAACAACCTCGACGCCTACCGGGCCGAGAGCGACCTGACCGACGAGCAGCAGGCCGCACACCGCTGGCTCACCGAGGTCTTCGAGCCGGTGGTCCGGGCGGTGCCCGCGCACCTGCGCCGCAAGCTGGAGCCCCAGGAGCTCTTCTCGCAGATCATCGAGCACAAGTGGCTGCTCTCCGAGCGGGCCGGCCGGGACGTCGGGATGGGTCCGGCCGTGCAGTCGTTCCTCGCTGACGTGCTGGTGCACCGCCCCGACGAGCAGGCCGTGCTCGGCGTCGAGGTCCCCACCGCCGGCTGACCCCGGACGGCCCCCAACGCCACGTATCCGGCAGCGGCCGGCTGGCGGGCGGTGACGATCATTCCGCTGAAAGGCGGCGGACTGTGTCCGCGACCGCTGTCGAGCTGATGTCGTAGACGATTCAGCCTGTGCGCCCTGCGTGATGTCGTAGACGATTCAGCTCCACAGGGCGGACCCGAACCACTCCGCCCTGGGCAGCCGGTGCCCCCGCCCGCACGGCCGACCGCCGCGACGCCGCGGGTCACTCCACCCAGGAGCCGCCGCGCATCACCCGGACCACGTTCAGGTCGTCGTCGAGCACCACCAGGTCGGCCCGGAGCCCGACCTGGAGCGCGCCCAGCTGGTCGCCGAGGCCGATCGCGCGGGCCGGCGTGGTGGCCGCCATCCGGACGGCGTCCGCGATCGGGATCCCGGCGGCCACCGCGTGTCGCAGCGCGGCGTCCATGGTCAGGGTGCTGCCCGCGATGGCACCGTCGCGGGCCAGCCGGGCCACGCCGTCCGTCACCGTGACGGCCTGGCCGCCCAGGTCGTACTCGCCGTCGGCCATGCCGGTGGCGGCCATCGCGTCGGTGATCAGGGCGGCCCGCTCGGGGCCTGCCGTCGAGGTGGCGAAGGTCAGCATCCCGTCGTGCAGGTGCACGCCGTCGGCGACCAGCTCGCAGACCACGTTCGGGGCGTCCAGCAGGGCCACCACCGGGCCGGGCTCGCGGTGGTGCACCGGCCGCATCCCGTTGAACAGGTGGGTGCCGACGCTCGCGCCCGCCGCGACCGCGGCACGGGTCTCGTCGTACGTGGCGTCGGTGTGGCCGACCGCGGCGACCACCCGGTGCGCGGTGAGCAGCTTGATCGCCTCCAGCGCGCCGTCCCGCTCGGGGGCGAGGGTGACCATCCGGACCGCCCCGTCGCCCAGCTTGATCAGCTCGGCCAGCTCGTCCGTCGACGGGTCGCGCAGGAACTCGGGGTTCTGCGCGCCGCAGCGGGCGGAGGAGAGATACGGCCCCTCGAAGTGGATCCCGGCCAGCACCCCCTCGGCGACCAGCGGGGCGTACGCCTCGGTGGCCGAGCGCATGAGCGCGAAAGGCGAGCTGACCAGGCTGGCCAGCAGGGTGGTGGTGCCGTGCCGCAGGTGGAAGGCGGCGACCTGCCGGGCCTGCTCGGCGTCGCCGGTGGTGAAGGTGTGCCCGCCGCCGCCGTGCGTGTGCATGTCGACGAAGCCGGGCACGATCCAGTGCCCGTCGTGGACCGACGGGTACTCGGCCACCGCCCTGATCCGGTCCTCGTCCAGCTCGACACAGCCCTGCCGGATCACGCCGGTCGGCGTCACCACCTTGCCGTTCACCCGGTTGGCCATCACTTCTCCAGACTGTCGAGGGCGAGCAGGGCGGCGCCGAGGCAGCCGGCCTCGTCGCCGAGGGCCGCCGCGACGAGGCGCGGCTCCCGGTGGAACGTCAGCCGCTCGTGCAGCGCGGCCCGCAGCGGGTCGAACAGCAGCGTGCCGGCCCGGGCAAGCCCGCCGCCGAGCACGACGGTCTGCACGTCGTAGAGGGACTGGCCGGTGGCGAGGCCGTCGGCGAGCGCCTCGACGGCCTCCCGCCAGACGTCCGCCGCCAGTGGCTCGCCGGCCGCCGCCCGGTCGGCGACCTCGGCGGCGGACACCGGTACGCCTGCCAGCGCCGAGTAGCGCCGCCCGATCGCGGCGGCGGAGGACACCGCCTCAAGGCAGCCGGGACGGCCGCAGCCGCAGCGCGGCCCGCCGGGGCGTACCTGGATGTGGCCGATCTCGCCCGCGGCGCCGTGCGCGCCGGTGGCGGCCGTGCCGTCGACCACGTGGGCGGCGGCGATCCCGGTGCCGATCGCGACGAAGAGGACGTGCCCGCCGTCGCGGCCGGCGCCGAGCCGGGCCTCGGCCAGGCCACCGGCGCGCACGTCGTGACCGAGCGCCGTCGGCAGCCCGAGCCGCTTCCGGGCCAGCTCCCGCAGCGGTACGTCCCGGAAGCCCAGGTTCGCGGACCAGACGGCGACCCCGCGCGCCTCGTCGATCACCCCGGGCACCGCGATGCCGACCGCGACCGGGTCGAGCCCGTCGGCGCGGGCCTTGCCGGCCAGCCCCTCGGCGACTGCCAGGACGGTTTCCACCACGGCGTCCGGGCCGCGCCCGGCGTCGGTCGGGTGCCGTTCGGTGTGCAGCACGGCGCCGTCCGCCCGGACCAGGGCGCACTTCATCCCGGTGCCGCCGACGTCCAGCGCGACGACGACGTCGGTCGGCCGGTGCTCCGCGCTCACGCCAGTACCACGGAACGGGTCAGGTGCCGGGGCGCGTCGGGGTCGAGGCCCCGGCTGGTGGCGAGCGCGACGGCGAACCGCTGCGCCAGGATCAGGTCGGCCATCGGATCGACCGGCGTGCGGCCGGCCGCCCAGCTGCCCAGCACGGTGCGGCAGCCGTGGGTCCGGCTGTGCACGAACGCCGCCCCGGTCGCCGCCACGTCCGCCGGCAGCCCGTCGGGCAGCTCGCCGAAGGCCCAGACCAGCCGGCCCGGCGCGGCGATCGAGATCGGCCCGTGCCGGTAGTCCATCGCCGGGTACGCCTCGGCCCAGAAGGTGGCTGCCTCGCGGCACTTCAGCGCGGCCTCCTGGGCCAGCCCGACCGTCCAGCCGCAGCCGAGGAAGGTGACCTGCTCGATCAGGGCCGGGTCGATCGGCAGCGGGGCGCGTACGGCTACCTCGGCGTCGGCGGCGAGCACGTCGATGTTGTCGCCGAGGTGGGCGCGGAGCAGGGCGAGCGCGGTGGTCGCGAAGCGGGTCTGCACCACCGAGCGTTCGTCGGCGAAGGGCATGGTCACCGCCGCGTCGGCCAGCGCGACGGCGGGGGAGTCGGGGTCGCCGACCAGGACGGTGGTCGGCACCCGCCCGCGCAGGGCGGCGATCAGCTCGGTGACCTCGGTGGTGGTGCCGGATCGGGTGATCGCGACAAGCCGGTCGTAGCGCCGGCCGGCGGGGAACTCGGAGGCCTGGAAGGCGTCGGTCTCGCCCTGGCCGAGGTGTTCACGGCGGGCCGCGTACGCCATCGCCATGAACCACGACGTGCCGCAGCCCACGACGGCGACCCGCTCGCCGGGGCGGGGCAGGCGGTCGGCGGCGGTGGCGGCGAGTCGCGCCGCTTCCCGCCAGCAGTCGGGCTGGCTCGCGATCTCGGCGTCAACGTACGACATGAGAACTCCTACGCAGGGGAGCGGTGCGCAATACGGCTCGTTAGAGCCGCCTTTCGCGCGTTATTCTGCGCGAAAGCGGTTGGCTGTGGCAACCGGCCTCGGCATCGCGCAAGCCAGGGTTTTGCGCCCTCGTAGTTTCGCGCATTACTGTGCACGCAATCAATCACCGACCGCGCAGTAACTGGAGGGCCCGGGTGGACCGGTACGCCAGATGGAACGCCCTGCTCGAGATGCTGACCGACAACGGCCGGGTCAGCGTCGAGGAGGCCGCCGAGCGGCTGGACGTCTCTCAGGCCACCATTCGGCGCGACTTCGACCAGCTCGCCCAGCAGCAGATGATCACCCGGACCCGGGGTGGCGCGGTCGCCAACGGCGTGTCGTACGACCTGCCGCTGCGCTACAAGACCGCCAAGCACTCGGCGGAGAAGCAGCGGATCGGCGCCGCCGCCGCCGCGCTGGTCTCGCCAGGCACCGTGGTGGGCCTCAACGGCGGCACGACCAGCACCGAGGTGGCCCGGGCCCTCGCCGTCCGGCCCGACCTGAACACCAGCGCCGAGGGTGCCCAGCTCACCGTCGTCACCAACGCGCTGAACATCGCCAACGAGCTGCTGGTCCGCTCCCGGATGAAGGTCGTGGTGGCCGGCGGCGTGGTCCGCCCGAAGTCGTTCGAACTGGTCGGCCCGCTGGGTGGGGCGCTGCTGCGCGAGGTCACCCTGGACGTCGCCCTGCTCGGCGTGGACGCGATAGACCCGCAGCTCGGCGCCGCCGCCCACCACGAGGGTGAGGCGGCGATGAACAACCTCATGGTGGCCCGGGCCAAGCGGGTCGTGATCATCGCCGACTCGTCCAAGTTGGGCGGTCACGCCTTTGCCCGGATCTGCCCGGTGGACCGGGTGGAGACGCTGGTCACCGACTCCGGGGCCAACCCGGAGGTGGTGGAGGCGTTCCGCGCCGCAGGCGTCACCGTCATCTGCGCCTGAGGTGAAGGGAAGGGCACCTTCCTGACGCCTGGTGCACAGGGAGGGGTCCTTCCTGACATCCGATCGGCGTGCCGATGCATACCGGGTATTGCGGGCCGATGCATACCGCGTATGGTGTCGCGTGTCATACCGCCCATCGGGGGAGGTGCAGCTTGTCAGCTGTCCTGGAGATCGAAGGTCTCCGCAAGACGTACAAGAGTCGTCGGCGCGGCACCCGCAACGCGCTCGACGGTTTCGACATGCGGGTCGAAGAAGGGCAGGTGCACGGCTTCCTCGGCCCCAACGGGTCGGGTAAGACCACCACGCTGCGTACGCTGCTCGGGCTCATCCGGCCCGACGGCGGCCGGATGGCGGTCCTCGGGCACGAGGTGCCCGCAGCGCTGCCCGCCGTCGCCGGCCAGGTCGGCGCGATCGTGGAGAGCCCGCAGTTCTTCCCGCACTTCACGGCGCGGGACACCCTGTCGCTGCTCGCCGGCGCCGGTGACGTGCCGCAGCACCGGGTCGACGAGGTGCTGGAACTGGTCGGGCTGCGCGACCGGGCCGGCGAGCGGGTCAAGACCTACTCGCTCGGCATGAAGCAGCGACTCGCCGTCGCCTCGGCCCTGCTGAAGAACCCGAAGCTGCTGATCCTCGACGAGCCGGCCAACGGCCTCGACCCGGGCGGCATCCGGGAGATGCGCACGCTGACGCGTAACCTCGCGGAGTCGGGGATGACCGTGCTGCTCTCCAGCCACATCCTCGGCGAGATCCAGTTGATCTGCGACTCGGTCACCATCATCTCGCTCGGTCGGCGGGTGTCCTACGGGCCGGTCGAGCAGGTGCTCGCCCAGCACTCCTCCGGCGCGGTCCGGGTGCGGCTGGAAGCGGTCACCGACCTGCCGGTCGCCGCCGAGGCGCTGACCCGCGCCGGGATCCGGGTGGACGGTCAGGCCGACCACCTGATGCTCGCCGGGGTCGACAAGCCGGCCACGGTGACCCGGCTCCTCGCCGAGCAGGGCCTCTACGTCAGCGAACTCGTTCCGGTCGCCGTCGACCTGGAGAGCGTCTTCCTTGAACTGACCGCCACCGCCCCGGTACCCGGCCAGCACCGGCAGGTCGACCAGTCCACGAAGGTCGGTGGGGCGGGCCAGCCCGGTGCCACCGGAGGAGGGTGGGGCGCATGAGCCTCTACCGTACGGAGCTGCGCCGGCTCGCCAAGCGGCGCTTCACCCGATGGATGAGCCTGCTGGGCCTGTTGGTGCTGGCAGCGGTGGTGGTGGGGATCTTCGCCAGCAACGAGAAGATCGACGCCGCCGCGCTGGCGAAGGCCGAGCGCGCCGCCGAACAGCAGTGGCAGCGGGACGTCCAGCAGAACGCGCAGTACCGGGCGGAGTGCGACAAGGCGAAGGCCGCCGGTACGAGCCAGGACGGGGGCTTCCCGGAGGACTGCTCGGTCATCCAGCCGCCGCCGCGGGAGGCGATCCAGACGGACTGGTTCCTGCCCTCCACCTTCGACTTCCGGAAGAACTTCGGGTTCGCGCTGCTGCCGCTCGCGGCGATCCTGGCGTTGGTCGGGTTCGTTGTCGGTGCCTCCTTCGTCGGGGCGGAGTGGAACACCGGCGGCATGATGAACCTGCTGCTGTGGCGGCCGAAGCGGCTGACCGTACTCCTGACGAAGCTGGCGGCTCTGCTCACCGGGCTGGTCGCCCTGGCGGTGCCCACGACGGTGCTCTGGTTCGGCAGCTTCTGGCTGGTCGCCACCTTCCGCGGCAGCACGGAGAAGATGACCTCCGGGGTCTGGCAGTCCTTTGCCCTCACCGGGCTGCGCGGGTTGGTGCTCGCCCTGTTCGCCGCGACCATCGGGTTCGCGCTCGCCTCGCTGGGGCGGCACACCGCGATGGCCCTGGGCGGGGCGATCGGCGTGATGGTGGTCGGCCAGTTCGGTCTCGCCATCCTGCTGCAGATGGCGGGGGTGCGCTTCGCCGAGGCGTGGTTGCTGCCCACCTACGCCTTGGCCTGGCTGGACAAGAAGGTGACGCTGGAGGACTGGGACGCCTGCCAGGCCACCTACTTCGGCGATTGCAAACCGGACACGATGGACATCACCTGGCAGCAGTCCTCGGTGATGATGGCGGTCGGGTTCACGGTGATCCTCGGCGCGGCCCTCTGGACGATGCGCAGGCGGGACATCTCCTGACCGTGGGCGGTGCGGCCGGCGGCTCTCCCCGGCCCTCGGTCGTACCGCCGCATCCGGGTTGCCGGACCGGCGCACCGCCCCCGCGCCGGGGGCTGCCGAACCGGAGCGTCGCCCCGCGCCGGGGCCCCTTAGCCGGAGCGCCGCGGCGTGCCGTCGAACCGGAGCACGGCCCGGACGGTTTGCGGGGATTTCGCGGGGCCGGGTACGGCTTGAACCGGAGTGCACGGCCCGGGCGGTTCGGCGGCGGGCACGGCATGAACCGGAGTGGACACGTTCCGGCACCGTCGTCCGATGCGAACCGGGTCGGCCCTGGTTAGGCTGGGGGTCCCCGGTCGGGGTCCGCCCGCCAGCAGCCCCACGAGGAGCGCCATGCAGCCCGCCGACGCCGCCCCGGCCGCCACCGAGCAGCCCGCGTCGGACCGGCCCGGCGAGGTGGGCATGACCGGCGAGGTGGGCCCGGCCGGCAAGGTGGGCACGATCGGTGAGGCGCGGGACGCCGCCGGCGGCATCCCGCAACCACGCACCGGTCCGGAAGTCGGGGTGCCGGTGGTCCCGCACCCCCGCCCGGCGGCGGATCCGGACACCGCCAGGGTCCCGCCCCGCGTCGCCGATGCCCCGCCCCGCGACATTGACACCCCGACCCGGGACGCCGACGCCGACGCCGACACCGACACCGACACCGACACCGACACCGACACCGACACCGACACCGTCGCCGATGCCCCGCCCCGGGGCGCCGGTGCTTCGGCGGATGCTCACCCGGACGGCGGTCTCACCGAACGGGAGCAGGGCATCCTCGCCTTCGAGCAGCAGTGGTGGCGGCACGCCGGCGCGAAGGAACAGGCCATCCGGGACACCTTCGGCCTCTCGGCCACCCGCTACTACCAGTTGTTGAACGCGCTGCTTGACAACCCGGCTGCCCTCGCCGCCGAGCCGGTGCTGATCGGGCGGCTGCGCCGATTGCGGTCCTCCCGGGCCCGCAATCGCCGCCGCTGACCCGTAGTCCGGGACCAGCCGGGCAACGCCGAAACGGGCCTTATCGGGCAAGAGTGAACAAATAGCAGGTGCGCGCGGCTCGGTGATCGGGATCTTGGTGAGAAAAGGCCCTCAGAGGGGCCACTTCGTACCAAGATCTCGTCGCAACCGGGCCACCCACAGCCGCAACCGTCACCCACGACCGCAACCGGTACAGCCCCGCCGAGCCCTGTCGGGTCGGTCGCTCCGTTGACCGCTCGCCGCGTCCTACGACCGGTCCTGGCCCCCGACCTGTCCGTGTCCGCTCGATCTGAGCCGATGTCGCCGCAGCGGCACCGCACCAGTGGCCGGCCGCCATGCCAGGGACGCCGGGACGCCGGGACGCCGCAGCGGCACCGCACCGGTGGCCGGCCGCCATGCCCGGGACGCCGGGACGCCGGGACGGTACCGCATCGGCGGCCAGCCGCCCTGCCCGAGGCGCCGGGGCGGCATGCCGGTGACCCGGGCGGGTACGCGGCTGTCGTTCCGGGCCGCGTCTCGCGGCCGGTTCACGTTCCGGGCCGTGACCTGCGGCCCGGGGCCGACGGAGGGAGCGGGCGATGACGCAGATCAACCCGAGCCGGCCATCGGACGGTGCGACCGGCACCGCACAGCAGGCCCGGCAGGAGGCGTCCCGGGTCGGGCACCAGGCGGCCCAGGCCGGCGGACAAGTCGCGCACACCGCCGCCGAACAGGGCGGACAGGTGGCGTCGGAGGCACGCCGGCAGGCGCGCAACCTGACGGGCGAGGCCGGCACGCAGTTGCGCGACCAGGCCCGGGCACAGCAGCACCGGGCAGCCGACGGGCTGCGCGGCATCGGGCGTGAACTCGACTCGATGGCGGAGCGGAGTGCGGACTCCGGGTTGGCCGGTCAGGCGGTCCGCCGGGTGGCGGACGCCGCCCAGCAGGCGGCCGGCTGGCTCGACGAGCGCGAACCCGGGGCGGTGGCCGACGAGGTGCGGGCGTACGCGCGCCGGCACCCGGGCACCTTCCTGGCCGGCGCGGCCGTGGCCGGCGTACTGGTCGGGCGGCTCACCCGGAACCTGACCGCCTCGGGCGACGGGGCGCGGGGCGCCAGCCAGCCGTCGACCCCACAGCCGGCCGCCGCGCCGACCAGGCCAGCCGCCGCGCCCGGCATGACCGGGCCGCAGCCGTACGAGCGGACGGTCGAGGCGCCGTACCGGCCCGAGGAGGCGTACACCGGGATGGCCCGGGTGCGTAACGCCTCGCCGCCCGGCCGGCAGGGGCCGGACATCCCGGGTGGGGTGGCGCCGTGAGCGCCCCGGAGAAGGAGCGGACGCAGTCGGTCGGCGACCTGTTGGGCGACGTGACCCGGGACTTCTCCACGCTGGTCCGCAAGGAGGTCGAACTGGCCAAGGCGGAGCTGCGCGAGGAGGCGGGTCAGGCCGGCAAGGTTGGCGGCATGTTCGGCGGGGCCGCGCTGGCCGGTTTCCTGACGGTGCTGTTCGTGTCGTACGCGCTGTGGTGGGGGCTGTCCAACGTGATGGACCAGGGCTGGGCCGCGCTGATCGTGGCCGTCCTCTGGGCCGCCGTCACGGGTGTCCTGCTCGCCAACGCGCGGGCGAAGCTGGCGCAGTTGCGCTCGGTGCTGCCCCGGACGAAGCAGACCGTACGGGAGATGCCGAACGCGGTGCGAGGCCGGTGAACCAGTCGGGAGGGGAGCAGATCATGTCCAACGATCCGGACCGGATCCGGTGGGAGATCGAGAACACCCGGAACGAACTGAGCAGCGACGTCGACGCGCTGGCCGACAGGGTCAACCCGCGACGGATCGCCGGTGAGCGCGTCGGGCAGGCCCGTGGCGTGCTCACCCGGGCCAGGGAGAAGGTGATGGGCGTGCAGTCGGACGGGCACGGTGCCGGTCAGCGGATGTCGTACGCGACAGGTCAGCGGATGTCGCACGCGGCCGGATCGACGCGGGCGTTCGGGGAGCAGTCCCGGGAGCAGATGTCCCATGCCGCGGTCTCGGTGCGGGACGAGGCCCGCTCGCTCGGGCAGCAGTCCCGCCAGCAGGCACAGGGCAATCCCCTCGCCGCCGGCCTGATCGCCTTCGGCGCCGGGCTGCTGGTCTCGTCGCTGATCCCGCCCAGCCGCCCCGAACGGCAGTGGGCCGGGCAGGCCAGAGGCATGGTGGGGGAACACGCCGACCAGTTGCGCGCGCAGGCCGGGCAGCTGCGGGAGCAGGCCGGCCAGGTCGGCCACGAGATGCGCGACAACCTGCGCGGACCGGCGCAGCAGGCGGCCGAGTCGGTGCGCTCCACCGCTGCCGGGGGCGCGTCCGCCGTCCGGGAGCAGGGTCGCGCGGCGGCCCACCAGACGCAGGGGCAGGCGCATGCGGCCGCCGACGACCTCCGTCGCCGCTGAGGCGACCCGGGTGGTCGGGGCGGCGCGGACGATGCGGGTACGCTCCGCGTCCGCGCCGCCGCCCGGCCGGCCGGTCAACGAGGATCTGGTCTTCCGGTTCGGGCCGCTGGTCGGCGTGCTGGACGGCGCCAGCGTGCCGGAGGGCTTCGACACGGGGTGCGTGCACGGGACCGCCTGGTATGTCCGGCATCTCGCGGCCCGGCTCGGGCTGGCGGAGGCGATCCGCCCGACGGCGACCCTGATGAGCAACCTGGCGGCGGCGATCCTCGCGGTCCGGGCCGACCACGGCGGCGAGTGCGACCTGGACCATCCGGGCACCCCGTCGAGCACGGTCTGCCTGCTACGCGACGGCGGCGACCACCTCGACCACCTGGTGCTCTGCGACAGCCCGCTGGTGCTCGACGTCGACGGCACCGTCGACGTGGTCACCGACGACCGGCTGGACTCCGCGATGGCCGACCTGCGTGCCACGGTCGTCGCCGTCCCGGCGGGTTCCGCCGATCCGGTCGACCGGATCCGTCGGGCGGTCGGTGTGCAGCGGGAACGGATGAACCGGACGCACGGCTACTGGGTGGCGGCGGCTGACCCGGATGCGGCGTTCCACGCGGTGACCGGGACGCTGCCGCTGCACGGGGCAGGTGCGGTACGCCGGGCGGCACTGCTCAGCGACGGCGCGTCGGCTCTGGTGGAGCAGTTCGGCCTGCTCGACTGGGCGGGGCTGCTGGACGTGGCGACCGTCGAGGGGCCGGGTGCGTTGATCGACCGGGTACGCGCCGCGGAACGCGACCACCCGGACCGGCTGCGCCGGCACAAGCGTGCGGACGACGCCTCGGTGGTGTTCTGCGAGTTCGACGTGGGCACCCCGTGACCGGCCCCGCCCGTGGGTTTCGGGCCGTGGTCGGCGGTTCCAGGCCGGTCGGGGTCGGTCAGGGCACGATGGCGGATTCCGGCGGGTGGCCCTCGCGCGGCGTCTGTTGCTGTTCCAGGTAACGGCGGCGCCATTCGGTCTCCCCGGCCTCCAGTTCCCGTTCCTCGTGGAACTTCTCCTGGCGCAGCTCCTGCCGCTTGTGCCGGTAGCGGACGGTGTCGATGATTGCCACGAGCACGATGACCACCACCAGCAGGGTCAGCGCCCCGAAGGACGGTAGCGCGGTGCCCACCGGGATCAACGCGATCAGCACCACCAGCGCGAGCACCTGGAGCCGGTTGACCCGGTGCACGGTCCGGAACTGGAACCCCAGCACCGCCAGGAGATAGAGGGCCACGCCCCCGTACAACACGGCGGCGTCGAGCACGTCGATCCGCTCGTGCAACCCGACCCCGGTGGGGTCGCCGATCTCCGCCAGCACCCGCTTCAGGCCGAGGGCGAACAGGATGGTCCCGGCGATTATCGGCAGGTGCAGGTAGGTGTAGGCGTCCCGGGCGAGCGCGATCCGCGCGGGGCCGTGGACCCGGTGCAGCGCACGCTCCCCGGCGATCGCACGGCTGTCGAAGTAGATCCACCAAAGGGCGGCGATCACCGCGATGCCGAGCGCCGACGCACCGATGATCGGCCAGGTGAGTGGCAGGCCGGCCTCCAGGCCCGGGCCCAGCCCGAGGGAGATGATCGACTCACCGAGCGCGATGAGCACGATCTGGGCGTGCCGTTCCGCCCAGTGCCCCGCCGAGACGATCGTCAGCCCCTCGTTGCGGGTCCGTTGGCTCACCGCGAACGCCACGGCGACGGCCAGCACCCACAGCCCGACCCGGGCGACGGCCTCCGCGTCGCCGTCGAACAGGCGTTGCGGCACGAGCGCGGCGAGGAGCAGCAGGGAGACGGTGATGAACGGCGGTACGGCGATCGTGCGCCAGCGGGGCCGCAGCCGCGGGTCGTTGCGGAGCGCGTACCAGAAGGCCAGCAGTTGGAGGTTCCGGACCACCAGATAGCAGCCCGCGAAGACCAGGTCGCCGGGCAGCCCGGGGGGCTTGTCGGTGAACGCCTCCGGCAGCGACACCGACGCCACGAAGATCACGGCCATGGTGGTGAACCCGAACAGGGGCATGATTCCCTGGTCGGCACGCACGACATTGCCGAGCGTGGCGAGACTGGTCCAGGCGGTCCACAGCAGCGCGAGCACCAGGAGGCTACCCAACAGGCCGCCCTCGCCGAGGGTCTTCGCGGAAGCGTTTGTGACGTTGATGAACGCGAAGACGAAGACGAGGTCGTAGAAGAGTTCCAGCCGGGTGACCTTGGCCCCGGGGGCTGCCGGTGCCAGCCGATGGGTGCCCACCTGGACCTGGTCAGTGCTCACGGGCCAAGTTTCGCAGCGGCCGGGAAACCACGGCGGCGAACCGGGGGAACAGCGGAGGCTCACGCCGCGCCGCCCCGCGGCCCCCGACCGGACGGTGGTCAACAGCGGAGCGTGAGGTGGAACCTGATGCGGGCCGACCGGTCGGCACCTTCCGCCGGACCGCCAATCGGTGCCCGATGGGGTGGACTCGGGCCGGTGGTGGCGGCAGACTGCGGCACGTGGCGGGAACGGTCCGGTTGGAGCCGGTGGACGAACGGAACCTGGAGCCGTTGCTCTCCGTAGCGGCTGCCGAGGCGGAGCCGGGCGACGTGATGCCGCCGGTGGAGGCTCCGGCGGGGTGGTCGCACGCCCGGCGGGAGGCGTTCCGGGAGTTCCACCGGGCGAGCTTCGGCGGTCTTCACGGCCCGACCGGCACCCGGATGTACGCGATCCTGGCCGGCGGCGAGGTGGTCGGCGTGATCCGGATGGCCCACCGCGACGAGCCGGGCACCGTCGAGACCGGGATGTGGCTGGGGCGCTCCGCCCGGGGGCAGGGCATCGGCGCGGCCGCCCTGCGCGAGTTGCTGAACGAGGCGGCGGCGGCCGGGATGCGGCTCGTGGTCGCGGAGACCACCACCGACAATCATGGCGCCGTGTCGGTGCTGGAGAAGTGCGGCGCGAAACTTCGCGAGGACGGCGGGAAGGTGCACGCCGAGATCTGCCTCGATTCGACGCTGCCAGCTCCGTGACGCCCCGGCCGCCCGTCAGCCGCCCCGCTTCTCGGCGTACGCGGCGAGCCAGGCGACCTGGGCCGGGTCGAGGGACGGGCGGACCCGGGAGCGGGCCGTCGCCACGTGCGCGGCGGTGACCGTGGACGCGGTCAGTGACTCCCGCATCGCGGCCAGCGCCGCCTCCCGTACCAGTGCGGCGCAGTCCGCCGCCGAGAAGCCGTCCAACTCCCCGCCCAGCGCCGCGAGGTCCACCTCGGGTGCCAGCGGCACGTTCCGCGACGAGGCGCGCAGGATCTCCGCCCGCGCCGGCCCGTTCGGCGGCGGCACGTACACCAGCCGTTCCAGCCGCCCCGGGCGCAGCAGGGCCGGGTCCACCAGGTCGGGACGGTTCGTCGCGCCGACCACCACCACGTTGCGCAGCGCCTCCACCCCGTCCAGTTCGGTCAGCAGCGCGGCCACCACCCGGTCGGTGGTGCCGCCGTCGCTGGCCTGGCCGCGTACCGGGGCGAGCGCGTCCACCTCGTCCAGGAAGATCAGGGTGGGCGCGGCCTCCCGGGCCCGGCGGAACAGTTCGCGGACGGCGCGCTCGCTCTCACCCACCCACTTCGACAGCAGCTCCGCGCCCTTCACCGAGAGCACGTTCGCCCGCCCCGAGCCGGCCAGCGCCGTGACCAGGTAGGTCTTGCCGCAGCCCGGCGGGCCGTAGAGGAGAACACCGCGCGGCGGCTGCACACCGAGCCGGGCGAAGGTGTCCGGGTAGGTCAACGGCCAGAGCACCGACTCGGTAAGCGTCTCCTTGACCTCCGTCAGGTCGCCCACGTCGTCCAGCGTCACCGAGGCCAGCTCCAGGGTGGATGCGGCCATGGTGGTGGGGCGGACCACCTCCCGGGCGGCGGTGAAGTCGGCCATCGCCACCGTCGGCGTCTCGGCCGACTTCTGCCGCAGCGCCGCGCGCACCCCGGCCTCGCGGACCAGCGCGGCCAGGTCGGCGGCGACGAAGCCGGGGGTACGCCCGGCGACCTCGTCGAGCCGCACGTCGTCGGCGAGCGGAACCTGCCGGGTCAGCACCGTCAACTGTTCCCGGCGCAGGGCCGCGTCCGGCAGCGGGACGCTGATCCGCAGCGAGAGCAGGTCCGGGGCGCGCAGCGCGGGGTCGACGGCCTCGGGCCGGCCGGTGGTGCAGACGACCGCCGCCCCCGCCCGTACGGTCTCGGCGACCACCTGCCGGAACACGGTGGCCACCGGCCCCGGCCCGTCCGCCGGGGCGAGCGCCTCCACGTCGGCGACCAGCAGCACCCCGGGGCCGCCCGCGCGCGCCTCGGCCGCGGCGGCGCGCAGCCGGTCGGCGGCGGCCTGGTTGGTCAGGGCGGCCACCTCGGGGGCCCAGAGCGGGCTGACCCGGGCCCCGACCCGGGCGGCCACGGCGCGCACCAGCGCCGCCTTGCCGGACCCGGCCGGCCCGGCGATCAGTACGCCCAGCGAGACGGTGGTGCCCAGCCGGCCGAGCACCTCCCGGTGGTGGAAGCCGAGGTCGAGCAGTTCGGTGAGCTCTTCGGCCTGCGTCCGCAGCCCGGGCAGCTCGTCCACCGACGGCGTGGCCCCCGACTCGGCCGGCCCCGCCCCGGTGCCGTTGCTCCGGGCCGCCCGGCCCACGGCGTCCACGTCGGCGGGCGGGCCGTCGGGGCGCAGGTCGGCCGCACCGGTGCCTCCGGGGCGCAGCCCACCGGCGGCGCTCCCGCCGCCGGCCGGGCGGATGCGGCCGGGCCCGGGCCCGATGCCCGGGCCGGTGGTGCCGGCGGAGCCGTGGGTCGCCTGGCCGTGCTCCCAGCCGACCACGGTGTCCATCGTGACCAGCGAACCGGTGTCGGGCTCGGCGGCGACCACGGTGAGCAGGGTGCTGGTCCAGGCGTACCCGACGCGGTTGGAGAGGCTGCGCCGGGCGGCTTCCACCAGGCTGCGCACCGAGGCGTCCGGCAGCACGTCCTGCGGCAGCAGCGACACGTCGTCCCCGGCCGTCACCACCTTGCCCAGCAGGGCCAGCCGGAGCATCTCGGGGGATACCACGGCGGCGATCTGCGCCGGCCCGGCGAGGAGCACCCGGCTGGCCGGCGTGACCGGCAGGCGGCTCACCGTCACCTGGCCGCCGTCGCGGATCCCGAGGTTGCCCAGCATCAGGTCGTCCGCGTAGACCAGCGCGGCGCTCGCGGTCGGCTCGGCCGGCACGACGATGCCGGCGGTGACCCGCCGGCCTGCCAGCCGCACCGGGTCGCCGGGACGCAGCGCCAGCGCGGTGAGCACCTCCGGGTGCAGCCGGACGATGCCCCGTCGGGCGTCCAGGGCCGCCGGCCGCAGGCTCGCGGTCAGGGTCAGGTCGGGTTCCGCCACCGCCCGACCCTAGCCGCCCTGGTCACGCCGCGCCCGACCCCGGTGCGTTCCGTGCTCTGTCGGACGGGTCACCGGCACCGAGCAGGGAAGGGTCGCGGCGGATCAGTTCGGCCAGCCGCGCTGCCGGGTCGGGGGTCAGCCTCTCCCGGGTCGGTGTCCACGCCGGCACCGTCTTGACCGACATAGGCCAGGCCGGCGGTGGCGCGGCGGCCTCCACGTCGACCGTCACGCCCGAGTCGGTCCAGACGACCCGCAGCGGGTACGCCTGCCCGTCGTGCTCGACGCGGATGCTGACCGCCGTGCCGGGATGGCCGGCCACCACCCGACGGACGGCCTCGGCGACCTCCGCCACCGGGTCACGGGGTTCCGCGCCCCGCCGGGTGTCGGCCCAGCCGGGGCCGGCGTTGCGTCCCTCGCCCCGGGTCTCGGTGCGCCCCGGGTCGGATCCGCCCTGCGCCTCCGCCGACGTGACGGCCTCCCCGCCCGCCGCCTCCGCCTCGGCTGCCCGACGGCGCAGCGCCTCCTCGCGGCGGGCCATCCGGGCCAGTGTCTCGTCCAGTCCACCTCTCATCACGACCACCCCTTCTCGTGAAACGGGTCGAACCGCCGGAGCGGTTCAGGACTTCCTCTCCCGGGTGGCCCGATCGAGTGCGCGGTCCAGGACGACCAGCAGGGCGTCCCGCACCGAGAGCCGGTCCCGGGCGTCGAACTGCACCAGGGGCACGTGGTCGCCGATGGCGAGCGCCCACCGGATCGCGTCGAGGTCGTGTGCCAGCCGCCCGTCGAAGGCGTTCACCCCGACCACGAAGGGCAGACCGGCCCGCTCGAAGAAGTCGATCGCCGGATAGCAGTCGTCCAGTCGGGCGCTGTCCACCACGACGAGCGCGCCGAGCGCCCCGAGGGCCAGGTCGTCCCACATGAAGCCGAACCGGGCCTGCCCGGGCGTCCCGAACAGGTACAGCTTCAGGCTGCGGTCGATGGTGACGCAGCCGAAGTCCATCGCCACCGTGGTGGTGGTCTTCGCGGAACGGATGCCCGGGTCGTCGACGCCGATCCCGGCGGTGGTCATCTCCGCCTCGGTGGTCAGCGGGGCGATCTCGGAGATCGCGCCGACCGTGGTGGTCTTGCCGACCCCGAAGCCGCCGGCGATGAGAATCTTGACCGGGATCGGCGGCGCGGCGGCCGGCGCGGGGCGGGGCACCGCGGCCACTCCGGTGGCCGGCAGCCGGTGCGGTGGTGGGGCTGACGCGGCGGGCTGCGGCCCCGTCGGGGAGCCGTACCGGGCGGCGGCGTTGTTGGCGGCGATCCCGCCCAGCGGGGCGACCGGCCATTCAGGAGATCGCACGGAGTCCATCAATCACTCGCAGGATGAGGTTGGGGTCGAGGGCGTCGGCGTGGTCGTGCACGTCCAGGTGACCTGCGGCGCGGAGGTCGCCGACCAGCACCCGGGTCACGCCGAAGTGCAACCGGGTCCGGGCGGAGATCTCGGCGACCGAGATCGGCTCACCGCAGAGCGAGACGATTGCCTGCAACTCGGGCGCCAGCCAGGTGAGCGGCGCCGCCCGGTCGGTCGCCGGCCGGGCGGTCACCTGCGTCTCCAGCCCGATCGCCGGGTCGGCGCCGGCCACCCGCCCGGCGGTGAGCACGAACGGGCGCGGGCCGGCCGGCCCGTCCTCGGGCGCCGGTGCGGCCGTGGTCGCCGGCAGGCCGGGCCGGGCGTCGTACGGGGACGACGCGTGCAGGTAGGGCCGGATCCGGATGGTGGGCTCCGGATCCGGTTCCCCGCCGGCGACCTCGCGGGTCATTGCTGAACGGCGTTCTTCAGCTCGGCGATCAGTTTCGGGGTGAGGGCGCCACCGGCCCGCCCGGCGAAGAGCGTCATCTCGTAGGCGACGGTGCCGAGGTTCGCCGACCGGTCGGCGACCACCCCGAGCACTGAGCCGCTGCTGATCGCGCTGATCAACAGGTAGCCCTCGGCCATGTCCACGATCACCCGGTTCAGCCCGCCGAGGGCGTACCAGCTGGCGGCGCCGCCGGCGAGGCTCGTCATGCCGGAGACCACTGCGGCGAGCCGTTCCGCGTTGGACCGGTCCTTGATCGCCGACATGGCCATCAGCAGCCCGTCCGACGAGACGGCGATCGCCTCCACCACGCCGGCGGTGCTGGAGGTGAAGGAGTCCAGCAACCAGTTGAAGGTACGCGCCTCCGGGCTCAGCTCACCGGCGTCCGGATGCTGGTGGTCGACGTTGTCGTGCAGGAAGGGGCTGGTCACCGTGATGTTTCCTCTTCGTAGCGGCGGTCTTGACTGACTTCACGCAGGGCGCGGGCCACGCCCGCCTCGAACTCGGTGAGGAGGTCGCGGACCTTGTCCGGGTCTCCCGGCGACGGGCTGTCGGGCTGACGGGCCGGGGCGACGGTGAGGTTCGCCCCGGGCACCCGCCGGGTCAGCAGCGTCGGCGCCGTGCGGCCCGGCGGCCGATCCAGTTCGGCCCGGCGTACGCCGGACTCGACCGCTTCGACGAGGGCCCGGGCGGCGGCCGGGTCCGTGCCGGTGACCTCCGCCGGCCTGACCGCTGGCGGCCTGCCCGGGCGCAGGGTGGCCCCCGGCACCCGCTGCCGGATGCCCGCCGGGGCGGAATTGGCCGGTCCGGCGGAGCCGGGGGGCGCGGAACCCGCCGGTGCCTCCGGCGCGGCCTCGGCCAGCTCGCCACCGGCGCCGAACGCGTCCCAGGGAGCGCCGGACTCCAGGCTGCGGGTGGCCCGGCTCAGCAGTGCCGCGTCGAACCCGGACGGCGGGGTGTCCGGCGCGGCCCCGACCGCCGTGCGGGGCCGGTCGGCGGCCTGCGCGTCGGCGGGGGAGCGCCGGTCCCGGGCGGGTACGGCGGCCCGGGCCACGGTCACCCCGGCCCGCTCGGCGCGGTGGATAACCAGCGACGTCTCCGGGACGTCCAGGTGCGCGGTCACCCCGCCGCCGGTGGTCGGCGCCAGCCGCACCGCCCAGCCGTGCCGACGGGCCAGCCGGCCCACCACGAAGAGCCCCAGCACCTCGGTCGGCGCGAGATCGAGGCGCTCCCGCCGGGTCAGCCGGGCGTTCTCCTCCGCCAGCCGCTCCTGGGTGATGCCGATGCCCCGGTCCACCACGGTCAGCCGCGCCCCGGACCCGGTCGGCTCGCCGCCCACGGTGACCCGGGTGTGCGGCGGGGAGAAGACGGTCGCGTTCTCCATCAGCTCGGCCAGCGCCAGGACGAGGTCGCCGACGGTGCCGGGTGCCACCGACACGCCGGGCGGGACCTGCACGTCGACCCGGGTGTAGTCCTCGATCTCGCCGAGCGCCAGCCGGACCACGTCGCCGAGCGGCACCGGCGCCACGTGCGGGTCCGCGCCGGCCGCGCCGGAGAGCACCACCAGGCTGCCGGCGTTGCGGCGCAGCCGGCTGGAGATGTGGTCGAGCCGATACAGGTGTTCCAGCCGGCCGGGTTCGGTCTCCTGCCGCTCCAGCCGGTCGATCAGCGCGATCTGCCGGCCGACGAGGTTCTGCGTACGGCGTCCGACGTGGCCGAACATCTGCGCCACGTTGCGCCTGCCGGCGACCTGCCGTTCGACGAGCCGGGCGGCGGTGCTCTGCACCCGGTCGAACGCGCGGGCCAGGTCGCCGATCTCGTCGCGGGCCCGCACGTCGACCGGGTCGAGGCGCATCGGCGTGCTGCCCTCGGCCTCGTCGTCGGCGACCCGGGTCAGCTCCGCCTCGGCGACCCGGGCGACCCGGTCGGCCGAGCGGGTGAGCCGGGTCAGCGGTCGGGTCACCGTCCGGGCGACGGCCGCGCTGAGCAGCACCACCATGGCGAGGATCAGGGCGGCGAGCCCACCGACCAGGTACGCCTCGGTGAGCGCCCGGCGCTGCTGTGTGGTCACCTCGGCGAGGACGTCGGCGACGAGTTTCTTCTCGATGAACTGCCCGAAGGTGATCATCGAGAGGACCGACGGGAAGAGCGCGTCCAGCGGGATGCTCCTGGTCGCGCCGGCCGGGTCCAGTGCGCTCCTGCTGAGGAACTCGGCGCTGGTCCGGGCGGCCACCGCCGCGTCGTTGAGCGCCACCAGCTTCAACTGCTCGGGCGTGAGGAGATCACGGAACCGCCGGTTGTCCGCCCGGAGCCCGGCCATGCAGGCGACGTACGAGGTGGCCACCTGGGGGGAGTTGGTCGCCTTGACCAGCACGATCAGGGTGGCGCAGGCGCCCATCGCCTCGTCGACGCGGAGCAGCCCGTCCAGGGCCAGCACCTGCCGCCCGGCGGCCGTGTCGGTGTCCACCCCGAACGGCAGCCGCAGCGAGTCGATCAGCCTCGTGCTCACCGGTCCGTACGCGGCCATGATCTGGTCCGGGGTGGCGGTCCCGGCGAGCACCGCGGCCCGTAGGCCGGTCAGCCCGCGTACGCCGCTCAGGGCCTCGGTGACCTGCGGCAGCAGCAGGTCGCCCAGGGTGGCCCGCAGGTCGGCGACCCGGTCGTCCACGCTGGCCGTCCGCTGCATCAGCTCCGTCCGGGTGACCCGGCCGAGCAGCAGGCCGACGGAGAGGACCCGCTCCTGTTGCAGGTCCTGCACGAGGCTGCCGATCCGGCTGGCGACGCGGACCCGGTCGGCGGTGCCGTCGGCCCGTTGGGCGGCGGCCACCCGGTCGAGCACCGCCGGCACGGCCAGCCCCACCACGGTGAGCAGCGGGATGACGACGAGCAGCGCGAGCTTGCCCCGGATCCGGAGTCTAGCGAGCAGCATCGAAGGGCCCCCACTGCGCGGTCCCGGGCTCGCCGCCCGACCTGACCGGCTGGAGCTGGCGTGGCTCCGCGCCCCCGGCAGCGCCCGGCTGCCACGACGTGTTCTCCGGCGCGGCGGCGGCCCGCTGCTGCTGGTCGCCGTTGCTCTGCCCCTGGCCGTCGTCCCGGCCGGGTCGGGTCTCCGCCGCGCGCCGCCGGGCCCGGCGGACGGCGGCGAGCCACACCGCGCCGAGTGCCGCCCACAGCAGGGCGGCCAGCACCCCGGCCGCCACCGTCAGCCAGCGGTCCCGGGCGAGGGCGTCGACGCGTTCGGCGAGCAGGGCGTCGAGTTCACCGAGGATGACGGGCTGGAGTTGCCCGGCGGCGGACTGCGCGTTGAGTCGGGCGCCGACGAGCTGCGCCTGGTTCACCACCGCGCTGCGGTCGCCCGGCGCGGAGTGGGCCGCGAGCGCCTCGACGGCGCGTTGGTAGGCGTCGAGCGGGGTCAGCACGCTCGGGCCGAGGTCGGCGCTCTCCGAGCTGTCCACCGCGGCCCGCAGGTCGGTGGCCAGGTCGCCGGCCGGGGTGAGGGCGGCCATCCGGAGGGCGGCGAGCTCGCCCGTGGTGCGGTTCCGGTCGGCGGCGGGTCGGCGGTCGGCGAGCAGGGCCAGGTCGACGAGCCGTCCGGCCGCCACCACCGCCTCGGGCAGCTCCTCGCCGACGCCGTCCTGGAGGAAGAAGGAGTCCGACCGGGGGTCGCGGACCAGCCCGGAGGTCTCCCGGATCTTGCGGTACAGCGCCAACAGCAGGTCGGTGGCCTCGCCGTACGCGGCGAAGGCGTCCTCCGGGTCAGCCGGACCCCGGGCGCCCAGCGCCTCGATCCTGGCCCGCAGGCCGGCCCAGCGTTCCTGGCTGCGCAGCTCGTCGCCGATTCGCGCGTCGACCGAGGCGGCGGCCTCGACCGCGCGGGTCAGCGCCTCGCCGGAGGCGGGTCGGCCGGCGACGGCGGCGGACTGGGCGTTCACCAGGGCGTCGGTGACCGGGGCGAGGGCGCGCAGGTATTCCACGCCGAGCCGTTCCCGGCTGGCCAGGTCCCGGTCGTCGGCGGTGAGCCGCCAGGCCTGGACGAACAGCAGGGTCATCGGCGCGAGCAGGGCGACGAGGAGCAGCAGCGGCAGTACGCGGCCCACCGCGAGGGGCCGCCGGCGGGCCGGTGGCGCGGGGACTGTCATGTCTGTCTCCTCCGGCGGGCGCACGGGATCGGCGGGGGTGTCGGGGGTCGACGGTGAAGTCCTGTGCACCGGACCGGAAAACTAGTCGACCGGCACGGAGCTGTTTGGCTCGTCGGGCAGTCAGCTTTGCGTCATGAAGCCCGATGTAACCGCGACGTGATCAATTTGGCACGCTGCGTACCGACCCGGAGATGGACATGGATGGATCGGAGTGGATTTCTGCGGAACATCGGAATTCACGTGATCCGAATTCCTCTTTCTGAGACGGGCTGGACCGCGCCGGTGTGACACCGATCGGATCAACCGGACGGACGTACGGAGGATCTCAGCCAACGCTCAGGATCCGGGCCGTACCGTGTGCCGAATGAGATCGCCGTTGTCGGCCGCGTGGATCCGGCGCGCACTGCCCACCCGCCGACGCGCCGTGGCCGCGACAGGGGTCGTAGTGCTGCTCGCCGCTGCCGTGACCTGGGCCGTAGTGCCGAAGGGGCCGGACGTCCGCACCGAGGCGGCGATCGTGAACGTCCGCTCCGGGCCGGCCGGCGACGAGCCCGTCGACCTGGACACCACGCTCTATCTGCCCGAGGGCGCCTCGGCGGGGAACAAGGTGCCGGCGGTGCTGCTGGCGCACGGCTTCGGCGGCACCAAGGAGTCTGTCCGCGCCGATGCCGAGGAGTTCGCCGGACGCGGCTACGCGGTGCTCACCTGGACCGCGCGGGGCTTCGGCCGCAGCGGCGGGCTGATCCACCTGGACCACCCGGACTACGAGGTCCGGGACGCGCAACGCCTGCTGGACTGGCTCGCAGCCCGCCCCGAGATCCGCACCGACGCCGCCGGGGACCCGAAGGTCGGCGTCGTCGGCGGCTCGTACGGCGGCGCCCTGGCGTTGCTGCTCGCCGCGCAGGACCAGCGCGTCGACGCGATCGTGCCGATGATCACCTGGAACGACCTGTCCCGCTCCTTCCTGCCGGAGAGCACCGGGAAACAGCCCACCGAGGGCGTGTTCAAGTCCGGCTGGGCCGGCCTCTTCTTCGGCGGCGGCGGCAACGTCGGCTCCGGGCCGGCCGGGCTCTCCGGGGTCAGCGCCGCACAGCCCGAGGGGGCGCCTGCCTCCGCCGGCCCGCCCAGCCCGGGGCCGGGTGCCGGCCCGGGGACCGGTCCGGGGCGGGCACCGGCCGGGGCTGCCGACCCGGCGTGCGGCCGGTTCGCCGCCGACATCTGCGCCGCGTACCTGCGGATCGCCACCACCGGACAGGCCGACCAGGCCGCCGTGGACCTGCTGCGCCGTTCCAGCCCGGCCGGCGTGCTCGACCGGATCAAGGCGCCGACCCTGCTGGTGCAGGGCGAGGCGGACACCCTCTTCCCGCTCGGCGAGGCGGACGCCAACGCGCGCGGCATCGCCGCCGCCGGCACGCCCGTGCGGGTGGCCTGGTTCACCGGCGGGCACGACGGCGGCGAGGGCCCGAAGACCGACTCGGACCGGGTGAAGTTCCTGACCGTGCAGTGGCTCGACCACTACGTCAAGGGCGATGGGGCGGCTCCGGGGGACGACTTCACCTGGTCCCGCATCGCCGGCTTCGACGCTCTCGACCGGGGGCTGGTGGCCACCGGCTACCGCTACGCCGACTATCCGGGTGTCGCCGGCACGGCCCGCCGAGAGGTTCCGGTGACCGGCCCCGCCCAGCCGGTCGCCAATCCGCCGGCCGGCAACCCGGCCGCCATCTCCTCGGTGCCCTTCGCCGGCGAGCTGTCGTCGCTGCTCGGTGGCGTGGCGGGGGACATCCCCGGCCAGCATGCCCGGTTCGAGTCGGAGCCGCTGGCCGAGGCGGTGGACGTGGTGGGTGCCCCGACCGTCGACATCCGGGCGGCGTCGCCGACCGGGGAGGCGGTGCTCTTCGTCAAGCTCTACGACGTCGACCCCAACGGCACGGCCACCCTGCCCAACGGACTGGTCGCCCCGGTCCGGCTCACCGGCCTGCCGCCGACCATCGACGCGGCGCGACCGGTCACCGTCACCCTGCCGGCGATCGTCCGCCGGTTCGAGGCCGGGCACCGGCTGCGTGTGGTGGTGGCGACCTCCGACCAGGCGTATGCCACTCCCGTCGAGCCGGCGGTGCACACCGTCGAGGCCGGCGGCGGCGCGGTCAGCCTGCCGACCGTCGCCGGCGACCCGATCCCCACCGCCGCCGCCGTGTGGCGCTGGGTGCTGGCCGGGCTGATCGCGGCGATCGCGGTCGGGCTCGTCGTGGTCGTCGCCGTGGTCCGCCGTCGGCACCGCCGCCAGGACAGCTCCGTGCACCCGGCGTACGCGGGCGTCCCGCTGGCCGTGCGGCAGCTCCGCAAGGAGTACGCGGACGGCTTCGTCGCCGTCTCGAACGTGGACTTCGAGGTGCACCCCGGTCAGGTCGTCGGCCTGCTCGGCCCGAACGGCGCGGGCAAGACCACCACGCTGCGGGTGCTGATGGGGCTGACCCAGCCCACGGCCGGCGAGATCTACGTCTTCGGGCACCGGTTGGTGCCCGGCTCGCCGGTGCTGTCGCGGATCGGCGCGCTGGTCGAGGGGCCGGGTTTCCTGCCGCACCTGTCGGGGCTGGACAACCTGAAGGCGTACTGGCGGGCCACCGGGCGGCCGGCCGAGGACGCGCACTTCGAGGAGGCCCTGGAGATCGCCGGCCTGGGTGACTCCGTGCACCGCAGGATCAAGAACTACAGCCACGGCATGAAACAGCGCCTCGCCATCGCGCAGGCCATGCTGGGCCTGCCCGAGCTGCTGGTGCTCGACGAGCCGACCGACGGGCTCGATCCGCCGCAGATCGCGGAGATGCGCCGGGTGCTCCAGCGCTACGCCACCGACGGCCGGGCGGTGCTGGTCTCCAGCCACCTGCTGGCCGAGGTGGAGCAGACCTGCACGCACGCCGTGGTGGTGAACAAGGGCCGCATCGTCGCCTCGGGCCCGGTCGAGGAGATCGTCGGCGAGTCGCCCAGCGTGCTCTTCGACGTGACCGACCCGGTGGCCGCCCGGGCGGTGCTGGACGGCCTGCACGGGGTGCGGGTGCTTCCTGACGGTGAGGGGCAGCTCGTGGTGGACACCAACGGCACCGCCCGCAGCGAGGTGGTGGCCGAGCTGGTCAGGGCCGGCATCGGGGTGGACCGGGTGGTGCCGCGGCGCCGCCTGGAGGACGCGTTCCTCGCGCTGGTGGGCGAGAACTCTCGGGGAAGCGGGGACCGATGATGGCGGGCACGTCACCCACGGCGGGAGCGGCGGCCGGCTACCGGCCGTCGGCGACCCTGCCGTTCGGCGCCGAGTTCCGGCGGCAGGCGTCCCGGCGGCGTACGCAGCTCGCGCTCGGGTTCATGGTGCTGCTGCCGTTGATCATCCTGATCGCGTTCCAGTTCGACACGGGCGACGACGACAACGGGCGCGGGGAGTTCGGCAGCCTGGTCGAGTTCGCCACGTCGGGCGGGCTGAACTTCACCCTCTTCACCATCTTCGTCTCGGCGTCGTTCCTGATGGTCGTGGTGGTGGCGCTGTTCTGCGGTGACACGGTGGCCAGCGAGGCGAGCTGGGGCAGTCTGCGCTACCTGTTGGCGGTGCCGGTGCCCCGGGCCCGCCTGCTGACGGTGAAGCTGGTGGTCGCGCTCGTCTACTCGGCGTTGGCGTTGGTGTTGCTCGCCGGCACCGCACTGCTGATCGGCACCCTCCGCTACGGCTGGGAGCCGCTGCGCAGCACCGTGGCGGCCCAGCTCGAACCGGGCGAGGGGCTGCTGCGGCTGCTGGGTGTGCTCGGCTACCTGGCGGTCGTACTCCTGGTGGTGGCCGGCCTGGCGTTCCTGCTGTCGGTGGTGACGGACGCCGCGCTCGGTGCGGTCGGCGGCGCGGTGCTGCTCTGGATCCTCTCCGGCATCCTCGACCAGATCACCGCGCTGGGCGCAGTGCGTGCGTTCCTGCCGACGCACTACAGCACCGCCTGGTTGGGGCTGCTGTCGACGCCGGTGCAGACCGACGACGTGGTACGCGGCGCGATCTCCGCGATCAGCTACGCGACGCTGTTCTGGGGGTTGGCGTTCTGGCGGTTCACCCGCAAGGACATCACCAGCTAGGGCGACTGCTTCTTCCAGGCGCTGACGCCGAGCCGGCCCGTGTTGCCGAGGTCGATCGGGCCGTTCGTCTCGACGGCCTGCGCGGGCTGGCCCGTGGCGGCCGCGACCTCCAGGCCCTCGCCGTTGGTGGCGACGACTGTCGAGTCGGTGACCAGGTTGCGCCAGAGCACGGCGGCGCCGGCCCGTTCACCGGGCCGCAGGGTCAGCGGCCGGGGCGGGGCGTCGAAGCCCGACGTGATCCCCTTGGCCCCTTCGATCACCTGGACCGGTATCGGGTTGCCGTCGCCGTCGAGCAGGCGAAGCGCCGGGTAGCCGTCGAGCGGGTAGGGCTTCTTGCCGCAGTTGACCAGTTCCAGGCTGAGGGCCCGCAGGCCCATCGCGGCGCTGACGCCCGGCGAACTGATCCGTACGCCGGATTCCGGGCAGTCGGTCGTAGGGGTGGTCCCGGACGCTGCCGCTGTCGGCGGCGCGGCCGGCCTCGGGGCGTCCGGTGCCGGGTTGGCCGGTGTCGGGGCCGCCGGCGTCGTCGGTGCGGGCGGGGTCGGGGCGGCTGACGGGAGGTCGGTCGCCGGGGAACAGGCGCCGAGCAGGACGAGGCCGGCGACCGCGAGCCCGACGGCGCGGGCGCTACCGGGGAACCGGTTGTGGACGTGCGGTGCGGGTCGGTGCGCCGGGCCTGCCATGGCCTGATCATCGCACCGGCCGGCGCAGGGTGGAGCTTCGGTGGGCGCTGTCGAGCTGCCCCATCTGTGCGACCGCCCGGGCCGGGTCAGCCTTCCGGCGCCTGTCGAGCTGAGTCGTCTACGACATCAGCGGCCTCGGAACAGCCGCCGAGGTGATCGGAGCGCCGGGCGCACCGGCCGCCGCCGGGCATCGGGTGGTCACACCAGACGCGGGTACGCAGGAACTGCCGGTCCTCCTCGCTCAGCGTCGCCTCCCCGAAGTCGATCGCGAGCACGTGCCCGAGGGAACGGCGCAGCGCCATGGCCAGGGCGGCGACCTCGTCGACGCGGGTCAGGGTCGTCGGCAGGTGGATGATCCAGTGCGGGTCGTTCACCGGTGCCACCGGCTGTTCGGGGCCGCCGTGGTGTGTCGACACTCGGTGTGCCGGGACTGCCACTGGCGCAGCGCCTGCCGGATACGTTCGCCCTCGGTGTTGGCGGTGACCAGGTCGAGGGTGAGCCGTTCCAGCTCGTCGGCGAGCCGGTCGAGGTAGGCGTACACCTGGTCGGGGTCGAGACCGCGCCACCGGCGGGTGCCGAAAGTGGTGGCGCGGACGTGCTGCGGGAGCAGGCGCTGCATGGCTCGGTAGATCACGGCTGTCTCGTCTCTCCGGTGCGATCAGGGTCCGCGCGGGGGATCGGTGTCGCGGGCGGATGGTTGCGGCGCCGGGGCGGGCGGGGTCGACCGGAACGACCGCGCGTGGCGTGCCGGCCGGAGCCCGGCACCCGCCCCGGGCCCTTCTCCTTCTCGCGGAGGTCCGCGAGCAGGCTTCAGGTGGTGGCGGGTTCCGCGCCGGACAACCCGCCGGTGTACGACTCCAGCGCGGCCACCGCCGACGCCAGGCTCACCGTCATCAGGTCGAGCTGTTCGGCGGCGCGCTGCCACTGCCCGGTCGCCGTCTCGGTCGCCGGGTCGCCCCGGTGGCTGTCGAGGAGTTGCTTTCCGGCGTTGGTGATCCGGGCCGGGAGCTGTGCGAGCCGAGCGGCTGCCGCGTCCAACTCGTCCCGGGCGGTGTCCAGCACCTCGATCAGTCCGCCGATGGTGGCGGGCTCCTGGTGGCCGGCGTCGGTGCGCAGCCGGCGTACCCCTTCGCTGAGCTGCCGTTCCGCGTCGCCGGCCAGGTCGAGCGCGTCCTCGCCGCTGCGCCGCGCCTGCCGGACCGCCGGATGCGCGCAGCCCGTGCTGGTGCGTTCCAGCAGCACGGTGGCGGCGGCCACCGCGAGGTACGTCTCGCGCAGCTCGCCGGCCACCTGCTCGACCGCCCAGATCGCGCTCGCGGCGGGCACCGCCGAACTCGCCTGCGACACCGTCACATCAGACCTCCTTGTGCGTTGGTGGGTGCCGGGGCAACGCGCCGAAGGCACGGAGGGGGTCCGTGCCTTCGTGCACGCTGCCCCGGCATGGTCCGGATACGAGACCCGGGGGAGCGAGACGCCAGGCTGCCGAGCGAGGAGTCCCACGGAACTCACAGTAGGTACCTAAGGTGTCTAAGTCAACGTCGAAGTTGTAGGTGCCTAACTCGGCGTGTTGAAATGGTTGGGCCGAGCGAGGAGTACCCCGTCATGTCCAACCGCACCGCCGACTACATCCGAGTCGTGGACGGCATCACCGCGCAGATCCACTCGGGTGAGCTTGCGCCAGGAGACAAGCTGCCCACCTACGCGCAGCTTGCCGAGCATTTCAAGATCAGCGTTACGACTGCGCAAACCGCGTTGCGTATCCTTCGAGAGCGCGGCTTGGTGGAGGGGCACCAGGGTAAGGGAACCTATGTCGCAGTACCCCCGGAGTCGACATAGCCCGTCAGATGGCCCGCAGGTAGCGGCGAAGGTTGTCCTTCGACTGCCGGAGCAGGGTGCAGGCCTCCTCGACAGACCTGCGGGCGCCGGTCAGTTTTCCATTCACCTGCTGCATGAGGGCTGGACTTGCCCCGGTGATCACCGTCATCAGCCAGGCGTGGTTGGTGCCGATACGATCCATCACACCGACCAGCCCTTGATGGTTTCGTTCGAGGCGCGCGATGATCCGATCTCGGCGGCAAGGCTGCCGACGCTCGCCGGCTCGGCGCCGGCACGCCGTACCTTGACGGTGTCGAAGGTGGCGTTCACCGCCGCCTTGGCCAATACTCCCGAGGCAAATCCCAGAACCAGCCCGGATCCTGCCATCACGACCGGTGGCACCGGGACTCCCTGCCTGGCGAGGGCGGTGGCTGCGGCCAGTCCGGCGGCGAGACCGCCCCATTCGCCCAACTTCTCCAGCAGTTTGCCGACGCCCTCCTTGGGTGTTTCGTAGCGGAGGTTGCGCAGGTAGCCGTCCTGCTGCCGGGATCCGTTGCGATATCCCCGCCGGCGGTAGCTCATGGCATCGCGACGGGATCCAGGAAGGCGCACTGGGTGGCGATCAGCATCGGCAGGTTCACCGCCACCTCGCGGGCAACTCCCTCAGGCGTGAGGCCGATCGGGTCCTCACCCGCCGCCAACTCCTCCTCGTCAGCCCGGGCGAAGTAGGCGCAGGCTTCCCAGAGGTTGGGGTGCAGGAAGGAGAACGCCCACATGACGTAGGCGTCGTTCTGGAGCGCTACCAGGGGGCGGCGGTGATGGCCCATCCGGTGGTAGTGGGGCTCCTCGGCTGTCGATCCCATCCCCTCGGCGGTGGGGAAGAGGCGGTAGTGCCGGAACAGGTCTTCGAGCGGGCCTTCGGGGTCGAACTCCAGTAGCAGGCCCCGGTTGACCAGATCTTCGACCAGTCCTGCGGCGTCAGGCTGTGGCTTCGGTGCGGTCAGCAGCGACTCCACCAGCCTCGCCCGGTCCACGCGCAGCTCCGAGTGGCCCTCGACGTCCAGAAAGACGGCCCCGTAGGCGCCGACCTCGTCCTCGCTGAGGTCGACCATGTCCGCGCCGAGGTGGATCTCCCACGACTCCGGCGTCGGGTCGGCGGGGCGCACATACCGGTGTTGTGGTCCGAGGCTGAAGCCCACCGGGACGATGACGCGAGGCATGGGCCGTCCCTTCGTCATTGCGGGTCGCTGCCGACCCTACCGAAGTCGGCACTCTGAGTCACCTCGCAACGCCAGGCGGTCATCGTCGATTAGCTTATGTCGATACGCTCAGCCTCCGTTATGGACGAAGCGTGCGCTACAGCGTCGTCCGGACCGACTCGATGAGATGCCAGATCGCGACGCTCGCCACGGTCGACCCGGCGGCGGTCAGCAGGAGGACCCGCAGTGAGACGAGCCGTCGGCGAAGCCGTACCGTCACGAGCACAGTTGCTGTCGCGAGAAGGAACTGCACCGCCGCCGACCCGATCCGGGCCCAGACGAAGGAATCCACCGGCCCGACCCAGATGAAGGCGGCGTGGAATACGGCATAGGCGGCCTCCCCGGTGAGCAGACCGAAGGCGACGCCGAGAGCAATGCTGGCGTTGGGGGTCGAGCCGACCCTGACCACGTACGCGACGCAGCCCAGGACCAATCCGCCGAACAGCGAGCCGACAAGCCAGAAGGTCGACGCGTGTATGACGGAGGAGAGTCCGCCGAGTGACGCCGCCCCCTCCGGTCCCGAGCCGTTGGATCCGTGATACCACCGCTGGCTCAGAGAAACGATGAGGCCGTAATAGATCAGGGTCGCCAGGACGAGTGTGCCGACCCCAGCGACGAGAGCGGACGTGAGGGTCGCAGCGAAGAAACTCACGGCGAGGGCCACCACACCCCAGGCGAATCCTGAGCTGAAGACCGGCACGAGGAACCTGCCCACGGCTTCCGGAACGAGGTCGGCACTGAACGCTGCGGTTCCCAGCGCCACACCCGCAAACACCGGTGAGAGCGTCTGACGCCACGTGTTGAGGCGCCCCCCGAAGGTCGTCAGTTCTGTCATCTGGACACCGCCGAAGAGTCGATCTTCACCAGGTCGCCGCCTGTCAGTCGTCCGACGGCATCGGCCACACGTCCCGGGAATCGTTGAAGGCCGCTCCCCGCGTCGGCTCGACCGTCAGCCCTCTCGCCCAACGCCCCAGAGGCGCGGGCGCCCGCCTCACCGATCGGCCCAGCCATGCCACCAGGTGCGCCGCGGCGACGAGCGCGACCAAGCCCAGCGCCGGCAGTACCAGGAAGAGGAAAACGATCGCTGCGAGGAGCACTCGGACATTCTCGCCCGACAAGGCCACGACTATCGATGCAGGCGCCGGGAGCGCATCTGAGGAGCTAGTCGATCTTGTCGTTGACGGTGCCGTCGTATCCGTCGATGCGGTTGGTGTAGACGTAGGGGGACAGCGACGCCATGGCTCAGGCGCCAGGGACCTCGGTTGGCGGGACGTGGGGGACCAGCGTTCAGCCGAGGACGTTCATGTAGTTGCGGGCTGCCTCTGAGCTGCCCTGGATCAGGCTCATCGCCTCGACCAGCCGTTGCCTGCTCTGCTCGGCGCGGGCGATGGCCTCGGCGATGGCCGGATGGCCGGTGCCGGTGGCGACTGCCCGCATCCGGGCCAACGTCTGGTCCGTGGCCTCGACGGCGGCCCGGATCTGCATGACCGTGGCATTGCCCTGCTCTGCGGCCTGTGCGAGGGCTGCCTTGACTTCCTCGATGCTCGCCATCCGGCCCTCCGGAGTATCGACGCGAGACGACGTCGCCCTGCGTGTTTATTCGGACACTATCGGAGACGGTCTGGTCGCCGCACTCCCGACCACCGCGCCGAGTCGGGATGTCGACATTGACTGTGCCCAATCCCGACTTCGCTGCGTGCGGCCTGGGTCGTGTCGTGCGCAGCGACTCGGCGGGGACGTCAGCGGGAACGGGACTTGCGCTTCCGGGCGGGGGAGCTGCCGTCGGGGACCGTGCCGGAGTCCGAGGAGTCGGCGGTGTCGCCGTCGGCGGAGGCCTCGGTCGCCCGGGCGTCGGTGTGGCTCAGCTTGGCCAGTGACGTGCCCCTGAGCTGGTAGACGGCGGTGCGCCGGATGTTCAGCTCCGCCATCGGGCTGTTCGTCGACCGGGTCAGGTAGACCACCGTCGCCCTGCCGTCGCGCACGCTGACGCTCTCCACCGGGGTGCGGTCGCCGAGGTCGACCTGGGCCTGGTAGTCCGGTTCGCCGTCGACGTTGCGCCAGGCGGCGAGGGTGAAGAAGCGCCCGGTGCCACCGCCGTCGAGCATGACCACGCCGATCGCGTCGCCCGCGCCGTCGCTGTCGAGATCGCCGACGGCGCAGGGCCGCTGCAACTCCACCGTCGTGCCGTCCCGGTCGGACCAGCGGCCGTCGACGAGGCGGATCGGCGCGGCGTACTCCCGGTAGCGGACCTTCCTGCTGCCGACCCGGGTGTTGCGCAGTTCGACGCAGGCGAGCTGGTCGCCCGTACGGCGTGGGGTCGGGGTGGCCCGGGTGGTCGCCGTGTCGACGTCGTCCCGCTTGGCGGCGGTGCCGGTCGACCCGTCGGCGGACCGGTTCCGCTTCTTCCGGCTGCCCGGAGAGCAGGCGGTGGTGGCGACCAGCAGGCAGACCATGGAGAGCGCCACCACGGGGACGAGCTTGCGACGCATCGCGCGATTCCCTTCCATCGATGAGCCCGCACGGTAGCCGGCCCGCGCCAGCCCGGTCGCCGGTGGTGGGTCACCGCGTACCGGAAGCGTTTCCGAAAGGCGGGAGAGGCTGCGGCATCGCTCACAGCGTGGGATCCACCGTTTATCCGGGCGGCGAGAGCGCCTAGACTCGGCGGCACAACTGCATACCTCATCCAGAGGGGCTGAGGGATACGGCCCGACGACGCCCCGGCAACCACCCCGCGCGCTCATCGCAGAGCGCCCCGCGGGGCAGGTGCCAATTCCGTCCCCGCCGCAGGGTGCGATGTGGGGAAAGATGAGAGGACCCTCGACATGACGTCGACGTACGCCCCCTCCGGCATCGACACCACCGTCAGCCCCGCCCGCGCCCTGGTCTGCCGCGCCTGTTCGGCCCGCTACCCGCTCGCCGCCCAGCACGCCTGTTACGACTGTTTCGGCCCGCTGGAGGTCGACTACGACGCCGCCGCGCTGGCGGCGGTCACCCGGGAGCAGATCGAGGCGGGCCCACAGAACATCTGGCGGTACGCGGCCCTGCTGCCCGCCGGCCAGGACCCGGCCACCCGGGTCACCCTCGACCCGGGCTTCACCCCGCTGGTGGCCGCCCCGCACCTCGCCGCCGAGCTGGGCATCACCGCCCCGCTCTGGGTCAAGGACGACAGCGCCAACCCGACCCACTCGTTCAAGGACCGGGTGGTCTCCGTGGCGTTGACCGCCGCCCGGGCGCTCGGCTTCAGCCGCTACGCCTGCGCCTCCACGGGCAACCTGGCGAACTCGGTCGCCGCGCACGCCGCCCGGGCCGGCACGCCGTCGGTGGTCTTCATCCCCGGCGACCTGGAACAGGGCAAGGTCATCACCACCGCCGTCTACGGTGGCGAGCTGGTCGCCATCGACGGCTCGTACGACGACGTGAACCGGCTCTGCGGCGAGCTGGTGGAGACGGACGAGTTCGAGGACACCGCGTTCGTCAACGTCAACGTGCGCCCCTACTACGCCGAGGGGTCGAAGACGCTCGGCTACGAGGTGGCCGAGCAGCTCGGCTGGCGGATCCCCGCGCAGGTGGTGATCCCGATGGCCTCCGGCGAACTGCTCACCAAGATTGACAAGGCGTTCGCCGAGTTGGTCGAGATCGGCCTGGTCGAGGCTCCGGCCGGCGGCTGGAAGGTGTTCGGCGCCCAGTCGGCCGGCTGCAACCCGATCGCCACCGCCCTGCACGCCGACACCGACACCATCACCCCCGTCAGACCGACCGGCATCGCCAAGTCCCTGAACATCGGCGACCCGGCCGCCGGCATCTACGCGCTGGAGGCGGTACGCCGCACCGGAGGCTGGATGGAGTACGTCGACGACGACGAGATCCGCGCCGGCATCCAGATGCTGGCCCGGACCACCGGCGTCTTCGCCGAGACGGCCGGCGGGGTGACCGTGGCCGTGCTGCGCAAGCTGATCGAGTCGGGCCGGCTGGACCCGACGGCGGAAACCGTTGTCTTCAACACCGGCGAGGGCCTCAAGACCCTCGACGCGGTGGCCGGCCAGGTCGGCCCCACCCACCGCATCAAGCCCTCGCTACGCGCCGCCCGCGACGCCGGCCTCCTCGGCTGACTCCCGCCCTGCCCCGCTCCCCGCCCCGCCCTGCGCCCCGCCCCGCCCCGTCCCGCTCCCCGCGATCTTGCACTTACTGCCCCGACGTTTCGGGACTTTCAGGGCATCTTGAGGGCACAAAGTGCAAGATCGCGGCGGGCGCGGCGGGCGCGGCGGGCGCGGCGGGCGGACGCGGCGGGCGGGGGAGGGGCGGGGAGAGGGTTTCAGGGGGTGACTGGGTTTTTGCTGTGAGTGCGGAAAACGCGCCGACGAGGACTTGACGGCAGGAACCGCACGGCGCAAGATGCTCCGTGCGGGAGGGCGTTTCGCCCGAGACTTTCAGTTCTTGCGACCCAACGCCGGAGGCGTTGTGCGAGCGTCCCTCCCGACCAACTTCCGATCGGGCCAGCGGTTATTCGCTGGCCCGATCGTCGTCTCATGGCGCACTCTCGCGCAATGAGCATCACGATCGCGCTGCTCGACGCCGCCGACCAGGCAGCGATCGACGAGGTCTACCGGATCGGCGCGGCAGCCAACGAGGCCGACCTGCCCGACTTCCCGCCCTTCTCCCAGCGGCACTTCGAGGCGGCGCTGCGGCACCCGATGCCGGGCAACCTACCGCTCTGGGCGCTGGCCCGGCTCGACGGTGTGCCAGCCGGCTACCTCGCACTGGAACTGCCGCAGCTCGACAACATCGAGAACGCCACGGCTGAGATCGTCGTCCACCCCGCGTGTCGGCGTCGCGGCGTCGGTCGCGCGTTGCACGAGCATGCCGTACGCCTGCTGCGGGAGCGGGGCCGCAAGCGGGTGCTGGCGATGGCGGTCTCCGCGCTGCCCGGCGGCCCGGCCCGGTCCGCCGCCGGCGCGGCCTTCGCCGCGTCGACCGGCGCCCGGCCCGCGCTGGCCGAGGTGCGCCGCCGGCTCGATGCCACCCGGCTCGACGACGAGGGCCTGGCCGCGTCGCTGGCCGAGGCCCGGTCCCGCGCCGCCGGATACCGCACCGTCCGCTGGCAGGGGCACACCCCGGAGGAGTACGTCGCCGACATCGCCTACCTCGACGGCCGGTTGTCGACCGACGCGCCGTTGGGCGACGTGCAGTGGGAGCCGGAGCGGGTCGACGCCGACCGGATCCGGGGCGCCGATCGGGCGCTGGCGGCGCGGGGCCGGCGGCGTTACCACACGGCGGTCCGGCATGAGGCGTCCGGACGGCTGGTCGCCTGGACCCTGCTCGACGTGGGCGCCACGGTCGACTGGCACGCGTTCCAACAGATCACGATCGTCGACCCGGAGCACCGCGGTCACCGGCTCGGCCTGCTCGCCAAGGTCGAGAACCTGCGCCACCTGCTGGCCCACGAGCCGGCGGTACGCGTCATCGACACCTTCAATGCGGCCGAGAACGGCCACATGGTGCGGATCAACGAGCAGCTCGGGTTCCGTCCCGTCGACGGCTGGACCGACTGGCAGCTCACGATCTGAGTTGTGACACGGCCCTACTGATCCTGGGGCTTCCTGTTGCATGATGGCGGGCATGACGGAGACCCCGCACCCCCTGTACGACAGGCACGCCGACACCCTCAGCCGGGCGCTGACCGCGATCAAGGAGCGCGGGTACTGGTCCGCCTATCCCGAGTCGCCCAGCCCTCGGGTCTACGGCGAGACCGCCGCCGCCGACGGCAAGGCCGCCTTCGAGGCGTACCTCGGTGGTGATTTCCCCCTCGACCAGCCGGGCGCCGGCGACCGGATCGCCACCGAGAGCAGCCCGTTCGGCGTCGAGCTGGACGTCCGCTACCCGCACGCCGGGGCCGACGAGCTGGTGGCCGCCGCCTCGGCCGCCCTGCCCGGCTGGCGCGACGCCGGTCCGCAGGCCCGGGTGGGGGTCTGCCTGGAGATCCTCGACCGGCTGCACCGGCACATCTTCGAGCTGGCCAACGCGGTGCAGTTCACCAGTGGCCAGGCCTTCGTGATGGCCTTCCAGGCCGGCGGCGCGCACGCGCTGGACCGCGCGCTGGAGGCGGTCGCCTACGCGTACTCGGAGATGACGCGGCACCCGGGGACGGCGGCCTGGGAGAAGGCGGCCGGCAAGGGCGACCCGCTGCGGATGACCAAGACGTTCCACGTGGTGCCCCGTGGCGTGGCGCTGGTGATCGGCTGCAACACCTTCCCGACCTGGAACTCGTACCCGGGGCTGTTCGCCTCGCTGGTCACCGGTAACCCGGTGGTCGTCAAGCCGCACCCGCGCGCGGTGCTGCCGCTGGCGATCACGGTGAAGTACGCCCGGGAGGTGCTCGCCGAGGCCGGCTTCGACCCGAACCTGGTGCTGCTCGCCCCCGAGGCGCCCGGCGAGAAGCTCGCCTCCACACTGGCCCTGCACCCGGCCGTGAAGATCATCGACTTCACCGGTTCCACCGAGTACGGCGACTGGTTGGAGGCCAACGCCCGGCAGGCGGCGGTCTACACCGAGAAGGCCGGCCTGAACACGGTGGTGATCGACTCCACCGACGACTTCGCCGGGATGTGCCGCAACCTCGGCTTCACCCTGACCCTCTACAGCGGCCAGATGTGCACCACCTCGCAGAACATCCTGATCCCCTCCGGCGGCATCGCCACCGACCAGGGGCACAAGAGCTTCGACGAGGTGGCCGGCGGGATCGCCGCGACGGTCGCCAAGATCACCGCCGACCCGGCGCGCGGGGTGGAGATGACCGGCGCGATCGTCAACGACGGGGTGCTGGAGCGCCTCGACGAGGTCACCAAGGTCGGCGAGGCGGTGCTGGAGTCGCGTACGGTCGAGCACCCCGCCTTCCCCGGCGCGGTGGTCCGCACCCCGACGGTGGTCAGGTTGGCGGCCGGCGACACCGCGACCTACTCGCGGGAGTGGTTCGGGCCGATCTCGTTCGCCATCGCGACGGACTCCACCGCGCACAGCCTGGAGATCCTGCGGTCCACGGTCGGCGAGAAGGGCGCGCTCACCGCGGCGGTCTACTCCACCGACGAGGCGGTCCTCGACGCGGCCGAGGTGGCGGCGATCGAGGTCGGGGTGCACCTGTCCTGCAACCTGACCGGTGGGGTCTTCGTGAACCAGTCGGCGGCCTTCTCCGACTTCCACGGCAGCGGCGCCAACGCGGCGGCCAACTCCGCGCTCACCGACGGCGCCTACGTGGCCAACCGGTTCCGCATCGTGCAGTCCCGCCGCCACGCGTGATCGTTGCGGCTGCCCGGGCCGGTCGCGAGTGGACCGGGCCGGGCGGCCGTCGATCAGGCCGGGCGGCGCATCTGGAGCTCGGTGAGCGCCGGAACGGTGGGGTGCGGGACGCGTACGCCGGTGTCGACGAAGCCAAGCCGCCGGTACGCGCGGCAGGCCCGGTCGTTGCCGACCACCACCTCCAGCATCAGTTCGGGACGCCCGCAGGCCCGGGACCAGGCCGCGACCGCGTCGACCAGGTCGCCGAGGAGGCCGGTGCCCCGCCAGTGCGGGGTGACGTAGACGGCGTACACCACGGTCAGCCCCGGCTCCCGCGGGGCCGCCATGCCACCGGCGTGCCCGACGAACCGGCCGCCCGGGTCGGCGACGAACTGTGCGGTGCCCGCCCCGGCGGAGACGGACGCGATCCGGGCCGTGTAGTCGGTGTGCGACCGGGCTGCGGCGTCGGCGAGGGTCTCCAGGAAGGCCAGCGGGGAGTCGGCGAGCATCTCCAGTCGCAGGGCCCGCATCCGGGCCGCGTCACGCGGCCGGACCCGCCGGATCTCCGCCCGCCGCGCCGGCCCCGACCCGTCGGGCATGCTCGTCATGACGCATGCGTACCACAGCGACGATCACCGATGGCAGCCTATCTAAATATGCCCGATTTGCGGGAGTGCACCGTCGTCACGCTTCGTGTAGCGTGCGATTTCGGTCACCGTTTCAGCGGCCTTCGTCGATCGCCGAGCCGGGGGCCTCCGGTGCCGGTCAGCCCGGCTTCCGGGGTCGTGGAACGCCGCGCAGAGTGAGGAAGTGCACCGTGGCACAGGGCACCGTGAAGTGGTTCAACTCCGAAAAGGGCTACGGCTTCATCGCCGTCGACGGCGGGCAGGACGTCTTCGTCCACTTCTCGGCGATCGAGATGGACGGCTACAAGGCGTTGGACGACGGCCAGCGGGTCGAGTTCGAGATCTCCCAGGGACAGAAGGGCCCCCAGGCAGAGCGGGTACGCGTCGTCGCCTGACCGGCCGTTCGGTTCGCGGCGGTGGGGGCCGGCAGACGGCTGAGCGCCGTCAGCCCCGTCCCTCCGGGGGCGGGCTCGGCGCGGTTGCGCCGGCAGGGAAGGATCGTGAGCCGTTCCAGCCATCGCTGAGGAGGGTTCATGTCCGACCAGCCGCCCCCGGCCGCGCCGCCCCCGGGAGATCCCTACCCCTCCGCGACACCACCCGGCGGTCCGGCCGGCGCAGAGCCCGGCGCCGCCGCGCCCCCGGCCGGCGCAGAGCCCGTCGTCCCGGGCCCGGAACAGCCTGTCGTCCCGGGTGCCGGACCGGCCGTCCCCGCAGCCGGAGGACCGGCTGTCCCGGGTGGTCCCGTCGTCCCGGGTGGCGGTGCGCCGGCGGGTCCGCAGCAGCCGCAGGACTGGGTCTTCCCGCCGACCGGCGGCTTCCCGCCCGGCTCCGGTCCGTACGGTGGGCAGCCGTGGTATCCGGGTGCCCCGGTCGCCTACCCCGGGCCGGGTGCCCCGGTCGCCTACCCCGGGCCGGGTGCCCCGGTCGCCTACCCCGGGCCGGGCGCCCCGGTCGCCTACCCAGGGCAGCCGGTCCACGGGTGGTACCCGCCGGGGCACGGCCTCGACCCGGCCGACCTGCTCGTCACCCCGCCCGGCGCCGGCGTCAGCGGCTGGTTCGACCGGTGCGTCGGCGCGGTGCGCCGGGGCTGGCGGCTCCTGCTGCCCATCCTGCTGCTCACCCAGGTGTTGCCGGCCGTGGCGGTGTCGGTGCTCACGCTGGTCGTCGACCCGTCGGCGAAGTGGGAGGAGTCGATGACCGACGACTCCGCCGCGCTGCCCGACACCTTCCTGGCCGACCTGGGCGTCATGCTGGCCGTGGTGCTCGGCGGCACCCTCGTCTTCGGCCTGGTGCAGAGTCTGGGCTGGGCGGCCGGCAGTTGGGTGGTCGCCCGGCAGGCGGCCGGTCAACCGGTGAGTCTGGGCGCGGCCCTGTCCTACGGCGCGCGCCGGGCACTGGGCCTCTGGGGCTGGACCCTGCTGATGAGCGTGATCATCGGGATCGGCGTCTGCTTCTGCGTCCTCCCCGGCATCTACGTCGCCTTCGCGCTGAGCATGGCCGGCCCGGTCTATCTCTTCGAGCGGCAGGCTCCGATCGGCCGCTCCTTCCGGATGTTCCACGACCGGCTGGGGCTGCTGCTCGGCCGGGTGGCGCTGGTGGCGGCGGCGGTGATCGTCGGCGGCGGGTTGGCCGGCATGGTGGAGGGCATCGGGGGGCTGCCGTTCGGCACCACTCCGTTGGAGTCGCCGGGTACGGCGGTGGGCGTGTTCGTGGTGACGCTGCTGGGCGCGGTGCTCGCCCTGCCGACCCACCTCGCCCAACTGGTCGGTCTGGTCGTCACGTACGCCGAGCAGCGCGCCCACGAGGGGCCGGTGGACAGCGCACGGCTGGCCGGTGAACTCGGCTGACGGGGGCGATCGTGCTTGCACTCGGCAGGGGAGAGTGCTAAACAAGTCATTGGCACTCGCATACCGCGAGTGCCAATGGTCGGGGCGGTAGGGCCACGGCCGCAGCGGCGTCCACACGCGGGTGCGGCACATGGCCGGTCGTCGCGGGCTATCCGGCCCGGCCGAGGAGACGTCGTCGTCGCCAGGTGGCGACGTCCCCAGGTGCGTACACCAGGCGGCCCATCCGGGACACACACTCGGGTGGCCCGTGAGTGTCCAGGAGGACAACGCCGTATGGCCAAGATGATCGCGTTCGACGAAGAGGCGCGCCGCGGCCTCGAGCGGGGCATGAACCAGCTCGCCGACGCCGTGAAGGTGACGCTCGGCCCCAAGGGCCGCAACGTCGTCCTCGAGAAGAAGTGGGGTGCCCCCACCATCACCAACGATGGTGTGAGCATCGCCAAGGAGATCGAGCTCGAGGACCCCTACGAGAAGATCGGCGCCGAGCTGGTCAAGGAGGTCGCGAAGAAGACCGACGACGTCGCCGGTGACGGCACGACGACGGCGACCGTCCTGGCCCAGGCCCTGGTCCGCGAGGGCCTGCGCAACGTGGCCGCGGGTGCCAACCCGATGGCCCTGAAGCGGGGCATCGAGGCCGCTGTGGCCAGCGTCTCGGAGGAGCTGCTCAAGCTCGCCAAGGACGTCGAGACCAAGGAGCAGATCGCCTCCACCGCCTCCATCTCCGCCGGTGACAACACCGTCGGCGAGATCATCGCCGAGGCGATGGACAAGGTCGGCAAGGAAGGCGTCATCACCGTCGAGGAGAGCAACACCTTCGGGCTGGAGCTGGAGCTCACCGAGGGTATGCGCTTCGACAAGGGCTACATCTCGGCCTACTTCATGACCGACCCGGAGCGCATGGAGGCCGTCTTCGACGACCCCTACCTCCTGATCGTCAACAGCAAGATCTCGTCGGTCAAGGACCTGCTCCCGATCCTGGAGAAGGTCATGCAGTCGGGCAAGCCGCTGCTGATCATCTCCGAGGACATCGAGGGCGAGGCCCTGGCCACCCTGGTCGTCAACAAGGTCCGCGGCACCTTCAAGTCGGTCGCCGTCAAGGCGCCGGGCTTCGGTGACCGTCGCAAGGCCATGCTGGCCGACATCGCCATCCTCACCGGTGGCCAGGTCATCAGCGAGGAGGTCGGCCTCAAGCTGGACGCCGTCAGCCTCGACATGCTGGGCCGCGCCCGCAAGGTCGTGGTGACCAAGGACGAGACCACCATCGTCGACGGTGCCGGCGACGCCGATCAGATCCAGGGCCGGGTCAACCAGATCCGGGCCGAGATCGAGAAGAGCGACTCCGACTACGACCGCGAGAAGCTGCAGGAGCGGCTGGCCAAGCTGGCCGGCGGCGTCGCGGTGATCAAGGTCGGCGCGGCCACCGAGGTCGAGCTGAAGGAGCGCAAGCACCGCATCGAGGACGCCGTCCGCAACGCGAAGGCCGCCGTCGAGGAGGGCATCGTCCCGGGTGGTGGCGTCGCGCTGGTGCAGGCCGGCAAGACCGCCTTCGACAAGCTGGACCTGGCGGGCGACGAGGCGACTGGCGCGAACATCGTCAAGGTCGCGCTGGACGCCCCGCTGCGGCAGATCGCCGTCAACGCCGGCCTTGAGGGCGGTGTCGTGGTGGAGAAGGTCCGTAACCTGGAAGCGGGTCACGGTCTGAACGCCGCCAACGGCGAGTACGTCGACCTGCTGGCCGCGGGCATCATCGACCCGGCCAAGGTGACCCGGTCGGCGCTGCAGAACGCCGCTTCCATCGCGGCGCTCTTCCTCACCACCGAGGTCGTCGTGGCGGACAAGCCGGAGAAGGCCCCGGCCGCTCCGGCTGGCCCGGGCGGCGGGGACATGGACTTCTGAGTCCAGCTCCAACGCCGGAGGGGGCGGGCCGCGTCAGCGGTCCGCCCCCTCCGCTGTCACGTCGGCAGTGGCCGCTGGTTGCGTCTATTCTGCGCCCGGTCGTACGGCTGCGGGATCTGCACCGGCTCGTCGACCAGCGTCACCGGCTCGTCGGCCGGCTCGTCGACGCCGGCCATCTCCGCCTGCTGCTCGGCGTCGCCGTAGTCGAACCGGTCGAACGGCAACGGGCCGGGGCGTTCGTCGTCCGTGGTCATGGCTGCCTCCTTAACCGAAACGGTAGGGCGCGACGATCACCGATGCGGGCGAATGGCGTTATAAGGATCTATGTCCTATTCGCCCCTTCAGCTCCCGAGCGTCCTGCGGTAGAGGAAGAAGACGCGCTCGATCCGGGCACCCGCACTGCCCGAGTAGAAGGCGACCGGCCCCACCCAGCCGATCTGCGCGGCCGGCACGCCCGCCGCCTGCTGGTCGCGTAGGCACCGGCGCAGCAGCACCCCGCCGATCCCCGAGCCCTCGGCCGCCGGGGCGGTGCCCATCGGGCCGAACCAGCTCGGCCGGGACGACCCGTACGCGGCGAAGCCGAGCACCTCGCCGTCGCGTTCGGCCAGGTGACAGCCCGCCCCCTCCCGGCCCACCGAGCCGGCCAGTTCGGCGTCCCAGACCCCGCCGAAGGTGCTGCGGGCGAACTCCGCCAGCGCCGGCAGGTCGGTCGCCCCGGCGCGGCGGACCGTCACGCCCCGCCCGGCCAACCGCGCCTCCGCCGCCTCCGTCGGGCGCAGCGCGGGCGAGTCGTCGTACGACAGGTCGGCCGTCATGTTCCACGCCGTCCGGTCCTGCCGGTAGCCGAGCGCCAGCGCGGCGCAGACCGCCGGGGTGTAGCGCACGTCGATGCCGGGCCAGGCGTAGTACGGCGGATTGCCGGCGAGCAGCACCTCGGCCGCGCCGAGACCGGTGAGGATGCGCTCGGCGGACGACAGCAGCGCCCGTCCCACGCCCCGCCGCCGGTGGGCGGGGTCCACCGCCACCAGGTCCACGTGCCCGAGCCGGGCGTCCCGGGCGGAGACGGAGCAGACCAGCACCCCGACCAGGTCCGCCCCCCGGTACGCGCCCAGTGCGACCACCGGCCGGTCGACGGCCGCCCGGGTCCAGAGCGCGTCCACCACGTCCGGCGCCTCGGCCGCATCCTCGGGCAGGTCCAGCGCCCGGCGGCACAGCTCCGCCACGGCGGGCACCCGGTCGGCGGTCAGCTCGGCGATCTCCGTCTCCATGGTCGCCGACCCTAGATCACCGGGTACGGGGGAGGGCAAGACCTGCTCACCCCCTGGCCTCCCGCACCGCCGCGTACGCGTCGACCAGACCGGCGCCGGTGATGTTCCGGTCGCCCCCGCAGGTCTGCGTCCGGGAGGCGTACGTCGCCCCGGCCGGGGTCGCGGTGTCCCGCAGGATCTGCCGGGTGCGGGGCAGGTCACCGACGAGTGCCGGGTTGGCCGACCACATCAGCGCCACCACGCCCGCCACCTGCGGGGTCGCCATCGAGGTGCCGCTCAGGGCGGCGTAGCCACCGCCCGGCATCGCCGACAACACCTCGTCGCCCGGCGCGACCAGGTCCGGCTTGGCCGCCCCCGGCACCGGGCCCCGGGACGAGAACAGGGTGACCCGGCGCTGCCGGTCCACCGCGCCGACGGTCAGCACGTCCGCGTACGGGGCGGGCGGGTCGTCGATTGAGCCGCAGTACGGGCCGGTGTTGCCAGCCGCGGCCACCACCAGGATGCCGGCGGCGTCCAGGGCGGCTGTCGCCGGCCGGAGCACCCCCGGGTCGCAGCCCTCGATCGGCGGGCAGCCCCACGAGTTGGTGAGGATCTCCGGGGCGCGCGCCGGTCGCCCGTCGGTGAACGGGTCCCCACCCGGCGGGAAGGGCGCCAGCATGAACTGGAGGCAGTCCAGGTAGTACGCGGGGTTGCCGAGGTTGCGGTCCAGGTTGACGCAACCAACCCACCGGGCGCCCGGGGCCACCCCGATGCCGCCCCGGCCCACCGCGCTGCCCGCCGTGTGGGTGCCGTGCCCGCCCTGGTCGATCGGCGCCCGGGTGCCGTTCCACGGGTCGTGCCAGGAGTCGTCGCCGCCCCGGAAGCCGCCGGCCAGCGCGGGGTGCCCGCCGTCCACGCCCGAGTCCGAGCTGCCCACCACGATGCCGGAGCCGTCCACCCCGAGCTGGGACCAGACCCGGTCCGCGCCGAGCATCCGGATGTTCCACTCCGGGCCAGCGGGCGCCGGCGCGGTGCCGTGACTGCGGCCGGCCGGCGCGGGCAGCGGTCGTACCCGCTGGTTGACCAGCACCCGGGCCACCTCCGGCCGGCGCGACAACCAGGCCCGCACCACCGGCCCGCCGTTCACCTCGACCGCGTTCACCAGGTAGTAGGGGGTGTGTTCCAGCCGCAACCGGCGCAGGTCCCGGCGCAGGTCGGCCTGGGTGCGCTCGGCGGTCGCCACCAGCCGTCGGTGGACCTCGCCGACCCGGGCGTCCCGGCCGGCCCGACCGGTCGCCGCCGGTACGCCACCGAGGTCAGCCTGCTCGCGCAGCACCACGAACAGCCGCTCACCGTGCAGGCCGGGCTGGCCGACGCCGACGGCCACCACGCCGACCGTGACCAGCAGAACCGCGGCGGTCACCCCGGCGACCCGCCGGCTCGGCCGCCGGCCCCGGGTCAGCAACGCGCCGTACGCCACAGCGAGGACGGTCGCGGCGGCGAGCCCGGTGCCGGTCGCGGCGGCCACCCAGAACGGCACGTCGCGAGTGCCGGCCAGGACGAGGGTGATCTCCTCGGGGTCGGTGAAGGCCAGCGGGCCGAGCACGCCGAGCCCGACCAGCCAGCGGGCCGCGGGCCGGACGCCGGATGCGCCCGCCCGCCCGGCCGCCCCCGAAGTGCCGGGCGGGATCGCCGGTAGGGCGGCCGGGCGGCGGGCCGCCGCGTGCAGGGCCGCCAGCGCGAAGCCGGCCGGCGGCAGGGTCAGCAGCAGGGGGAGCTGGGCCCCGGACTGCCCGACCCCGGCGGCGAGCAGCAGCAGCGCGACCCCGGCGACAAGCCCGCCGACCAGCACCAGCCGGGCTGGCCGGGGCGGCTCGCCGACGGTGAAGCGGGACCAGAACGCCTCGTCCAGCAGCGCCCCGGCCAGCGCGCCCAGCGCGGCGGCGGCGACCCCGGCGAGCACCGTCTCCAGCAGCCCGCCGAGCGCCCCCAGCCAGACCCAGGGCAGCAGCAGCGCCAGCCCGCCGGCCACCCCGAGCAGTGTGACCGCCGGCGCGGGCACCCGGGGCGTCGCGCCGGCCCCGCGCCGGGCGAGCGCCCGCAGCACGAGAGCGGCCAGGGCGGCCGTGGCGGCCAGCGCGGCGAGGTACGCCTCGTGGTGTACCGGCGGGATCGCCCGGAGCAGTCCCAGCGCGCCGAGCACGAGCACCGTCGCCAGCCAGGCCCGCCCGGTGGCGCGGACCGCCGCCGAGCGGGGCAGCAGGGCGAGCGCCAGCGCGGGCCCGCCGACCAGCAGCACGGTGGCCAGGGCCGCTGCCGGCCACAGCCAGACCGCCCGGTCCAGCCCGGAGGCGAGCAGTACCTGGTCGGCCAGCCACCCGCCGAGCTGGCTGACGACGACGAAGCCGACCGTCCAGCAGCCGGCCGCCACCGCCGCCACCGCCGCCCAGGGGCTCGGCCGCTCCGGCCCGGCCGGGCGCCATGGGACGGGCTGGCCAGCGGGGAACGGGGGACCGACCTCCATCCCCCAGACAGTACGGCGCGGACGGCGCGTGCCGCGCGGTGGCGGCGACAGTTACCGTGGACGGGTGCGTGACCCCAACGTGTCCCGAACCGCAGCCGGTCAGCTCTCCCCCGAGCGCCGGGCCGCCGACCTGCGCCGCCTGCGCGCCGAACGCTTCGACGTGCTGGTCATCGGCGGTGGCGCGACCGGGGCCGGAGCCGCCCTGGACGCGGCCTCGCGGGGGCTCAAGGTGGCCCTGGTGGAGGCGCGCGACTACGCCGCCGGCACCTCCAGCCGCTCCAGCAAGCTCATCCACGGTGGCCTTCGCTACCTGGAGCAACTGGAGTTCCACCTGGTGCACGAGGCGCTCACCGAGCGTGGGCTGCTCGCCACCCGGCTCGCCCCGCACCTGGTCCGGCCGGTGCCCATCCTGGTCCCGCTGCCCGACGGGCGAGGCGTGCGCGGCCTGCCCGGCCGGCTGTTCCGCCGCTCCTACTACGGCGCCGGCGTGGCGGCCTACGACGCCTTCGCCGGGATCTTCGGCGGTGGCCGGGGCATGCCGCTGCACCGGCACCTGACCCGCGAGGGCACCCGCCGGGTCTTCCCCAGCCTGCGCGCCGACGCGGTGGCCGGCGCGATCCGCTACTACGACGGGCAGGTCGACGACGCGCGGCTGGTGGTGACCCTGGCCCGCACGGCGGCCAGCCTCGGCGCGACCGTGGTGAACAGCACCCGGGCCGTCGGGCTGATCCGGCAGGCCCGCGAGGTCACCGGCGTACGGGTCCGGGACCTGGAGGCGCCCGCCGGCTCACCGGACGCCGAGTTCGAGGTACGCGCCCGCACCGTCATCGCCGCCACCGGCGTGTGGAGCGACGACATGTCGCGGATGCTGAACGATGTCGGGCTGCGTCCCGGCATCCGCGTCCGGGCCTCCAAGGGTGTGCACCTGGTGGTACCCCGCTCGGCGATCACCGGCGAGGCCGGGCTGATCCTGCGTACGGCGACCAGTGTGCTCTTCGTCATCCCGTGGGGCGGGCACTGGATCATCGGCACCACCGACACCGACTGGCGGCTCGACCGGTCCCACCCGGCCGCCTCCGCCCGGGACATCGACTACCTGCTGGACCAGGTCAACGCGGTGCTCGACCGGCCGCTCACGACGGCCGACATCGAGGGGGTCTACGCCGGGCTGCGGCCACTGCTGGCCGGCGAGGCCGACTCCACCTCCAAACTGTCCCGCGAGCACGCTGTCTTCGAGCCGATGCTCGGTCTGCTGCTGGTCGCGGGCGGCAAGTACACGACGTACCGGGTGATGGCCTCCGACGTGGTGGACCGGGCCGCCCACCGGCTCGGTGCCGTACGCCCCTCCCGCACCGCCGACCTGCCGCTGCTCGGCGCCGACGGCTATCCGGCGATGTGGCGGGACCGGGCGGACCTGGCCCGCCGGCACGGGGTGCCGGTCGGGGTGGTCGAGCACCTGCTGGAGCGCTACGGCACCCTCACCCGTGACCTGCTCGCGTTGATCGACGCGGATCCGCTGCTGGCCTCCCCGCTGGCCGGCGCACCGGAATACCTGGCCGCCGAGGTGACGTACGCGGCCCGGGCCGAGGGGGCACTGCACCTGGAGGACGTGCTCACCCGGCGGACCCGGATCTCCTTCGAGACCGCCCACCGGGGCCTGGAGTCGGCCGGCCACGCGGCCGAGCTGATGGCCGCGGTGCTCGGCTGGGACGAGGCCACCCGGGCCCGCGAGGTGGAGCACTACCGGGCCCGGGTGGAGGCGGAGCGCCAGTCCCAGCTGATGCCCGACGACGCCACGGCCGACGCCGCCCGGCTCGGCGCGCCCGACGTGCGGGGCTTCGCAGCGGACCGCGGCGCGGACGACGACCAGGCCGAACTGCCGTCGTCCCGCTGACCGGCCCGGCCCCGGTCACCCCTGCATCCGCCGCTTGCCCCGGTGGTCCTCACCCGTGGTGGGGTAGGAGCCCGGACCGCGGCGGTCAGAGGACCTTGCCGGGGTTGAGCAGGCCGGTCGGGTCCAGGGCGGCCTTGATCGCCTGGTGCACCCGTAGGCTCACCGGGCCGATCTCGCGGGCCACCAACCGGCCCTCGGGCGGGTAGCTTGGCCGACATGCTCTACCTGGACCGGCCCGCCTGGCCGTGGCGGGGGCGGCTCTGGTCCCACCTGATCAGCGACGTGTCCCCCGCCGAGCTGCACGCCTTCGCCGAGGCGCTGGCTGTGCCCCGGCGGGGGTTCGACCGGGACCACTACGACATCCCGGCCGAGCGGTTCGCCGTGGCGGTCTGGTTGGGCGCCCGGGTGGTGCCGAGCCGTGAACTGGTGCGTCTGCTCCGCCAGTCCGGCCTCCGCCGCCCCAAACACCTGTCCCACCCAACGCCCCAACCCCCAACCCACCCACCCCAACCCAACGCCCCAACCAACGCCCCAACCCACCCCAACCCCGCCCCAACCCACCCCAATGTCCCAGCCCACCCAGCCCAGCCCTCAACCCAACCGCCCCTGAACCAACCCACCTTCCCGCCCCGCGATCTTGCACTTTCTGCCCTCCCTATGGGTGATCAGTGGCTTTCGTCGGGGCCAAAACCGCAAGATCGCCGCGGGCTGGAGGGCAGAGGCGAGGGCAGGGGCAGGCCGGAGTGCGGGGGGCGAGTGCAGGGGCGGGGGCAGGGTGAGGGGCGAGGGTGAGGGGCGGGGCTAGGGGCGGGGCTAGGGGAGGGCGAGGGTGGTTAGTTCGCGGGTGAGGTTGGCGCGGGCGCGGGGTTCCCAGCGCCGGGCCAGTGGCGGCAGCCGGTACAGCGCGGGCAGGGCGAGCAGGCCGGCGAGCACCCGGGCCCGGCCGGCCCGGAAGGCCGGGTCGGGCACGTGCGCGTACTCCTGGCGGATCGCGGCGGCGTAGCGGTCGTACGCCTCGGGCGGCGCCGCGAGGACGGCCAGGTCGGCGTCGCAGAGCAGCGCGCCGTCGGCGTCGCCCGGGTCGACGGCGTGCCCGGCGGTGAGCAGCACCAGCCGGCGCACCTCGGCCACGGCGTCGGCCGGCAGGCCCGCCCCGGTGAGTAGCGTGCCGGCGAGCGCCGCGCTGTCGCGCTCGTTGGCGTCACCCCCGGCGCGCGGATCGTAGACCGCGTCGTGACACCAGGCCGCGAGGCGCACCAGGTCCGGCCGCCCGGCGGACGGCGCGTGCGCGTCGACCACGTCGAGGACGGCCGTCAGGTGGTCCGGGGTGTGATGGTGCCGGTGCGGCTCTCGCCAACGGGCCAGCAGTTCCGCGCCGACCCGGGTCAGCGCCGCCGGGTCGGTCACCCCGGCGCCCCGGGCCGCGGCCCGCCACCGGTCGAGAAGGTCAACCACCCGGCCGAGTCTGCCCCACCGCCGCCATCGCCGGAGGATTCACCGGACGTGGCACGGGTAGTCCCCGCCATGGCCGTGGCCCGGGACCGTCGCCCCTCACTGGTGCGACGCGTCATCCTGCGCGACCGGGGTACGGACGTCGAAGGGCCGCGCATCGGCGAGGCGGTGGCGCACCTGCGGCAGCGCGGCAAACTCACCCTGCACGACCGTCTGCACCGGCTGAAGATGGCGATGGGCCTCGCCGTGCAGGCCGGCCTCGCCGCCGGGCTGGCCTGGCTGGCGGCGCACGAGCTGCTCGGCAACCCGCAGCCGGTCTTCGCGCCGATCTCCGCGGTCGGCACCCTCGCCGCCTCGGTCGGCCAGCGGTTCCGCCGCACGGTGGAGCTGATCGCCGGGGTGGGGATCGGGGTCGCCGTCGGTGACTTCCTCATCTATCTGCTCGGCACCGGGCCGTGGCAGCTGGGGCTGGTGGTCACCCTGGCGATCTTGCTGACCATCTTCGCGGGCGCCAGCGTGGCCATCGTCATCCAGGCGGCGGCCACGGCGGTGCTGATCGTCACGCTCAGCCCGTCGACCGAGAACCTGGAGATCCCCAGGTTCATCGACGCGTTCGTCGGCGGTGGCATCGCGCTGCTCGTCACCGCGGTCCTGCTGCCGCTCAATCCGCTGCGGGTCATCAACCGGGCCGCCCGGCCGGCCCTGGACCTGCTCGCCGCCCAACTCGACAACACCGCGGACGCGCTGCGGGAACGGGACCGGGACAAGGCCCAGCTGGCCCTGGACCGGCTCCGCGACAACCAGGAGGAGCTGGCCGCCTTCACCGAGGCCATCGAGGGGGCGAAGGAGACCGCCATCCTCTCGCCGGCCCGTTGGCACCGGCGGGACGAGCTCACCCACTACGCCGAGGCCGCCGAACCGATCGACCGGGCGATGCGCAACGCCGGCACGTTGACCCGGCGCGCGGTCACCCTGATCGAGGACGGGGAGCCCATCCCGGAGACGATGCCGGACGCGGTGGCCCACCTCGCCGAGTCGGTACGCCTGCTCAAGCACGAGTTCGCCGTCGCCGAGGAGCCGGAGAAGGCTCGGGAGCGGGCGCTGCGCGCGGTCGGCGAGGCCGGCCGGGCGTACGCCGAGGGGGTCGGCTTCTCCGGCAGCGTGGTGATCGCACAGGTGCGGACCACCGCCAGCGACCTGATGGTGGCCTCCGGCATCAGCCAGGAGGAGGCGAACCGTGGCGTCCGGCAGTCCTTCGGCGACCAGGACCGAGCGCACGATCACGGCCCCCCGAAGCCACCCACCGCCCCGCCGCTTGGCTGACCACCCCGCCGCCCCACCACCCACCGCTCACAGCCCCGCCCCTCTCGCTCACAACCCTGCCCCCTCGCCCGCCGCCCCCGCCTCGCTCGCGCCCCGCGCACCCGCCCCCTCGCCCGCGATCTTGCACTTTCGGCCCCTAAGGCGCGGCTTTAGTCCGGTTTGCCGGGGCAGTAAGTGCAAGATCGACGGGGCGGGAGCGCGGGGCGGGAGCGCGGGGCGGGAGCGCGGGGCGGGAGGCGGGAGGCGCGGGAAGGGCAGGGGTGGGAGGCGCGGGGCGGGGGAAGGGGAGGGCGGGGAGGTCAGGGCAGGGTGGTCAGGGCGGTCAGGAGGCGGTCGACGTGGTCTGTCGTGCTGCCCAGGCCGATGCTGGCGCGCAGGGCGGTCGGTGGCAGGTCCCGCCGGCCGCTGCGGGCCGCCGCCTCGTCGAGCAGCCGCCGGGCCAGCGGATGGGCGCAGAAGAGGCCGTCGCGCACCCCGATGTCGTACGACGTGGCCAGTTCCGCCGCCACCTCCGCCGAGTCCCGGCCGGCCACCACGAACGACACGATGCCCACCCGGGACGCCGCCGGCCCGAACGTGCGCAGCTCCACCACGTGCGGCAGGGCCGCGATGCCGTCGCGCAGCCGGGCCAGCAGGGCCTGCTCGGTGTCGTGCAGGGCGGCCCGGTCGGCGTCGGCCAGGGCGGCGCAGACCGCGGCCAGGGCGACCGCGCCGAGCAGGTTCGGCGTGCCCGCCTCGTGCCGGGCCGGGCCGGTCGCCCACCGTACGTCGTGGGTGGCCGCCCCGACGTGGCTGGTGGCGCCGCCGCCGACCAGGTACGGCGGCGCCGCGTCCAGCCAGTCCGCCCGCCCGACGAGCACCCCCGTGCCGAACGGCGCGTACAGCTTGTGGCCGGAGACCGCGAGGTAGTCGACGTCGAGTGAGGCGACGTCCACCGGTGCGTGCGGGGCGAGTTGCGCGGCGTCCACCGCGATCCGGGCACCGTACCGCCGGGCCACCTGGGCCAGCTCGGCCACCGGCCAGCGCTCGCCGGTCACGTTGCTGGCGGCGGTCACCGCCACCAGCACGGGCGGGCCCTGGTCGACGCCGGGGCGCGCGGGATGTGTGACTGGGCCGCCCCTCCCGTCCGGCCTGCGCAGCTCGCTGAGCGCGGCGGCCAGCGCGCGGACCGCCTCGGCCGGCTCCCGGGGCACCGGCAGCCGGACCGAGCCGCGCGGCCAGGGCAGCAGGTTGGCGTGGTGCTCCCCGCCGAAGGTGACCACCGTGGTGCCGGCGGGCAGGGCCCGGGCCAGCAGGTTCAGCGCGTCGGTGGTGTTGCGGGTGAAGATCACGTGGTCTTCGGCGCGGGCGCCGAAGAAGTCACCGACCGTCTGCCGGGCGCGTTCGTAGGCGAGGGTGCAGCGCCGCGACAGGGCCCCGGCGCCGCGATGCACGCTGGCGTACCAGGGCAGCAGCTCGGCCACCGCGTCGGCCGCGGCTCGCGCGCAGGGCGCGGTGGCGGCGTAGTCCAGGTTTACCTGGCCGGGTACGCCGAGCACGCCGAGCGGCCCGGCGACGGTGGGCGGCTGCGGTGCGGGCGAAGGCGCGAGGGTGACGGTCATGGCCGACCTCCGGGTCCAGGGACCCCGGGTGGGCGCACACGGGCGGGGTCCGCGCTTGCCCGGCACGCGGATCGCGCCGGGCCCGGTCATCACCCGGGGCACCCCACCGCGAACTCGACGAGGGTTGCCGGCCAGCAAACCGGGGCTTGACGCTGGCGCTCGTGACCTGCCGGCAGCATAGCCGGGTGAATGCGGCCGAACCAGCCGGCCGGGGATGGCTACGCTGACCGCATGGCCGACACCCCGCCCGGCGCACCGCTGCCGCCGACCGCGCCCGCCGTTCCGCCGCCGGTCGGGGCCGGGCCCCGGATGCCGGTGCGCCGGCCGGGTTGGCCCCGGTACCTGGTGCTGGCCGGGACCGTCGTGTTCATCGCGGCCTGCGCGCTGTTCATGGTCTTCAGACTCGGTCAGAATCTCGGCGTCGAGGCGCTGCTGATCGGCCTGGTCGCCGCGATCCTCCCGGTTCCGGTGCTGGTGGGCTGTTTCCTCTGGCTCGACCGCTACGAACCGGAACCCCTGAAGTACCTGATCTTCTGCTTCGCCTGGGGCGCGTTCGTCTCCACCGCCGCATCGCTGGAGGTCAACGGCTTCTTCGCGGGGCTGTTCGAGGACTGGGGGCTGCCGGACGGGCTGACCGCGGTGCTGGTCGCGCCGTTCATCGAGGAGCTGACCAAGGCCATCGGGCCGATCCTGCTGCTGATCTTCCGCCGGCGGGAGTTCTCCGGCATCACCGACGCCCTGGTCTACTGCGGGCTCTCCGCGGTCGGCTTCGCCATGGTGGAGAACATCCTCTACCTGGGCGGTCACGGCTACGCCAGCGGCGCGCAGCAGTACGGGCCGGCGACCGGCACCCAGCAGGTCATCGCCATCTTCATCGTCCGGATCCTGCTCTTCGGCTTCGCCCACCCGCTGTTCACCTCGATGACCGGGGTGGGGCTGGGCATCGCCGCGCGCGCCGCCAACCGGTGGGTCCGGGTGCTCGCCCCGATCGCCGGCCTGCTGTTGGCGATGATGCTGCACGGCCTCTGGAACCTGCTGCCCACGCTCACCCAGGCCACCGGCGAAACGTTGATCATGTTGTACGGCTTCATCGGCGTGATGGTGCCGTTGTTCTTCGGCATGGTCGGGCTCGCCCTGTGGCTGCGGGCCTGGGAGGGGCGGATCACCGAGCGGACCCTGCCGGACTACGTCCGGGCCGGCTGGCTCACCCCGCCCGAGGTGGCGGCGCTGAGCAGCCTGGGGCGGCGGCACGCGGCCCGGGTGTGGGCCAAGCGGGTGGCCGGCGATGGCGGGCTGAGGGCGATGCGCGGCTACCAGTTCGCGGCGACCCGGCTGGCGCTGCTGCGCGACGGCGCGTTGCGCGGCCTGGACCGGAGCCCGGTTGACCGGGACCGGACAGCACGGGAGGAACGGGAGCTGCTGGAGGCGATCGGCGCGTACCGGTCGTTCTTCACGGGCCGGGACCCACAGGCGCCGGTGGGGATCTGGGACGGGCACCGCTACCACCTGCGGTTCCCGGACGGCACGCAGCGGTCGGTCGAGGCGCCGGACGAGCCCGTCGTGCCGATCCCGGTGGTGCTCGTCCCGCCGCCACCCCCGCCCGGCTACGGCCCACCCGGCTGGTACGGCCACGGCCACGGCCAGCGACCGGCCGCGCCGTGGCCCCCCGGCCACCCCTGACCCGTACGCCCAGCCACCCCTGACCCGAGACCGGGGCCGCCCCGTGAGGTCGGCCCCGGTCGTCAGGTCATCAGGCTGGTGAGGAAGTCACCGAGACCCTGCGCCATCGCCATCAGTCCCGCCCCGATCGCCTTGAACATCTCCGCCGCGCCCTCCGGCCGGAAGGCCATGAAGTAGATCAGGAACGCGACGCTCCCCCAGAGCAGAACCTTCTTCACGAGTACCGGCATCGCGTCCCTCCCCAGGGCCGGTGGTGCGGTTGGCTTCCCGGCGGGGAGCGACGCAAACGACACCGGCGCCCTCATCCGGGCGGGCGGGGGCGGGCGGGGTGGGATCAGAGGTAGAGGCCGGTGGAGTTGTTCTCCACCCGCTCGGCGGCCACGGCGTGCACGTCGCGCTCGCGCAGCAGCACGTAGCCGCGCCCGTGCAGCTCGACCTCGGAGCGGTCGTCGGGGTCGAAGAGGACCCGGTCGCCTGAGACGATGGCGCGCACGTTCGGCCCGACCCCCACGGCGGTGGCCCAGGCCAGGCGTTTGCCCACGGCGGCGGTCGCCGGGATCACGATGCCGGCGGTCGAGCGTCGCTCACCCTCGCTCCCCTCCACCCGCACCAGCACGCGGTCGTGCAACATGCGGATCGGCAGCCCGGAGTCGAGATTCTGGTCGGCGGTCACGCCGGAAACGCTACCGTGTCCCCGTCGGCCGGCCGTGGGCGGTTACGCGCCGGGGGCCGGGGGCAATGTGTGGCGGACCTGCCATACGGTGGCGTCGTCGGACGTATCCTGTCCGCCCACCTGCGTGGGCGGGCCGATTCTCTTGCCAGGAGGTGCGCTTGAGCCGCTTCGAGCGGATACGCGGACGGCTCCGTCGCGCGTACGAGTCGGGCCGGGAGTCGACGCGCGTCCGCCGTACGGCCCCGGCCGACGATCCCGCGACGGCCGGCGTGGCCTCGCCGACGTCCCCCGGGCCGGTGGCGGCACCGTCCGCGACCGTGGTCGGCGCGGCGCCGCCCGCGGCCATGCACAACTCCACCTCCAGCCGGGACGACGCGGACGTCCCGCACGGGCTGCGGATCGCCGCTGCCTGGTCCTGGCGGCTGATCGTGATCGGTGTCGTCGCCTGGGCGCTGCTGAAGGTCGTCGGCACCGTCAAGATCGTGGTCATTCCGCTGGCCGTCGCGCTGCTGCTCTCGGCGTTGCTGGCGCCGGCGGTCGGCTGGCTGTTGCGGGCCCGACTGCCCCGCTCCCTGGCGACGGCGGTGGTGCTGGTCGGCGGCCTGGCCGGGGTGATCGGCACGCTGACCCTGGTGGTGAACGAGTTCATCCAGGGCGTGCCGGAGCTGAGCAAGAAGTCCTCGGAGGGCGTCCGGCAGATCCAGGACTGGCTGAAGACCGGCCCGCTGCACCTCTCGGACGGCCAACTCGACAACTACATCGAGGAGGGCCAGAAGTGGATCAACAACAACACCGAGAAGTTCACCAGCGGTGCCCTCTCCACGGCCGCCACGCTGGCTGAGGTGTTGACCGGCACGCTGCTGGTGCTCTTCGCCACCTTCTTCTTCCTGCGCGACGGCAGCAAGATCTGGCGCTTCCTGGTCCGGCTGCTGCCGGTGGCGGCCCGCTGGAAGGTCGACGACGCCGGGCGGGCGTCCTGGGCGACGCTGGTCGCCTACGTCCGGGCGACCGTGCTGGTCGCCTTCATCGACGCGGTCGGCATCGGCGTCTTCCTGGTCATCTTCGACATCCCGTTCGCCTTCCCGCTCGCCGCGCTGGTCTTCCTCGGGGCGTTCATCCCGATCGTCGGCGCGACCCTGTCGGGCGTCGTCGCGGTCCTGGTCGCGCTGGTCGACAGCGGCCTGGTGACCGCGCTGATCATCCTCGGCGTGGTGATCGGGGTGCAGCAGGTGGAGGGACACCTCCTCCAGCCGCTGATCATGGGCCGGGCGGTGGCCATCCACCCGCTCGCGGTGATCATCGGAATCGCGGCCGGTGTGGTCCTCGCCGGGATCACCGGCGCGCTGGTCTCCGTGCCGCTGATCGCCGTGCTCAACACGGCCGTCCGCCGGCTCGCCGCCCGCACCGTTCCGGACACCCCGCCCGACGCCGTCGTCGTCGCCTCCCAGGCACCCTGACCCGTCCCACCGCGCGGCCACGGGCCCGCACAGCCGCACCGAGAGGGTGGCCCTCCCGAACCCGGGGGGTCACCCTCTCGACGTAGCTGGGAGCGCGGGGCCGTCGTCAGGGCTTGGCGAGGCGTTCGAGCGCGCCGCGGGCGACCTCCGGCCGGGTGGTGTACCAGAACGGCGGCAGCGACCGGCGCAGGAACGGCCCGTACCCCCGGGCGGTCTCCAACCGTGAGTCGAGCACCGCCACCACGCCCTTGTCGCCCGTCGACCTGATCAGCCGGCCCACCCCCTGGGCCAACCGGATCGCGGCGATCGGCACGCTGACCGCGGCGAAACCCGACCCGCCGCCGGCGTCCACCGCCGCTGCCCGCGCCGCCGCCAGCGGCTCGTCCGGCCGGGGGAAGGGCAGCCGGTCGATGACCACCAGCTGGCAGGCGTCGCCCGGCACGTCGACCCCCTGCCAGAGCGACATCACCCCGAACAGGCAGCTGGACTTCTCCTCCCGGAACCGGCGCACCAGCAGCGGCAACGACTCCTCGCCCTGGAGCAGGACCGGCAGGTCGGTCCGCGCGCGCAGCAGCTCCGCCGCCTGCTGCGCGGCCCGTCGGGAGGAGAAGAGGCCGAGCGTACGCCCGCCGAGCGCGGTCACCAGCGCGAGCAGCTCCTCGCCGGCCGCGTCGGGCAGCCCGGAGACGCTGGGTCGGGGCAGGTGCGCGGCGACGTACAGGATGCCCTGCCGCCCGTAGTCGAACGGCGAGCCGACGTCGAGGGAGCGCCACCCCGGCCCCGAGGTCGCCGGCACCCCCGGCGTGCCGGTCACCGGGCTGCTCCCGGTGGGTCCGCCGCCCTCCGCCGGGCCGCCGCGTCCGGCCGACTCGTCGGCGCCTCTCCGCCCGCTGCCGGGGCGCCCCGCGGCGGTCCGGGCGGCCAGCGCGGCGGCGGCCGGCGACGGTGGGTCGGCGGTGGGAGCCTCCAGGCCCAGCGCCCGGGCCACCGTGTCGAACCGGCCGCCCAGCGTCAGCGTGGCCGAGGTGGCGACCACCACGCGCTCGTCGTACAGATGGGTGGCGAGGGTGCCGGCGACCGAGAGGGGCGCGACCACCAGCGCCCGGCGACCGGTGTTGTCGTTCTTCTCCACCCACGCGACGTCGTGGTCGGCTTCCTCCAGCAGGCGCTGCGCGGTGGCGGAGAGCTCGTCGAGCACCGCCTTGGCCTGCTGCTTGCGCACCGGGTCCGGGTCGTCGGACTTGACGTCGCCGATCGCGTCGAGCGCCGCCCGGGTGGCCGCGTCGAGCAGCGTGCACGCGTCGCGCAGCGCGGACGGCAGCCCCGAGGTGATCCGCCCGGCGGGCGCCTCGGCCAGCCCGACCGCCAGGGCGTCGCCGGCCGCGGTGAGCGACTCGGCGGTCTCCGGCCGCAGCAGCGGGCGGGCCCGCTTCGCGGAGCGGTCGATCAGCTCCGGCACCAGCTCGGCCTGGGCGGCGGAGGAGACCCGGTCGGCCAGCTCGTGCGCCTCGTCGACGATGAGCAGCTTGTGCGGCGGCACGATGTGCCGGCCGGCGAGCATGTCCACCGCGAGCAGGCTGTGGTTGGTGACGACGATGTCGGCCTCCCGGGCGCGGGCCCGGGACGCCTCGGCGAAGCACTCCGCGCCGAACGGGCAGCGGGAGGCGCCGACGCACTCCCGGGCCGGCATGGACACCAGCCGCCAGGCCTGGTCGTCGACGCCGGGGTCCAGCTCGTCCCGGTCGCCGGTGTCGGTCTTCTCCGCCCAGTCGCGCAGCCGCTGGACCTGCTTGCCGAGCCGGCCCGCCTCACCGAGCCACCGCGTCCCGCCGCCGGGGCGCGCGGCCGGGGCGTCGAAGAGGGTGTCCTCCGGCTCGTCCTCGGTGGAGTTGTCCAGCCGGGCCAGGCAGAGGTAGTGGTGCCGCCCCTTCAGCACCGCGAAGGTGGGCCGCCGCCCGAGCACCGGCTCCACGGCGTCGGCGAGCCGGGGCAGGTCGTGGTCGACCAGTTGGGACTGCAACGCCAGGGTGGCCGTGGAGATCACCACCGGACCGTCCACGGTCAGCGCGGGCGTCAGGTAGGCCAATGACTTCCCGGTGCCCGTGCCAGCCTGCACGAGCAGGTGCTCCCGTGCCTGCACGCACTCCTCGATGGCGGTCGTCATCTGCTGCTGGCCCGGACGCGCCGCCCCACCCGGCACCGCGCCGACGGCGGCAGCGAGCAGCTCCACCCCGCTCGGCCGGGCGCCCCGCCGCCGGCCTCCGGTGCGGGGCGAGGGGGCGGCGGAACCGGTGGCGAGGCGCGGAGTCACCGTGCGACGGTACCCGTCGGCCCCGACGTCGGCCGCGCCGATCCGGGGCGTGGCGTCGTCACGGTACGGTCTCCCACCGACCGCGTCCGGTTACTTCCGTGCGGCGACGGATGGGCGGTATCGGTTAGGGTGCGACTCATGCCGAGCGATGTGGTCCGCGTGATCTACCGCAAGTACGACGGCAGCGCGCACCGTGACTACCCGGCCCGCCGCCTCGCCGAGGACGACCTGGGCGTCTGGCTCGGCGTGACCGAGGGCACGAGGTCCGTCTACCATGGCCGGCCGTCGGTGGAGCAGATTCCGTTCGTCCTGCTGGTGCCGCACCACGCCTGGTGGACCGGCATGTTCAACCCGCCGCCACGGACCAGCGAGGTCTACTGCGACATCGCCAGCCCGGCCCGCTGGGAGAACGACGACACGGTCCACCTCATCGACCTCGACCTGGACGTGGTGCGCCGCCGGGCCACCGGCGCGGTGGAGTTGCGCGACGAGGACGAGTTCGCCGAGCACCGGGCCCGCTTCGGCTACCCGGACGACGTGGTGACGCAGGCCGAGGCGGCAGCCCGATGGCTCCTCGACGCGCTGGGCGACGGCGTCGAACCGTTCGCCACGTCGTACCGGAAATGGCTGGCCCTGGTGGTCTGACCCGGCGTCACCAACGCGGTGGCCAACGGTCCTCGGCCGCCAGCGGCGGCAGGTTGCCCAGCTTCTCCGGGTTGAGTTGGTGGAAGACCCCGGTCACCCGGCCGCCGTCCACCGCGAGGGCGGCGACCACCCGCAGCGGCCGGCCGTCGGAGTGCAGGGTCTCCAGGTGCAGGCCCTCCACGCCGTCGACCAGCACCGGACGGGCGCGCAGCGTGCCGGCGTAGCGGCCGGCCCGGCCGAACAGGCCCAGGATGAGGCGGGCCACCGCGTCGGCACCGAGCACCGGGCGCCGGGCCGCCGGGAAGTGGCCGCCGCTGTCGCCGATCAGGACCACGTCCGGGGCGAGCACCCGCACCAGCGCGGCCAGCTCGCCCGACTCGACGGCGGCCACGAAGGCGGCGAGCACCCGGCGCTGCTCGACCGCGTCGGCGGTGTGCCGGGGAGCGTCGGGCGCGTGCACTGCCCGGCGGGCCCGGGAGGCGAGCTGGCGGGCGGCGGCGTCCGTCGTACCGAGCACCTCGGCGATCCGGGAGAACGGCACGGCGAAGACGTCGTGCAGCACGAAGGCGACCCGCTGCTCCGGCGCGAGCCGCTCCAGCACCACCATCAGGGCGGTGCCGACCTGGTCGGCGCGGACCGCCCGTTCGGCGGGGTCGGGCGCGAAGCCGTCGGTGCGCGGGCCCTGGTCGAGCGGTGCCACCACGGGCTCCGGCAGCCACTGGCCGGGGTACGCCTCCCGCCGTACCCGCGCCGAGCGGAGCACGTCCAGGCAGATCCGGGCGCACGCGGTGGTGAGCCAGGCGCCGAGGTGCCGGATCTCGGCGCGGGCCGTCGGGTCGGCGAGCGCGGCGGCGTACCGCAGCCAGGTCTCCTGCACGGCGTCCTCGGCCTCGCTGCGGCTGCCGAGCATCCGGTACGCCACCGCCAGCAGCCGCCCCCGCTCGGCCTCGAACTCCGTCGCCAGATCCCGCACCACCGCTCCTCCCGCCACCCGCCCCGGCCCGGATTCTTCCGCGCCGGCACAGCTTGTCCCATCCCGTCGGCGGGCGGGTGTAGCGGGGGTGGGTGATGATCCGAGGATGCGAGCGACGACGCCCGGGTCCGCTGGGACGACTACCAGGCCGCGTACGCCGAGGCCCTGGGCCGGTGCGGCAGGGCCACCGCGCCCTGGTACGTGGTGCCGGCGGGCCGCAGGTGGTACCGCGACCGGGCCGTCGCGCACCTGCTCCGGGGAGACGTTCGACACCCTCGATCTCGGGTATCCGCCTGCCGGTTTCGACGTCCGGCACGAACGGGAGCGGCTGCTGGGATCCGAGGGGACGCCGTAGATGAACGGCAGGTGAACGACCGGTGAATGTGGCCTGGCCAGGGGGAGGCCGCCGAATCCGCCGTTCCGCCGTTTTCTAGCATTCCCAGGCGGGCACCCTCCGGGCGGCCGCCACCCTTCCACCGACACGACGAGGTCCGTGCTGTGAAGTTTTCCTTCCGTCCGAACGAGGGCGCCTTTTACGAGCTCTTCACCAGGGCCGCGCAGAACCTGGTGAAGGGCACCGAGCTGCTCAACGAGCTGGCCCTGCCCGGGGTGGAGGTGCAGTCGGTCAGCGAGCGGCTCACCGAGGTGGAGCACGACAGCGACCAGATCACCCACGAGCTGTACAAGAAGATCAACTCTACCTTCATCACGCCGTTCGACCGGGAGGACATCTACCGGCTCGGCTCGCTGCTGGACGACGTGATGGACCACCTGGAGGCGGTCGGCAACCTGCTCTACCTCTACGGCCTGACCAAGCTCCCCTCGCTGCCCCGCGAGATGCACGAGATGGTCAACGTCCTGGACGCACAGGCGAAGCTGACCGCCGACGCGATGCCGCGGCTGAAGTCGATGAAGGACCTCGAGGACTACTGGATCGAGTGCAACCGGCTGGAGAACGACGGCGACCAGGTGTACCGGATGCTGCTGGTCCGCCTCTTCTCCGGCGAGTACGACGCTCTGACCGTGCTGAAGATGAAGGAGGTCGCCGACGAGCTGGAGGCCGCCTGCGACGCCTTCGAGCACGTGGCCAACACCGTCGAGACCATCGCGGTCAAGGAGTCCTGATCCTGTGAGTCCCGAACTCATCGCCGTACTGGCGGTGATCGCGGTGGCATTGGTGTTCGACTACACCAACGGCTTCCACGACGCCGCCAACGCGATCGCGACCAGCATCTCCACCCGGGCGCTCACACCCCGGGTGGCTTTGGCCATGGCGGCGGTCGGCAACTTCATCGGCGCCCACTTCGGCGCCGAGGTGGCCAAGACCGTCGGCAGCGGCCTGGTGAAACTACCCACCGGCACATCGAGCCTCGGCATCGTCTTCGCCGGCGTGATCGGCGCGATCGTCTGGAACCTGGTCACCTGGTACTTCGGCCTGCCGTCGTCCTCGTCGCACGCGCTGATCGGCGGCCTGGTCGGCGCGACCGTCGCCGCGTCCGGCACGGTGCTGTGGAGCGGCATCGGGAAGAGCGTGATCATTCCGATGATCCTCTCGCCGATGGTCGGCTTCGTGCTCGGCTACATCGTCATGATCGCCGTGCAGTGGATCTTCCGGAAGGGCCACCCGGGCAAGCTCAACCGCGGCTTCCGCTGGGCGCAGACCGCGTCCGCCGCCGCCATGTCGGTCGGCCACGGCATGCAGGACGCCGCCAAGACCATCGGCATCGTGGTGCTCGCCCTCTACGTCGGCGGCTTCCAGGACGATCCGAGCCACATCCCGGAGTGGGCGTTCTGGACCTCGGCCGCCGTACTGGCTGCCGGCACGTACTCCGGTGGCTGGCGGATCATCCGGACGCTGGGCCGGAAGATCATCGACCTGAAGCCGCCGGAGGGCTTCGCGGCCGAGACCGTGGCCAGCGGGGTGCTCTACTTCAACGCGCTCGTCCTCGGCGCCCCGATCTCGACGACCCACACGATCACCTCGGCGATCATGGGCGTCGGCGCCACCAAGCGGCTCTCCGCCGTCCGGTGGGGCGTGGCCGGCAACATCGTCGGCGCGTGGATCCTCACCTTCCCGGCCGCCGGCTCGATCGGCGCCCTGATGTACTTCCTGGCCCGTCCGCTGTTCAGCTGAGGTGTAGGGAGGGGCCCTTCGTTGACGAAGGGCCCCTCCCAACCCGCGCTAGGAGTAGTGGACGCCGATCTGGGCGCGGATCCCGTCGAGGAGCGCCATCACCTCCAGCGTGGCGGCGTGCGGCACCAGAGGGCTCTCCAGCAGTCCTTCGGCGAGGCAGCGCTGGACCTCGGCGGCCTCGTACTGGTAGCCGCCGCCGACCAGCTCTTCGGTGATCGTCTCCGGCTCGGCGCCGGCCCGGTGCAGGGTCACCGAGCCGGGGCGGAAGAACGGCTCGGGCAGGTCGATCCGGCCGGTGGTGCCGGTGACCGAGGCGACCAGCGGGGTGGCCCCGACCATGCCGCAGCTGAGCGTGGCGACCGCGCCCGAGTCGTACCCGAGGACGATCCCGGTGTTCTCGTCCACACCCTCCGGGCTCAGCTTCGCCCAGGACCGGACGTGGTCGGGCACGCCGAGCAGCAGGTGGGCCAGGCTGACCGGGTAGACGCCCAGGTCGAGCAGGGCGCCACCGCCGAGGGTGCGGGCCCGCAGCCGGTGCTCCGGCGGGAACGGCCCGGCGGCCCCGAAATCGGCCCGGACGCTGGTCACCGTGCCGATCGCGCCGTCCGCGACCAGCGCGCAGAGTCGGCGTACGAGCGGGTTCGTCCGCATCCACATGGCCTCCATCAGGAAGACCCCGGCCGCGCGGGCGGTGTCGACCAGTTCGGCGCTGGTCGACAGTTCGAGGGTGAACGGCTTCTCCAGCAGCACCGCCCGGCCGGCCGTGAGGCAGGTCAGGGCCGCCTCGTGGTGCGCGGCGTGCGGGGTGGCGACGTAGACGACGTCCAGGTCGTCGTCCGCGGCGAGTTCCGCCCAGGAGGCGTACGCCCGGGGCACGCCGTGCCGGGCCGCGAACCGCTGCGCGCTCTCGGCGGTCCGCGAGCCGACGGCCGCGAGTTCGGCGCCCGGCACCAGCCGCAGGTCCTCGGCGAAACGGGCGGCGATGTGGCCGGTGGCCAGGATGCCCCAACGAGTCATGCCGGCCACGCTAGCGAAGATCACCGGATGGCGGAGCGGGCGATCCACCCGCCGGGAACTAGGCTCGGCGCATGACGATCGACGCCGACGGCTTCCCCGCACCCCCGGCGCTCGTGGAGCATGCCCGCCGGTTCCACGCCGAGGGCGGCACCCCGGCGACGCCCCGGGTCGCGGCCACCGTGCTGCTGCTGCGCCCCGCCGGGGACGACTTCGAGGTGTACCTGATCCGACGGGTCGCCGCGATGGCCTTCGGCGGGATGTACGCCTTCCCCGGCGGAGGGGTCGACCCCTCCGACTCGCAGGCGCACCTGGACTGGGCCGGCCCGCCACCGGCCGGATGGGGCGAGCGGCTGGCGCTGACCCCGCAGGCCGCCCAGGCGGTCGTCTGCGCCGCGGCCCGGGAGGTGTTCGAGGAGGCTGGCGTCCTGCTCGCCGGCCCGGACGCTCAGACCGTGGTGGGCGACGTGAGCGGTGACGACTGGGAGGCCGACCGGGTGGAGCTGGAGCAGCACCGGGGCGGCTTCGCGGACCTGCTCGCCCGGCGCGGGCTCACCCTCCGGTCGGACCTGCTGCTGCCGTGGAGCCGGTGGATCACGCCCGACTTCGAGCCGCGCCGCTTCGACACGTACTTCTTCGTGGCCCTCCTGCCGGAGGGGCAGCGGACCCGGGACGTCTCCGGCGAGACCGACCACACGCTCTGGATCCGCCCGGCGGACGCCCTGGCCCGGGTGGCGGCGGGCGAGCTGAGCATGCTGCCGCCGACCCTGGTCACCCTCGGGCAGGTGGCCGACGCCGGTGGCCTGGCGGGTGTCGTCCGCGCGTCGGCCGACCGGGACGCCGCCAATCCGGTCACCCCCCGGCTGGAGTTCACCGACGACTCCGCGGCCCGGTTCGTGCTCGGCTGACGGGTCACGGCGCCGCGCGCAGGTAACGGTCGGCGATGGTACGCAGGAGGTCGGTGAGCTCCGGTGGATCCTGGACGGTGAAGTCGGCGTCGAGCAGGCCCAGCCAGACCGCCACCGTTTCCAGCCGGTCGGCGCCGGTGTGCAGCAGGCAGCTGCGCGCGTCGACCGGTTCGACGGTGCCGACGGCCGGGTTGATCCGTTCGGTGACCACCTCGGCCGGCGCGTGCACCAGCACCCGGGCGCGGTGTCGCCAGGCTGCCGAGGAGACGCCGTGGCGGACCCGGTCCACCACGTCCTCGGGCAGGTCCCGGGTGGGGAAGCGGGGCCCGACGGGGGTACGCGGGGTGATCCGGTCCACCCGGAACGTCCGCCAGTCGTCCCGCTGCGGGTCGAAGGCCACCAGATACCAGCGGCGCCCCCAGTTGACCAGCCGGTACGGCTCGACGTCCCGCCGGTCGGCGGTGCCGTCGTGCCGGATGTAGTCGAAGCGCAACCGTTCCCGGTCCCGGCAGGCCGCGCTTATCGTGCTGAGCGTCTCCGCGTCCACGGTCGGGGCGGGCGCGTCGTGGGGCACCCGCACGGTGTGGGTGTGCAGCGCGTTGACGCGGCGGCGCAGCCGGTGGGGGAGGACCTGTTCCAACTTCGCGAGCGCGCGCAGCGAGGTTTCCTCGATGCCGGCGACGCTTCCCCCGGCGGCGGTACGCAGCCCGACGGCCACCGCCACGGCCTCCTCGTCGTCGAGCAGCAGCGGGGGCAGCGCTGCACCCGCCCCGAGCCGGTAGCCGCCGACCGCGCCCCGCGTGCCGTGCACCGGGTAGCCCAGGGTGCGCAGCCGCTCCACGTCGTTGCGGACCGTCCGGGTGCTCACCGACAGCCGCTCGGCCAGCTCCGTGCCGGTCCACTCGCGTGGGGTCTGCAACAGTGACAGCAGGCGCAGCAGCCGCGCCGAGGTCTCCAACATCGCCTCATTCTGCCTGCTCATTAGGAACGAACTCTTCCTAATGGGCTCCTACCGTAAGGGCATGGCTGACGACACCGCGATCGTTCCGTTCCGCATCGACATCCCGCAGGCCGACCTCGACGACCTCGCCGACCGGCTGGCCCGCACCCGCTGGGCCGAGGAACTGCCGGCCGACCCCACGGCCACCCCCGAGGGACCGGTGCCGCCCGGCTGGGAGTACGGCGTCCCGGTCAGCTACGTCAAGCGCCTGGTCACGCACTGGCGCACGGCGTACGACTGGCGGGCCTGGGAGGCGAAGCTCAACGCGTACCCGCAGTTCACCACCGAGATCGACGGGCAGAACGTGCACTTCCTGCACGTCCGTTCACCCGAGCCGGACGCCACCCCGCTGATCCTCACGCACGGCTGGCCGACCACGGTCGTCGAGTGGCTGGACGTGATCGGGCCGCTCACCGACCCCCGGGCCCACGGCGGCGACCCGGCGCACGCGTTCCACCTGGTCATCCCGTCGGTCCCCGGCTTCGGCTTCTCCGGCCCGACCGGGGATCGGGGCTGGAACCGGTTCCGGGTGGCCCGGGCCTGGGCGGAGCTGATGCGCCGCCTCGGCTACCACCGGTACGGCTCGGCCGGGAACGACCTCGGCGCGTTCATCGCCCCTGAGGTGGGCCGGGCCGACCCGGAGCACGTGATCGGCGTGCACGTCACGCAGGTCTTCTCACTGCCGTCCGGGGACGCCGACGAACTGGCCGCCCTCTCGGAGGAGGAGCGGGGCAAGCTGGCGTTCGCCGACTGGCACGTGCAACGGCACGGCGGCTACGACCGGCTCCACTCGACCGAGCCACAGAACGTCGCGCACGCGCTGGCCGACTCACCGGCCGGCCTGCTCGGCTGGGTGGCCCAGCTGATGGGCGAGCAACTCGACCCCGACTACGTCCTCACCAACGCGACGATCTACTGGCTGACCAACACCGCCGCCTCCTCGGCCCGTTTCTACTACGAGGACGCGGAGGTGGTCCCATCCGCCCAGAAGGTCAACGGTCGTGGCACCACGCCCCTGGAGCCGACCACCGTGCCGCTGGGGCTGGCCAACTTCCCCTGGGACTTCCAGTCCATCCGTACGCTCGCCGAGCGGGACCACGAGAACATCGTCTCCTGGCAGACGTACGACCGGGGCGGCCACTTCGCCGCCCGCGAGGTGCCCGACCTGCTGGTGGACGACCTGCGCCGGTTCTTCGCGACGCTGCCCTGATCCCGGCGACTCAGCCGAAGCGGCCGGTGATGTAGTCCTCGGTCTTCTTCACGCCGGGGTTGCTGAAGATCTTCTGCGTGTTGTCGTACTCGATGAGGCGGCCCGGGTCGCCGGTCTTCTCGATCGAGAAGAAGGCGGTCCGGTCCGAGACGCGGGCGGCCTGCTGCATGTTGTGCGTGACGATGATGATGGTGAACTTGTCCTTGAGCTGGAACATAAGGTCCTCGATGGCCAGCGTGGAGATCGGGTCGAGCGCCGAGCAGGGCTCGTCCATCAGCACCACCTGCGGCTCGACGGCGATGGTCCGGGCGATGCAGAGCCGCTGCTGCTGACCGCCGGAGAGGCCGGCACCGGGCTTGCCGAGCCGGTCCTTCACCTCGTCCCAGAGGTTGGCCGAGCGGAGCGCCCGCTCGGCCGCCTCGTCCAGGATCGACTTCTTGCGCAGCCCGTTGAGCCGCAGCCCGGCCACCACGTTCTCGAAGATGCTCATGGTGGGGAACGGGTTCGGTCGCTGGAAGACCATGCCGATCATGCGCCGGACGGCGGTGACGTCCACATCCCGGTCGTAGATGTCCTGGTCGTCGATGGTGAGGCTGCCCTCGACCCGGGCCCCGGGGAGCACCTCGTGCATCCGGTTGATCGACCGCAGGAAGGTGGACTTGCCGCAGCCGGACGGGCCGATCAGGGCGGTCACCGTCTTCGGCTCGACCGTCAGGTTGATGTTCTCGATCGCCTTGAAGGCGCCGTAGTAGGCGGTGACGTTCGAGGCTTCGATGCGCTTGGCCATGGTGGTGGTACCTCCGGGGTTCATCGGCCGAGCCGGTTGCGACGGGCCAGCAGCTTCGCCGCGACGGTCAGGACCAGCACGAGGGCGACCAGGGTGAGTGCCGCGGTCCACGCCCGCGCCGGCGCGTACCGGGACGCGTCGCCGGCCTGCTGGTAGACGAAGAGGGCCAGCGACGACTGGTTGTTCTCGAACGGGTTGAAGTTGATCGCCGCGCCGCCGCCGGCGACGAGCAGCACCGGGGCGGTCTCGCCGGCCGCGCGGGCGATGGCGAGCATGACGCCGGTGACGATGCCCGGCAGGGCGGTCGGCAGCACGACCCGCAGGATGGTCTTCCACTTCGGCACGCCGAGGGCGTACGCCCCCTCGCGCAGCGGCGCCGGGACGAGCCGCAACATCTCCTCGGTGGAGCGGACCACGGTGGGCAGCATCAGCACGCTCAGCGCGAGCGCGGCGGCGAAGCCGGAGAAGCTCGGCCGCCCGTCGTTGAACCACGGCGAGACGATCAGCACCCAGAACGCCAGCACGAAGAGTCCGGCGACGATCGACGGGATGCCCGTCATCACGTCCACGAAGAAGCGGATCGTGGCGGCGAACCGGCCCCGGCCGTACTCGACGATGTAGATCGCGCAGAGGATGCCGAGCGGGACGGTGATCAGGGCGGCGATGCCGACCTGCTGGAGTGTGCCGACGATCGCGTGGTACGCGCCGCCGTTCGGGTCCCGCGCGCCGATGTTGTTCATCGAGGTGAGGAAGAAGTCGGCGTCCAGCCGCTCGGCGCCCTTGCTGACCAGCGTCCAGACCACCGAGGCCAGCGGCAGGACGGCCAGCACGAACGCGGAGTGGATCAGCGCGCTCCAGGTGCGGTTGCGGGCCGACCTGCGTCCCTCGACCCGGTTCGCGGCGGCGAACAGCCCGGCCAGGTAGAGCAGTGCGCCGACCACCACGACCAGCACCGGGCCGCCGGTGCCGGTGCCGTACACGACGGCGGCGGCGACCGTCAGGGCGGCTGCCGCGATGGCCGGCGCGGCGTACCTCGGCAGCCGTCGGGCCTTCAGGGTGGGCGGCTGCGCGGACGGTCGGGTTCGATGCGGTGTGCGGGTAGTGGTCATGCCGTCACTCCGCTTCGCTCCGTGGCGGCAGACGCACTGTGAAGATGATTCGCTCGCTGACGCTCGCTCATGCCGCCGACTCCGTGAACTCCCGGCGGCGGTGGATGATCGCCCGCGCCGTGATGTTGACGATCAGCGTGATGGCGAAGAGCACCAGGCCCGAGGCGATCAGCGCGCCCCGACCGGTGTCGTTCGCCTCGCCGAACGTGTTGGCGATGTTGGCGGCGATGGTGTTGCCGCCGCTCTCGATGAGGTTGAACGAGATGCCGAAGGTGATGCCGAGGGTCATCGCCAGGGCGATGGTCTCGCCGAGGGCCCGGCCCAGGCCGAGCATCACCGCGGCGATGACGCCGGGGCGGCCGTACGGCAGCACCGCGGTGCGGATCATCTCCCAGCGGGTGGCGCCGAGGGCGAGGGCGGCCTCCTCGTTGGCGGTCGGGGTCTGGAGGAACACCTCGCGGGAGAGCGACGTGATGATCGGCAGCACCATGATCGCCAGGACCAGCGCGCCCAGCATGATCGACTTCCCGAACGGTCCGTCACCGCCGAAGATCGGGATCCAGCCGAAGTACGTGTTCAGCCAGGCGGAGAAGTCCCGCACCGGACTGATGAAGACGTCGCGGCCCCAGAGGCCGAAGACCACGCTGGGCACCGCGGCCAGCAGGTCGATCAGGAAGCCCAGCGTGGTGCCGAGCCGGCGCGGCGCGTAGTGGGACAGGTAGAGCGCGATGCCCAGGGCCACCGGCACCGCGATGAGCAGGGCCAGCGCGGAGCTGAACACGGTGCCGAAGGCGAGCGCCCCGATGCCGAACCTCGGTTCCGCGTCGTTGGGGAACCAGCCCTCGAAGCTCCAGAAGCTCTCGGTGTTGGCCCGTAGCGCCGGCACCGCCTTCGCCACCAGGAAGATCGCGATCGCCGCGATGATGACCAGGACGGTGGCGCCGGCGCCCACGGTCAGGCCACGGAAGGCCCGTTCGGCGCCGAACGCCCGGGCCCGGGGCAGCGCGCCGCCGCCGCCCAACCCGGCTCCGCCCGGCGTACGGATGCTGACTGGTGCCTCGGCCGGACGCGCCGAGGCACCGGAGGGCCGGTCGTGACCTTCGGTCACGCGCGTCCCGCCGGTGCCGGCGTGGGCCGAGCGGTGGGGGGTTTCACCCATCTGCTCGCTCGCTTCGAGTTGAGGTGGTGGTGACGGTGTCGGTGCGGCCGGCTCAGGCGAGGTTCTTGACCGCGGCCTCGACCTTGGTACGGACCGACTCGGGCAGCGGGGCGTAGCCCAGTTCGGTCAGGTCGGCCTGGCCCGCGGTGCTCGCGGCGTGGCCGAGGAAGCCCTTGACCAGCGGCAGCTTGTCGGCGGCGAGGCCCTTGGTGCAGACGATCTCGTAGGTCACCAGGACGATCGGGTAGGCCCCGGCCTCCTTGGTGTTGTAGTCGATCTTCATCTTGAGGTCGTCGCCCTGGCCGACCACCTCCGCGCCGGCGATGGTCTTGCCGGCCGACTCGGCGGTCAGCTCGGCGAACTCGCCCGCGCCGTTGCCGACCTTGGCGGTCTTCAGGCCGCCGTTCTCGGCGTACGACCACTCGACGTAGCCGATGGTGCCTTCCTGGCCCTTGATCGCGCTGGCCATGCCGTCGGACTTCGCCGCGCCGGTGCCGCCCGGGGCCTTCCACTCCTTGGCCTTGCCGAAGGTCCAGTCAGACGCGGCGGTCTTGGTGAGGAAGTCGGTGAAGTTGTCGGTGGTGCCGGAGGAGTCCGAGCGGTGCACCGCGTTGATGGTGGTCGACGGCAGCTTGGCGTCCGGGTTGTCGGCCTTGATCGCCGGGTCGTCCCACCTGGTCACCTTGCCGGCGAAGATCTTCGCCAGGGTGGCCGGCTTGAGCTGGAGGTTGTCCACGCCGTCGACGTTGTAGGCGATGGCGACCGGGCCGATCACCATCGGCAGGTTGATCGCGGCGCCGCCGACGCACTTGGCGTCGGCCTGCGGCTGCTCCTCGTCCTTGAGGGCGGAGTCCGAGCCGGCGAAGTCGGCGGTGCCGGCGACGAAGGCCTGGATGCCGGCGCCCGAGCCGGACGGCTCGTAGTTGATCCTGGCGCCGGAGCACTTCTGCTGGTACGCCTTGATCCACTCGTCCATGGCGTTCTTCTGCGCCGACGAGCCCTGGGTGTTCAGCGTGCCGGTGGCGCAGTCGGCGGCGGCCGACCCGGAGGTGGAGGCGCTGCTCGCGGGCTCGTTGTTGTCCGAGCCGCATGCGCTGAGAGCGAGCGTCGCGGTAAGAGCGAGGCAGGCGAGGGTGCCGTGCCGCTGGAGCTTCACCTGAGGGGTTTCCCTTCACGTCTGACTTCGCACCCGGATTGGGGCCCGGGGTGCCGGCGCTGACCGGCTGATCCAAAAGTTAGGAGCGCCAGGTAGCCGGTTCGTCGGTCAGAAGTGAACGGGGAGTGAACAGGTGCGGCAGCGTAGATGACCGCTCGCTGAGTGCGAGTTGTCCGTTAAGTGAACTCGAATGCCCCGGTCGGAGGTATGGCGATCTTCCTGGTGCACGGCGCGGCCCGCCCGGCACGGCCCCGGGTCGCCGTGCCGTCACGGCCCGCCCGTCACGGCCCGGGTCGCCGCGCCGCAGCGCCCCGGGCCGTGCCGACGTCAGGCCGACTGGTAGTTGACGTGCGCCGACCAGCGGGCGAAGCCGAGCCGCTCGTAGAGCGCCACCGCGGCGGTGTTCGACTCGTCGACGTAGAGCATGACCCGGTCCAGGCCCCGCTGGTCCCGCAGGTGCGCCAGGCCGGCCGCGGTCAGCACCCGGCCCAGCCCGCCGCGGTGCGCCGACGGGTCCACGCCGAGGACGTAGACCTCGCCGATCCGGGCCGAGCCGGGTCGCTCGTGGACCTTCGTCCAGTGGAAGCCGAGCAACCGGCCGGTGGGCTCGTCGACGGCGAGCAGGAAGCCCTCCGGGTCGAACCACGGCTCGTCGAGGCGTACCCGCAGGTCGGCGGGGGACCAGCGACCCTGTTCCGGGTGCTCGGCGAAGGCCCGCGCGTTGAGCGCCAGCCACTCGTCGTCGTCGACGCCCGGCTGGAACGCACGCAGCGTCACCCCGTCCGGCAGCCCGGGGTCGGGGATCGGGGCGGTCAGCGGCCGGCGGAGCTGCCAGAGCACCCGGGCCCGGCGCAGGCCCAGGTCGACGGCGAGCGCGGCGGCCGAGGGGTGGTCGCCGTGCGCCCAGACCCGCAGCGGGCCGTCGGCCGCCGCCAGGACGCCCCGGGCCAGCGCCCGGCCCGTCCCGCGCCGCCGGTACGCCGGGTGCACCACCAGTTCCACCCCGACCCCCGTGGCCGCGTCGGTGGTGTCCAGGTGCGCGTACCCGGCCAGTGTGCCGTCGTCCGCCCGGATGGTCAGGTGCACCGCGGGCGCGTCCGGGTCGCGGAGCCGGAGCAGGACGTGCTCGTCGAACGGGTCTGCCCCGTCCACGTCGCCGGCGGTCCGGGCGAGGGCCGTCACGTCGGCGATCTCCGTGGGGCTGAGGCGGCCGGCCCGGGTCACCCGGCGGTCGCTCGGTTCGGGGTTGCTCATGGGGCCACCGTAGTCCGTTCGGCTCCTCGGCCCCGTCCCGCTCGCGACGGTTGCCGTGGTGCGGCTGGCGCGGCTCACGTCGCCCCGTTCGGCAACGCCTCCACCTCGAACCGGCTGGTCAGGGCCGGCAGGATGCGGTGCAGCGCGTCCACAGTGCCCTGTCGGTCGCCGCCGGCGTCGTGCAGCAGCACGACCGAACCGGGTACGACGCCCGCCACGACCGTCGCCGCGATCCGGCTGGCTCCCGGCACCTCCCAGTCCGCCGGGTCCACCGTCCAGTGCAGCGGGATCATGTCGAGTTCGTTGGACACCGACACGACCTGGCCCGTCCAGGCGCCGCCGGGTTGCCGGTAGTACGCGATCGGCGCGTCGGGCACCGCCGCCCGGATCGCCGCGCTGGTGCGCAGCAGGTCCGACCGGATGGCGTCCGGCGACCGCCTGCCGAGGGTGACGTCGTGGTTCCAACTGTGGTTGCACAGGGTGTGCCCGTCGGCCGCGATGGCCCGGATCAGGTCCGGGTGGGCCTGCGCGTTCTCGCCGACCACGCAGAAGGTGGCGCGTACCTGGTGCTCGCGGAGCAGGGCGAGCACCTGCGGGGTGTACCGCGGGTCCGGCCCGTCGTCGAAGGTCAGCGCGACCAGCGAGGTGCCACTGGTGGTCTGCGCGCCGAACGGCCCGTCGGTCGGGCCGGGCGACGGTGTGCCCCCGGGGCTGGCGCCGCCATCCTGGCCGGCCTCCGCCGGGCCGGTGCTCGCAGCGCCCTCCGGCGTGCGCCGGGAAGCGTCGCCGGCCGGCGGCTGGTCGGTGTAGTGCGGGCCGGTGGTGACGCTGGCCCGGGAGGGCGGCTGGTCGGGGACCAGGCTGCGCCCGAGGACGTACGCGGTGCCGAGCAGTGCGACGACCACCAGCGCGACGAGACCGATGGTGCGCGCGGCCGAGGGGTCCCGGATCAGCGCGCGCGCCCGTGTCGATCCGCTGCCGCCCCCGTGGCCGATGCGCACGCCGCCGCCCCCTTTTTGTCGCAAACCCGGCAGTCAGAATAGAACCGACTAGCAAGGCAAAAGGGGTAAAAGGGAAACAACGAAACAGCCCGCGAAGGATGGGGAAGATCAGACGGGCAGGGGCGCGCGCTCGCTCTCCGGCAGCGACCGGGAGGGCGGTACGACGAACTTGTAACCCACCTGCCGCACCGTGCCGATCATCGACTCGTACTCGGAGCCGAGTTTGGCGCGCAGCCGCCGGACGTGCACGTCGACGGTGCGGGTGCCGCCGAAGTAGTCGTAGCCCCAGACCTCGCGCAGGAGTTGGTCCCGGGTGAACACCCGACCCGGGTGCTGGGCCAGGAACTTCAGCAGCTCGAACTCCTTGTAGGTGAGATCGAGCGGCCGGCCCTTGAGTTTCGCGGCGTAGGTGTCGGGGTCGATCGTCAGCTCCCCGGCGCGGATCGAGCCGCCGGCACCGGAGGTGGCGTTGCTCAGCCGCCCGACGGCGAGCCGCAGCCGGGCCTCCACCTCGGCCGGGCCGGCGGAGGCGAGGATGACGTCGTCGACGCCCCAGTCGGCGTTGAGCGCGATCAGGCCGGCCTCGGTGACCACCGCGACCAGCGGCACCCCGAGCCCGGTGGCGTGCAGCATCCGGCAGGTCGCCCGGGCCTCGCTCAGCTCGGAGCGGGCGTCGACCAGCACCGCGTCCGGACTGGGGCCGGCGACCAGGGTACGGACGTCGCGGGGTGCGGTGCGGACCGAGTGTGGCAGCAGGTCGAGCGCCGGCAGCACTGCGGATGGTTCGCCTGCGCGTGCGGTCACCAGCAGCAGGATCTCCACGATCACCTCCGTCCCGGCGGCCGTCGGCCGCGCGCGACCAGCGCACTCCGCAGCGGGGTGTGACGCTGATGAACTTGCGTGGGTCCCGGCGTCGCTGACGGGGCGGGTAACGGCCTGAGCGTAACCGATCGCCCCGGTCACACCTCTGCGGCATTTCCTGTTTGCCCTGTTTGCCCATGATCGTGCGCCAGGTTTTAACGTTGCCGAAACCGTGACCCCCGCGCCGGCGGGTGGGTCTGGCACGATCGGGGCGTGTTTCCCTCCAGCTCGCCCGAGACCGGCCGTGACCAGTGGGCCGACGGGCCCCGCCCCGGGCCTGCCGACCCGTCCCGTGGCCAGCCGCCAGCACCGCGCCCCGGGCCGGCCCCCGACGACGACGAGCGCCGGGAACGCAGCGGGCCACGCCGCGCCCGGCGGGCCGGCGAACCAGCCCGCCGGCCCGACGACGAGCCGGACACCGAGCCGGACGAGGAACCGTTGGAGCCGGTCGAGGTGCGCCGTCCGCTCGCGCTGACCGTCGCCGGGTTCGCCGTCCTGCTCGGGGTCGGTCTGGTGCTCGGCGCGCAGACCTCCGGCCCGGGGCACCGGCTGCCCTTCGCGTTCATCATCTTCGGCGTACAGGTGCTCTTCGTGCTGGCCTGGACGATGGCCATCCGGCCGCCGGCGCTGCTGCTGGTCGCCCTGGTCAGCGTCGGCGCTGCGGCGGCGGCCGACATCGCGGCCGTGCAGACGGACATCGCCGGCCTGGCACCGCTGGGCTACGTCGCGGCGGGCGGCTTCGCCCTCGGCGTGCTCGGCCAGCTGTTCCGGCGGGTCGACCGGGTGCGGGTGACGGACTCGCTCGGCAGCACCCTGCTGATCGTGGTCGGCGTCGTCGCCTTCGCCACCCTGATCGTGCTCAGCCGGATTCCGGCGGGCACCCAGGCCATCACGGTGTGCCTCACCGCCAGCGCGGTCGCGCTCACCGTCGCCCGGCTGACCGACGCGGTGGCGCCCTGGCCACGGCTGGCCCCCCAGGTGCCCCGGGGCGCGGCCGGCGTGGTCGTCGGCGCGATGGCCGGCACGCTGGTCAGCGCCCTTCTCGGCGGCTACCTGGTGACGCCCTTCACCCCGACCCGTGCCGCGGTCATCGGGCTGGTCGCGGCGGTCACCGCTGTGCTGGCCGACCTCGCCGTCGGCTACGCCGAGGCTGGCCGGCTGATGGCGGGGGAGCCGCCGACGATGTGGGTGGCCCGGCACATGCAGGGGCCGCTCGGCGGCTTCGCCCTGGCCGCGCCGGCCGCGTACGCCATGTGCAAGTTCGTCCTCTGACCCGGCGATTGAGGGTTTCCCCGTTCGGGTACCACCGGTGGGCCGCTTCGCGGCACCCTCGGCACTGACGAGAAGGAGACGGCGTGGCGCAGGACGACACGTACGACGAGCGGCCCCGGCGACGTGGGCGCAAGGTGCTCATCACCCTCGTCGTGCTGCTGCTGGTCCTGGGCGGCCTGATCGTGGTGGCCGACCGGGTCGCGGTCGGGGTGGCCGAGCGCGCCATCGCCGACCAGGTCCGGCAGGAGATCGCCAAGCAGGGGGCGCAGTCCTCGGCGCCGGAGGTGGAGATCGGCGGAGCCCCGTTCCTCACCCAGGTGCTCGACGGCCGCTACGAGCGCATCTCCATCGCGCTGCGCGACGTGCAGGGCTCGGTGCGGGGCGACGCGGTCGCGCTGCCGAAGCTCGACGTGGACGCCCGGAACGTGCGCGCCTCGCTGGACACCCTCCGTACCGGCCAGGGTGAGGTGGTTGCCGAGACGGTCGACGGGACGGGCACCATCAGCTACGACAGCCTCGCCAAGCTGCTCGACCGGCCGGGGCTGACCCTCGGCGAGCAGAACGGGCGGCTGGCCGTCACCGCGCCGGTCGACATCCTCGGCCGGCGGCTCACCGTGACCGGCACCGCCGACATCACGGTCGGCAAGGAGGGGCAGGTGGCGCTGCGCTTCAACGACCTGAACGCCGAGGGCCTGCCGAACCTGCCGCTGGCCCGGACGCTGTTGAACAACTACGCCCGCGGCATCTCCATCGACGTGCCCCTGCCCGAGCTGCCGTTCCAGCTCGCCGTCCGGAAGGTCCGGCCGCTGCCCGAGGGGCTGACCGTCACCGCGGACGCCAGGAACGTGCCGATCAACTCCGTCACCGGCTGATCCGCCCGGCGATCCGCACCCCTGCCACCACCCACCACGGAAGGTGTCCTTCCTTCCGTCTCTGCGTCGGCCTGCGCTCCGTCCCGGATGCTGGTCGGCGCGGTGGTGTCCCGAAGCCCTGCTGGTAGGCTCCCTGCTCATGGGGACGCACCTCACCAAACGGCGCGCGGTCGACCTGTGCCGCGTGGCCACCTGCCTGTGTCGCTCCGTCATCTGACGGCGGGGCTGTCCTCGGCCGCTTGACGGCCACCTGCACGCAGGAGTTCTTCTTCTCCCGTGCTTTCTATCAACGCCCGGCAGCGGCGCCGTCGCACAAACCCGTGATCCGTCCATACGGTGGATCCCGCGCGTGGTGCGATCGTCACGACTTCGATGCCCTCGTGCTGGTTCACCATTCATCCTCACCAGGGAGTGATCTGATGAGTCGCGACACCGCACTCGTCTCGGCCGACTGGGCCGAGAAGAACCTCGACGCCCCGGGCGTCGTCTTCGTCGAGGTCGACGAGGACACCTCGGCCTACGACACCGGCCACCTGGCCGGCGCGATCAAGCTGGACTGGAAGACCGACCTGCAGGACCAGGTGCGTCGGGACTTCGTCAACAAGAGCCAGTTCGAGGCGCTGCTCTCCGAGCGGGGCGTCAGCAACGACGACACCGTCATCCTCTACGGCGGCAACAACAACTGGTTCGCCGCGTACGCGTACTGGTACTTCAAGCTCTACGGCCACGGCGACGTGAAGCTGCTCGACGGTGGTCGCAAGAAGTGGGAGCTCGACGCCCGCCCGCTGGTCACGGACGCGGTGACCCGGCCGGCGACGCAGTACGTGGCGCAGCAGCCGGACACCTCGATCCGGGCCTTCCGCGACGAGGTCCTGGCCGCCATCGGCACCAAGAACCTGGTCGACGTACGCAGCCCCGACGAGTTCGCCGGCCGGCTGCTCGCCCCCGCCCACCTGCCGCAGGAGCAGGCGCAGCGGGCCGGGCACATCCCCACGGCGATCAGCGTGCCGTGGTCCAGGACGGCCAACGAGGACGGCACCTTCAAGTCCGACGACGAGCTGCGCAGGATCTACGCCGACGCGGGGCTGGACGACGGCCGCGAGACCATCGCGTACTGCCGGATCGGCGAGCGCTCCTCGCACTCCTGGTTCGTGCTCCAGGAGCTGCTCGGGCACCGCAACGTGAAGAACTACGACGGATCCTGGACCGAGTACGGCTCGCTGGTCGGCGTGCCGGTCGCGCTCGGCGACGAGCCCGGGGAGGCCTGAGCCATGACCGCACCCACCGCTGCCGGCTGCGCCGCCCCCGACCAGGCCGCTCCGCTGCCCGCGAGCCTGGACCTGGAGAAGGAAACCGTGATCACCGGTGTCGTCCGCTCCGCCGCGGGCGAGGCCGTCCCGGGCGCGTACGTCCGGCTGCTCGACTCGACCGGTGAGTTCACCGCCGAGGTGGTGACCTCGCCGGCCGGTCAGTTCCGGTTCTTCGCCGCGCCGGGCGCCTGGACCCTGCGGGCGCTCTCCCGGCACGGCAACGGCGAGACCGCTGTGACCGCTGCCCGGGGCCTCAACGAGGTTGCCGTCACGGTCGCCTCCTGACCCACACTCCGATCGGCCGTGGCCCGTCCCCTCACTGGTGGCGGGCCGCGACCGTGTTCGGCTGCGGCTGGACGGGCGTGACACGATGGCCGGCGTGAACGGCGTGCAAGCGGCGGGGCAGGCCCCGCCCACTGGTCCCGACCGGCCGGCGTCCGCCCGGCGGTGGTGGCGCTGGCTGCTCGCCGCCACCGTGGCGTGGGCGGTGCTGCTGGGGGCGCTGACCTGGATCTCGGTACGGGACGACCCGCCGACCGTCCGGGAGCAGCGCAGCCTGACCGAGGCCGGTCCGGTCGTCGACCGCGCGGTCGGCGAACTGGTCGCGGCGGCCGGCGACACCGCCGTGCTGACCCCGCCGGTGGTGGATCGGGGCTGTCGGGTCACCCCGTTCGCCGACGGCGCCGACCTGTCGCGCGGGGTGGACGTCTTCGTCGCGACCGGCGGGGAGCGGACGCTGCTGGAGCAGGTCGCCGACCGGCTGCCGGCGGACTGGCGGGCCGGGGTCCGGGCCACCTCGGACGGCCCCCGGCTGCGCGCCGACGCGGGCGAGTTCGTGACCGTCTCCGGCCGGGTCGAGGGGGACGGCCGGGTCCGGCTGACCGTCGACACCGGCTGCCGGCCGGTCGGCGACGGCTACGCCGTACCCGCGATCGGCGCCGCCGGTGCGGAGGCCGACGCCCTCGCGGAGGCGCTGCGGACCCTCGGCGGTCCGGCCGGACCGGCCCCCGAGCCGGTCGCCGCGCCCTGTCCCGGTGGCGGCACCGCCCGCACCGTCCGATCCGCCGGCGTCCCGGCCCCGGCGTCCCCGGCCGCCGCCCTGGCCCCCGTCGCCCGCGTCCCGGTGCTGGACGGCCCACAGGCGTACGCCTACCGGCGCGGCCCGGTGACCGTCGTCGCCGACCTCTCAGGCGACCGGATCGTCCTTTCCGCGACCACCGGCTGCGCGGCCTGATCTCGCCTCGACCGGCCGGCCGTCGTCGGGTCGCCGTCGTCCGTGGGCCAGCGTCCGGGGCGGTCCGGTCAGGTCCGTGGCTGCGCCGCCTGACGAGGATCAGCGACCGCGCCGGTGGTCGTGCGGGGTGCGGCTGCGGCCGAGGGCGTCGACGTGGCCCCACCGGCCGGGAATGTCGAGCAGCTCGACCCGACCCATCCCCTCGGGCACGGCGGGATCGATGATCAGGTGCTCGCCCTGCGGATCCAGGCCCAGCATCACCCGGAGCAGCAGCAGCGGTGTCCCCGCCGACCAGGCCTGCGGGCTGCACGCGGTGGGATACTCCACCGGGTACTCGGTGAGGTCCCGCTCGTAGCCGGCGAAGGCCTCCGGCAGTCGCCCGCCGAAGAACCGGGACGCGCCCACCATCGCGTCACAGATCTGCCCGGCCTCACGGCGGAACCCGTACCGCCACAGCCCCCAGGCGATGATCGAGTTGTCGAACGGCCAGACTGTCCCGACGTGGTAGCCGACGGGTTGTACCGCCCCTGGTCGTCGGCGAGGGTCCGCACCCCCCAGCCGGAGAAGAGCCGTGGGCTCATCAGGTGCTCGGCGATCCGTCCGGCCCGCGACTCGTCCACGATGCCGCTCCAGAGCAGGTGCCCGATGTTCGAGCTGAGCGCGTCGACCTGCCGGCCCTCGGCGTCCAGGGCGAGCGCGTAGTACTCCCGTTCCGGAATCCAGAAGTCTCGGTTGAACCGTATCTTCAGCTCGGCTGCCTCCCGTTCCAGCCGGTCGGCGTACGCGGGGTCGCCCCAGATCGTCCGGGCCAGCCGGGCACCGCGGATCTTCGCGTCGTAGGCGTAGCCCTGGAGTTCGCAGGTGGCGCGTGGGAAGCCGGGTAGCCGGCCGTCGCGGTAGGAGATCCCGTCCCACGAGTCCTTCCAGCACTGGTTCTGTAGCCCGGTCTCCGGGTTCCGGGTGTGGTACCACAGGTATCCGGTGCCGAGCAGGTCCCCGTACGTGTCGATCCAGTCGAGCGCGGCGCGGGTGGGCGCCTCCAATCGCAGGGCCAGGCTGGTGTCGCCGGTCCACCGCTCGTACTCGTCGAGCAGGATGACGAAGAGCGGGGTGGAGTCGGCCGACCCGTAGTACGGCGAGTGGGGCTGTTCCTCGAAGCCCGCCGTCTCGCCGTACCGCAACTCGTGCAGGATCTTGCCCGGTTCCTCGTCCCGGAAGTCGTCGATCCGGTGCCCCTGGAGCCGGCCAGGATCATCAGCGTCGGTGGCACCAGCTCCGGCAGGAAGGGCATCAACTGGAGCGAGGTGATGAGGCTGTCCCGGCCGAAGAGGGTCATGAACCACGGCAGCCCGGCTGCCAGCAGCCGTACGCGGAGGGTGATCGACTCGTAGCGCAGCGCCGCCAAGTCGTTGAGGCTCTGCCGGTACGCCCCGGCCAGCGGCTCGCAGTCGCAGCCGAGTTTCGGCGCCCGGGCGATCAGTTCGTCCTGCTCGGCCCGGATCGCGTCCGGGCCGCGACTGCTCCCGTGCAGCGGCAGGCTGGCCCGGATGTCCTCGCCCCGGGCGCCGTACACGAGGGTGGCCACGCGCAGCCGGGTGGTCCACTCGCCGTGTGGGGCGACCCGGACCCGGAAGGTCATGCTGGAGACCTCGATGTGTGCGGACGCGCTGGTGCTGATCACCGTCTCGCGGTGGAACCCCTCCCGGTGGTAGGCGAGACGCAGCTCGTTGTCGCCGACGGTGGCGGTGGTGTGACCGTGCTTCTGTTGGACGTGCTTGATCTCGAACAGGTCCGCGAAGTCGGCGGCGATGTCGAGGTGGACGACGAACTCGGTCTCCTCCCCGGAGTGGTTGAGCAGGGTCAGTTCCTCCTCCAGGCTGTTGCTGATGGCCCGACTGCGGATCACCGAGACCTTCGCGTCCAGGTAGTGGGTCGGCTCGCCGGGTACGAGGAAGAACCGGGTGCGGAAGGACTCGGCATCGTCGATGGAGAGGGCGTGTAACCGTTCGCCGCCGAGGGTCAACAGCCAGGTGGAGAGGAACCGGGTGTCGAACGAGAAGAACCCGGTCGGGAAGTCGAGTGACGGCTCGATGTCGCCGCGACGGTCGCTGACCAGGAAGGTGTTGCCGTCGAGGATGCTGACCAGGTCCTTCACCGTAACCGTCCGGCCTGCGCGCGGGCGACCTCGCGGGGGTCCCGGGTGCCGGGCGGGTCGGGAAAGAACCGCCGGAACAGCAGGAAGAGCACGACGTCGCCGCTGAAGCTGCTCTCGTTGCGCAGCACCGACGAGATCGCCTCGGCCCGGCCGGTGACGAGCCGATCGAACAGGTCCTCGCTGGTGTACCAGATCGCGTCCGCCGGCCCCCGGTCGCGGCTCACCTCGATCGCGCCGGGGCGAAGGTGGACCAGCCAGCGCACCGTCTGGCCGCCGTCCGAGAGGGCGATCTGTATCGTCCCGCTGACCGGGCTGCGCAGCACCCCCGGGGCGCGCGCCGGCAGTGATTCGAAGAACCGCTCCGTGGCCTCGGTCACACCCGAATCGTAGGCATTCGCCTGACCTGCCGGGCCGGTTCCGGTTCCTGACGGGTCAGTAGACCAGGGCCTGGGCCCCCTCGGCCACCGACTCCTCGACGAAGACCGCGGCACCGGCGATGCGGACGCCGGGCAGCACGTCGTCCGGCCCGATGTCCCGCCGGGCGGCGCACTGGGTGCAGACGGTCACCGTGCCGGTGGTGAGGATCACGTGCAGCAGCTCGGCCAGCGGGGCGGAGTGCGGCAGCTCGAACTCCTGCGCCCGTCCCGGCAGCGCGAACCAGGTCGACTCCCCGGTCAGCCAGAGGGACACGTGCACCCCGGCGGCTGCCGCGGTGGCGGCGACGGTGAAGGCCTGTGCGCACCGCTCCGGGGCGTCCGCGCCGGCGGTGGCCTTGACGACGAGAGTGCGGGCCATGGGGCCCAGCATAGGATGAGCGCGATGGTTACCGAGATCGGGTTCGTCAGCCTGCTGGTCGCCGGCCTGGGCGCGCTCGCCGGTGGCCTGGTCTACCTGGCCGTACGCATATCGAGAGGTAACTGGTGAGCGCGAGGAGTGAGCCGGGTTTGCGAGCCCCGCAGTCGCGAACGGAGATGGGCCAGTGAGCGACGAGAACCCCATGCAGCCGCCGCCGTGGCTGAACGCGCCGCCGGTCGACCCGTACCCCTTCGAGGAGAGCCACGACCTGCGGGTCGGCCCGAAGCTGCACCCCGCGCTGGACGGCCTGCTGCCGTACGTCGGGGTGTGGCGCGGCCGGGGCCGGGGCGGCTTCCCCACCATCGAGGACTTCGACTTCGCGCAGGAGATCCGGATCAGCCACGACGGCCGACCGTTCCTGTCCTACGAGTCGCGTGCCTGGCTCCTCGACGAGCAGAGCCAGCCGATCCGTCCGGCGGGTCGTGAGGTCGGCTGGTGGCGGCCGGTGATGGACGGCGACCAGGCCACCGACGAGCTGGAAGCGCTGATGGCCGTGCCCACCGGGGTGATGGAGCTGCACATCGGCAAGCGCAAGGGCACCCAGATCGAGTTCGTCACCGACGCGGTGGTCCGCACGGCGACCGCCAAGGAGGTCACCGCCGGGCACCGCCTCTTCGGCATCGTCGAGGGCGCCCTGCTCTACGCCCAGGAGATGGCGGCCGTGGGTCAGCCTCTCTCCCCGCACCTCTCCGCCCGCCTCACCCGGGTGGCCGGCTGACCCGGGCGGGGCAACTCAGGGGAGGGCCAGGAGGGACTGGAGGGCCCCGGTGTGCGTGCAGCGCCGCAGCGGGACGGCGTCCAGGGTGCGGACCTCCACGAGGCCACGGACGGACGAGCTGAGCCAGACGCCGTCGGCGGCCCGCAGCTCGGCCGGGGTGACCAGGCGCTCATCGGCGCGCAGGCCCAGTTCGTGGGCGTGGGCGAGGAGCCAGGCAACGGTCACGCCCGGCAGGATGCCGGTCTCGGCGGCGGGCACGGTGCAGAGGGTGTCGCCGGTCAGCCAGACCAGGTTGGCTGTGGGCCCCTCCAGCGCGTACCCGTCGCAGGAGACCCAGAGCGCGTCGTCCACGCCGGTGCGGGCGGCCCACCGGCGGGCGGCGGTGCTCACCGCGTACGAGGTGGATTTGATCCCGGCCGGCAGCCAGTCGAGTTCGGCGCGGGCCCGCGCCGCGACGCCGAGCGGCAGGGTCGCGACGGTGACCCCGTCCCGGCGGGCCGCCCGGGCCGACGCCGGCACCTCGCCCAGCGTGGCGTAGGCGGTGGGCGGCCCGCCGCCCTCCGGGCCCCGGGTGCAGACCAGCCGCAGCGCCCCCTCCACCTCGGCGGGCCAGCCGGCGCTGACGGCGTCCAGCAGGTCGACCAGCACGTCGGCGGCGGGCACCGCCAGGTCGACGGCCGCTGCCGCCCGGGCCAGCCGGGCCAGGTGCGCGTCGCGCAGCCACGGCCGCCCGTTTCGCAGGTGCATCGTCTCGAAGAGCCCGTCGCCGTGCAGTACGCCCCGATCGTCGCCACGCAGCACCGGCTCCCCGGGCGGCACCAGCCCGCGCCCCGGCACGGCGATCCTCGACGCCACCATGACCGCCGAGCCTAGCGGTGGACCGGTCGAGGCGACGGCGGGAGCTGCGGGGCGAACTATGATCGGACGGTGTCCGAATCCTCCCTCGCGGAAATACTCCGCTCCCGTGGGCTGCGGCTGACGGCGCAGCGGCAACTGATTCTCCAAGCCGTGCTGGACCTGGGGCACGCCACCCCGGAGCAGGTGCACACAGCCGTCCGGGAGGTTGCCGCAGGGGTCAACATCACCACCATCTACCGCACGCTGGAGCTGCTTGAACGGCTCGGCCTGGTCACCCACACCCACCTCTCGCACGGCTCGCCGACCTACCACGCGGCCGGCGAGGACCAGCACGTCCACCTTGTCTGCCGGGACTGCGGCGCGATCGACGAGATCGATCCGGAGCTGCTGCGCCCGTTGGCCGACCAGGTGGCGAGCCAGCGCGGGTTCCGGGTGGACATCGGCCACGTCTCGCTCTTCGGTGTCTGCGTCCGCTGCGAGAACGGGGACCGGAAATGATCGACATCGCGGGAGCGGTGAGCGTCGAGAGCATCGACGAGGCCAGCCGGGACCAGCCCGAGCCGGCGCACGCGGCGGCCGGCGTGCGGGGCGTGGCGGCGCACTACGGCGACCCGATGCGCGAGCAGCGCACCCTCGACACGGCGGTGGGCCTGGTCGACCGCTCGCACCGGGGCGTCGTGGCGGTGCCGGGTGAGGAACGGATCGGCTGGCTGCACACCGTCACCAGCCAGCACCTGGCACAGCTCGGCGCCGGCCAGGGCACCGAACTGCTGGTGCTCTCCCCGCACGGGCACGTCGAGCAGCACGCCATGGTCGCCGAGGACGGCATCACCACCTGGCTCGACACCGAGCCGGGCGCCACCGCCGGCCTGCTGTCGTACCTGGAGAAGATGCGGTTCTTCAGCAAGGTCGAGCCGCGTGACGTGACCGGTGAGCACGCGCTGCTCTCCCTGGTCGGGCCGGAGGCGCCCGCCGCGGTGGAGACGCTCGGCGTGACCGGGCTGGCCGCGCCCGACGTGGTCGCGGTGCCGGGGCCGAAGTTCCGTTCCGGCGAGCTGCCGCCACGGCCGACCGCGCTGTACGATGTGCGCCCGCTGCCCGTGGGTGGCTGGGCCCGCCGGGGCCCGCTCGGCGTGGACCTGCTGGTGCCCCGGGCCGCGATGGAGCAGGTGGTCACGCAGTTGCGGGGCAACGGGGTGCCGGTCGCCGGGCTGTGGGCGTACGAGGCGGTGCGGGTGGCCGCCCGGCGGGCCCGGGTCGGGGTGGACACCGACCACCGGACCATCCCGGCCGAGGTGGACCTGATCGCCCCGGCCGTGCACCTGGACAAGGGCTGCTACCGGGGCCAGGAGACCGTCGCCCGGGTGCACAACATGGGCCGGCCGCCGCGTCGGCTCGTACTGCTGCACCTGGACGGGGTGACCACCGACCAGCCGCCGGTGGCCGGCACGCCGGTGACCCTCGACGGCCGGGCGGTCGGCTTCGTCGGCACGGCCGTGCACCATCACGAGCTGGGTCAGGTCGCCCTGGCCGTGGTCAAGCGCAACGTCGCCGACGACGCCCGCCTGCTCATCGGGGAGACCGCCGCCGCGATCGATCCTGCCTGACCGTCCGACGGCGAAAGAATCTCTCATTCGTGGCGCTGAGGCCGGAAAAGTTCCGGTCGACTGGCTCGCTGACCTCGGTCTAGGATCGCCGGCATGACGACAGGGACGTTGATCACGGTTGCCCCCACCGGCGCGGAGTCGGCCAAGGCCGAGGTGCCGGCGCTGCCGGTGACGCTCGACGAGCTGCTGCTGACCGCCAAGGAGTGCGAGGCGCTCGGCGCCGCCGTGATCCACGTCCACCTCCGTGACGACGAGGCGCAGCCGACCCTGGACCAGGGGCGGCTGCGGGAGGCCGTGGCGGCGCTGAAGGAGAGCACCGACCTGATCGTGCAGCTCTCCTCCGGTGGTGCGGTGACCGACCCGGAGGCCGACCGGCTCGCCGTGCTCGACGCCGGCCCGGACATGGCCTCCTGCACGATGGGCACGCTCAACTTCGGCGACGACGTCTTCCTCAACCGCTGGGAGTTCATCGTCGACCTGCACACCCGGATGCAGGAGCGCGGCATCGTCCCCGAGTACGAGATCTTCGACCTCGGCCACCTGACCGCCCTGCAACGGCTGCTCGGCAAGTACGGCCTGCCGGCCGGCGGGCACGTGCACGTCGACTTCGTGATGGGCGTGCCGGGTGGCATGCCGGGCACCACCTCGGCGCTGGTCGCCGCCCACCAGGCGCTGCGCGACCTGCCCGAGGGCACCACCTTCTCGGCCACCGGCGTCGGCCGCAGCACGATCCCGGTCATGCTGGCCTCGCTCTCGGCCGGCGGGCACCTGCGGGTCGGCATGGAGGACACGGTCACGTACGCCAAGGGCCGCTCGGTCGAGTCCAACATGCAGCTCGTCGCCCGGGCGGTCGGCTTCGCCCAGCTCGCCCAGCGCCCGCCGCTGACCACCGCCGAGGCGCGCGGGCTGCTCGGCGTGCCGGCTGCCGCCCGGTAGGCGGCGGGGCTCGACCGGTAGCCGACCAGGGTCGCCGGCCGTAAGCGGCGGCCCTGGCGGCGCTGCTGTACACCCGGCGGTAAACCGCCTGCTCACCCGCCTGACGGACCGAGCCGGTGCTGCCGGTACCTTCCACCTGTGGGAAAGACGTACGAGGGCGGCGCGCCGCTCACCGAGGTGGTCCGGTCGGGGTTCGTCGAGGGCGTGCACCGGGGTTCGGTGGTGGTGCTCGACGCCGCCGGCACGACGGTGGCCGATGCCGGGGACGTGACCTCCCCGGTCTTCCCGCGCTCGTCCAACAAGCCGATGCAGGCGATCGGGATGCTCCGCGCCGGGTTGGCGCTGACCGACCCCGCCGACGTGGCGCTGATCTCGGCCAGCCACGCCGGGGAGGACTTCCACCTGAGGCGGGTCGGCGCGCTGCTGGCCCGCGCCGGGCTGGACGAGTCGGCCCTGCACTGCCCGCCGGACCTGCCGGTGAGCGACGAGGCCCGGACCGCCGTGCTGCGGGCCGGCGGCGGTCCCACGCGTACGCAGATGAACTGCTCCGGCAAGCACAGCGGGATGCTGCTGACCTGCCTGGCCGCCGGCTGGCCGCTCGACGGGTACTGGCGCCCGGAGCACCCGTTGCAGCAGCGGCTGCGGGACACGGTGGAGGAGTTCACCGGAGAGCGGGCCGAGGCGGTCGGGGTGGACGGCTGCGGCGCTCCGGTTCTCGCGGCCTCGCTGACCGGCCTGGCGGGGGCGTACCTCCGGCTGGTCTCGGCGGAGCCAGGCGCCGTGGCGCGGACGGTGGCCGACGCGATGCGCGCCCACCCGGACCTGGTCGGCGGCACGCAGGCCGACGACAGCCGGCTGATGCGCGGGGTGCCCGGGCTGCTCGCCAAGATCGGCGCCGAGGGGGTCGTCGCGGCGGCGGTGCCCGGCGTCGGGGCGGTCGCTCTCAAGATCGACGATGGTGCGGGCCGGGCCCGGATGCCGGTGCTGGTCTCCGCCCTGCGCCGGCTCGGGGTGGACGCCCCGGTGCTGGCCGAGTACGCCGAACTGCCGATCTTCGGTGGCGGCCTGCCGGTCGGCGCGGTCCGCCCCCTCTGGTAGCCGTTCCACGAGCCGTCGCGGTTCGCCTGCCTCCGGTAGCCGTTCCACGAGCTGTCGCGGCGTTCACCGGGCGTGCGTCCAGCCGGTGAACCGCTCGGCGAGGCCCACCGGTGGCGTCCCGCCGTCCAGGGTGGCGAGATGCGCGGCGGCCTCGGCCTGCAAGGCCGCGAGGTGGACCCGCAACGCGGCGCGATCGTTGCGGTACTCGCCGAGGAGGGCCAGCTTCGCGGGCGAGCAGGGCCAAGCGATCCCGCACGCCCGGCAGCGCCAGGTCGGCCGCGTGGGCAGGTGCGGGAGGCTCCGGCGACTCAAGCGTTCACCGCCGTACGCTCGGGGCGTGGTTGCCGGCGCGCAGCCAGGGTGGGCGAGGTGGCGAGCCGACGCACCCCTTCGCGTCTGACGAACAGCTCGCGTTTCGCCACCGCCCGGCCCGCCGAGCCCAGTTCGTAGGCCTCGAACCACAGCCAGCCGTCGTACGTGTGGCGGTCGGGCAGCTCACGGATCACGCGAACCCAGATCGGCCGCGTGAACTGGGGGCTCGCGTCGCGGGTCAGGTGCAGGACGTCGCCCGCCTTCAGCCCGCGCTCGCCCACTGTGGGCCCCCGTTCCGGTGAGCGGTCCAGCGCGACGCGGGTACGGCGTCCGTTACCCGGCTCGGCCCTCGAAACGGCGAGACGAAGGGCCCGATCGGTCCCGGAACCATCGGACGGGCGGGTGGCGGGTCGTTCTTCGGCGCTGGCTTCGGCTTGCCCTCTGGCATGTTTCCCCCTCAATCGGCGGAATGGGTTCCGTGGATGGAACTCTCGCCCGAGACCCCCTAGTGTCGAAAGGCAATCGGCCATCATGGAGCGTCGTTGACGGGATGCGATTTGCCTGGTGAGGGCGGCGAAGGGACTCTCGCCCAGGCGTTGGGGGAGGTTTGGGGAATGTGAGCATGTCTGCGGCGGAAATCCTGCTGGACGAACTGCGCCACGCGCGGACGGCACGGGGAATGAACCAAGACGAGTTCGGCAGATTCATCAGCTACTCCGGCACCCATGTCAGCGCTGTCGAGACGGGCGCCCGGCCGCCGACTGGCGACTACGTGGCGGCCATCGACAAAGCGCTGAAGACCGGCGGTATCTTCGCAAGACTTCTCGAGCGGCTCGCCGCGCTCGACCTGGCGCCAGTCTGGCTGCGCGAATGGATCACGTTTGAGAATCAGGCCAAGGCGCTGCGCTGGTACGAGCCGGCCTTCGTGCCGGGCCTCCTACAGATCGAGGCGTACGCACGAGCGACGCTTGAGGCCGGCGGGTTGCTCACTGCTGAGCAGATTTCGCGGCGGGTGCGCTCGCGGCTGGATCGCCAAGCCATTCTCAACCGCAACGAGTCACCCCATGTCGTGATCGTGCTCGACGCGGCGGTGCTGCGACGGACGGTGAACGACGACCGGACGCTGATGCGTGAGCAGCTCGACCACTTGGCGGACGTCGCCGAACTTCCTCGCCTGCACATTCATGTAGTGCCGGAAGACGCGGGGCTCTACCCTGGCCTGCAAGGTGGCTTCATCCTCGCCACCATGCCTGATGAGACGGTCGTCGGGCACATTGACCATCAGGTGCGTTCTCAGACCGTCAGCGGCGCGGCCGAGATTGCTACGCTCCAGAAAACATGGGAGGCCATCCTCCGGGACGCGCTTCCTCGCAGACCTTCTCTAGACCTGATCAAGGAAACGGCGAAGACATGGACATGACTGACGCCCGGTGGCGTAAGTCGTCGAGGTCCGGGACGAACGGCGGCAACTGCGTCGAGGTCGCGGACAACCTTCCCAGCGTCGTCTGCGTGCGGGACAGCAAGGATCCCGCCGGCCCGGCCCTCGTCTTCGAGCCGGCCGCGTGGCGCGCATTCATCGGTCGGGTCGGCTGGCGAGGCTGACCGCAGGCGCGGAAGCGCCCGCCCCCCGTCGTGGGGGCGGGCGCTTCGCTCTGAGGTGGCCCGGTGTAGCTGTTCGGCTCTGTCAGGGGAGGAAGTCGAGCAGGGCGGCGTTGACCGGGGCGGGTCGCTCCAGCGGCAGCAGGTGCCCGGCGTCCGGCACGTCCGGCAGGCGGATCGCGTGGGGTGCCTCGGCCGCGATCCGGTCGGCGAGGCGGCTGATGTCGGGTACGTCCGCGGTGCCGGCGCCGACCAGGACGGGCATCCGCAGCTCGCCGAGGCGTCCGATCGCCGGCGGGTCGAGTTCGGCGACGTCGATCGCGCTGAGCGCCAGCTCGGCGGCGAGGGCTCGCTGGTCCATCTCGCGGGCGAAGGCGAGCAGCTCGGGGTCGACGTCGGCGGGCTCGCGGCCTGGGCCGACCACCCAGAACCGCACCTCACCGGCGGCATTGGCGGCGAAGTCCTCCGGGTCGATCTCTCCGACCAGGCTGTCCCAGAGGTCGTTGGCCTCGTCCGACCATTCGTGCCCCGAGGCGGCGGTGCCGAGGAGGGCGAGCGCGGTCACCCGGTCCGGGTGGGCCAGCGCGGTGTCGATCGCCACTGCGCCGCCGAACGAGCAGCCGACCAGGGCGGCCCGGGGGATGTCGAGCGCGTCGAGCAGCCCGGCCACGTCGTCGTGGTGGGCGAACGGGGTCGGCGGCAGTTCGGAGTCCCCGTACCCGCGCAGGTCGAGGGCGATCACCCGGTGCCGCGCGGCCAGCGGGCCGACCTGTTCCCGCCACATCCGGCGGTCGGCGATGCCGGCGTGCAGCAGGACGACGGGCGTGCCGCTGCCGGTGTCGTCGTACGCGAGCAGGGCGCCGTTCACCTCGATCTTGGTCACTGCGGAAAGGTACGCAAGGGGGCGACCGGGACGCAACCGCGTTGGTGAGACGTCGCTAACTCTGGCTAGCACTTCGCTTGCAGGAGCTAGCAATGCGCGTTAGCGTCGAGTCATGGCCACTGGTAAGGACCTTCCCGACGTCGGCGGGTTCATTCGCGATCTGCGCCGCAACGCGAAGATCTCGCTCCGGCAACTCGCCGAGCAGGCGGGGGTCAGCAACCCGTACCTCAGTCAGATCGAGCGCGGCCTGCGCAAGCCGAGCGCGGAGGTGCTCCAGCAGCTCGCCAGCGCGCTGCGGGTCTCCACCCCGGCGATGTACCTGCGGGCCGGGCTGCTCGACGACAAGGAGGGCCAGGGCGTGCTCGCGGCCATCGCCGTCGACCCCGACCTGACGATGGCGCAGAAGCAGTCGCTCACCCAGATCTACGAGACGTTCCGCCGGGAGAACGCACGGCTCGCCGAGGCGACCGCGGCGGCCACCGGTGCGACGCCCGCCACCGAGGCCGACGCCACGTCCGACGTAAGCGCGTCGGAACCCGTCGAGGCGGCTTCCGACCTGGCCAACCTCGCCGCCACCGGCCCCACCACGCCGGAGGGCACCCCGATCGAGGCCGTTCTGGAGTCGGTCGCCGTCACCGAGGCCGGCCCCGCTCCCGCTCCGACCGACACGCCCGCGAAGAAGGCCGCCAGCAAGGCGGTCCGGAAGGCCGCCGACGCGGCCGAAGAGGAGAAGTGATGTCCCAGCCGAAGACCAGCCGCATCCCGGCCCCGATCTACGCCGCCGCCGGCGCTGGCGAGCTCGCCCTCCAGCAGCTGCGCAAGCTCCCGGCTGTGGTGACCGACCTCGGCAACAAGGTCGTCGCCGACCTGGGCGGCAAGGCTGTCGTCACCGGCGTCGAGCTGCGTCAGAAGGCCAACGACACGCTGCGTACGGCGAACCTGACCGTCGGCAGCCTGCGCGAGAAGGCCGTCCCGACCGAGGAGGACCTGAAGCGGCTCCGCGAGGCCACCGACCTCAACAAGCTCCGCGAGGCCACCGACTTCAACAAGCTGGTCGAGGTCGCCGACCTCAACAAGCTGCGCGAGGTCGCCGACCTGGACAAGCTCCGTGCGGTGGCGGCCCGCAACGCCGCCGTGGTGGTCGCCGGTGCCCAGGCCGCGTACGTCGCCCTGATCGCCCGGGGTGAGCGGGTCGTCGGGGCCGGCGTGCTGGAGGCCGCCGAGACCGTGAACGCCGACATCGAGGCGACCGAGGCCGAGCCGGCCGACGCCGTCGCGAAGCCGGCCACCACGCAGCCCGCCGAGCAGCCCGCCGTTGCGAAGCCGGCCACCGCGCAGCCTGTCGCCGAGGTGCCGACCCCGGCCGACGTGGCCGAGGTGCTGGGGGCCAAGCCGGCCGCCGCCAAGAAGGCGACCCGGGCTCCCCGGGCCACCAAGGCCGCCGCCAAGCCGGCCGCCACCCCGTCGGCGAAGCTGCCCCGGGCCACCAAGCGGACCCGTCCGGCCGCCGAGTAGTGCGTTGCGCCGGTGGCCCCGGATGCGTCCTGTCGGACGTATCCGGGGTCACCGGCATAAGCTTGCCGACATGGCCTACGCCGCGCCGCTCTTCGCCTTCGATGTTCGCTACGTGACCGAGCTGATCCTGCTCGTCTTCGCGTTGGTCGTGCAGGGCATCGCCCTGGTGCACGCCATCACCCAGCGTTCCGACGCCTTCTCGGCCATCGGCACGCTGCCCAAGGGCGGCTGGATCGCCATCCTGGCCGTCTGCCTGGTGCTGACCCTGCTCGGCTTCGGCCCGATCAGTCTCTTCGGACTCATCGGCATCGCCGCCGGCCTGATCTACCTGCTCGACGTCCGGGTGGGGCTGCGCGACCTGAGTGACGGCAAAGGGTTCTGGTGAGGGGTTTCCGCTGGCCGCCCCCGCCGGACGGTGGGCCCCGCACCTGGGGTCCGGGCCCGGGTGGCCCGCGTACCGGTCGACCGGCCCTGCCGGAGCCGGACACCGACCTGGTCGCCACTCCGCACGGCGTACACCTGGAACAGCTCGTCACCGGCACGGGTGACCCGGTCACGGTGTTCGCCCACGGGTTGGGCAGCGGCATCGCCACCACCCGGCCCTTCGGCAGCGGGGTGACGGGTCGCAAGCTGTTCTTCCAGTTCCGCGGGCACGGCCGGTCCGACGCGCCGCCCGGTGCGTGGACCTACCTGGACCTCGCCCGTGACCTGCGCGCGGTCGCCGATCTCGGCGGCGCCACCCGGGCCTTCGGCGCCAGCCTCGGCGCGGGCGCGCTCTGCCGGCTGCTCACCGAGAGCCCTGAACGCTTCGAGCGACTCGTCTTCTTCCTGCCGGCGGCGCTCGACCAGCCACGCGGCGAGGTCGCCCGGGCCCGGCTGACCGCGCTGTTCGACGCCGTGGAGAGCGGCGACTCGTCCGCCGTGGCCGACGTGGTCCAGATGGAGCTGCCGCCCGCCGTACGCAACACCCCGGCCGGCTGGGCCTACCTGCGCCAGCGGCTCGACCAGCTGCTGCGTGACGGGCTCGCCCCCGGGCTGGCCACCCTGCCCGAGCAGGCACCGCTGCGCGACGCCGGGGCGTTGGGCGCGGTCACCGCGCCGGCCCTGGTGATCGGCTGTGCCGGCGACGACCTGCACCCGGTCGAGGTCGCCGAGCAGCTCACGGCCGCGCTGCCCCAGGCCACCCTGCACGTGTACGACCGGCCCGGCGTCCTCTGGACCGAACGCGCCGACCTGCGCAGCCGGGTGTCCGCCTTCCTCAACGGGTGACGTGACTCCCGGCGCCGAACGCCGACGCCGGGAGCCGGGCCGTCACACGAGGTCGATACGTTCCCGCTCGATCGGGTAGCCCGCGCGGGCGAAGGCGGCGACCATCGGATGGTTCGGCTGATCGGTGGCCGCCACGATCTCCTCCGCGCCCGCCTCGACGAGCAGATGGGTGGCCTCGACCCTCCGGTCCCATGCATGGGGCAGCTCGACAGGGCCGCAGACACACCCCGGCCCGGGCGGCGGGTCAGCGGGACCTCAGCTCCGGCGGCAGGTGGGCGGCGCGGAGGGCGAGCAGCCAGCGTTCCACGGTCGGTTCGTCCGGGCGGTCCGGCAGTGGGGTGCGGACCCGGTCGAAGTCCCGTTCCGCCTCGGCGAGCAGCCTCCGGGCCTCCGCCAGGTCGCCGCCGGCCACCCGCTCGCCGAACTCCCGGAACCACTCCGGGTCGGCGAGCCGGATCTCCAGCACACCGGTGGCGTAGAGCAGCCGGCCCTGGTGCACCAGCCGGGCCAGGTGCCGGGCGTGCTTGGCGGTCCGCCGCCGGGTGTCGGCCGAGAACGTGCCGTCGGCCCGGGACTCCAGCTTGCGGAACTGCTGGCCGGCGTACCCGAGATAGGCGTCGCGGACGCGGGGCGCGCTGAGGAACGCCGAGCGGATGGCGATCAGCCGGTCGCCGAACTCCGTCCGGGTCTCGTAGCAGTCGTCCGGCAGCCAGGCCAGCTCGGTGGCGGTCGGGTTGCCGCTCAACGCCAGGCGGCACCACTTCGCCGCCTCGTGCAGGGTGATGTCCGGGTCGGTGGTCACCACCGACTCGCGGGGCGGGTGCAGGCCGTGGAACGCGACGGTGGGCGCGGCGAAGACACCGATCCGGTCGACGTCGGAACCCGGCCCGGCCAGCCCGTACGCGACGGAGCCGACGATTCCGGAGAGCAGCAGGTGCATGCCCGCGAGCATGACGGACGACACGGCTTCGTGAAACCGGACTTCGGCTGTCAGGTATCGCTGACAGGCTCGCCGCATGACTAAACCGCTGACAGGGAAGATCGCGCTCGTCGCCGGGGCGACCCGGGGCGCCGGCCGGCAGATCGCGGTCCAGCTCGGTGCCGCCGGTGCCATGGTCTACGCCACCGGCCGCAGCAGCCGGGCCGGCCGCTCCGAGCTGGACCGGCCGGAGACCATCGAGGAGACCGCCGAGCTGGTCACCGCCGCCGGCGGGACCGGCATCGCCGTCCGGGTCGACCACCTCGTCCCCGAGCAGGTCCGCGACCTGGTCGCCCGGATCGACGTCGAGCAGGGCCGGCTCGACGTGCTGGTCAACGACATCTGGGGTGGCGACCCCCTGACCACCTGGGAGAAGCCGGTCTGGGAGCAGCCGCTGGAGGCCGGCTTCCGCAGCCTGCGCCTGGCGATCGACACGCACATCATCACCAGCCACTTCGCCCTGCCGCTGCTGATCCGCCGCCCCGGTGGCCTGGTGGTGGAGGTCGGCGACGGCACGCGCGAGCACAATGACGCCAACTACCGGCTCTCGGTCTTCTACGACCTGGCCAAGGTGTCCGTGAACCGGCTCGCCTTCAGCTGGGCGCACGAGTTGAAGCCGCACGGCTGCACCGCCGTCGCGCTGACCCCGGGCTGGCTGCGGTCCGAGGCGATGCTGGAGCATTATGGCGTCACCGAGGAGAACTGGCGCGACGGCGCCGCCAAGGAACCGCACTTCGTCATGTCGGAGACGCCGGCCCTGGTCGGCCGCGCGGTCGCCGCCCTGGCCGCCGACGAGGACCGGGCCCGCTGGAACGGCGAGTCGCTCGACAGCGGCGGGCTGGCCCAGGTGTACGGCTTCACCGACCTGGACGGCACCCGGCCGCACTGGGCGCGCTACTACACGGAGGTGGTGGAGCCCGGCCGACCGGCCGACGACTCCGGCTACCGCTGACCCGGCTCGGGCTCGGGCTCCGGCTCGGGCTGCGGCTCCGGCTCGGGCTTCGGTCCGGCGTAGCGGCGGGCCATCCGATCGGCCGCCTCCGCCAGCCGGGCCCGCAGCTCGGGCGGGTCGAGCACCTCCACCTCCGGACCCAGCCCGAGCAGTTGGTGGTACGCGACCTCGACGGATTCGACGGGCAGCCGGGTCACCACCCAGCCCTGCCCGTCGGGCCCGCCGGTGGCGGCGACCGCCTCGTCGTACGCGAAGGGGGCGTCCGCCAGGTGCCGGAGCTGGCGCAGGCCGGCGGGGCTGAGCCGGACGGTGGCCTGCTCCCGCAGCACGCCCCGCTGGAACGCCTCGGCCTGCTCCCGCCAGTACCCGGCCAGGTCGAAGCCCTCGTCCCGGTCGAAGGTCTCCCCGCCCACCTCGACGCCGGTGACCCGGTCGACCCGGTAGGTGCGCACGTCGTCGCCGACCCGGCCCACGAGATACCAGACGCCGTTCTTGAGCACCAGCCCGTACGGCCGCACGGTGCGCGCCACCTCGCGGTCGCCGCGCCGGTAGCGCAGCTCGACCATCCGGTCCCGCCACACCGCGCCGGCAAGCTCGGTCAGCCACGGCGGCGGCCCCACCTCCCGGAACCAGCCCGGCACGTCCAGGTGGAACCGCTGCCCGGTGCGGGCCGGGGCGTCGCGCAGTGTGGGCGGCAGCGCGGCCAACACCTTCAGTTCGGCCGAGGCCACCGCGTCGGCGAGCCCCATGTCGCCGGCCGGTCCGGGCAGTCCGGCCAGGAAGAGCGCCTCCGCCTCGTCCCGGGTCAGCCCGGTCAACCGGGTCCGGTAGCCGCCGAGCAGCCGGTAGCCGCCGGCCCGGCCCCGGTCGGCGTAGACCGGCACCCCGGCGGCGGAGAGCGCCAGCACGTCGCGGTAGACGGTCCGCTCGGAGACCTCCAGCTCCCGCGCCAGCTCCGGCGCGGTCATCGTCTCCCGCGCCTGAAGCAGCAGAACCAACGAGATCAACCGGGCCGCCCGCACGCGTCCATCCTGCCGTGCCCGCTCGACCGCCCCCCAGCCGGGCCGTCACGGATCCGGCTTGACCCTCACGGTGCGTGAGGCCGGAGGGTGGGGTGCATGAGTGACTACTACGACGCTTTTGAGATGAGCCCCGTGCCCGCGCCCGGCCCGGACGCGGTTGCGCCGGAGCCGTACCGGGGAATCTATGGAATGCCCGCGTTCGTGACGATCCCCACGAGCGATCTGGCGGCGTCGGTGGACTTCTGGACTCGTGGGCTCGGGTTCTTCGAGCTGTTCAGCATCCCCGGCACGCTGGTGCATCTGCGCCGGTGGGCGTTCCAGGACGTCCTCCTCGTCTCGGCGGAGAGCGTTCCGGCGCAGCCACCAGCGATGAGCTTCAGTTTCTCGGGCGTGCTCAGCCAGATCGATTCCCTTGTCGAGGCATGTCGTGCGTTGAACCCGGACTCGGTCGAGGGCCCACGGGACACTCCCTGGAACACCCGCGACGTGGAGGTGATCACCCCCGAGAACGCACGGATCGTCTTCACCGCGGCGAAGCCCTTCGATCCGGCCAGTCAGGAGGCACGGAACCTTGAAGCCATGGGGATCACCCCACCGGGCGTCGGGCGCGGCGACAATGAGGAGCATGTCTGATGCCACTGACGTCGAGGGCCTGACCGTCGGTCAGGTCTCGACGCGTCTGGGCGTGACAGTCCGCGCGCTGCACCACTGGGATGACATCGGTCTGGCGCGACCGTCGCTGCGCACGACTGCCGGATACCGGCTCTACACCGCCGGTGATCTGGAACGCCTGCACCGCATCGTCGTCTACCGGGAGATCGGCCTCAGCCTGGACAGGACCCAGGCCGTCCTGGACGACTCGACCGCAGACGTGCCCGGCGCACTGCGCGCGCAGCGCACCCAGGTCGCCCAACGGATCGACCGCCTCCAGCAGCTCAGCGCCGGCCTGGACCGCATGATCGACGCCCACGAGCGCGGCCTGCTGCTGACCGTCGAGCAGCAGGCCGCGATCTTCGGCCCCCAGTGGAACCCGGACTGGCCCGCCCAGGCCCGTCAGCGCTACGGAGACACGACGCAATGGCAGCAGTACGCCGAACGCTCAGCGTCTCGCAGTCCGGAGGAATGGCAGGCCATCGCCGACACCGTTGCCGACCTCGACCGTGCCCTCGGCGACGCGATGGACGCCGGTGTCACCCCTGGCAGCCCAGAGGCGAATCGACTCGTCGAGCGGCACCGTGAGGTGTTCACCTCGTACTTTCCCCTCACCAGGCAGATGCAGGTCTGTCTCGGCCGCATGTATGAGGCCGATCCGGCATTTGCCGCCCACTACGACGGCATCCGCGCCGGCCTCACCACGTGGTTCCGGCAGAGCATCGACGCCAGCGCACGCGCCCACAACATCGACCCCGACACCGCCACCTGGCAGTAGCGCGCGGCTGCGACCAACCCCATGACCGGGTACAACTAGGCTCTGCGGTCGTGAACGCAACCCGCATCGCCGCGCCCGTGACCGGCGCCGTCGGCCGGTTCTTCGCCGGCGTGGGCCTGCTCCTGCGCGGCCTCGGCCTCTACGTCCGCAGCCCCAAGCTGATGCTGCTCGGCGTCATCCCGGCGTTGATCTCGGGCGCGGTCTTCGTGACCGCGTTCGCCACCCTGGCGTACTTCGTCGACGACCTGGCCGCGCTGGTCACGCCGTTCGCCGACGACTGGTCGACCACCGGGCGCAGCCTGGTCCGGGTGATCGCCGGGCTGGCCTTCCTCGGCATCGGCGGCCTGCTCGCGGTGGTCAGCTTCACCGCGGTCACCCTGGTCATCGGCGACCCGTTCTACGAGAAGATCTCCGAACGCGTCGAGGAGCGCCTCGGCGGCACGCCCGGCGCGGTCGAGGTGCCGTTCTGGCCGTCGCTGCGGCGCAGCCTCGCCGACTCGGTACGGCTGGTGGGCCTGTCGATCCTCTTCGGCATCCCGCTCTTCGCCGCCGGGTTCATCCCGGTGGTCGGCCAGACCGTGGTGCCGGTCATCGGGGCGGCGGTCGGCGGCTGGCTGCTCGCCGTGGAGCTGGTCGGGGCGCCCTTCTACCGGCGCGGGATGCGGCTGCCGGAGCGCCGGTCGTACCTCAAGGCGGACCGGCCCACCACGCTCGGCTTCGGGGTGGCGGTCTTCGTCTGCTTCCTGATCCCGCTCGGCGCGGTGTTCGTCATGCCGGCCGCCGTCGCCGGGGCGACCCTGCTGGCCCGCCGCTCCCTCGGCCAGTCCATCTCCGAGGACTGAACTGCGGTCCCGCCGCTTCCGTCGGCCGGACCAGCGGCACCGTCAGGAGAGGTCGCGCAGGCAGGACCAGCTCGACCCGACCGGTCGGTAGCCGAGCTTGACGTTGATCGCCAGCATCGGCGCGTTCGCCTCGTCGTTCGAGGTGTAGGCGACGCGTACCCCGCCGGCTGCGGCGCGGTGCAGCGCCGCCGTCTTGACCAGGCGGGCGAGCCCGCGCCCCCGGTGCGTCGGCAGCGTGCCGGTGTAGTCCGACCACATCCGGTCGCCGTCCCGCTTGACGAGGCTTAAGGCCACCAGCTCGCCGCCGGCCTCGGCCACCGTGCTGGCCGCCCGGTCCAGGCCCAGGTTGTCCCAGACCTCGGAGTACCAGTTCTCGTAGCTGATCGAGTCGACGGGCACGTCCCCCGGCTCGTCGGCCGCCGCCGCCAGGTTGACCAGGTAGACCCGGCGCGGGTCGAGGTCGGTCAGCGGGAGCAGCCGTACGCCCGGCGGCGGCTCCGGCATCGGCGGGGCCGGCCGCAGGTCCAGCGCCGAGTAGCGCAGCTCCCGGCTCGGCGTGAACCCGTGCCGGCGGGCGAACGGCAGCGACTCCGGCAGCGCCCAGGTACGCACCCGACGCGCCCCGATGTCCCGCAGGTGTCCCAGCGCGGCGGTCAGCAACGCGGTGCCGGCACCCCGGCCCCGATGCTCCGGGTGCACGTGCAGGATGGAGACCTCCCCGACGTCGCGCTCGGAGGTCAGGTCGTTGCGGTAGGCCGACACCCACCCGACCACCGTGTCGTCCACCTCGACCACGTACGCGGTCCACTGCTCGCTGGGCGGGGGCTGGGCGATCATCTTCCGGGTCGACTCGACGCCGCGTACCAGATAGGGGTGGACCAGCGCGCGCAGTGCCACCACAGCGGGCGCGTCGTCGGGACGGGCGGTCCGGATCCGCATGTCAGGCCTCCTCGCGTACGGCGGCGACGGCCTCGACCTCGACGAGTTGGTCGTCGTAGCCGAGCACGGCCACCCCGAGCAGGGTGCTGGGCGGCTCGTGGTCGCCGAACGCGTCCCGGACGACCTCCCAGACGGCCACCAGGTCGGCCTGGCGGGACGACGCCACGTACACCGTGGTCTTGACGACATCGGTGAGCCGGGCGCCGGCCGCCGCGAGGGCGGTCTCCAGGTTGGCCATCACCTGCCGGGCCTGGCCGGCGGGGTCGCCGGGCGCGACGGTCCGCCCGTTGACGTCGAGCGGGCAGGCGCCGGCGGTGTGGACGAGCCGGGTCGACGGCTCGACCGTGGCCGCGTAGGTGTACTCGGCGACGTCGGAGAGGGCGGGCACGCGGATCAGGTTCACGGTCACGCGCGCGACGCTACCGGCGCCCGCAGCGCGCCTCCACGGATTAAGTCCGGCGCCCGTCAGGAAGGGGTCTTCCCCTTATACAGAAGGCGTTGACCGGGTGCCCTTCCCTGCACCTCAGGCCGACTCGCGGATGATCAGCTCGGTGGGTAGCACCACGGATTCGATCGCCTCTCCGGCGGCCAGCCGCAGCAGCAACCGGGTCATCTGCCGGCCCAGCTGCACGATCGGCTGGCGGACGGTGGTCAGCGGCGGCTCGGTGTACGCGGCGGTCTCGATGTCGTCGAAGCCGATCACCGCCACGTCGTCCGGCACCCGCCGTCCGGCCGCGCGGAGCGTACGCAGGGCGGCGTGCGCCATCAGGTCGGAGGCGGCGAAGACGGCGTCCAGGTCGGGGTGCTCGGCGAGGAGTTGCCGCATCGCCGTCGCCCCGGACTCGCGGGTGAAGTCGCCGGTCGCCACCAGCTCCGGCAGCCCGGCCTCGGCGACCGTGTTCCGGTAGCCGGTGAGCCGCTCGATGCCGGCCACCATGTCCTGCGGGCCGGCGATGGTGGCGATCCGGCGGCGTCCGCTGTCGAGCAGGTGCCGCACCGCCGTGGCCACCCCGCCGACGTGGTCGACGTCCACGTAGGGCACGTCGGCGCCGTCGAGCGGCCGGCCGCTGCACACCACCGGAATGCCCAGCCGGGCGAGCCGGCCGGGCAGCGGGTCCTCGCCGTGCAGCGAGGCGAAGAGCACCCCGTCGACGTGCCGCCCGGTCGTGTAGCGCTCGACCCGGTCGTGCCCGGCGGGCGAGCCGGCCAGCATCAGCACGAGCTGCTTGTCTGCCGCCTCCAGCTCCTGCGCCGCGCCCCGGATGATGCCGGGGAAGACCTGGTCGTCGGAGAAGACCCGGGTGGCGGCCTCCGGCAGCACCAGGGCGATCGAGTCGGTCCGCTGGGTGACCAGGCTGCGGGCGGCCAGGTTCGGCACGTACCCCAGCTCGGCCACCGCCTGGCGGACCGCCTCCTGGATCGGTTCGGCGACGGTCGTGGAACCGTTCACCACCCGGGACACGGTGGCCCGCGAGACACCCGCCAGCCGGGCCACCGCCTCCAGTGTCGGCCGCTGCGCCGTCGTCATCCCCGTAACCACCGCCTCGTCACAGCCCGTTCCGGGAGATCACCTCCTGGTACCACCGGGCGCTGGACTTCGGTGTGCGTCGCTGCGTCAGGTAGTCGACGTGGATGATGCCGAACCGTCGACGGTAGCCCTCGGCCCACTCGAAGTTGTCCAACAGTGACCATACGAGATAGCCCCGAAGATCCACTCCCCGGGAGATCGCCTCGTGTGCGGCGCGCAGGTGCCCGTCGAGGTAGGCGATCCGGTCGGCGTCCATCACCTGCCCGACGCCGTCCGGGGCGTCGGTGCCGGTCTTGTCGCCGAACGCCGCCCCGTTCTCGGTGATCATCAACGGCACGCCGGGGTAGTCCGTGGCGATCCGTTCCAGCAGCCGGGTCAGCCCGGCCGGCTCGATCATCCAGCCCATGTCGGTCAGCGGCCCGACCGGCGGGAGGAACTCCACCGCGCCGACGGTGCCCGGGTAGGCGCCGTCGCCCGCGCCGTCGGGCCGGCCGGCGACGTAGGTGGGCGCGTAGTAGTTGATCCCGAGCAGGTCGATCGGGGCGGCGATCAGCTTCTCGTCGCCGTCGCGCAGGAACGTCGGCTCGACGAGCCGGACCACGTGTTCCAGCACGTCGTCGGGGTAGGCCGCCCGCAGCATCGGGTCGAGGAAGATCCGGTTGTGCAGGCCGTCGACCAGCCGGACCGCCGCCGTGTCCGCGGCGCTGTCCGGGTCGGCCGCGCGCACGTCGGCCGGATTGATCGTGATCCCCACGGTGTCCGCGCCGGCCGCGCGCAGCGCGCGGGCCGCCAGGCCGTGCCCGAGCAGCAGATGGTGTACGGCGGCGAAGGCCGCACCCGGGTCCTGCTCGCCGGGGGCGTGCACCCCGTTGCCGTAGCCGAGGTAGGCCGAGCACCACGGCTCGTTGAGCGTGGTCCAGGTGCGGATCCGGTCGCCGAGCCGGGTGTGCACCGCCGTGGCGTACGTGGCGAAGTGCTCGGCGGTCTCCCGGTTGGTCCAGCCGCCCCGGTCCTGGAGGGCCTGCGGCAGGTCCCAGTGGTAGAGCGTGACGATCGGGTCGATGCCCCGGGCCAGCAGCGCGTCGGTCAACCGGTCGTAGAAGTCCAGGCCGCGCGGGTTGACCGGGCCGGTGCCGTCCGGCTGGATCCGGGGCCAGGCCACCGAGAAGCGGTACGCCGCCAGCCCCAGCTCCGCCATCAGCGCCACGTCGTCGGCGTACCGGTGGTAGTGGTCGCAGGCCACGTCGCCGGTGTGTCCCTGGTGGACCCGTCCCGGCGTACGGCTGAAGGTGTCCCAGATCGACGGGCCGCGGCCGTCGTCGGTGGCCGCGCCCTCGATCTGGTACGCGGCGGTGGCCGCGCCCCAGACGAAGTTGTCGGGGAATCGCAGAGTGCTCACGCCTTGACCGCACCTTCCATGATGCCGCCGATGATCTGGCGGCCGAACAGGACGAAGACCAGCAGCAGTGGGAGGGTGGCGATGGCCGTCCCGGTGAACACCTGGGACATGTCCGTGTAGTAGCCCTCGGAGAGGGTGCGCAACGCCAGTTGCACGGTCGGGTTCTCCGGGTCGTTGAGGACAGCGTACGGCCAGAGGAAGTCGTTCCAGGTCGTCATGAACGTGAGTAGACCCAGCACGGCGGCGGCCGGGCGTAGCGCCGGCAGCACGACGTTCCAGTAGATCCGCGCGGTGTTGCAGCCGTCCACCCGGGCCGCCTCGATCAGCTCGGTGCTGACCGCCTGGCCCGCGTACTGCCGCATCATGAAGACCCCGAAGCCGGTGACCAGGGCCGGCACGATCACCGCCGGCAGCCGGTCGTTCCAGTTCAGCTTCGTCATCAGCATGTATAGCGGGATGACGCCGAGTTGGGTGGGCACCATCATCGTTGCGATGATCACCATGAGCAGCGCGTTGCGGCCCCGGAACCGCAGCTTGGCGAAGGCGAACCCGGCCAGCGTGGAGAAGAAGACCACCGACACGGTGACCGTGGTCGCCACGATCGCCGAGTTGATCAGCCCGGTGACGAAGTACGCATCGGTGTTGTTCAACAGCCGGGACACGTTCGCGCCGAAGTTGCCGCCGGGGGTGACCGGGGGCGGCAGTTGGCCCATCGCGTCGTTGGAGCGGCTCGCCACCACGAACATCCAGTAGATCGGGAAGATCGACATCACCCCGGCGGCGATCAGCGCGGCATAGGTGAGCCGGCTGGCGGCCCAGAGGCGGGTCATCGCGCCCATCCCTTCGACTTCGCGTCCTCCTTCGACTTCGCGTCCTTCCTCGGGGGCTTCGCGTCGCCGAGCCGGCGCAGGAGCAGTACGTTCACCGCCGCGACGACCGCGATCAGCGCGAAGAGCAACCACGCCACCGCCGAGCCGTACCCGAAGTTGTAGTGGGGCGCGAAGGCGTTCTCGAACATGTACATGGTCACGGTCTGCGACTCCCGTAGCGGTCCGCCCCGGATCGGGTTGGTTCCGGAGTGGAACAGCCGGGGCTCGGTGAAGAGCTGGAGCCCGCCGATGGTGGAGATGATGACGGTGAAGATGATCGTCGGCTTGAGCAGCGGAACGGTGATCGACCAGAACTGCCGGACCCGGTTGGCGCCGTCGATGGCGGCCGCCTCGTAGAGGTCGCGGGGGATGGCCTGCATCGCGGCCAGGAAGATCAGCGCGTTGTAGCCGGTCCACCGCCAGTCGACCATGGCGGAGATGGCCACCCAGGACGCGAACCGGTTCGACTTCCACTCGATCGCGTCGATCCCGACCAGGTCCAGCAGCCAGTTGACCATGCCGAACTCGCGGCCGAAGAGCACCCCGAAGACGATCGCGACCGCGGCGGTCGAGGTGATGTTCGGGATCAGCACCGCCATCCGGAACGTGGTCCGGGCCCGCAGTTGCCGGTTCAGCAGGTTGGCCAGCCAGAGCGCGGCCAGCAGCTGCGGGACGGTGGAGATGACGAAGATGCCGAGGGTGTTGACGACGGCGTGCCAGAAGTCGGCGTCCGCCAGCAGCCGGCTGTAGTTCTCCAGGCCGACGAACGGATGGCTGCTGCCGAGCAGGTCCCAGTCGTGCAGGGAGACCCAGAAGGTGTAGATCAGCGGGTACGCCCCGAACACCCCGAAGAGCACGAAGAACGGGGCGATGAACAGGTAGGGCGAGTACTTCGTGTCGAGGCGGCTGAACCGCATCCCCGGCGGACGCCGGCCGGTGCGGGGCGCCGGTGCGACCGGCGGGTGCGGGTCGAGCTGGACGGTCATGCCCGGACCACTCCTTTCCCGGCTGCGGGCGGGATCGGCGCCCCCGGCGCCCTCCCGCCCGCCCTACCGGCTCGGGCTACTTGGCGGCGGCCTTCTTCGCGTTGTTGACCGCGTCCGTCCAGCCCTTTCCGGGGTCGCGCTGGCCCAGCTCCACCGTCCGGACGGCGTTCTCGACCTCGGTGCGTACGGCCTGGTTCTTCGGCCCCATGTAGACGGGCTTCAGGGTCTTGGCGCCCTCGCCGAAGATCTGCCCCACCGGGGCGTCGGAGAAGTACGCGTTCTTGGCGTCGACGATCGCCGGGTCGGCCAGCGCCTGCGGCGACGAGGGCAGCGGGCCCTTGGCCTTGAACGCGCCGATCTGACCCTTGGCGCTGGTCAGGAACTTCGCCAGCTCGATCGCCTCGGCGCGGTGCTTGCTCTGGGTCGGCACGGCGAGCCAGGACCCGCCCCAGTTGCCGCCGTCACCGGGCACCCGGGCGATGTCCCACTTGCCCTTGGCCTCGGCGCCGGCGTTGCCCTCGATGACGCCGGTCATCCAGGCCGGGCAGGCGATCGTGGCGAACTTGGCCTGCTTGAAGGCCGACACCCACTCCTCGGACCAGGAGCCGTACTTGCCGGAGAGGCCGGAGTCGATGATGTCCATCGTGGTGTCCCAGGCCTGCCGGACCGCCGGGTTGCTGTCCACCACCAGGTTGTCGCTGGTGTCGTAGTAGTGGTGGCCCTGCGCGTTACCCGCCGTCTGGAGCACGATCGTGTTGAAGATGTTGGTCGCGGCGTCCAGGAACGAGGCCCCGGTGTTCTTCGCCTTGAACTGCTCGCCGACCTTGATGTACTCCTGCCAGGTCGGCCAGAGCTTCGACACCGTCTCGCGGTCGGTGGGCAGACCCGCCTTGGCGAAGAGGTCCTTGCGGTAGCACATGGCCATGCCGCCGACGTCGGTGCCCAGGCCGATGACCTTGCCGTCCGGGGTCGTGCCGCCCTTCCACTTCCACTCCAGGAAGTTGCCCTGGAGCTCGGCCCCGCCGTGGTCGAGCAGGTTGACGAAGTTGTCGGGGTTGGCCTTGTATTCGACCATCAACCCCTCTTCGATGGCGACGACGTCGCCCGCGCCCTTGCCGGCGGCGAGCCACTGGGTCAGCTTCGGCGAGTAGTCGTCGAGGTTGGTGCCCGTGCCACGCTCGACGATCTTCACGTTCGGGTGGCTGGCCATGTATTCCTTGTAGAGCTCTTCGTAGCCGAACTGGCTGAACACGTCCACGGTCAACGTGATCTTGCCGTCCTCGGCGGGTTCGTCGCCGGCGCAGCCAGCGGTGGCGAACAGCGCGGTGGCGGCGACGAGGGCCACCGCCGCCAGGCGGCGGCGCGGAAAGACACCCATATCGGTTGGACCCCTCTCAGGTCGTCTGAGGTGGTGAGGCAGGTGGCGGAGCAAAGCTGAGAGAGCGCTCTCACGACAGGGTGGTGGTTGGTCCGGTCGGTGTCAAGGGAACCCTCCCGCTCGCCGTCAGGTCAGGGCCGGACGCCGTCGCCGTGAGGGCCGGACGCCGTCGGGTGAGGGGCCGGACGCAGTCGGGTGAGGGCCGGGCGCGAATGAGAGTGGCCGCCCGGGCACGGGCGGCCACTCTCATCGGACATGCGGTAGAACCGGACCGCACGAAACCCTCGGGATCCAGCGCCGCGCGGAACCCTTCGGGCCCGGCACCGTGGGGAGCCGTCGGCCCCGGCACGGTGGGGAGTCGCCGGCCCCGGCGCCGTGCGACGGGTGGATCAGCCGACCCGGAGACCCTCCAACAGGGTCCGGTCGCCGGCCACGTCCAGCGTGTCGAGACCGACCCGGCCCCAGAGCGCCAGCAGCAGGTCGCTCGCGGTACCGCTGACCTGCGCCCGGGCGTGGTGGTCGTCGTGGTCGAAGATGGTGGCGGTGTCGAGCAGGGCCACACCCTCGCCGCGCAGCCGCAGGAACCACTCCTGGGCGGCGTCGACCGCGGAGAGCTGCACCACCCCGTGCCACTGGCCGGCGGTGCGGCGTCGACCGGCCGGCAGCCAGGTGTCCAGGATCTCGCTCACCCCGTCGGCGGCGAGCTTCGCCTCGACCGGCTCACCCGCCGCGATGGCGAGTTGGGCGTCCCACCGGTGCACCGCCGTCTCGTGCGCCATCCGGCGCGGCCAGAATCCCGCCTTCTTCGGCTGCGGCGCCCAGTTCCAGGCCGGAGCCTCCGGGTCCAGTCCGTCGAAGAGGATCATCAGCTGGTCGTACGCCTGCTGCCAGAGCTGGAGCGGGGCGACGCCCGGCTCCGGTGCCACCGGCTCGGAGCGGCCGGGCGGCGGGGTGACCGTGCCCGCGCCCGCGAACGAGTGCACCCAGTGGTAGAGGGAGGCGAGGTGCAGGGTCAGGTCGGCGACGGTCCAGCCGGGACAGGACAGCACCGGTGTCTCCGGCGGCGCCTCGGCCGCAGCGGCGGCGAACGCCGGGCCCTCCGTGCGGAGTGCTCCCATCCAGAAGTCCTTCGTGCCGTGCAGTCTGCTCATCGCCATCCTCCCGGGGGTGACCGGGCCACCAGTGGGCGCCGCGGCTACCCCTCAGCCTAGGGTGAAAGGCGTGTCAGACGTCTACGCCCAGCCGACAACCGGCCCCGAACCCGCCACGACGTGCGAACTGGCGCAATACACCACGTTGCGCCTGGGCGGCCCGGCCGGGCGCGTCGTCGCCGGCACCGACGCCGACGGGATCGTCCGGGCGGTGCGGGAGGCGGCCGAACGCGACGAGCAGGTCCTGCTCCTCGCCGGGGGCAGCAACGTCGTGATCGGAGACGCCGGTTTCCCCGGCACCGTCGTCCTGGTGCGCTCCCGGGGCCTGCGGGTGGTCGCCGAGGACACCGACACCGTCACCGTACGCGTCGAGGCCGGCGAGCCCTGGGACGACCTGGTCGCCACCACCGTGGCCAACGGCTGGTCCGGCCTGGAATGCCTCTCCGGCATCCCCGGCTCGACCGGCGCCACCCCCATCCAGAACGTCGGCGCGTACGGGCAGGAGGTCGCCGAGACCATCACCGGCGTCCAGGTCCACGACCGGGTCGAGGGGACCGTCGGATCGATCCCCGCCGCCGACTGCGGCTTCGCGTACCGGTCCAGCATCTTCAAGTACGCCGACCGCTGGGTGGTGCTCTCCGTCGACTTCCGGCTCGCCCGCTCGCCGCTGTCCGGCCCCGTGCGCTACGCGGAACTGGCCCGGGCGCTCGGCGTACAGGTGGGGGACCAGGTGCCGCTGGCCGACGCCCGGGCCACGGTCCTGCGGCTGCGCGCCGGCAAGGGCATGGTGCTCGACGCGACCGACCCGGACACCCGGTCGGTCGGCTCGTTCTTCACCAACCCCGTGCTGGACGTGGCCGCGTACGAACTGCTGCGGGAGCGCGCCGCCGACCTCGGCGAACCGCCGGCCTGGCCGGGCGCGGGTGACGTGGTTAAGGTCAGCGCGGCCTGGCTGATCGACAAGGCCGGCTTCGGCAAGGGCCACCCGGGGCCGCAGGGTGTCGCCATCTCCAGCAAGCACACCCTCGCCCTGACCAACCGCAGCGGCACCGCCAGCACGGCGTCCCTGGTCGAACTGGCCCGCGAGATCCGCGACGGCGTCCACCAACGCTTCGGCGTGACCCTCCACCCCGAACCCATCCTCATCAACTGCACCCTCTAACCACCCCGCCCGCCCACGCCCGCGTGACCCACCCCGCCCTGCCCCCGCGTGACCCGCTTGCCCGCCCCCGCGTGACCCGCTTGCCCGCCCCCGCTTGACCCGCACCGAGACCGACCGGTTGTTTGTCTGTGCCGGCCGACGAGTTGCGGGTAGAGGTGGCCTCCGAACCGGGTATGGGCCAAACGCCGAGACCTCGCCCGCGCCCGGACAGGTCGCGACTCCCGCGTCCGAACCCGTCGAACGGGTGCCGTACATGGCCCCGACGAAGGTGAGGTCCGCAACGCCGGGGTCCTGTGCCTCAGCTGAGCCCCACGGGTGGAACACCATGGTTGTCACCGAAAGCCTTTGACACCCATGGTGTTCCACCCGTCACGACCGATCCGCGTTCAGCTCCGCGCCGCCCGGGCATGCCCGGCCCCGCCCACCCCGCCCTCATTCCGTTCCGCCCCTCGTGCCCGCGATCTTGCATTTTCGGCCCCTTGATTGCGCAAATTGCCGCTTATGTCGGGGCTAGAAGTGCAAGATCGCGGGTGACGGGGTGACGGGGTGACGGGGTGACGGGGTGACGGGGTGACGGGGTGACGGGGTGACGGGGTGACGGGGTGACGGGGTGACGGGGTGACGGGGTGACGGGGTGACGGGGTGACGGGGTGACGGGGCGAGCGGGCGGGGGAGCTGGGTCAGGGGGTGGGGGAGATCTGGGGCCAGGGGAGGGTGAGTTCGCCGTGGCGCCAGCGGCGGGGACCGTCCAGGATCGGCCAGCCCGCCTCGCGGACGGTGGACACCGTGCGTAGCCAGCGCTGGCGGGGGCCGTACGGGGCGTAGCCGGCGGCGGCCTGCCAGGCGTCGTCGAGGGCGCGGATCAACTCGTGGATCCGCTCACCGGGGACGTTGCGGTGGATCAGTGCCTTGGGCAGCCGTTCGGCCAGCTCCGCCGGGGTGCCCAGGGTGGTGAGCTTCGCGGCCAGGGTGAGCGTACGGGGGCCGTCGGCGTCGATCAGCAGCCAGCCGCCGAGCCGCCCCAACTCGTCGCAGGTGCCCTCGACCAGCAGCCCGCCCGGGGCCAGCCCGGCGGTCATCGTGCGCCAGGCGTCGGCGACCTCGTGCTCGTCGTACTGGCGTAGGACGTTGAAGGCGCGGACCAGGGCGGGACGGAGCCCGGCCAGCTCGAACCCGCCCCGGGCGAAGGTGAGCCGGGGCGGGTCGGCGGACGGCTGGGCGGCGGCGACGCGTACCGGATCGATCTCCAGCCCGACGACCCGCACGTCGGGGCGGACCGCGGCGGCCAGCCGGGCGCGCAGCTCGACGGCGGTCACGGGGCTGGCGCCGTAGCCGAGGTCCACCACCAGCGGGTCGGCCGCCGCGCGCAGCGCCGTTCCGCAGGTCTCGACGATCCAGTTGTCCACCCGGCGGAGCCGGTTGGGGTTCGTCGTGCCCCGGGTCACCACGCCGAGCGGCCGGTGCCGCCCCGTGCCCGCCATCGTCCGCGACCGTCCGGACCGGGTCAGCCGACCCGGTGCACCTTGTGCTGGGCGGCCTGGGCCAGCGGGCGTACGACGAGGCGGTCCACGTTGACGTGCTGCGGGCGGGTCGCGCACCAGGCGATGCAGTCGGCGACGTCCTCGGCGACCAGCGGCTCGGCGACGCCGGCGTAGACCGCTGCCGCCTTCTCGGTGTCCCCGCCGAAGCGGACCAGCCCGAACTCGTCGGTCCTGACCATGCCGGGGTCGATCTCGATCACGCGCACCGGCCGGCCGGAGAGTTCCAGCCGCAGCGTGCCGGCGATCGCCGTCTGTGCGTGCTTCGCGGCGGCATAGCCGCCCCCACCTTCGTAGACGGTGAAGCCGGCGGTCGAGGAGACGACCACGATGGTGGCGGCCCCGGACGCCTCCAGGGCGGGCAGCAGCGCCTGGGTGACGCGCAGCGTGCCGAGCACGTTGACGTCGTACATCCACTGCCAGTCACCGACCGACCCGGACTCCACCGGGTCCAGGCCGCGCGCGCCGCCGGCGTTGTTGACCAGGAGGGTGACCGGTCCCAGGGCCGCCGCCGCCCGGGCCAGGCCGGCCACCGACTCGTCGGAGGTGACGTCGCAGGCCACGGCGGTGGCCGCGCCTCCCGCCGCCTCGATTTCGGCCACCAGGGCGGCCAACCGGTCGGTACGCCGCGCGGCGGCGAGCACGTGGAATCCCTCGGCGGCGAGCCGGCGGGCGGTGGCCGCCCCGATCCCGCTGGACGCTCCGGTGACGACGGCGACAGAGGTCATCCGGCCATTCTCCCCCGAACTCCCGGGCCGGGTGCCGGCGGCGCGGTGATGAGGTCCGTCACGCCCGGGGGTTGTTCCGGGGCATTACCAGTGCCCGATGGGGAAGATGACAGCCGCCGGGGACGTTGTCCGAAAAGCGCCGGGCGTGCGGACGGCATCAACCGTGACAGAGGAGCGGATGTGGCGGAGTTGCACACCGGTGTGGGTCGTCAGCGCGGTGCGCGCCCGTGGCCCCGCCCTCGGCGGATCGCGACGCTCTCGGTACACACATCACCCCTGCACCAGCCTGGCACCGGCGACGCCGGCGGCATGAACGTCTACATCCTGGAGGTCGCCCGGCGGCTGGCCGAGGCGAACGTCGAGGTGGAGATCTTCACCCGAGCGACCTCCGGCGACCTGCCTCCGGTGGTCGAGACGGCGCCCGGCGTGCACGTCCGGCACGTTACCGCCGGCCCCCTGGAAGGGCTCACCAAGGAGGAGCTGCCGGGGCAGCTCTGCGCCTTCACCGCCGGTGTGCTGCGCGCCGAGGCGTCCCGGCCGCCGGGCCACTACGACCTGATCCACTCCCACTACTGGCTGTCGGGGCAGGTCGGCTGGCTGGCCAAGGAGCGCTGGGGGGTGCCGCTGGTGCACACCGCGCACACGCTGGCGAAAGTCAAGAACGCCCAGCTCGCCGCCGGGGACCGGCCCGAGCCGAAGGCCCGCGTCATCGGCGAGGAGCAGGTGGTCGCCGAGGCCGACCGGCTGGTCGCGAACACGGCGGTCGAGGCCCGTGACCTCATCGACCGGTACGACGCCGAGCCGGCCCGGGTCGCGGTGGTCGAGCCCGGCGTGGACCTGGACCGGTTCCGCCCGGCCACCGGGGACCGCGATCGTGTCGCGGCCGACGCCCGCCGCCGGCTGGGGTTGCCCGTCACCGGTTACGTGGTGGCCTTCGTCGGTCGCATCCAGCCGCTGAAGGCCCCGGACGTGCTCATCCGCGCGGTGGCCGCGCTGCGGGAGCACGACCCGTTGCTCGCCGACGAGGTGACCGTGGTGATCTGCGGGGGCCCCAGCGGCAGCGGGCTCGACCGGCCGACCGCCCTGATGGAGCTCGCCGCCACGCTCGGCGTCGCCGACCGGGTGCGTTTCCTGCCGCCGCGGACCGGTGACGACCTGCCCGCGCTGTACCGGGCAGCGGACCTGGTCGCGGTGCCGTCGTACAACGAGTCCTTCGGCCTGGTCGCGCTGGAGGCACAGGCCTGCGGTACGCCGGTGGTGGCCGCCGCCGTCGGCGGTCTGGTGACCGCCGTGCGGGACGAGGTCAGTGGCGTGCTGGTCGACGGCCACGACCCGGTCGACTGGGCCGGTACGCTCGGGCGCCTGCTGCCGGACGGGCTCCGCCGCGCCGCGCTGGGCCGGGGTGCCGCCCGCCATGCCCGTGACTTCTCCTGGCACCGGACCGCCTCCGGGCTGCTCGCCGTGTACGGCGAGGCGATCGCCGCGCACCGGGCCCGGCTCGCCTCCGAACTGGCCGGCGGTCCCGCGATGTCCTGCTCCTGGTGACCGGTCCGCGTCGGCCGCCGTCATCGGTGCCGGGGCGTCGTCTGCCGTCATCCGGTGACCGGTCCGCGTCGGCCGCCGTCATCCGGTGGCGGGGCGGTGGCGGCCGTAAAGTGGATCCGATGAGTGGGAAGAGTGATCTTGCGGCCCTGATCGAGTCGGTCTGCGACGAACGGGAGCTGGTCTGGGAGTCGACCGGACCGGGCTCATACGTGGTCACGCTGCCGGGTACCCACAAGTTGAAGACGGTCTGCAACCTGATCGTCGGGGAACACGCGCTGCGGATCGAGGCGTTCGTGATGCGCCAGCCCGACGAGCGGCGCGAGGAACTGTGGGCCTGGCTGTTGCAGCGCAACGCCCGCATGTACGGGGTGTCGTTCTCCGTCGACGGGGTCGGCGACGTCTACCTGACGGGTCGCGTCAATCCCGCCGGGGTCGACGCCGACGAGCTGGACCGACTGCTGGGCTCCGTGCTGACGTACGCGGACGAGTCCTTCGACACGATGCTGGAGATCGGCTTTGGCAGCTCGATCCGCCGGGAGTGGGAGTGGCGGGTCAAGCGGGGCGAGTCCACCGCCAACCTCGCGGCGTTCGCGCACCTCTTCGAGCCGTCCCCGGGCGGTGCGGGGCCGACGGGGAAGCCAGGCGCCGTCGCAGACGTCCCGGGCACGGGTGCCCCCGTCGGAGGTTCGGACCGGTCCTGACGGGTATGCCGCACCGCGCGGTGCGGCACTGGGATCCGCCGCGCGCCGAGGACCAACTGTCGAGGAGCGTGAGCGTCCATGGCTCAGCGGAACAGCTCAGGTCGCGGCGGGACTGCGACCAGGACGAAACGGCAGGCGGGCAACCAGACCCCGAACACCCCGACGATCTCCGAGTCCGATATCTCCCGGATGAGGGTGGACGAGATCCGGGGACAGCTCCGCAGACGCGGGGTCGCCGGCATCTCCGCCCTGCGCAAGCCGGAACTGGTGAAGACACTGGCGAGGACCCTGCGGGCGGAGCGCCCCTCAGGTGGCGCCGCGCGCCGCAGCACCGGGCCCGCTGGCCGGGCGACGGGCGTACGGGCGTCGGCCGGGCGTGCCGCCGCCACGAAGAAGGCGGCGGGCAGGTCTGCCGCGAGCCGGTCGCAGGCGGCGGCGACGAAGGCTCCGGGCCGGTCGCAGGCGGCGAACAAGGCCGGCCCGGCGAAGAAGGCGGCGGGCAGGTCTGCTGCGGGCCGGGCGCAGGCGGCGGGCAGGTCCGCCCCGGCGAAGAAGGCTCCGGCCAGGAAGGCCGCCGCGAAGGCGGCCCCGGCGAAGAAGGCGACGGCGGCGGCCCGGAAGTCCACTGCGGCCGGCGCGTCGACGTCGGCGGGCACGACAGGCGGCGGTACGGCGACCGGGGTCCGGACCGGGCGGAGCACCTCCCGGTCGGTGCGTTCCTCGCAGCTCATCTCGTCCACCGCCGATCGGCCGGAGCGCCCCGGACGCAGCCTGGTGACCACGAACCACGACGTGATCCAGCGTTGGGCGCGGGAGCGCGGTGCCAAGCCGGCGACGATCGCGGGCACCGAGCGGGAGGGCCGGGCCGGCGTGCTCACCTTCAACCTGCCCGGTTACCGGGAGAGCAGCCGGGTGCGCGAGATCACCTGGGACGACTGGTTCCGCACCTTCGACGGGCGGAAGCTGAACCTGATCTACCAGGAGCAGCTTCGCGACGGCCGGCAGAGCAACTTCTTCCGTACCGAATCGCCTGATCGTGAGGACGGCTGACGTGTTTGGGGGAATGGCCGACGGGTATGCCCTGTTGGCCATGACCGAGGCCCGAGGCGGTGACACCCCGGTGGGACACCGGGGCTGTGACCGGCGAGACAGGCGATCCAGGTTGTCTTCGTAATACCGGGCGAACTAGCTTTATTGCACTGCGCCACGCTCGGAACCGTTCGGGGGAGCGGTGGATCGATCAGATCCGTGCACCGAGCGAGACGCAGGGGACGGGTGGAACAACACCGTTGGGGGACGGTGGCCACCTGTTTGGACCGGCGGCGCGAGCGGGCGACGCCTACGGGGGTGGGCTTTGCCCGCCGCCGCCGGTCATACGGTGCGAACGCCCATCGCGATCACGAGTCGCGATGGGCGTTCTGCTGTCTCCTCACCCTGGCACAGCCCCTCCGCGCCGCCCCTCCGCGCCGCCCCTCCGCGCCGCCCCTCCGCGCCGCCCCTCCGCGCCGCTCCTCCGCGCCGCCCGTCCGCGCCGCCCGTCCGCGCCGCCCCTCCGCCTCCGGCCGCGTTGATCATGAGTTTGGCGGTGATGTCGATCTCCTCGGCCGCAGCCAACCCCATGATCAACGCACCGGGGTGGGGGTTGGGGGTGGGAGGGGGGTGGAGAGCTGGCGGAGGGCGGCGACGCGGCGTTCGCGGGGTGGGCCGGCCAGGAGGTGACAGCCGGCGGCCAGCAGTCCCAGCCCGCCGACGATCAGCCAGTGCCGGTCCCCGAGATACTGGAGGCTCACCCCGCCGAGGGTGGGCGCCACGAACGACGCCGCCGGGAATGCCAGGTAGAACACCGACTGGTAGCGGGCCCTCAGCTCGGGTGGGGCGAGGTCGGCGTTGATCTGTGCGTTGGGCGGCGCGGCGAGCATCTGGCCGACGGTCCAGACGACCGCCGCAGCCAGGTAGACCGCCACGTCGTCGGCGAACGCGAGGGTGGCGAAGCCGAGCGCCAGCAGCGCGGTGGAGACGGCCAGGACGCGGTCCTTGCGGTGTCGATCGATCAGTCGCGGTACGAAGAGCTGCCCGAGCACGATCAGTACCCCGCCGAGCGCCACCACGGCGCCGTACGCCGACGGTCGCAGGCCGTCCGACCGCATCGCCAGGGGCATGATCGTCGACGTCTGCATGGTCAGCACGGCCAGCACGAAGGTCAGGCCCACGAAGGTGAGGAAGGTGCGGTCGGTCAGCGCGGTGTGCAGCCCAGGCTGTCGCTGCCGTCCCCCCAGCCCTTCCCGTCCCCCCAGCCCTTCCCGTCCCGCTGGCCCTTCCCGTCCCGCTGGCCGTGGCCATCCCACCAGCCGGAACCGCCCCGGTAGCCGGAACCGCCCCGGTAGCCGGAACCGCTCCGGCAGCTGCGGCGTCCCCGCTGCGCTGTCGAGCGGCCCCGACCGAAGATCTTGGACACTTTCCGTCCGGTCTGAAAGGAAAGTGTCCAAGATCGGCGCGGGGGCAGTGGGGCGGCGGGGAAGGGTCTCCGGGACCTTCCAGGCGATGACGGCCGCCGCGAGCAGAGTGGCGGCGGCGTCGACCAGGAAGAGCGCGACGAAGCTCGCCTCGGCGAGCAGGCCGGCCAGCAGCGAGGCCATGGCCATGCCCAGGTTGAACGCCCAGAACTGGAGGTTGAAGGCCCGGGAGCGACGCTGTTCGGGCACCACGTCGACGATCGCCGCCACGAAGGCGGGGCTGGGCATCGAGTGGGCCACCCCGACCAGGGCGGCGAGCGCCGCGATCATCACCAGGTGCCGGCTGAAGGCCAGCCCGACCATCAACCCGGCGGTGGCCAGGTGAGCGGCGATCAGAGTGGACCGCCGCCCCCACCGATCGGCCAGCACCCCGCCGAGCAGCACACCGGCGGCACCGCCCAGCCCGTACGCCCCGACGACCGCCCCGGTGAGCCCTTCGCTCGCGCCCCGCGCGTCGGTCAGGTAGAGCGACAGGAAGAGCATCGCGAAGGCGCCGGCACGGTTGATCAACAGTCCGGCCCAGAGGTACCAGAAGGTGGCGGGGAGACCGCCTGCGGTGTCGTCCAGCCAGCGGCGCAGGGCCCGCACCCGTCCTCCCGACAGTTGTGTTTCCTAACCGAATCGCCCTAGACCGTAGGAAGCCCAGGGCTGCCGCGCCAGAGTGTCGCTGGTCACCGCGCTCCGGTGGGCTCCGTCGCCCGCCCCGGACCCACGACCGGCAGGTCGCCACCACCGCGCATGGGCTCTAGCGCCTCGACCGGTTGGTCGCCGCCCCGCGTGGGTTTCATCCCCTCGATCGGCAGGTCGTCCCCCCGCGTGGGCTTCACCGTCTCGACCAGTAGGTGGTCCCCCCGCGTGGGCTTCACCGCCTCGACCAGTAGGTGGTCGCCCCGGGTGGGCTTCACCGGCCGACCGGCAGGTGGTCGCCGCGTGTGGGCTTCACCGGCTCGGCGGGGGCCGTCGCCGCCGCCTCGGCGGCCTCCGGGACTGGCGGCTTGATCGCCACCACGGGTACGACAGGACCGGTGGCTGTCCGCAGGGTGACCGCCCGCCGTTCCCGGGCCGGGCCGGAGATCAGGTGGGCGAGCGCCATCAGCCCACCGATGACGGCGCAGCCGAGCCAGAGTTGGGCATTGCCGGCCTGCTCCCGGACCAAACCGCCGAGGACCGGCGCGACGGCGGCGGCGGCCTGCCAGGAGAGTGAGAAGACGCCCTGGTAGCGGCCCCGCAGTTCGGCGGGGGAGAGTTCGGCGATCAGGGTGGCGTTGGACGGCGAGTTGAGCATCTCGCCGACCGTCCAGATCAGCACGGTCAGGCCGTAGAACCAGGCCACGTCGGCGAAGGCGGTGAGCCCGAACCCGACACCCATCACCACCGAGGCCAGGGCGAGCACGTGCGACCGGCTCCGGCCCCTGATCAGTCGGGGTACGAAGAGTTGGCCGACCACGATGAGCACCCCGTTGAGCGCGATCACCGAGCCGTAGGTGGCGGGGCTGAGGCCGGAGTCGCCCATCGCGATCGGCAGCATCGAGATGTGCTGGAGGAAGACCAGCGCACTGAACAGGTTGAGCGTCACGAAACCGAGGTAGACCCGGTCACGCAGGATGGTGCGCAGCGCCCCGACCGGAGCACCGGCCCTCTTCTGGCCGCCGACGCCGACGCCGACGCCGACGCCGACGCCGACGCCGACGCCGACGCCGACGGGGGCTCGCCGGGTCTCGCCGACCTTGGCGAAGATGATCAGCGCGGTGATCACGGTGGTGGTCGCGTCGACCACGAAGAGCAGCAGGTAGCCGGCCTCCGCCGCGAGTCCGGCGAGGATCGCCGCGCTGGCGAAGCCGAGGTTGATCGCCCAGTAGTTCAACGAGAAGGCGCGCAGCCGGTCCTTCTCCGGCACCACGTCGATCACCATCGCCCCGAACGCGGGCCGGGCCGCCTCGGCGAACATGCCGAGCAGCAGGGCGCCGAGCGCCACGGCCCAGAGTTCCCGGGCGAAGCCGAGGGCGAGCATCATGGCTGCCGCGCCGAGGTGTGCGGTGAGCAGGGTGGGCCGGCGGCCCCAGCGGTCGCACAGCGTACCGCCGACGGTGGTGCCGACCGCGCCGCCGACGCCCCACAGGCCGAGCACGAGCCCTGCCTGCGACGGGGAGAAGCCGCGCTCCTGCGTCAGGTAGATGGCCAGGAAGACCAGGACGAACGAGCCGAGCCGGTTGATCAGCGTGCCGGCCCACAGGTACCAGAAGGTGACCGGCAGGCCGCCGGTGGTGTTCCGGAACCAGCCCTGCATCGTCCGCACGTCGGCGCCCCCGCCCCGTAATGACCGCCATGATTATTGCGCCTTACAACCTAGTGTCAGGCCCGATGTCCGGGCAGCGCATTTTCCACGTGGTGGTCGTCACGACCACTGCCCGCGCGTCGCCCGGCGGCGTGCGGCAGGATGATCGGCATGACTGCTAGCGAGGGGCCCACCGTCGGGACGCTGGTCCTGCTGCGGCACGGCGAGAGTGACTGGAACGCCAAGAACCTCTTCACCGGCTGGGTCGACGTCGACCTGACCGAGAAGGGCGAGAACGAGGCGCGCCGCGGCGGCGAGCTGATGCGCGAGCACGGCCTGCTGCCGGACGTGGTGCACACGAGCGTGATGCGCCGCGCGATCCGCACCGCCGAGCTGGCGCTCAACGCCGCCGACCGGCACTGGATCGCCGTGCGCCGGTCGTGGCGCCTCAACGAGCGGCACTACGGCGCCCTACAGGGCAAGAACAAGAAGCAGACCCTGGAGGAGTACGGCGAGGAGCAGTTCATGCTCTGGCGCCGCTCGTACGACACCCCGCCGCCGCCGATCGCCGACGACGACGAGTTCTCCCAGGTCGGTGACCCGCGTTACGCGCTGCTGCCGAGCGAGCTGATGCCGCGTACCGAGTGCCTCAAGGACGTCGTCGAGCGGATGCTGCCGTACTGGTACGACTCGATCGTGCCGGACGTCCTGGCCGGCCGTACGGTGCTGGTGGCCGCGCACGGCAACTCGCTGCGCGCCCTGGTCAAGCACCTGGACCAGATCTCCGACGAGGCGATCGCCAAGCTCAACATCCCCACCGGCATCCCGCTGCGCTACGACCTGGACCCGCAGTTGCGTCCGCTCACCCTGGGTGGCACGTACCTGGATCCGGCCGCCGCGAAGGCCGCCGCCGCCGCGGTGGCCAACCAGGGCCGCTGACGTAGGTGTAAAGAAGGGCCCTTTCCTGACGCATCGCGTCGGGAAAGGGCCCTTCTTGCGCCTCAGCCTGGGGTGGGGGTGGGTTCGCCGGTGATCAGGTAGACCACGTGCTCGCCGGCGTTGACGGCGTGGTCGGCGAAGCGCTCGTAGAAGCGGCCGAGCAGGGTGGCGTCGATGGCGGTCTCCACCCCGTACGGCCAGTCCTCACCGAGCAGCAGCCCGAACAGGTTCCGGTGCAGGTCGTCCATGGCGTCGTCGTCACCGTCCAGTTCGGCGGCGAGGTCGGCGTCGGGCCTGGCGAGCACCGAGCCGATCTTGATGGCCATCCGGTCGGCGGTGGCGGCCATCTCGGTGAAGGTCGGCCGTAGTTCTGCCGGCACGGCGGGCGACGGGTGCCGGCGCAGGGCCGTCTTGGCGACGTGTTCGGCCAGGTCACCCATCCGCTCCAGGTCGGCGGCGACGTGCAGCGCGGTGATCATCGCGCGCAGGTCGGAGGCGACCGGGGCCTGCCGGGCGAGCAGGTCGCAGACCCGCTCCTCGACGTGCCGGTAGAGGTTGTCGATCTCGGCGTCCCGCTCGATCACCGTCTCGGCCGCCCGGCGGTCCGCGGTGAGCAGGGCGTGGGTGGCCTGCCGCATCGCGGCCCGGACGCCCTCCGCCATGTCCACCAGCAGTTGGCTGACGATCTGCAGGTCAGCACGGAACTCGTCGCGCATTGTCACGTCCTGTGGTCGGTGGTCGCCGGCCCGGGGCCGGCGGGGGAGCAGGTGCGCCGCCCACGGTAGGTCGGTCGGGCGGACCGGAGGTGAACCTCGGTGAACGACGCCGGACGCGGGGGTGAACTTTCCCGGAAGCGAAGGTGATTCAGCCTATTTATGTGGGTTGACAGGTTAACAGTGACCCTACGATCGCCAGGTGGAATGGGCGGTGACGGTCGCGGTGGCCGTGGGGCTGGCGGTCGGGCTGATCGCCGGGGTGTTGCTGCCCCGGCTCGTCCCGGTGCTCGGCGAGCGCGCCACGCGGACGGGGAGCCGGTCCGGCTTCCCCTTCAGTAGGGGGAGGCTCCAGATATCCGAAGATCCGCAGTCCGGGATCGACCGTCGGACCATCGACTCGCTCCGGGCCGGTGTGGTCGTGCTCGACCCCGACGACCTGCCCGTCCTGGTCAACCCCGCCGCCCGTGCGATGGGGCTGCTCCGCACCGGCGCCACCCCCGGCTCGATCGCCGCCCACCCGCTGATCCGTACGCTCGCCGGGCAGGTGCGGCGCACCGGCGTGCGGCGCGAGATCGAGCTGGACCTGCCGCGGGGCCGTGACAACGCCGAGGTGAACCCGCTCGGGGTGCACCTGAGGGCGCTGGGGATCGGGGCCGGCTTCATCGCCGTCGAGGCCTCGGACGTGACCGAGTCGCACCGGCTGGCCCGGGTTCGCCGCGACTTCGTGGCCAACGTCAGCCACGAGCTCAAGACCCCGATCGGGGCCCTCCAACTCCTCGCCGAGGCGCTGCTGGACGCCACCGAGCCGGCCGGGGCGGGCGCGCCCGACCTCTCCGAGGACCTGGTCGCCGCCCGGCGGTTCGCCGAACGCATCCAGCACGAGTCGACCCGGCTGGGCCGCCTGGTGCAGGAGTTGCTGGAGCTGACCCGGCTCCAGGGCGCCGAGCCGCAGCCGCCCCCGGAGCCGGTCGCGCTCGACTGGGTGATCGCCGAGGTGATCGACCGGACCCGCACCTCCGCCGCCGCCCGCCGGATCGAGGTGACCGTCGACGCCGAACGGGGCCTGACCGTCCACGGCAGCGACACCCAGCTCGCCACGGCCGTGGCCAACCTGGTGGAGAACGCCGTCAACTACTCGGGCGAGGACACCACCGTGCGGATCACCACCCGCGCCACCGCCGAACACGTGGAGATCTCCGTCGCCGACCAGGGCATCGGGATCGCCCCGACCGACGTCGACCGGGTCTTCGAGCGGTTCTACCGGGCCGACCAGGCCCGGTCCCGGTCGACCGGCGGCACCGGCCTGGGGCTGGCCATCGTGAAACACATCGCCGGCAACCATGGCGGACGGGTCGAGGTGTCGAGCACTCTTGGTGGTGGGTCGACGTTCACCCTCCGGCTTCCCACCCGTCCTCCGGACGAGGTCCTGGCGACACCGCCCACCGCTGGGATCGAAGCCGGTCCGGCCGAGCTCCGGCAGGTCTGACAGCACATGGAAAGGAAGTCCCCGTTGAGCCGCGTTCTGGTGGTCGAAGACGAGGAGTCGTTCTCCGACGCTCTGTCGTACATGCTTCGCAAGGAGGGTTTCGAGGTGTCCGTCGCCTCGACGGGACCCGCCGCCCTCACCGAGTTCGACCGGGCCGGTGCCGACATCGTGCTGCTCGACCTGATGCTGCCCGAGATGTCCGGCACCGAGGTGTGCCGGCAACTCCGGCAGCGCTCGCACGTGCCCATCATCATGGTCACCGCCCGGGACAGTGAGATCGACAAGGTGGTCGGCCTGGAGATCGGCGCCGACGACTACGTGACCAAGCCGTACTCGCCCCGGGAACTGGTCGCCCGGATCCGGGCGGTGCTGCGCCGGCAGAGCGCCGAGGCCGCCGAGTCGGGTGGCCCGACGCTGGCCGCCGGGCCGGTCCGGATGGACATCGAGCGGCACGTGGTGACCGTCGACGGCACCCCCGTCCAGCTTCCGCTCAAGGAGTTCGAGCTGCTGGAGCTGCTGTTGCGCAACGCCGGCCGGGTGCTCACCCGGGGGCAGCTCATCGACCGCGTCTGGGGGGCCGACTACGTCGGCGACACCAAGACCCTCGACGTGCACGTCAAGCGGCTGCGCTCGAAGGTCGAGCCGGAGCCGTCCGCGCCGCGCTTCATCGTCACTGTCCGGGGTCTGGGCTACAAGTTCGAGCCCTGATCGGCGTACGCACGAAGGGGCCCGCGCCGTGCGCGGGCCCCTTCGTCGTCGGTCGGTCAGGCGGGGTCGGCGGGGTGCGCGGCGACCAGACCCTGCCGGCCGCGTGCCCCACAGACCTCGGCCAGCTTCGCGTACGCGGGGGCGCCGACGAGCGCGGTCAGCTCCGGGCCGTAGGTGACGTACATCGGCTCGGCGCCGACGTGCGCGTCGGTCGAGGAGGTGCACCACCAGTCCAGGTCGTGCCCGCCCGCGCCCCAGCCCCGCCGGTCGAACTCGGCCAGCGTGGAGACCAGCACCTTCGTGTCGTCCGGCCGCTTGACCCACTCCTGGTCGCGGCGGATCGGCAGCTGCCAGCAGACGTCCGGTTTGTATTCCAGCGGGTGTGCCCCGTCGCGCAGCGCCTGGGCGTGCAGGGCGCAGCCGGCGCCGGCCGGGAAGTCGGCGTCGTTGAGGAAGACGCACGGCCCGTCCGCCCCCTGGGTGGCGGTACGGCGGGCGGAGTTCTTGCCGTCGATGGTGTCGTTCTCGGTCCAGTTCTTGAACCCGCGCCGGAAGTGCTGCCACGTCTCGGGGCTCAGCCGCTTGACCGCGGCCCGGACCCGCTGCTCGTCCTCCGAGTCGGTGAAGAACGCACCGTGCGAGCAGCAGCCGTCGGCGGCCCGGCCGGCGACGATGCCATGGCAGCCCCGGCCGAAGATGCACGTCCAACGGGACAGCAGCCACGTCAGGTCGGCCCGGATGAGGTGGTTGTCGTCCGCCGGGTCGGCGAACTCGATCCACTCCCGGGGGAAGCCCAGCGGCACCTCACGACTGCGTGGGTCCGCCGGGTCGTCCACCAGCACGCGGAGTTCGATCTGGCCTGTCACTCGGCCCAGCGTACGCGCGGTGCCCGCACCGGTCCGCCGAGCCGCGCAAACCGGTTGGCCCTAGTGTCTTCAGCATGCGACTGGGTGTCCTCGACGTCGGTTCCAACACCGTGCACCTGCTGGTGGTCGACGCCCATCACGGGGCGCACCCCTGGCCGGCGCACTCGGAGAAGGTAGTGCTGCGGCTGGCCGAGCAGTTGGGCCCGGACGGCGCGCTCACCGAGCCCGGCGCGGACAGCCTGGTCAAGGCGGTCGGCATGGCCCAGGCGGCGGCCGTGGGGCTGGACGCCGACGACCTGATCGCGTTCGCCACCTCCGCCGTCCGCGACGCCACCAACGCCGCCGAGGTGCTGGCCCGGGTCCACGACGAGACCGGCGTACGCCTGGAGGTGCTCCCGGGTGCGGACGAGGCGCGGCTGACCTTCCTCGCGGTGCGGCGCTGGTTCGGCTGGTCGGCGGGCCGGCTGCTGGTGCTGGACATCGGCGGCGGCTCGCTGGAGATCGCGGCCGGCATCGACGAGGACCCGACCGTCGCGGTGTCCCTGCCGCTCGGCGCCGGCCGGCTCACCCGCGACCGGCTCCGGGTGGACCCGGCCACCGCGGCGCCGCCGTCGGCCGAGGCGGTCGACGAGCTGCGGGCGTACGTCGACGGGCTGCTGGAGCCGGTGGTCGCGCAGGCGACCGCGGTGGGCTGGGACCGGCCGGTGGCCACCTCGAAGACGTTCCGGACCCTGGCCCGGCTGGCCGGGGCGGCGCCCTCCGGCGCGGGCCTGTGGGCGCCCCGCCGGCTCACCCGCGCCGGGTTGCGGCAGGTGCTCGGGTTCATCCGGCACATCCCGCCGGCCCAGCTCGTCGAGCTGGAGGGGGTGAGCGCCGGCCGGTCCCACCAGCTGCTCGCCGGGGCGGTCGTCGCCGAGGCGGTGCTGCGCCGGCTGGACGTGGACGCGCTGGACATCTGTCCCTGGGCGCTGCGTGAGGGCATGATCCTGCGCCGGCTGGATCAGCTCGGTCCGGTGTGAGCGCGAGGCGGTCCGGTGTGATCTGGGCGGTTTGCGGCATCTCGTCGCGAGGCTTCGATCTACCCCGGCTACCCTCGATGGTGTGACTTCCCGCGTCCCGGTGCTCCTGTCCACGTCCTCGGTCTTCCCTGAACGGACGGCGGCGGCGTTCCAGTTGGCCGCCTCGCTCGGCTACGACGGCGTCGAGGTCATGGTCTGGACGGACGCCGTCAGCCAGGACGTCGGGGCGCTACGCGGGCTCGCCGAGCACTACGGCGTGCCGGTGCTCTCCGTCCACGCGCCCTGCCTGCTGGTCACGCAGCGGGTATGGAGCCCCGACCCGTGGGAACGGCTGCGCCGCTCGGCGGAGCTGGCGGCGACGCTCGGGGCACCCGTCGTGGTGGTGCACCCGCCGTTCACGTGGCAGCGGGAATATGCGCGCAACTTCGCCGACGGGCTCGCCACGATCGCCGCCGAGTACCCGGACCTGCGTTTCCCGGTGGAGAACATGTACCCGGTCCGGATGGCGGGGCGGCAGTTCGTGCCGTACGTCCCGGGCTGGGACCCGACCGCGACGGGGTACGCCTCCTACACGCTCGACCTGTCGCACTGCGCCGCCTCGCACACCGACTCGATGGCGATGGCCGACCGGATGGGCGCCAACCTGGCCCACGTGCACCTCGGTGACGGCACCGGCGAGGGCCGCGACGAGCACCTGGTGCCGGGGCGCGGCAACCAGCCCTGCGGCCGGCTGCTCTCCTCGCTGGCCGGGCGCGGGTTCACCGGCTCGGTCGCTGTCGAGGTCACCACCCGGGGCGCGAAGAGCCGGGCCGTGCGGGAGGACGACCTGCGGGAGGCGCTGGCGTTCGCCCGCGAGCACCTCGGCACCCCGTCCCCGGTCGACGCCTGAGCGCCGACCGACCCGGTGCCGGACGCGCCGACCGGCCGGTGCCGGACGCGCCCGACACCGGGCCGGCGTCAGACGACCGTGGTGAGGGTTTCCTTGCTGGCCACGCCGGCCTGCTCGCCGATGGCCGCGCGCTTGCGGGCGCGGTGGGCGGCCACGTGCGAGCGGGTGGCACAGCGTTCCGAGCAGAACCGCCGGCAGCAGTTGGACGAGGTGTCCAGGTAGACGTTGCCGCAGCGTTCGTCGGCACACACCCCGAACCGGGCGCTGCCGTACTCGCAGAGCCAGACCGACAGCCCCCAGACCGCGCCGGCCATGTATTCGGCGCTCACCGAGGCGCCCCGGCTGGTCACGTGCATGTGCCAGTCGTTGGAGTCGTGCCCGGAGATGCGGGGCTGCACCGGGAACGCCTCCAGCAGCGCGTTGATCTCGGTCACCGCCTGGGCGTCCCGCCCGGAGGTGCCGTACTCGAAGACGTCGCGCAGTCGCTTCTGCGCCCGCCGGAAGGTCGTCAGGTCCCGCTCCGCCACCTCGTCGCGCATCCACGCGTTTTCTTCGGGGAAGAGGGCCCGCAGGTCGTCGAGGTCGTCCAGGCGGGCGTTGACGAGGTCAACGCCGGTCCGGGCGTACGCGTCGAAGTTCACGCTCACAACCGTAGACGACTCAGGGGGCCCGTGGCGCGTCGATGTAGTGCGGCAGGAACCGCGCGTAGCCGTCGGTGATGAGGCTTGCGCTCTCCCGCACCCCCACCCCGGCCGATTCGCCGTCGACGATCCAGCTGCCCAGCACCATCCGGTTGCCGGCGAACTCCGGCAACGCCCGGAACTCCTGGTAGCACCAGCCCTCGTCGCCGTAGATCCCCGGGTTGGTGATCTCGGTGTCGCCGGTGACGATCCGCACCGAGCCGCCCTCCCGGCCGAGCAGCGGCTTGGCCACGTACTCCGTCATCGCGCGCGGCGAGTCGAGGTACGCCGGCAGCAGCAGCTCGTGGCCGGGATAGAGCTCCCAGAGCACGGCGAGCAGTGCCTTGTTCGACAGCAGCAGCTTCCAGGCCGGCTCGATCCAGGTCGTCGGGGTGCCCGGCTCCAGCGCCGGCGGCCCGTACGGCTCGGCGAGCATCCACTCCCAGGGGTAGAGCTTGAAGCAGGTGGTGACCGGGTGGCCCGACGCGTCGACGAAGCGCCGGCCGTCCCAGCCGAGCTGTTGGATCGGCTGGAGCGTGACCTCCAGGCCGGCCTGCCGGGCGGTCTCGGCGAGGTAGCCGGCGGTCATGTGGTCCTCGCCGGACTCCTCCTCGTTCGACCAGAGCACATGTACCCGGCGGTCGTGCAGCCCCGACCCGATCTTCGCCCAGGCGCCGACGAGGCGCTCGTGCAGGCTGTTCCACTGGTCCAGCTCCGGCCGGGTGTGCTCAAGCCAGTACCACTGGATGATGCTCGCCTCGACCAGCGCGGTGGGGGTGTCGGCGTTGTACTCCAGCAGCTTCGGCGGCCAACTGCCGTCGTACCAGAAATCGAAGCGCCCGTAGAGGGTGGGCGGCGCCTCGCGCAGCGACCGGGCCACGGCCTCGGCCGCCCAGGCGGGGATGCCGAACTCGGCGTAGCGGTGGTGCGCGACGACGTGTTCGGCGGCGGCGACCGACATCCGGTGCAGCTCCTCGGTCGCCTCCTCCAGCCGCAGCACCTCGTCCAGCTCGAACGCGTACGCGGCGGTCTCGTCCCAGTACGACATGATGCCGCCGTCGGGCAGCTCGGTGTCGACGTACACCAGGCCCTGCGCGCGGATGGTGGCGTCCCAGTCCGGGCGGGGGGTGACCGCCTCCCGGCGCACCTCAGCCGCCGCAGGCGGCTAGGTGGGTGCCGAAGCCGCCCCGCTCGGGCATGGCCGCGGTGGTCGGCTCCGGCGCGGTCCGTCCGGTGGTCACCGTCGGGGCCCGCAGCGCCAGGGCCACCGTCCCGCCGCCGCCCACCGGGCCGAGGGCGCAGTCGTCATCGTCGTCGTCCGAGGTCGTGTTGCAGCCGGAGAGGGCGAGCGCGAGGACGGTGAGCGCGCCGAGCTGCACGGAGGCCGACCGGAGCCGGCGGCGGGGGCGTTGTTCCACGTCATCGTTGTAGCCGATGGAGGCCACCGTCGTCCGCCCACGGCTGGTGCCTGTGATGCGGTTGGGACCTGGCGATCGAGGCTGCGCCCGCCGCCCCGCGCGGGGCAGCGGTGGGCGTTACGCTCGGTCCATGCTCCGTACCATCATCCTCGCTGCCTCCCGGTCATCGCAGGTCGAGCGGCTCGTCGCGACGGCCCCGTTCACCCGGGACCTCGTCCGCCGGTTCGTCGCCGGCGCCAGGACCGACGACGCGTTGCGCGCGACCCGCGAGCTCGTCGACGACGGCCTCGCGGTCACTCTCGACAACCTCGGCGAGGACACCGTCACCCCCGAGCAGGCCACCGCCACCCGCGACGAGTACGTGCGGCTGCTGAGGGAGCTATCCGGCGCGGGGCTCACCCCGGCGGCCGAGGTGAGCGTCAAGCTGTCGGCGCTCGGCCAGATGTTCGACGAGCAGCTCGCCTACGACAACGCGCGGGCGATCTGCGCCGCCGCCGAGGCGGCGGGCACCACGGTCACCCTGGACATGGAGGACCACACCACCACCGACTCGACGCTGGACATCCTCGCCAAGCTGCGCAAGGACCACCCGTCGACCGGGGCGGTGCTCCAGGCGTACCTGCGGCGGACCGAGTCGGACTGCCGCGAGCTGGCCACGGAGGGCTCCCGGGTGCGGCTGTGCAAGGGCGCGTACAAGGAGCCGGAGTCGGTGGCCTACCAGTCCACCCGCGAGGTGGACAAGTCCTACGTGCGCTGCATGAACATCCTGATGTCCGGCGACGGCCATCCGATGCTGGCCACCCACGACCCCCGCCTGATCGCCATCGGCGAGGACCGGGCCCGCTGGTTCGACCGCGGCCCCGAGCGATTCGAGTTCCAGATGCTGTACGGCATCCGCCCGGAGGAGCAGGCCCGGCTGGTCGGCGAGGGCTACACCGTGCGCACCTACCTGCCCTACGGCGAGGACTGGTACGGCTACCTGATGCGCCGGCTCGCCGAGCGTCCGGCCAACCTGATGTTCTTCGGCCGGGCCGTGGTCTCGAAGAAGTGAGTCAGCCGTTCGGCCAGCCCCGGGTGCCCAGCGCCAGGGGCTGAGTAAGCCCTTGACGGTTTTGGCTAACTGGATTAGCTTTTAGGTTATGCCAACTAGCTATGTGGGGCGGGACGGCGGGCGGATCGCCTACGAGGTGCACGGGCAGGGGTCGCTCGTCGTCCTCTCGCACGGCATGGGGGAGAACCGCCGCTCGTTCCGGCACCTGGTCCCGTTGCTCGTCGCGGCCGGGCACCGGGTGGCGTCGGTGGACGTCCGGGGGCACGGCGAGTCCACCGCCGGCTGGCCGTCGTACGCCCCGGCCGAGGTCGGCGCCGACCTGCTCGCGGTGGTCCGCGACCTCGGCGACGGACCGGCCACCCTGGTCGGCAACTCGTCCAGCGCCGCGGCCGTGGTCTTCGCCGCCGCCGACGCCCCCGCGCTCGTCAACGGCATCGTCCAGATCGGCCCGTTCGTCAGGCAGCCGAAGCTCAACCCGTTCATGCGGCTGGCCCTGGCCGCCGTGCTGCGCAGCCCCCGGCTGTTCGGGCTGTTCCACCGCACGCTCTTCCCGTGCGCCCGGCCGGCCGACGACGCGGCGTACCGCAGGGCGATGGTCGCCACCCTGCGCGAGCCCGGCCGGATGGCGGCGACCCGTGGCCTGAACGTGCCGGCCGACCCGCACTGGACCACCCGCGCCCGCGAGGTCCGGCAGCCGGTGCTGGTGCTGATGGGCGCGCAGGACCCGGACTTCCCCGACCCGGGCGCCGAGGCACGGGCGGCCCGCCGGCTCTTCGCCACCGCCGAGGCCCGGATGATCGACGACTCCGGCCACTACCCGCACGCCGACCAGCCGGCGCGTACCGCCGCCCAGCTCACCGAGTTCCTGGCGGTCACCGGTGCCTAGGGTCGGGCTCAACCAGCGGACCGTGGTGCGCGAGGCAGCCCGGCTCGCCGACGAGGTCGGCGCCGACCAGCTCACCCTCGCCGCGCTGGCACACCGGCTCGGCGTCGCGCTGCCCAGCCTCTACAAGCACGTCCGAGGGGCCGAGGCGCTCGCCCAGAAGCTCTCCGCGCTGGCCACCGCCGAGCTTGCCGACGAACTGACCACCGCCGCCGCGGGCCGGGCCGGCGGGGACGCGCTACGGGCCGTCGCCGCCGCCTACCGGTCGTACGCCCACCGCCACCCCGGTCGCTATCCGACCACCCAGCGGGTGCCGGACCCGACCGACCCGGAGCACGTCGCCGCCGGTGAACGGGCCGTCGGGGCGATCCGGTCCACCCTGCGCGGCTACGGGTTCGACGGCGACGACACCATCGACGCGACCCGGATGCTGCGCAGCACCCTGCACGGATTCGTCTCGCTGGAGGCTGCCGGCGGGTTCGGCCTGCCCCGCGCCGTCGACGCCTCCTTCGCACACCTGGTCGCCGCGCTGGACGGCGCGTTCCGGTCCTGGCCCCGAGATTCGGACCGATGAAGGCCCTGGGACTGCTGCTGCTCTTCCTGCTGGAAGTCGCCGTGCTCGTCGTCGGTGGCTGGTGGGGCTGGACCCTCGACGTGGTGACGCCCGTCCGGGTGGGCGCCGCCGTCGCCGTACCGCTGCTGCTGGCCGCGCTCTGGGGTGTCCTCGGTTCGCCGAAGGCCCACGTGTCGCTGCCACCAGCGGGCAAGCACGCGTTCCAGGCCACCTGGTTCGTGGCCGGCGGCGGAATGCTCGCCCTACGCGGACTGCCACTGCTCGGGCTCGCCCTGGTCTTGACCTGGGCACTCACCATCACCCTGCTCCACCTGACCCCCCGCCCCGCCTAACCCGCCCCGCCCCGCCCCCACCCCGTGCTGCCCTGCCCCACCCCGTGCTGCCTTGCGCCGCCCGTCCCCGCGATCTTGCACTTTCGGCCCTGACGAAAGGGGCATTGTGCACATCTTGAGGGCGCAAAGTGCAAGATCGCGGGGACGGGCGGTGTGGGGCGGTGTGGGGCGGTGTGGGGCGGCGTGGCTTGGTGGGCTGTGGTCGTTTGGTCGGGTGGATGGTCGTACCGCAGCTACGGCATCTCCTCCGCGCCGTGGTCGGCTGACGGACCCGAGTGGCGCCGCGGCCTCCGGTGGCACCGGCCCGGGGTGGCCCCTGGCATTCATGATCGACCGCTGTCGGGCGGCGCCGGCCGACCTGAGACACTGGTGCCCGCTCCCAGCGCGGAGCCCCGGTCCGCGTCCGGAAGCGGCCCGGGGCACCCGCCCGGTGGCTCCGGTGGCGCCACCGGAGCCACCGGGCGCCTTCCGCGCGGCGGGCGACCCCCGCTCAGCCGGGCACCGGGCTCCGTCGAGGCCGCGGAGCCGGCGGAGCAGTAGGCCGGGTGAGTCGTAGGCCGGGTGAGTCGTTCACGACATCAGCTCGAAAGGGCGCGAGGTGGGCCCATCGATCGCCGTCGTGTGCGGAGCGTCGGCGGTGGCCCGGCGGGCGGCATCCGAGGCGCCGCGGGCACAGCACGGGCCGGGTGAGGGCCGACCGGACGCCGGACGCAACAGGTTCGACGACGACGTAACCGGTCGAGTGGACACCGGCGAGAATTATGATCAGTTGTACGAAGGGATCGCGCCGGTCACAGCCGTCCCGCTACCGTACTGGTAACACGCGCGTCGCCGGTCCGGGCGGGACGAACCCGTCCGGTGGCACGCGCCGGGCATGGGATTGGTCGGTGAGCCATGGCCGGGTCGCAGTCCGACGGTCGGCTGTCGGAGGTCAAGTTCCTGACCGTCGCCGAGGTGGCGACGGTCATGCGGGTGTCGAAGATGACGGTCTACCGCCTGGTGCACAGCGGTGAGCTCACCGCGGTCCGGGTCGGCCGGTCGTTCCGGGTACCCGAGCACGCGGTGCACGAATACCTGCGGGGCGCCTTTCAGGAAACCGCCTGAACCGCCCGTAGACCGCCCGTCGAGTGCGACGTAACGGGCATCGCCGGGGCCGCGTTGGTCCTGCTGACGCTCTCCGGCTACCCTGGACCCCGACCGTGACCGCAGGTGTGCCCCGCCGCATACACCGCAGGCCGGTCCGTTGTCCGCAAGCGGTCGCCGACGCCACATGATCGTGGCGTCACCCGGTCGCCCCGCACGTTGCATCGAAAGGCTTTCGTATGGGCTCGGTGGTCAAGAAGCGCCGCAAGCGTATGGCAAAGAAGAAGCACCGCAAGCTGCTGCGCAAGACCCGCGTCCAGCGTCGCCGTCTCGGCAAGTGACCGGGGCCGGGTCCTGACCCGGCACCCGTCGTCACTTGCCAACTGTCGACCCTCGGAGGCTCAGGTGATCAGGCCGCGGATGTCCCGGCTCGATCTCTCCTGCCGGGGAAGGTGTGCGACATGACCCCCGGTGGCACCCCAGGTGCCCCGGGGGTCGTCGTCGTAACCGGGGTCAGCCGCTACCTCGGCGCACACGTCGCCGCCCGGCTCGCCGCCGACCCGCGCATCGAGCGGGTCATCGGCGTGGACCAGCCCGAGCCGGGCACCGAGTTCGCCGACCTGCTCGACCGGGTCGAGCGCGTTCGCATCGACGCCGGCTCGCTCGGTGGCCTCCTCGCCGACCTCGACGTCGACGCGGTGGTCCACCTGGCCCTGGTCACCGCGCCGGACCCGCAGCACGGCGGTCGCTCGGCGATGAAGGACCAGAACGTCATCGGCACGATGCAGCTTCTCGCCGCCTGCCAGCGCGCGCCCCGCCTGCGCAAGCTCGTGGTCCGCTCCTCGACGGCCGCGTACGGCGCGTCGTTCCGGGACCCGGCCGTCTTCACCGAGGAGACCGAGCCGCGCGAGGTGCCGCGTGGGGGATTCGGCCGCGACATCCTCGACATCGAGGGGTACGTCCGAGGCTTCCGCCGCCGGCGGCCCGACGTCACGGCGACGGTGCTGCGCTTCGCGCCGTTCATCGGCTCGACCGCCGACACGACCCTCACCCGCTACTTCTCGCGGCCGGTGGTGCCCACCGTGTTCGGGCGCGATCCCCGGTTGCAGTTCCTGCACTTCGACGACGCGCTGGAGGTGCTGCACCGGTCGATCGTCGAGGACCATCCGGGGACGTACAACGTGGCCGGGCCGGGCGTGCTCTCGCTGTCGCAGGCGATCCGCCGGGCCGGCCGGGTCGCCGTGCCGGTGCTGGAGCCCGGCCTCTCCAGCGCCGCCGCGATCGCCCGCAATCTCGGCTTCGGCCGCTACGGCCTGGACCAGGTCGACCTCTTCGTGCACGGCCGGGTCGTCGACACCAGCCAGCTCGAGCGGGAGTACGGCTTCACGCCCCGCTCCACCGCCGCCGCCTTCGACGACTTCATCCGGGCCCACCACGGGGGAATCGTGGTGGACCGGGAGCAGTTGGCCGCCGCAGAGCAGCTCGTGCTGGACGGGATCCGACAGGTCCGGGCGGCCGTGCGGGACAGCTCGTGAGCGAACCGGAGGAGCTGCGCGACGGCCGCTACGAGGTGCCGTCGACCGGATCCGGGCCCGACGAGCCCGCGCGGGTGAACGGGCGCGCGCCGGCCCCGGTGAACGGACACGTTCCGGGCCCGGCGGGCGGGCCGGCGGTGTCGGACCGGCCCGGCGACCACTGGGACCGCAAGGTCGCCAGGGGCCTGGCGTTCCTGCGCCGGCGGCTCTCCGGTGACTACGAGGTCGACGAGTTCGGGTTCGACCCTGAGATCACCGAGGCGGTTTTCCACCCGCTGCTGAGGATGCTCTACCGGGACTGGTTCCGCACCGAGGTCACCGGCCTGGAGCACGTGCCCGCCGAGGGTGCCGGCCTGGTGGTCGGCAACCACTCCGGCACCGTGGCGCTGGACGCGCTGATCCTTTCGGCCGCCCTGCACGACCAGCACCCGGCCAACCGCTATCTGCGGCTGCTCGGCGCCGACCTGGTCTTCCGGATGCCGGTGGTCTCCGAGCTCGCCCGCAAGACCGGCGGGACGGTCGCCTGCAACCCGGACGCCGAGCGGCTGCTCGGCAACGGCGATCTGGTCGGCGTCTTCCCCGAGGGCTTCAAGGGTGTCGGCAAGCTCTACTCCGAACGCTACAAGCTGCAACGCTTCGGCCGGGGCGGGTTCGTCTCTGCGGCGCTGCGCACCGGCACCCCGATCGTGCCCGTCGCCATCGTCGGCGGCGAGGAGACCTATCCGATGCTCGCCGACATCAAGCCCCTGGCGCGGCTGCTCAAGCTGCCCTATTTCCCGGTCACGCCGACCTTCCCCCTGCTGGGGCCGCTCGGTGTGGTGCCGCTGCCGAGTAAGTGGCTGATCGAGTTCTGTCCGCCGATCCCCACCGCGCACCTGATGGATTCCGCCGACGACCCGCTGGTCGTGTTCAACCTCGCCGACCAGGTGCGGGAGACCATCCAGCAGACCCTGCACCAGCTGTTGGAGCGGCGTCCGGACCCGTTCGGTCCCTAGGTTCTGTCGCGGGACGCGCGCAGCGGGCGCCGTCAGCTGTCGCGGCGGCGCCGGTGCAGCGCCAGCCCGGCGCTGACCGCCCCGGCGACCAGGCCGGCCGCCGCGGTGGACGGTACGGCGATCTTGACGGCGCGTCGGCCGGTGCGGAAGTCGCGGACGTCCCAGCCGCGCTGCCGGGCCTCCTTGAGCAGGGCCGGGTCCGGGTTGACGGCCACGCCCCGCCCCACCATGGAGAGCATCGGCAGGTCGTTGCACGAGTCGCTGTAGGCGGCGCACCGGCCCAGGTCGAGCCCCTCGACCGCGGCGAGCTGGGCGACCGCCTCCGCCTTGGCCGGGCCGTGCATCAGGTCGCCGACCAGCCGGCCGGTGTAGGCACCGTCGATGATTTCGGCGACCGTGCCGATCGCGCCGGTCAGGCCCAGCCGCGTGGCGATCACCCGGCCGATCTCCACCGGCGCGGCGCTGACCAGCCAGACCCGCTCGCCGCAGTCCAGGTGGCGCTGGGCCAGTTGGCGGGCGCCGGCCCAGATCCGGGGCGCCATCAACTCGTCGAAGATCTCCTCCGCGAGGCGCTCCACGTCGTCCACCCGCCAGCCCTCGACGAAGGCGAGGGCGGCCTCCTTGGCCTGCGACATGTCCCCGGCGTGCTCGGTGGCGAGCAGCCGGAACCGCAGCTGCTGCCAGGCGAACCGGGCCAGGTCGGCGGTGGTGAAGTAGTTGCGCGCGGCGAGGCCCCGGGCGAACCAGTAGATCGAGGCGCCCCGCATCATCGTGTTGTCGACGTCGAAGAAGGCCGCCGCGGTGGGATCGGGTTCCGGGGGAGTCAGCGGCGCCAGGTCGGTCTCCGCCCAGCCGGCGGTGTGCCCGTGGAGGTCGGTGCTGACCGTCACCTTGCGGCTGCGGGCCACGTGACCTCCCTCCGCTCGACCGACGCGACGTGTGCCTTCCGCGAGGGTAACCGGGTCACGGCGACGCACGGCTGCCCAACAGGCGAAGTGTGGCGAGGGTGTCTCGGCCGGATCACAGCCCGGACGGCACGGGCGCGGTCGCCGACGCGCTGGCGGGCCGACGGTGGGTCAGCGGTCGCCGGGGCAGGTGGCCGGGACCGGGCCGAGGGCGTCGCTGCCGACGGGCGCGGGCAGGCCGCAGGCGATGGCCGCGCGCAGGGCGTCGGAGCGCTTGCGGGCGGCGTCGAGCAGGGCGAGTGAGCGGCGGGTGCGGTCGCGGTCGGCCCGGGTGGCGTCGTCGAGCAGCCCGCCGACGGCCCGCCGCTGGCCGGTGAGGAAGGAGTTGACCGCGTCCAGCGCCGCCGGGTCCGAGCGCTGCACCGCGGCGCCGGTCAGCAGGCGTACGCCCTGGCGGGTGTCGGCGTCCATGTCGTTCAGCACCGCGCTGAAGCCGTCCTCGTCGCCGCGCAGCGTGGCCGCCTCGGCGAGCCGGGTGCGGGCGAAGTCCAGGAACAGCTGACCCCGGCTGACGTCGGAGCTGGCCAGCGCGAGCTGGGCGCGTTCGGTGGAGCGCTTCATGCCGTACAGCGCGTCGCCGGGGACGGCGTTCTCGCTGGCGGCCGAGATGCCCGAGAGGGCGACGGCGCCGGCTGCGACGCCGACCAGGATGGCGCCGCGGGCGCGGGCCCGGCGGGCGGTCACCGCCGGCAGCAGCCGGTTGCGGCCGGGCTCGGCGGCGGAGCGCCGGGACGCCGGTTCGGTCGTGACGGTGGCCGGGGCGCCGATGCCTTCGCGCTCGGCCGTGGCCAGCAGCATGGCCCGCAGGCCGGTACGGAACTCCGGATCCACCTCGACGGCGGGCCGGGCCACGGGGAGCCGCTGCCCGACCGCGACGAGTGCGGCCAACTGGTCGTCGGCCCGGGAACGGACGTGGTGTCGCCGGCCCCCGTTGGCCTCGTCGAGAAGCTGCGCGAAGCGCTCCGCGCGCCGACGGGAGAAGAGGTTGCTGTCCACCGCGGGCACCTCCTCTCGCTGGTCGCGGCCGGTCGGCCGCTGTCGTCGCCAGCGACCGGTGACGGCGAGACACCACAGACGAAGGTCGTGGGGCGGCCGCACTGCCGGACCTCGGGGCCCGGAGGATGCCGGGGCTACCACCGGTCGCACCCGGAGAAACGGTCCGCACCGGGCATGGGTTACGGGGCCGGCGGAGGCGAAATCACGGAAAGTGATTGCCGTCACGAGGTGAAAACGGCGCTGAGCTGCACGTACATCGATCGATGTACGGCAGTCTCCGGCAAAGGGGCTACGGCTGGAAACCGTCCGGCAGCAGCCGGGCCAGCGCCCGTACCGCGCGGTACTGGAGCGCTTTGATCGCGCCCTCGTTCTTGCCCATCGTGCGAGCCGTCTCGGCCACCGAGAAGCCCTGTAGGAAGCGCAGCACGATGCACTCCTGTTGCTCCGGGTTGAGTTGCTTCACGGCGCTGAGCAGGGCCACGTTGGTGATGTGCTCGACGACCGCGGCCTCCGGGCTGCCCTCCGGGCCCCGGTCCTCGCGGTCGGCGTCCAGCACGTCCCCGGTGGTGACCTCCAGCCGGTAGCGGCCGGACTTGAAGTGGTCGGCCACCAGGTTGCGGGCGATGGTGACCAGCCAGGCCCCCAGGTCGCGCCCCTGCCAGGTGAAGCTGCCGATCCGCTTGAGGGCACGCAGGAAGGTGTCGGAGGTGAGGTCCTCGGCGAGTTGGCGGTTGCCCACCCGGAAGTAGACGAACCGGAACACGGTGTCGACGTACCGGTCGTAGATCAGCCCGAACGCCTCGGACTCGCCACCCTGGGCCCGCTCGACCAGGCCCCAGACCTCGGTGGCGGGGTCGGACGGGTCCGGGCGGCTGGGGAAGCCCGTCGAGGCGTTGACCGGTGCGGCGGCCGCCGGCACCGCCGGGAGCACCGCCGTCTCCGTGCCCGACTCGTCGGGTGGCCTGGCCGGCTCCGTGGTGCGGCGGCCCTGCACCGGCATCGTGGGCCGGGCGGGGACGGCGACCCGGCCGCCGGCCGGCTTCGCGTTGCCGCCCGGTGTCGCGGGGCGTGCCGGCGGTTCGTTGTGCGGCCGGCTGCGGGTCTGGCTCGACGCGCCCTCCCCCCGGACGGCGAGGCCGCCCGGGTCGTCCGACGGGCTCCGGGTGGCGGGCCGTTCGTTGACCGAGCCGCGGCTCGCCGGGTTGGTCAGGCGGATCGGTCGATCCGCGTATCCGAAGGTGGTCACCGTGCCGCCTCCGTCCCGCCGGCCGGCGACGCCGGTCGGCGCGTCGCCGTCGTGGCCCGGCCGGCACGGCCGGGCAGGGCTGGCTCGGGATGTGCCGACGGGCGGCAGATCCCCTTGAGGTGCTGGTCCAATGCGCTCACAGGCACGGGGGCCTCCTCGGGCTGAGGGGTGTCGACTCACGGAAAATGGGGTGAGCCGACCCGAGTGATGATAGGGCCAACGTCACCCACGCGTGGCAAGTCCGTTACACAGGGCGGAAGTATTTCCCCCCGCGTCGCACAACTGGCGGACCGGTTGTCCGTCGTGGGTGGTTGACATTCGGATTGCGCCGTGTTCGTGAAGAAAATTCCAGGTCAGCGCACATTGGCCGGTCGCCGAACGGGGCGGCGGTGCGGGTCGTCGAGTCAGGATCTTCCGGCCTCCGGAGGCCCGTGCACGTCCTGTCGACGGGACCGACCCCGTCCCGCTCGGGCGTCGCCGACAGTCCTGTTGACGGGACTCTCCCCGGCCGGCCTTTCCGTCGACCGACTGACCCGTCGGCCCTTGTCGGGCATGGCCCACCGGCCCTGCGCTGTGCCAGACTCAGCCACCGTGCAGGACGCAACCGACAGCCCCGCCTCGACCCTCGTCGAGCGGCTTCACCGGGCGGCCACCGCCCACGGCGACCGACCCGCGCTGCACTGGCGCGAGCGGACCCTGACCTGGTCCGAACTGGACGTCTCGGTGACGGCCACCGCCCACGCCCTGGCGGCCCTGACCGGATCACCGTCGGCCGGGGCCCGCCCGGCGCCGGGCGGCCCCGCCACCGACCGGCACCCGCCCCGGATCGCCGTCGCGCTCGGCAACTCGCCGGACCTCGTGGTCAGCTGCCTGGCCGCGCTGCGTGCCGGGCTGGTCGCGGTGCCGGTCAACCCCGACCTCACCGCCCCCGAACTGCGGCACGTGCTGGCCGACTCCGGCGCCTCGGTGCTGATCGCCACCGAACGGGTGCGTGACCTGGTCGCCGGCATCGCCGGGGAGTTGCCCGCGCTCGTCGCCGTGCACACCGCGCCGCCGGTGGCCGACACCGGTCACCCGTTCCCCGACCGGGGCGGCGACGACCTGGCGCTGCTGCTCTACACCTCCGGCACCGAGGGGCGGCCGAAGGGCGCGATGCTGACGCACCGGGCGTTGGCGGCCAACCACGAGCAGGTCGGCCGGATCGAGCCGCCCGTCGTCGGCCCGGACGACACCGTGTTGCTGGCGCTGCCGCTGTTCCACGCGTACGGGCTGAACGCGGGGCTGGGTGCCGTCGTCCACCATGGCGCGACCGGGGTGCTCGTCGACGAGCTGGGCCCCGACGCGGGACTGGCCGAGATCGCCCGGCGCCGGGTCACCGTGCTGGTCGGCGTACCGTCGATGGTGGCCGCCTGGTCCACGGCGGACGCCGCCGCCCTCGCCGGGGCGACGGCCTCGGTCCGGGTCGTGGTCTGCGGTGCGGCGCCGCTGGAGCCGGCCGTCGCGGCGCGCTTCACCGAGGTCACCGGTCGTCCGGTGCACGTCGGGTACGGGCTGACCGAGACCGCGCCGGTGCTGACCTCCACCCTGGTCGGCGGGGAACCGAAGGCCGGCTCGGTCGGCCGGCCGCTGCCCGGCGTCGAGCTGCGTCTGGTCGGGACGGACGGGGCCGACCTGTGGCGCGACGGCGTGGCCGAGCCGGACGACGACGCCGACGAGCTGGACCTCTCCGACGGCACGCCGGGCACCGACCCGGGCCAGGTCGTGGTGCGCGGGGCGAACCTCTTCGCCGGCTACTGGCCGGACGGGCGGGGCGGACCGGACGCCGACGGCTGGTGGGCCACCGGCGACGTGGCGTACGCCGACTCCGACGGCGACCTCTTCCTGGTGGACCGGATCGGCGAGCTGATCCTGGTCAACGGGTTCAACGTGTACCCACACGAGGTCGAGCTGGTGCTCTCCGCGCACCCGGGGGTGGCCGAGTCGGCGGTACTGGGTGTGCCGCACCCACGGACCGGCGAGACTGTCCGGGCGTACGTGGTGCCGGCGCCGGGGCGTCCGGTGACCGGTGAGGAACTGCTCGCCCACTGCGCCCGCAACCTGGCCCGGTTCAAGTGCCCGACCGCCGTCGAGTTCGTCGACGGGTTGCCGCACTCGGTGATCGGGAAGGTACGCAAGACCCTGCTCCGGCCGGCGTCGTCCCCGGCGTCCCCGGTACCGTCCCCGGCGGCGTCGCCGGAGACCCGCCCGCCGGCCCCGGCCGGCACCAGCACGACGGAGGAGACCGATGCGTGAGCCCCGACTCGCCCTGATCACCCGCCCCGGCTGCCACCTCTGCGACGACGCGAAGGTGGCGCTGGACCGGGTGGTGGCGGTCACCGGGGACCGGTGGACCGAGAAGGACGTCACCGGCGACATCGAGCTGGAACGCGAGTACGGCGACCGGCTGCCCGTGGTGCTGCTCGACGGCAAGGAGCACGGCTACTGGCGGGTGGAGGAGGAGCGGCTGCTGCGGGACCTGACCACGCCGCAGCTGTGACACCGGGCGCTATGGTGCTGCGATGACCCCGGCGCGAAACCACCTGGTGTGGGACTGGAACGGCACCCTGCTCAACGACCTGAACCTGGTGGTCACCTCCACCAACGCCGCCTTCGCCAGCGTCGGCGGGCCCGCCGTGACGGCCGACGAGCACCGGGTGCGGTTCCGCCGGCCGATCGCCGACTACTACGCCGAGGTGCTCGGCCGGGCCGTCGACGACGACGCGTTCGGCCGGCTGGACCAGATCTTCCACGACGCGTACCGCACCGGGCTGACGACCTGCGAGCTGGCGCACGACGCAGGCGTCGCGATGGCGGCCTGGCCGGGCAGCCAGTCCCTGCTGTCCATGTGGTTCCACGAGGAACTGGTGCCGACTGTGCAGACGTACGGCCTCACCGGGCAGTTCGTCCGGGTGGACGGGCTGCGGGCGAGCGTCGGCGGGGACCGCAAGGCCGAGTCCCTCCGGCGGCACCTGGCCGAGCTGGGCGTGGACGGCCGGGACGTGGTGCTGATCGGCGACTCCGTCGACGACGCCGACGCCGCCGTGTCGGTGGGGGGCCGCGCCGTCCTCTACACCGGCGGGTTCACCGACGCGGTCCGGCTGCGCGCCGCCGGCCACCCGGTCGCCGACACCCTCACCGACGCGGTGACCCTGGCGGCCACGCTGCCCTGACCGGCCCGGCTGCCGCGCCGCCGGCTGCCGCCCCGCGCCGCCGGCTGCCGCCCCGCGCCGCCGGCTGCCGCCCCGCGCCGCCGGCTGCCGCCCCGCGCCGCCGGCTGCCGCCCCGCGCCGCCGGCTGCCGCCCCGCGCCGCCGGCTGCCGCCCCGCGCCGCCGTCGGCAGGCCCGGTCGCGGGTCAGTTGCGCAGGTAGGCCAGGACGGCCAGGACCCGCCGGTGCTGCTCCGTGTCGGGCGGGAGCTGGAGCTTGGTGAAGATGTTCCGGACGTGCTTCTCGACGGCCCCGTCGGTGACCACCAGCGTCCTCGCGATAGCCGTGTTGGAGCGCCCCTCGGCCATCAGCGCGAGCACCTCCCGTTCGCGCGGGGTGAGCTCGCGCAGCGGGTCGTCGCGGCGGCGTCGGGCGAAGAGCTGGCCGACCACCTCGGGGTCGAGCACCGTCCCGCCGGCGGCCACCCGGTCCAGCGCGTCGAGGAACTCGTCGATCGCGGCCACCCGGTCCTTGAGCAGGTAGCCGATCCCACCCCCGCCCCCGCCGGTGGTGGCGAGCAGGTCGTCGGCGTACGACACCTCGACGTACTGGGAGAGGACCAGGATCGGGGTGCGGGGCACCAGCCGGCGTGCTTCCACCGCCGCGCGCAGCCCCTCGTCGGTGTGTGACGGCGGCATCCGGACGTCGACGATCGACACGTCCGGCCGGTGGGCCACCACCGCCGCCACCAGCGCCTCCCCGTCGGCCACGGCGGCCACCACCTCGTGCCCACACTCGGTGAGCAGCCGTACCAGCCCCTCCCGGAGCAGCACCGCGTCGTCGGCGATCACGATCCGCATGTGCTGTTGTCTACCACGTACGGCTCACAGCGGGAGTTCCGCGCGGATCGTGGTGGGTCCGCCGGCCGGGCTGACCACGGAGAGCCGGCCGCCGGCGGCGCGGACCCGGTCGGCGATGCCGACCAGCCCGTGCCCCTTGGCCAGGTGGGCGCCGCCCTGACCGTCGTCGTCGACGTTGACCTCCAGCCGCCCGTCGTGCCGGGCCACGGTGATCTGGCACTCGGTCGCCCGGCTGTGCTTGGCGACGTTGGTCAGCGCCTCGGCCACCACGAAGTAGGCGGTGCTCTCCACCGCCGGTTCGAGCCGGCCGGCCGGGCTGGCCAGTTCCGGGTCCACCCGCAGCTCGATCGGGATCAGGCCGCGCCCGGCCAGCGCCGCCAGGGCGCTGGGCAGGCCCCGGTCGACCAGGATCGGCGGCGCGATGCCCCGGGACAGGGCGCGCAGCTCGGCGAGCGTCTCCCGGGTCTGGGTGACCGCCTCGTCCAGGGTGCGCGCGGCGGCCTCCGGGTCGGTGGCGAGTTGCTGGCGGGCCCGGCTGAGATCCATCGCGAGCCGGACCAGGCGCTGCTGCGGGCCGTCGTGGATGTCCCGCTCCAGCCGGCGCAGCGCGCTCGCCTCGGCGGAGACGGCGGCCCGCTTCTGCTCCTCCAGCACGATGATCCGGTTGCGCATCTCGGCCACGCCGGTGAGCAGGGCCCGGCCGAAGCTGGCCTGGAGCAGCGCGCAGCCGCGGGCCACGATCGGCAGGGTGATCAGGAAGAACAGCCCGATCGCGGTGTGCAGCCCGATCCGGGCGATGGTCGAGTCGCCCAGGCCGAGGAGCTGGGGGAGACCGACGTCCTCCGGGTCGCCGTGCGGCAGCGCCCAGTCGTACGCCCAGTAGAGGCTGCCGGCGACGGCACCGGCCCACCAGACGAGCGTGACCACGAAGGTGACGATGGCCACGATCAGCTTGAGGATGCCGTGCGCCAGGTCGAGCCAGGACTGCGCGTCCCCCATCGGCACGAAGATCCGCCGCCAGGCGCTCGCCCCGGGCTCGGGGAGCCGGTACCGGGGGCGGATCCGGGCCTGGTGGAGCACGGCGGGGAGGCGAAGTCGCTCGATGTCGGCGAGGCCCCGGGCGGCGTAGAGGGTGCCGCTGAGGATCGGCAGGCCGATCACCGTCACCACCAGCCCGAGCCCGGCCGCCAGGCCGACCAGCAGGACGGCGAAGCTGGCCAGGGCCAGCGGGAGGCCCAGCAGCACGTAGCCGGAGTCCAGCAGGAGCTGTCGGGAGATGGTCGGCACCGGCACGGGCTGGTCGGCGGCGGGTACGGCGGTCATGCCAACGAGGCTAGGCAGCGCGGGCGGCCGGACCCATCCCGTCGGCCTGCCTCTCGGGCGTAGGGCTGGCCCTACCGTGACCGGATCGTGGGCGAGCCGTGGCCGTGCGATTGGTCAGAGAAGTCGTAATTGAGCAATAATCAGCGCGGCCGGCGCCATCGGCCCCGCCCGGAGGCCGGGCAACGGCCGGCGGAGGCCCGCTGGATCGATCTTGCGGAATGGAGGGGCTGGTGAAGCCGCGTCGCGGGCTTTCAAGATCGCGATTTGTGCACGCGTTCACAAGCGCCTACTCTGTAATTCCGACGCGCCCTGCTAGCACAGCCGGCATTCTCGGTCGCCAGCGGGAGTCCCTGAACGGCCGGCCGCACGAGCTGGCTGAGGATCGCACCGCACGGAGTCTCATGAGTCAGCACCGTCACCCTGGTGCGCCCGGCCGCGCCGGTGCCGTACCGGCGCTTCCGGACCTGCCGGAGGCGACCGTCGCCCGGCTCCCGGAATACCTCCGTGCCCTGCACAATCTCGCCGACACCGGTCACGAGACCGTGTCCAGCGAGGGGCTGGCCGGCGCCGCCGGCGTGAACTCCGCGAAGCTCCGCAAGGACCTGTCGCACCTCGGCTCGTACGGGACCCGGGGCGTCGGCTACGACGTTTCGCTGCTGATCGACCAGATCGAGTACGTGCTCGGGCTCACCCAGCGGCGGGCCGTCGCCCTGGTCGGCGTGGGTAACCTCGGTCACGCCCTCGCCGGCTACGACGGCTTCGCCAGCCGCGGCTTCCGGATCGCCGCGCTCTTCGACGCCGATGCCGGACGGGTCGGCGAGGAGATCAACGGGCTGATCGTCCGGCACATCGACGAGCTGGCCCGGGTCGCCGTCGAGGAGGCCATCGCCATCGGCGTGATCGCCACCCCGGCCCCGGCCGCCCAGGCGGTGGCGGACCAGCTCGTGGCCGTGGGTGTGACGAGCATCCTGAACTTCGCCCCGTGCGTACTCTCGGTGCCGGAGGGCGTCGACGTACGCAAGGTCGACCTCGCCATCGAGCTGCAGATCCTGTCCTTCCACGAGCACCGCAAGGCATCGCTGACCGCGCTTCCCGCCACCGGTGGGTCCGCCCTCACCGCCCTGCCCGGGGGGCTCGCCGTCACCGAACCGCAGGAGGCGATCGGCACGTGAAACTGCTCGTCGTCGGCGCGTCCTACCGCACCGCTCCCGTCGCCACGCTGGAGCAGCTCGCGGTCGGCCCCGCGGACCTCACCCGCACCCTGGACCGGCTGGTCGCCCAGCCGTACGTGACCGAGGCCGTGCTCGTCTCCACCTGTAACCGGGTGGAGGTCTACGCCGCCGTGTCCGGTTTCCACGGCGGCCTCGGCGACATCTGCGCGGTGCTGGCCGAGCATGCCGGTTGCCAGCCGGCCGCGCTCGCCAACCACCTCTACGTGCACTTCGACGCCGCCGCGGTGGACCACGTCTTCCGGGTCGCCGCCGGGCTCGACTCGATGGTGGTCGGCGAGGCGCAGATCCTCGGCCAGCTCCGGGACGCCTACCATTCCGCGACCGGGGCCGACACCGCCGGGCGGCTGCTGCACGAGCTGATGCAGCAGGCGCTGCGGGTCGGCAAGCGGGCCCACGCGGAGACCGGCATCGACCGGGCCGGCCAGAGCGTGGTGACCGCCGCGCTGGAGCTGGCCGCCGGGCACCTCGACGGCGACCTCGCCGGCCGTCCCGCGCTGGTGGTCGGTGCGGGCGCGATGGGCTCGCTGGGCGTCGCCACGCTGTCCCGGCTGGGTGCCGGGCCGCTCACCGTCACCAACCGGGGCGCCGACCGGGCCGTCCGGCTGGCCGAGGCGTACGGGGCCGGTGCGACGCCGATGGCGGAGCTGACCACCGCGCTTTCCACAGTGGACATCGTAGTGGCCGCCACCGCCGCCGCCGAAGCGGTCCTCACCCGTGAGGTGGTGACCCGGGCGCTCGCCGGGCGTGACCCCGGCCGGGGGCCGCTCGTCCTGCTGGACCTGGCCGTGCCGCGCGACGTGGAGGCCGGTGTCGCCGAGCTGCCCGGCGTCGAGGTGATCGACATCGACCGGATGGCGGCGCTGCTCGCCGACGGGCCCGCCGCCACCGATGCCGCCGCCGTCGAGCGGATCGTGACCGGCGAGGTCGACGCCTTCCTCACCTGGCTGCGCGGCGCCGACGTGGCACCCACGGTGGCCGCCCTGCGTGGCCGCGCCGACGACGTGGTCGGCGCCGAGCTGCGCCGGCTCGCCCAGCGTCGTCCGGACCTCACCGACGACCAGCGCGCCGAGGTGGCCCGGACGGTGCACCGGGTGGTGCAGCGACTGCTGCACCAGCCCACCGTGCGGGTCCGCCAGCTGGCGGCCGAACCCGGCGGCGACCAGTACGCGGCCCTGCTGCGCGAGCTGTTCGACCTCCAGGTGCCGCAGACCTCCCCGGTCGACGCCGTCCCCGACATCGTGGCCGGCGACGCCGCGCCGCCGTTCGGTCTCGCCGACCTGCCACCGCCCGTCGGCCTCGCCGACCTGCCACCGCCCGTCGGCCTCGCCGACCTGCCACCGCCCGTCGGCCTCGCCGACCTGCCACCGTCGACGGGTTCCGCCGACATCCCGCCCATCGGAGGTGAGCGATGAGCACGCCCCTGCGCCTCGGTACCCGGGGCAGCAAACTGGCGATGGCCCAGTCCGGCCACGTCGCCGAGGCCCTGACCGCCGCCACCGGCCGGCCCGTCGAGCTGGTCGAGGTGGTCACCGCCGGCGACCGCTCGTCGGCACCGGTGCACCGGCTCGGCGTCGGCGTCTTCGTCTCCGCCCTGCGCGACGCGCTGACCGCCGGCACCATCGACTTCGCGGTGCACTCCTACAAGGATCTGCCCACCGCGGCGGCGGCCGGGCTGCACGTCGCGGCGGTGCCGACCCGGCAGGACCCGCGGGACGCACTGGTCGCCAGGGACGGCCGGACGCTCACCGAGCTGCCCTCCGGCGCGACCGTGGGCACGGGCGCGCTGCGCCGCATCGCCCAGCTGCACGCCCTCGGGATGCAGTTGGAGGTCACCCCGATCCGCGGCAACGTCGACAGCCGCCTCGCGCGGGTGCTCGGGCCGGAGGCCGACCTCGACGCGGTCGTCCTGGCCCGGGCCGGGCTGGCCCGGCTCGGGCGGACCGACGTGATCACCGAGACGCTCGACCCGATGCTGATGCTGCCCGCGCCCGCCCAGGGCGCGCTGGCGGTGGAGTGCCGGGCCGATGACCTCGACCTGGTCGAGCTGCTCGCTGTGCTCGACCACGCACCGTCCCACGCCGCGGTCACCGCGGAACGGGCGTTGCTGGCCACCCTGGAGGCCGGATGCTCCGCTCCGGTCGCCGCCTACGCCGAACTCGCCGAAGGCGACGACGGCGAGGAGATCTATCTGCGCGGGGCGGTGATCAGTCCGGACGGTACGAGAGACCTCCGGCTGTCCCGCACCGGAACGCCCGCCGACGCGGCGGAGATCGGCAAGGCACTCGCCGCCGAACTCCTCGACCTCGGCGCCGACTCGATCCTCGGCCAAGATGGACACGCCGGCCCGGGGACCCAGCAATTTGGGAGCACAGAATGACCCGCACCCGTAAGCCCGTAGGCCGCATCGCCTTCGTCGGGGCCGGTCCCGGCGACCCGGGCCTGCTGACCCGCCGGGCGCACGACGCCCTGGTCGACGCCGACCAGGTGGTGTACGACCGGGGAGTCCCGGAGTCGCTGCTCGACGCCGTCCGCTCCCAGGCCAGGGAGGACGCCCAGTTCACCCCGGCGGAGGGCGCGCCGGGTGACGTGGCGAAGGTGCTGATCTCGGCGGCCCGTTCGGGGCTGAACGCGGTGCACCTGGTCGCCGGCGACCCGTTCGGCCACGATTCGGTGGTCAAGGAGGTGCAGGCGGTCGCGCGGACCGCCGCGCACTTCGAGGTGGTTCCCGGTGTCGGCCAGGCCGAGGGGGTGGCGACCTACGCGGGCGTGCCGCTGCCGGGCGTACGGACGGCGGCCGACGTCGAGGACGTCAGCACGCTGGACTTCGACGCGCTGGCCGCGGCCGTCGGCCGGGGTTCGCTGGCGCTGGCCGTGGACGCCGGCGACCTCGCCGCGATCCGTGACGGGCTGCTCGCCGCCGGTGTGGAGGGCGCCACCGGCGTCGGGGTGACCGGGGACGGCACCGGCGAGACGCAGTACACCACCACGTCGACCGTGGACTCGTTCGTCGCGGCGGCGCTCGGCTTCACCGGCCGGGTGGTGCTCACCGTCGGCGAGGGCGTGGGCCAGCGGGACAAGCTGAGCTGGTGGGAGAACCGGCCGCTGTACGGCTGGAAGGTGCTCGTGCCCCGCACCAAGGAGCAGGCCGGCGTGATGAGCGCACGGCTGCGCGCGTACGGGGCCATCCCGTGTGAGGTGCCGACCATCGCGGTCGAGCCGCCCCGGACCCCGGCCCAGATGGAGCGGGCGGTCAAGGGCCTGGTCGACGGCCGGTACGCCTGGGTGATCTTCACTTCCGTCAACGCGGTCCGCGCGGTCTGGGAGAAGTTCGCCGAGCACGGCCTGGACGCCCGGCACTTCGGCGGCGTCAAGATCGCCTGCATCGGTGAGGCGACCGCCGACGCCGTCCGCGCGTTCGGCATCCAGCCCGAGCTGATCCCGTCGGGGGAGCAGTCCTCCGACGGGCTGCTGGCCGAGTTCTCGCCGCACGACGAGATCCTCGACCCGGTCGGCCGGGTGCTGCTGCCGCGCGCCGACATCGCCACCGAGACCCTCGCCGCCGGGCTCACCGAGCGCGGCTGGGAGGTCGACGACGTGACCGCGTACCGGACGGTCCGGGCCGCCCCGCCGCCCGCCGAGATCCGGGACGCGATCAAGTCGGGTGGCTTCGACGCGGTGCTCTTCACGTCCAGCTCGACGGTGCGCAATCTGGTGGGTATCGCGGGGAAGCCGCACGCCCGTACCGTTGTTGCGGTGATCGGTCCCAAGACGGCGGAGACCGCGACGGAGTTCGGCCTGCGGGTCGACGTCCAGCCGCCGCACGCCTCGGTCCCCGATCTGGTGGAGGCGCTCGCCGCCTACGCCGTCGAGTTGCGCGAGAAGCTCGCCGCCATGCCGGCGAAGCAGCGTCGTGGCTCGAAGGTGCAGGGGCCGACCGCCCTGAGGTTCCGGTAGTCGTAGCAGGAGGCCCGTGATGCCGTACCCCGAGATCCGGCCCCGCCGGCTGCGCCGCGACGCGGCCATCCGGCGGCTGGTCTCCGAGACCCGCGTCGACCCGGCCGAGCTGGTCGTGCCGATGTTCGTCAAGGAGGGGTTGACGGAGCCGCGGGCGATCGCGTCGCTCCCGGGGGTGCTCCAGCACTCCCGGGACTCGCTCCGCAAGGCCGCCGCCGAGGCGGTCCAGGCGGGCGTGGGCGGCATCATGCTCTTCGGCGTGCCGGCGCGACGGGACGCCACCGGGTCCGGCGGGATCGACCCGGACGGCATCCTCAACGTCGCGATCCGCGACGTCGTCGCCGAGGTGGGCGACGCCACGGTGGTGATGAGCGACCTCTGCCTGGACGAGTTCACCTCGCACGGGCACTGCGGTCTGCTCACCCCCGACGGTGGCGTCGACAACGACGCCACGCTGGAGGCGTACGCCGAGATGGCGGTCGCCCAGGCCGCCGCCGGGGTCGGGGTTGTCGGGCCGTCCGGGATGATGGACGGCCAGATCGGCGTGGTACGCCGGGCGCTGGACGCCGCGGGCCACCAGGACGTGTCCGTGCTGGCGTACGCCGCCAAGTACGCCTCGGCCTTCTACGGCCCGTTCCGGGACGCGGTGGAGTCGGCCCTGGAAGGCGACCGACGCACCTACCAGCAGGACCCGGCCAACCTGCGGGAGTCGCTGCGCGAGGTCGAGCTGGACGTCGCCGAGGGTGCCGACATGGTGATGGTCAAGCCCGCCCTGCCGTACCTCGACGTGGTGGCGGCGGTCCGCGCTGCGGTGCACGTCCCGGTCGCCGCCTACCAGGTCTCCGGCGAGTACGCGATGGTCGAGGCGGCTGCCGCGAACGGCTGGATCGACCGGGAACGGGTGATGATGGAGACGCTCACCTCGATCCGTCGTGCCGGCGCGCAGATCATCCTCACCTACTGGGCGGTCGAGGCGGCCCAACTCCTCCGCCAGCGCTACTGACCAGGAGCGGCCCCGGCCGGCCCGCGCCTGGTGAGCGGACGGCCCGCCGACCAGGAGACTCCTGGTCGGCGGGCCGTCGGGACGCGCTCCGGTGCGACGTCAGTCGTCGTCGGTGATGGTGCCCACGGCGAGGGGGTCGGCCAGGCGCAGGCCCGGCACCCCGGCCACCAGCAGGGTCACCTTCTCGTCCGCCTCCCGTTTCCGGTCGCCGCGCACGGTCACCGGGAAGGCCAGCGAGGTCTGCCCGGCAGCCAGCACCTTGCAGCCGACGTACGGGTCGTAGTCGGCGCCGGCCTGGGCCGTGGTGCCATAGGTGGCGGCACAGAGCAGCACCGGCTGGGACAACGGCCGCGACACGGCGACCGTGAAGGTCAACGGCCGGGTGCCCCGGTCGCCCTCGACCACCGACGCGTCGCTGACGCTCAGCGACGCCCGGGAGCGGAACCGGGCCACCTGCGGGTCGTGGTCGCTGGAGCCGCGGGTGCCGTCGCCGGCGTGGTCGGCCGGCCAGTCGGCGTTGATGTGCGCGGCCCGCATCTGCACCAGGTCCCGGTGCAGCGTGCCGTTCACGAACAGGTGGTCCAGCGTCTGCGCCTGCCCCTCGAAGCTGTACGAGTAGGCGGACGACGGCGCGTCGGCGAGCAGGTCGTCCCACAGGTTGCGCATGCCGGCCCCGTACAGCGGACCGAGCTGGTCCGACCCGGTGGGCTCCGCCGCCGTGGCGATGGGATCGTCGGGGCGGGGGAAGACGTTCAGGTCCCCGCCGTAGACCACCCGCGCGTGCGGATCCGACGCCTCGATAGCGGTGACGATCGCGGCACCGTACGCGGCCTGCTCCCGGCGCTGCCCGACCCGGCTGTCCGGCCCCGACGAGTAGTGGTTGCTCGCGGCCCACAGGGTGTACCGCTCGGTGGAACCGGGCGCCGCCGCGACGGTGAACCTGCCGAGCTGCGGGGCTCGGGTGAAGACGTTGTTGCCGTCCTTGCCGGTGGACGTGTCCACGTCGGGGGGAAGGACCGCGTTGAGCGCCTTCGGGTTCTGCACGTCAGCGTTGGCCGGTAGGCCCGCGCTTCGGTACTGGACCGTTGGCGCCGAACCCAGCAGCGGGTCGCCGGCGGTGGCCTCGGCCAGCGACACCCGGTCGGTGCGGAACAGGAACGCCGCGGTGATGCCCCGGGCGTCCGCGCCGGTCCGGTCGTACGCGGCCTGGTAGGTCGGGCCACCGGCGGCCGTGATGGTCAGCGCCAGGTCCTGGAGGCTGTCCGGTGCCCCGTCCGCGTTGTCCGTGCTGCCGCAGACCAGCACACCGCCCGAGACCGAGCAGATGTCCTGGTCCTCGGCCTCCTGCACCAGGATCAGGTCCGGCGAGTGCAGGTCGGTGGTGATCTGGTCGGCCAGCGCGACGAGCTGCTCGCGGTACTCCTGCTCGCTGCCCGGGACGTAGTCGAACGGCGGGCGCACCCCGGTGCAGCCGGCGTTGCCGGCGAAGTCGCACCCGTCGAAGGGGTCGTCACGGTAGTCGTACAGGTTCTCGACGTTGTAGGTCGCGACCGCGATCTCCTCCGACCGGTTGGCCGGCTTCGGCGGGTTGTTCGTCGACGGATCGGTCCCGCCGGTGAACGCGGCCCGCTCGACCTGCACGCCGTACTTCTCGAACGAGTAGTAGAGCCCGCCGACCGCGTCGGCGGTCAGCGTGTCGAAGGTGCGCGCGGGCGGGAGCAGCGCGCCGCTGTCACCCGTGGTGCCCTTGACGCCCATGCTGCCGAGCAGGACGCGCTGCCCGTTGCCGTCGTCGAAGCGGCGGCCCGGGTCGTTGTCCAGCGGGTGCGCGTCCCGGAACACCCGACGGGCGAGCGGGTCGGCGCGGTCGAGCAGCGGGTCGTCCCGGTCGATCACGAAGATCTCCGCGTCGGCGGTGGAGGGGAAGACGTTCCGCCCGCTCACCGCGCCGCTGCCCGCACGCACCCGCAGCCGGGCGCCCTCGTGCCGCTCGAAGAAGCGCTGCGCCGCCGCCAACTCGACCGGCGGCACCGCGTCGGTCACCTCGACCTCGGCGTTCACGTCCACCCCGGAGGCGATCCGGCGGACCAGCGACGCACCGGAGAGCTGGGTGAAGTTGAAGTACTCGGAGACCCGGGCGCGCAGCACCACCTCGTCGCCGGCCGTCGGCACGTAGCCGCCGATCAGGGAGGTGAACGAGCCCATGAAGACGAAGATGCCGTCCGAGCTGGTCGGGTCGCCGTCGGTGGCGTCCGACCGGCTCTGCAGGAAGAAGCCGTACTGGTTCCGGCCCGCCGAGTCGCGGGCCAGGGTGAGCTGGGTGATCACGCCGCGTACGTCGTGCAGCGTGCTGCTGGTCCCGTTGCCGGAGGCCGGCGCGAGCGGCGACCGGTCGGCAGGGCCGGACTCGGCGTCGGTGGTCGGGCCCTGCACCTCGCCGACAGTCAACTCCCGGGTGACCTGCACGGCCAGGGTGCAGGTGGCGGTGTCGCCGTCCGCGTCGGTCGAGGTCAGCACCACGGTGTACGCCCCGGCGGCCAGGTCGGCGCTCGTGCCGACCGTGGCCCGGGCGGTGCCGCCGACCGCGTCGGCCGGGGTGACCGCCGAGCGGCTGACGGAGCCGGTGGCCGGGGTCGGGCTGACCGAGGTGACCGCCAGGTCGACGATCCGGTCGTCCGCGTCGGTGGCGGTGACCTCCCGGGTGGCTGCCGTGCCGGCCGAGGTGACCAGCGTCGGCCCGCAGGTGAGCGTGGCCGGCGCGTCGACCGGGCCCCCGCCGTCGACCGTGTGCGCGCCGAGCCCGTCGAACGTGTCGACGGGGAAGCCGGCCCACTGGGCGGCCGGGTCGAACGCGTCGGAGGGGTCGGGGTCGCCGGCGGTCACGGCGGCCGACCGACGCAGCGTGTTGTCGGCGGTGCTGGTGACGCCCGTGCCCCACTCGGTGCCCGGGTCGACGCCGACCTGGCCGATCGAGTCGAGCACGGTGCCGCCGCGACGCAGCACGATCGCGTCGTCGCCGTTGAACAGGCTGGCGGTCGTGGTCTGGTCGGCCCGGTCGAGGATGCCCGGCGCGGCCGAGGCGGAGGCGAGGACGAAGGCGTCACCGGCCGCGACGGTGCCGGTCAGGGCCAGGTTCGTCGGGGTGGTGGAGCCGTTGAAGTGCAACTGGAGCTGGTAGCCGCTGGCGGCCAGATCGACGGCGGCGCCGGTGCCGTTGAACAGCTCGATCGCCTTGTTGTTCGACGAGCCTTCGACGTATTCCGAGATGAAGAGGTCGGTGGGCGCGGCGCTGGCCGCGGTGGGTGCGATGCCGACGGCCGCGACGGTCACGGCGGCGGTGGCGGTCGCGAGCGCGGCAAGAGTGCGGCGCGGGCGCATGTGGCCTCCACGATGGGTGGACGGGGAACTAACGCACGTTAAGGGGCGCTGCTGACCGCCGTCCATCCCCCAGACGACAGTTTCCTGAACTCTCCGGTCAACGTCCGGCGTCGATGCGGTGCACCAGCTCGGCCACGTCGATGCTGTATTCGCACCATTCGCGGTCCGGCCGGTAGCCCAGCTCGGCGTTGACCTTGAGCATCGCCTCGTTGGCCTGCGCGTTCCAGGTCTGCACCTCGGCCAGCTGCGCCTCCGTCGAGCGCAGCTCCATCAGCATCCGGGCCTTGATCGCCCGGTCGATGCCATAGCCCCGGTGGTCCTGCACCACGATGGTGTCGTACTGGTCGGCGCGGGTGGGGTGCTGGGCCGGCACGACGACCTCGGTCAGCCCGGCCACCTCCCCGGTCTGCTCGTGCAGGGCGAGCACGATGTAGGGCTTCATGCCCCGCCGGTGCAGGCAGTCCAGGCTGTCCCGCAGCCGCTGTGGGTCGTAGGAGCTGGGGCGCAGCTCGCCGTCCTCGACGTCGCGCACCTCCGCCTTGGCCCGGGCGTACGCGTCGATCAGCTCGTCCGGCGGGCCGCCGGGGTGGAACTCCAGGTGGTAGCCCGCGCCGATGCCGGTGGCCATCTCGGCCAGCTCGGCCCAGTCCACCCCGGACAGGTCCAGCACGCTGCGGGTCTCGACGAACTCCTTCGAGAAGCCGAGCGCCTCGTAGAAGGCGATGGCCGGCGTGTCGCCGACCACCTCCACCCCGATCGACTGGAAGCCCTCCTGGTAGGCCCGTCGGGCGGCGGTCAGGACGAGGCTCCGGCCGAGGCCCGTGCGCCGGGCCGACGGGTGCACCAGCACCTCCAGCACCCCGATGTCGCCGAGCAGCAGCACGTGCACATGACCCAGGATCGCCCCTGGGCTGCCGTCGGCGGCCTTCTCCGCCTGGGCGACCCAGGAGATCCGCCGCTCACCGGGCATTACCTCGGCGAGATATTCCCGCATGGAAATCTCCCGCCACGGCGGATCCCGCGGCAGATCGGCCGCCAGGACCGCGTTCAGCGTGTCCAGCAGCGACGCGATCTCGGCGGACGACGCGGTCCTGGGGTCCCACTCGCGCACCATCACCCGTCTAGCTTGCCGCTAACGGCTGCCGGGGGGAAGTGTCCAGTTCTCCAATGTATGCAGACGATCACTTCACGTGCGGCTGGCCTGTCCGTAACGGTTGGCGGTGTCGTGGACGTCCTGGGCGTACCGACGGACGTCGTTGTACGACAGGATCGCGCTCCACCAGTCGGCCGGGATGGTGAGGTTCCGCCCGCCCTTGCAGAGGTAGTTGCCGGCGGCGAGGGCGGCGTCGTCCAGGTCGTGCGGGTCCTTCACACCGTCGTTGTCGGCGTCGGCCCCGATCTCCTGCCAGGTGGTCGGGATGAACTGCATCGGCCCGACCGCCCGGTCGAGGACGGGGTCCTTGTCCAGCAGGCCACGGTCGGTGTCGGGGATGCGCATCCGACCACCCTGCCCGTCCAGCGGCAGGCCGATGATCTCGGGAAGCGCCTTGCCGTCCTGGCCCAACTTGGCGTTGTTGGCCTGGCCGTGCCCCGACTCGACGAACCCGATGGCCGCCAGGGTGGTCCAGCTCAGCCCGCAGCTGCGGTTGGTCTGGGAGAGCACCAGCTCGGCGTAGCCGTACGCCTGCATGGCCACCGGCGAGATGCCAACCTTCGGCCCGATCTGGGCGGCCCAGCCGGCGAGCGCGTCCGACGGCCGGCCGGTGATCCCGCCGCCGGGCGGCCCGGTCGGCACCGTGCCGGGCGGCGGCACCGTCTGGTTGGGCAGCGGCAGCCCGCCGGGCAGCGGCACCTGCGGCGCGGTGGTCGGCGTGGCGGAGGTGGCGTCGGCGGCCACCGGACGGGGCCCCCGGGCCGTCGCGGGCACCAGCAGCGCGCCAGCCGTAGCCGTTGCCGCGACCAGGGCGAGCAGGAACACCCCGGGCAGGGTGAGTCGTCCGCTGGGCCGCCGCGACCAGTCCCGGGTGGCGCGGGCCGCGGCCATCGCGACGCGGTGCGGCGGCTGGCGTACGGCGTGCGCGAACTGCACCCGGCGGCGCCGGGGCCCGGTGGCCGGTTTCGTCGCGGGCGCGTCGACCTTCGTCTCCGTGAGGTCGTCCGGCTTCGCGGTGGTGGCCGGCCGGTCGCCGGGCTTCGCATCCGTCGTGGGCGTGTCGTCCGGCTTCCCGGCCGTGGCCGGCGTGTCGTCCGGCTTCGGCTCGGCGGCCGGCGTGTCGTCCGGCTTTGGCTCGGCGGCCGGCGTGTCGTCCGGCTTTGGCTCAAGGGCCCGCGTGTCGCCTGGCTTTGGCTCGGCGGCCGGCGTGTCGCCCGGCTTCGGCTCGGTGGCGGACTCGTCGTCCGGCTTTGCGGCGGCGGGCTTGTCGGTGTCGCCGGGCTTCGCGGCGGCGGTGGGTGTGGGCGTGGGCCCGGCTTCCGGCGGCTCCGGTGTGGAGGACCCGGCCGGAGTCTTCGCCGGCCCGGCGGGTGCGGGCCCGGCCGCCGGGGCGCCGGCCTCGGCAGAGGTGCCGGCGGCGGAGGCGCCGAATTTCAGCCAGGGGCGGCGGGGACGCGGCAACCGCGTGGCGGGTTCGGGTCCGGCCCCGGAACCGGCGAGCGGCCCGTCGATCGGCGCTGCCGGCCGCAGGGGCCGAAGGGTCGTCCTGTCCTCGCCGTCCGCCACAAGTTGAGTATCACCCATGTCCCTCCGTACGTCAGGACCGGTCGTACCCTTGTGCCATGCCCCGGTACGAGTTTCGTTGCCGCGCCTGCGGTGACACCTTCGAGGTCAACCGCCCGATGGCGCACGCCGCCGAGCCCGCGTCCTGCCCGCAGGGGCACGCCGACACGGTCAAGCTCCTCTCCACCGTCGCGGTCACCGGCCGAGGCGGCGGCAGCGGTGCTGCCGGTGGTGCGCCGGCTCCGGCCGGCGGCGGCTGTTGCGGCGGTGGCTGCGGCTGCTGACCGGCGCGTCACCGTCGGTCCCGCACCGTCCGCCCGCGCCGGGCCGGTCCTTCGTCCAGCGGCACCTGCCGGCTCCTCTCGTGGTGGTCGAGGGCGGACGGCCCCTGGGTCCGGGCCCGGCCGACCGTTCTCACGATGCGTGATGGTCCGGTATCAGGCAGCATGAGTCCGACGTCACGGGCGGAGGTTCCACCATGTCGCCACGGATCCACCTCCCGAGCGGGTTGGTGACCTTCGTCTTCACCGACATCGAGGGTTCCACCCGGCTGGCCCAGCTGCTCGGCCCGGACTACCCGCCGGTGCTGCGGGAGCACCGCCGTCTGCTGCGCCGGACGATCGCCGCGACCGAGGGCGCGGAGCTGTTGACCGAGGGGGACTCGTTCTTCCTCGCCTTCGGCGACGCGACCGCCGCGCTGACCGCCTGCCTGACCGCGCAACGGGCGCTGGCCAGCCACGAGTGGCCCACCGCCGACGCCGTCCCCCGGGTCCGGATGGGGCTGCACACCGGCTGGGCGGAGCCGCGCGACGGCGAGTACGCCTCCCCGGAGGTGCACCGCGCGGCCCGGGTAGCCGCAGCCGCCCACGGCGGCCAGGTGCTCTGCTCGGCGGCGACGGCGCGACACGCGGCGCCGCTGCCGCCCGGCGCGTCCCTGCTCGACCTCGGCCTGCACCGGCTGCGCGGCTTCGACGACCGGGAGCGGCTCCTCCAACTGGTCGCGCCCGGCCTGGAGCGGCAGTTCCCGCGGCCCCGCACCGCCGACGCGACCGCGCACAACCTGCCCACCCCGGTCACCTCGTTCATCGGCCGGCACGCCGAGCGCGCCGAGCTGAAGCGGCTGGTGGAGGCGCACCGGCTGGTCACCGTCCTCGGCGCGGGCGGTGCGGGCAAGACCCGGCTGGCCGTGGAGTTCGCCGTCGACCTGGTGGAGTCCCACCCGGACGGCGTCTGGTTCGTCGACGTCGCCGCGGTCACCGACCCGGGCCTGGTGGCGTTCGAGGTCGCCGCCGTGCTCGGCCTGCGTCCCGAGCCGGGCCGCCCGATGGTCGACACGCTGGTGGAGTACGCCGCCGCGCGCCGGATGCTCGTCCTCCTGGACACCTGCGACGCCCAGCCGGCAGCCTCGGCCGACGTGATCTCCCGGCTGCTCGCCGGCGGGGTGAACGTCCGGGTGCTCGCCACCAGCCGGGAGTCGTTCGGCCTGCCGGGCGAGGTGGTCTGGCGGATCCCGCCGTTGTCGGTCGACCCATCGACGGACGGGGCGGAGAGCGACGCGGTCGCGCTGCTGCTGGACCGGACGGCGGCGGCCCGGGGTGGTCGGCCGCCGGACCCGGCAGAGTCGGCCGACCTGCGCCGGGTCGTACGGCGGTTGGACGGGCTGCCGCTCGCCATCGAGCTGGCCGCCGCCCGGCTGCGGGTGCTCTCCGTCGGGCAGCTCGCCGAGCGTCTCGACGACGTGCTGGGCACCCTGGACGCGGGCCGGGACACGAAGCCGTCCCCGGTCGGGCCGGACTGGTCGGGCGAGCAGCAGGACCCGGTGGACCTGGTCGCGGCGGCCGTGGAGATGGCGCTGCCCGGTCTGCCCGTCCGGGATGTGCAGCGCCCCGCCACCGAACGGCACCTGACCATGCAGGCCACGGTCACCTGGTCGTACCGCACGCTGGGGCCACGCGCCGCCCGGCTGCTGCGCTGGCTGGCGGTCTTCGCCGGCCCGGTCGACCTGGCGACGGTGGAGTGGCTGCTCGGCGACGATCCGCTCGATCCGCTCTCGGTCCTGGTCGACAAGTCGATGGTGCTGGCGGAGCCGCACGCCTCGGGCGGCACCTACCGGATGCTCGACCCGATCCGGGCGTACGCGGCGCGTCGGCTGGTGGAGGCGGGGGAGGAACAGTCGGCCCGCAACCGGCACGTGGCGTGGGCGGTACACGCGCTGGAGCGGGCCCACCTCGGCCCGGACGGGCGGCCGGTGACTCTCTCGCTCTACGCACTCGACCCGCTCGCCGGTGAGCTGCGTGCCGCGTTGCGCTGGTGCGCCACCGGCGGCAGTGCCCGGGCCGGCCTGCGGCTGGCCGGGGGCCTCGACCAGTGGTGGCGGGAGCGGGGCCTGGCCCGGGAGGGACGGCTCTGGCTGTTCCGGCTGTACGGGCGGATCGCCGAGACGGGGGAGCGGATTCCGGACGCCGAGCTGGCGGCGGCGTACCACATGCACTCGCTGCACGCCGGCGCGGACGGCGAGTTCGCCGAGGAGCTGCGCTACTCCCAGCGGGCGGAGGCGGCGGCCCGGCAGGCGGGCGACGTCGGCCTGCTCGCCCGGGTGCTCGCCGGGCGGGCGGCCCCGCTGGTCGACATGGGACAGTTCGCGGAGGCTGAGCGGGTCTGCCGCGAGGTGATCGACTGGGCCTCCGGCCAGGAGGCGGTCGGCGACGCGTTCTTCGGGGTGCTCAGGCTGGCTGAGCTGCTCTGGCGGCGGGGTGCCCTGGACGAGGCGGCCGAGCTGCTGGGCGCGGCCCGCCCGGTGGAGGCGGCCCGCCCGGTGGAGCGGGGGCGGCGTTCGGTCGACATGCTGCTCGGGATGGTCGCCCTGGCGCGCGGTGACCTGGTCGCCGCGCACGAGCACCTCCAGGTGGCGCTCCGGTCGAGGATGGGTCACGGCTTTCACGGTCGGGCCTGCGACACGTTGAACGCGATGGCGGTGCGCTGCGCGGACGGCGGTGACGGACTGACGGCGGCCCGCCTGTTCGGCGCGGCGGGGGCGACCCGGGCGAGCATGCGCTGCGCCCCGGGTATCTACGACGGGTACTGGGCGCAGCGGCAGGGGGAGCTGCGTCAGGAGTTGGGCGACGCGGCCTTCGACGGCGCGTACGGCGAGGGGGCCGAGCTGGGGCTGGAGGAGGCGGCGGCGCTGGCCCTCGGCGTCGAGCACCCGGACCTGGCGGCGGGCTCGGCGAGGTTCGGGGCCGGTCACGTCCGGGTGGTTCCCCGCCAGCCGGTCACCCCCGACCGTCGCCGGCACCACACCGGTCACGCCTGACGGCGGGGCCCGCCGGGGGGCCGCGCCGCCCGGGGCCCGTGTCCGCGCTGGCCGGGGCCGTGTCCGCGCCGGGCGGGCGGGGCTGCGAACCCCGGATGCTGACAGGTGCCGAAACAGCCGGATGCCCCGGGTGCCTGGGGCACCCGGGGCATCCGGTCGGAGGTCAGCGGACGAATGCCGGCGGGCTTGCCGGGCTCTCGTTCGCCAGCCGGTCGAGCGCGGTCACGTAGTAGGTGTACCGCTTGCCGGCCTCGGCCGTGGTGTCCACCCAGGACTGGGTCCGGGTGCCGGCGTTGGCGCGGACGGTGTCGACCAGGTGCGCCGCGTCGGCGAAGTCGCACCGGCCGGCCAGGCCGATCCCGTCGAAGCGGTAGACCGCGTACGACTTGGCGGTGCCGAGCGGGCCCACGCCGTCGGCCGGCTGGAGCCAGTTCAGGCGGACCCCGTCGTCCTGCCGTGCGGCCCTGGTGACCACCGGCATGAGCAGCGGCTTCTTCGGCAGGTGCGACATGGTCGGGATCAGCGCCGGCCGGGAGTAGTGCTCGGCGGCGTAGATGTCGGTGGCGCCGAGCCGGTTGGCCTGCACCTGTACTGCCGAGAAGTGGATGTTGCCCTGGATCTCCGGGTACGCCCGGTTGAGCGTCAGGTGGTCGGACAGCTCGCGCGGGTTCTGCCAGAACGAGCCGTAGACCGGGTCACCGCTCTTGTAGTCGGCCTGCCCGATGTAGAGCTGCACCTTGGTGCCCTTCACCACGTCCGCCCACCACGGCACCAGCCGGGCGTAGTCGGCGGCCGGGTACTGGCCGATGTACCAGTAGAGCTGCGGCACGATGTAGTCGATCCACTCCTCCTTGACCCACTTGCGGGTGTCGGCGGAGACAGTGTCGTACGCCTGGCTGCCGGTGGTGTCCGAGCCCAGCGGGTCGACCGACTGGTTGCGCCAGATGCCGAACGGGCTGACGCCGAACTTCACCCACGGCTTCTCGGCCTTGACCTTGATGCCCATCTCCTGGATCAGCAGGTTGGTGTTGTCCCGCCGCCAGTCGGCCTTGTTGGTGATGCCCCGGTTGTACGCCGCGAAGGCAGCGTCGTCGGGCACCTGGTGAGCGCCGCTCGGGTAGGGGTAGAAGTAGTCGTCGAAGTGCACACCGTCGATGTCGTACCGCTTGACCGCGTCCATCATGGCGGTCTGCACGAACTCGCGGACCTCGGGGATGCCGGGGTTGTAGTAGAGCCGGCTGCCGGCGACCCCGGCCGGCGGGTAGGCGAAGACCCAATCGGGGTTCGCCCGCGCCGGGTGGTTCGGCGCGAGGAGGTTGATGTCCGCGCCGGCGCCGCCCGGGGCGGGCATGGAGACGCGGTACGGGTTGAACCAGGCGTGGAACTCCAGGTTCCGCTTGTGCGCCTCCTCGACCACGAACTTCAGCGGGTCCCAGCCGGGGTCCTGCCCGCGGACCCCGGTCAGGTACTCCGACCAGGGCTCGTGCGGCGACGGCCACAGCGCGTCGGCGGTCGGCCGGATCTGGACGACCACGGCGTTGTGGTTGAGCCGCTCGGCGAGGTCGAGCAGCCTGCGGTACTCGGCCTGCTGGGTGGCGATCCGGTCCGGCGCGGTGTGCGACGCCTTGGTCGGCCAGTCGATGTTGACGACCGACGAGATCCACATGGCCCGGAACTGCCGCTTCGGCGTGGCCGGGTCGGTGACGCAGGTGGTGGTGGAGGCGGTGGTGGTCGCCGTGTCGGGCGTCGCGCTCGCGGGGGTCGCGGCGACGAGCGCGCCGAGCAGGGCGGCGGCCAGCCCGGCGGCTCCGAGCCGAGTTGCCTTCATGCGGTGTGTCCCTTCGTTGGGGCTCCCGTGTCAGGGGTTCATCGCGGCGTAGACGGCAAGATTCGCCGCAGGCTATCTACCGCTGGTAGGAAATTTTCACACCACACGGGGTCCGCGCAAGGGTCTGGGCGGGATCGATACGTCCGTCGTCTCCGGCGCCACCGATCGGGTCGGCGCCGGTGGTCCCCTCCGGGTCGTCGCTGGCGTGCTCAGTCGAAGAAGCGGGCCAGGTGGGAAGGGTTGGGGCCGTCCGCGCCCGGCGGCAGCGGGGTGAGGTCGGCGAAGATCGACGCGCCGTCGCAGCCGACGTGCAACGGATACCAGCGCGGGGTGCCCGGCGGGCGCTGGAGGCAGATCCCCTTGACCGTCTGCACGTCGAGCAGCCGCACATGGGTCGGGTCGGCCACGGCGTTCACGTGCCGCCACCACGGGCTCATCACGTGCAGCACGCCGCCCGGCCGGAGCACCCGGTGACACTCGTCGACCAGCGACAGGAAGTCGATCAGGTGCTCCAGGATGTGCACCGCGAAGAAGACGTCCACCGAGTCGTCGGCCAGCGGCAGCGAGCCGGAGAGGTCCGCCACCGCGTCCACCCCCGGGGCCGGGAAGATGTCCAGCCCCAGATTGCCCGGCCACTGCTTGGTGGCGCCGCAGCCCAGGTCGACCACCACCGGGTCGCGCCCGCCGACGCGTACCCGGCCCCACACGCCGAGCACCCCGGCCAGCCGGCCGACCCGGTCCCGGACCAGGCGCAGCTCGGCCTGCTCGGCGACCTCTCCGCTGAGGTGGGCAACCCCCCGGTCGAAGCGCACCTCGACCGCGAGGTCGCGCAGCCGGTCGTCGTGCCGGGCCTGGTCGGCCCACGACTCGGCGAGGAATCCGTCGATCGCCCGCAGCCGCTCGGCCGAGGGCGGGGTCTGTGCCATCGCGACCATTCGGGCCACCTCCCGCCGGCCGATACCCGGATCCCCGCCCGTTATGCCTGTGCCGGGCCACGAACCGGATCGTTGGCGTCGCAATCCCGTCCGTGCCGCGATCCCCGTCCGTGCCGCGATCCCCGTCCGTGCCGCGATCCCCGTCCGGGTCGCGGCACGCAGCGCGGGCCGGACGGGGTCAGCCGGTGATCGTCCGCCGGGGACGTCCGCCGCCGCGCATCCGCTGCCGGGGCGGCGGTGCGGTGGCCTTGGGCCGCTTGAGGTGGTAGCGATGCAACTCGCTGCTGCCGGGCATGGACGGATCCTCGCTCATCGCCACCAGCTCCCAGCCCTGGTCGCCGGCCCGGTTCAGGTGCGCCAACGAGGTGTCGCCGTAGGGCGTCACGTCGACCATGGAGCCGTCCGGGCCGTACCAGACGAAGACGATCTCCCAGCCGATGTCGGTGGTGGCCGCCTGGCGACGGCGGACCAGCAGCGCGTACTCCCACTTGAGCATGGAGCCATTCTCACCCGCCGCAGGCGGGTCGGCACGGATCAGTCCTCGGCGATCCGTCCGGCGGCCACCCGCAGCCGCCGGTTCGTGGTCACCGCGTCGAGCATCCGCCGGTCGTGGGTGACCAGCAGCAGCGTGCCCGGGTAGCTGGCCAGCGCCGATTCCAGCTGCTCGATGGCGGGCAGGTCCAGGTGGTTCGTCGGCTCGTCCAGCACCAGCAGGTTCACCCCGCGGCCCTGGAGCAGCGCCAGCGCCGCCCGGGTCCGCTCGCCCGGCGACAGGGTCGCCGCCGGCCGCAGCACGTGCCCCGCGCGCAGGCCGAACTTGGCCAGCAGCGTCCGCGCGTCCGCCGGCGACAGCTGCGGTACGGCGGCGCCGAACGCGTCGATCAGCGGTACGTCACCGAGGAACAGCCCCCGGGCCTGGTCCACCTCGCCGACCACCACGCCCGGGCCGAGCGCGGCGTGCCCGGAGTCGAGGGGAAGCCGGCCCAGCAGGGCGGCGAGCAGGGTCGACTTGCCGGAGCCGTTCGCCCCGGTCACCGCAACCTTGTCGGCCCAGTCGATCTGGAGGGTCACCGGGCCGAGGGTGAAGTCGCCCCGGCGTACGACGGCATCACGCAGCGAGGCCACGACGGCGCCGGCGCGGGGCGCGGCGGCGATCTCCATCCGCAGCTCCCACTCCTTGCGCGGCTCCTCGACCACCTCCAGCCGCTCGATCAGCCGCTCGGTCTGCTTGGCCTTGGCCGCCTGCTTCTCGGTCGCCTCGGCGCGGAACTTGCGGCCGATCTTGTCGTTGTCGGTGGCCTTGCGGCGGGCGTTCTTGACGCCCTTCTCCATCCAGGCCCGCTGGGTCCGGGCGCGCGACTCCAGCCCGGCCCGGGTGTCGGCGTACTCCTCGAAATCCTCGCGGGCGTGCCGGCGGGCCACCTCGCGCTCCTCCAGATAGCCCGCGTAACCGCCCCCGTAGTGCCGGACCTGCTGCTGGTGCAGGTCCAGCTCCAGCACCCGGGTCACCGTGCGGGCGAGGAACTCCCGGTCGTGGCTGACCAGCACCGTGCCGGCGCGCAGCCCGGTGACGAACTCCTCCAGCCGCTCCAGGCCGGCCAGGTCCAGGTCGTTGGTCGGCTCGTCGAGCAGGAAGACGTCGTAGCGGCTGAGCAGCAGCGAGGCCAACCCGGCCCGGGCCGCCTGGCCGCCCGAGAGACCGGTCATCGGGTGGTCCAGGTCGACCGTGAGGCCCAGCTCGGCGGCCACCTGCTCGGCCCGTTCCTCCAGGTCCGCCCCGCCGAGGGCGAGCCAACGCTCCAGCGCCTCGGCGTAGGCGTCGTCGGCGCCGGGCAGGCCCTCGGTGAGCGCCGCCGTCGCCGCGTCCAGCGCGGCCTGCGCGGCGGTGACCCCGGTGCGCCGGGCCAGGAAGTCCCGCACGGTCTCGCCGGCCCGCCGCTCCGGTTCCTGCGGCAGGTGCCCCACGCTCGCGGTGGGCGGGCTGAGCGTGACGCCGCCGGCCTCCACCGGCAGCAACCCGGCGAGGGTACGCAGCAGCGTCGACTTGCCCGCCCCGTTCGGCCCGACCAGCCCCACCACGTCCCCCGGCGCGACCACCAGGTCCAGCCCGGCGAACAACGCCCGGTCCCCGTGCCCCGCAGCCAACCCCTTGACAATCACCGTCGCACTCATCAACCCCCAACCCTATCCCCGCCCCCACCCAGCCACCCTCACCCCGCCTCCGCCCTCGCCCCACCCTCACTCCCTCTCCCCACCCCGCCCCCACCCCACCCCGCCCCACCCCGCCCCACCCCGCTCCGCCCGCCCCCGCGATCTTGCAGTTTGTGCCCGGACAAGCGTGATGAAAGCCGCGAATGCGGGGCTGAAAGTGCAAGATCGCGAACCATGTTCGGGCGGCACGCGGCACACTGCTCGGGTGGTGACCACTCTGGCGATCGACTGTGGCGGCGGCGGGATCAAGGCGTCCGTGCTGGACGGGGCGGGCACGATGCGCGCCCGACCGCTGCGGGTGCCCACTCCGTACCCTCTGCCGCCGGCGCTCTTCGTCAAGACGCTGCTGGAGTTGGGCGGCCGGCTGCCCGCGGCGGACCGGCTGACCGTCGGCCTGCCCGGCATGATCCGGCACGGGGTGGTGGTCGCCACCCCGCATTATGTGACCCGCTCCGGCCCTCGTTCGAAGGTCGATCCCGGCCTCGTCGCGCAGTGGTCCGGGTACGACGCGCGGACCGCGCTCGCCGAGGCGTTCGGGGTGCCGGCGCTGGTGCTGAACGACGCCGAGGTGCACGGGGCCGGGGTGGTCGCCGGGACCGGCTGCGAGCTGGTGCTGACCCTCGGCACGGGGCTGGGCAGCGCGCTCTTCGATGGCGGAGTGCTCGCCCCGCACCTGGAGCTGTCCCACGCCCCGGTGCGCTGGAACACCACCTACGACACCTATGTCGGAGAGCCGGAGCGGCGCCGGCTCGGGGACGCGTTCTGGTCCCGCCGGATCCGGCAGGTCGTGGACGGGCTGCGCCCGGTGTTCCGCTGGGACCGGCTCTACCTGGGCGGCGGCAACTCCCGGCTGATCCGTCCCGAGCAACTCGCCCGGATGGGCGACGACGTGGTGGTGGTGCCCAACACCGCCGGCATCGTCGGCGGCGTCCGCGCCTGGGAGTTGGCCACCGGCCGGCACGGCGCCTCCGCCTGACAGCCCCACATTCCGCACGTTTCCCATGCCCGCCACCACCTACCCCTCGCGATCTTGCACTTCCGGCCCCGAGTTCGCGGCTTTCGCCCCAATCGCCAGGGCGCCAAGTGCAAGATCGCGAGGGGCGGGGGTGCGGGGAGGGCGGGAACAGCTGAGGTACGGCGGGTGTTGTGCCAGCGTCGGGACAGTGGCGCGACACGAGGGGGTGGGCCGAATGGACCTTCTGACCGAGTACCGGCGGGCGAACATGTTCTTCGAGGCTGGTGACCCGACCGGAGCGGCCCGGCTACTCGAACCGATCGTGGAGGCCGAGCCCGGCAACGCCTCGGTGCGGCAGCTGCTGGCCCGGGCGTACTTCGCCTCGGCCCAGCTCAACCGGGCCGAGGCGCAGCTGCGGGAACTGGTCGACCGGGATCCCAGCGATCACTACGCCCACCACGTGCTGGGCCGCACGCTGGAACGGCTCAACCGGCACGCCGACGCGCTGCGGCACCTGCGCATCGCGGCGGCGATGCACAGCGGCAACGACGACTACCGCGTCGCCCTGGACCGGGTGCAGACCCGGGTCGAGGACGGCCGCTGACGGCGCACGGATCGCCGCCCGGCATGGGCGCACGGACGGGGCAGCTCGACAGGGCTGCCCCGTCCGCTTGCGCGGGTGTCGCCGTCGCCGGGGCGGGGCGACGTACCCCGGACAGCCCAACGGCCAGTTCCCGCGACGAGTGGAACGTCGTGGCTGTCAAACGGGTCCGTTGACAGCCACGACGTTCCACCCGTGCGGCAGGTACGGAAAGGAAGCCGCCTGGGAGCCGGGGCGGTTGGTGGCGGCCTGGACACTCGACCACCAGTGTGACGCTGCGCAGTGCGACGGTGATGGCCCGCTCGGCATCCCCGACGGCACAGGTGCGGTGGGGTGTCGGGCCACGGCGGGCGCGGGACGGGGCCGGCCCCTCACCGCCGGGCGGCCTACCATCGGTGTCATGGGACGTGACCTGCCGGCGGGTGCGGCGTGAAGCTGAAGCTGGATCTGCACGACATCTTCAACAAGGGCCACGACATCGACCGGGCGCTGCGCGGGATCATGGACGAGGCGGTGGCGAAGAAGGCCACCCTCGTCGAGATCATCCCCGGCAAGGGTTCCGGCCAGCTCAAGAAGCGGGTGCTGCGGTTCCTGGACCAGAAGGACGTCAAGCAGCTCTACCACCGCGTCGAGAAGGACTCGAAGAACTTCGGCCGCGTCTTCATCCACTTCCGCTGGAAGTAGCGCCGCCGGGGCTGGCGTCGCCGGGGCTGGCGTCGCCCCGGGTGGGCGAGCGCCGCTAGCAGGGGTTCTTGATGCTCTCGATGATCCTGGCGAAGCCCTCCGTTCCGTGGCCCGCGTCGATCTGCCGCCGCAGGAGGCGCTGGACCATGTCGACGACCTCGGTGCTGACGCCCTGCTCGGCGCTGGCGTTCAGGATGTCGGTGAGGTCGGAGAACTCCAGGCTCTGCTGCCCCGCGACGGTGTAGTCCCCGCCGTCGATGACCGCGGCGTACTCGTGGAGGCCGTTGGTCATGGCGGTCAGCAGGGGCACGGCCATGTCGGCGAACCTGCTGGCCGTCATGCCGGCCGGCGCGACCATGGCGGCGCCGTGCATGAATCCGGCGAACATGACGTACATGCCCGCGAGCAGGGCGAGGTCGTACAGGGACGCCAGCCCGGGATCCTCGCCGTGGTACGTGCTGGTTCCCCACCGGTCGAGCAGCGGCCGGTACTGGTGGAAGGCGTCGGCCGACCCGCTGTAGAGCAGGGATGATCCGGGCTGCCCGATCATCTGCGGCACGGCCATGATGCCGCCGTCCAGGTACGTGATGCCCGCTTCGGTGGCCCAGGCCGCCATCTCGCGTGACTGGTTCGGTGTCGTCGTGGTCACGTTGACCAGGGTCCGTCCGGCCAGGTGGCCGGCGAGCGGGTCGAGCACCTCGCGGACCGACGCGTGATCCAGCAGGCATGCGATCACCAGATGGCTGGCCTGGACGGCGTCGCCTGCTGTGGCGGCGACCTGCGCGCCCTGAGCGGCGAGGTCGTCCGCCCTGCCCGCCGAGCGGTTCCAGACTGTCGTCTCGTGGCCGGCCGTCACCAGGGCGGCGGCGAGAGCGCTGCCCATCGCGCCCAGCCCGAGAACGCTCACCCGGACGCTGTCGTTGGTAGTCATGTAGTGGGTGCTCCCCTTCGTGGCTCGTGGTACGGGGAAATCGTCGCCGTTGTCGGACAGAGTCCGCCAGTACCGACTATTTAGTCAGGTACTTACCTTTCGGTAAGTCTGGCGGGGGAGGGCAGATGGCAACGTCGGCGCGACGCGGCCCCACGCCAGACCGCGCCCACCGCCCCCGGCGAGGCGAGCCATCGCCGGGGGCGGTGGGTGGTCGAGCCATCACCGGGGGCGGGGCGGTCAGAGCGGATAGGTGCGGGCCACGGCCAGCATCTCCGAGCTGTGCGAGCCGACGATCCCGACGTCGGGCGGGCGGGGCCGGAAGCCGGGCAGGGCGTCCAGGCCGTCGCTGGCGTCCATCGCGCGTAGCGCCACCTGCCCCGCCTTCGGCGCGACGGTCAGGGTCACCTCGACGCCCTCCGGCGGCGGGGCGTGGAAGACCACGCCGAAGCCCCAGCGGCCCGCGCCGCCCTCCACCGGGACCGGGCGGCCGGCCACCTCCGCCCGCAGCACCGTCGCCGTCTCCGTGTCCACATGCAGGGTGGTCAGGCGCACCTGGCGCTGGGGGACGAGTCGCAGGCGCAGGGTGCGCTCGGTGCCGGCGGTGGTGTCGGCGAGCACCTCCAGCTTCGGGGCGGGCAGGTTCGCCGCCTGCGCCGGACCGGCGCGCAACTCGGCGTCGCCCAGCCCGGGGAAGTCGGCGACCTCGGTCACCCCGTCGACGTAGCCGTCGGTCCAGGGCTGCGGATTCTCCTCGTGGCTGAGCCAGCGGGCCTGGCCGGTGCCGGCGTCGAGGGCGTACATCAGGTGACTGGGCGCGGGGTGCGTGGCGTCGAAGCGGTCGACGGCGAGTCCGGTCCCGGCGAGGACCACGGCCGCCAGCGTGGCGGCGACGGCCGGCAGTGCGCCGAGCCGGCGGGCGCGCACGGCGACCATGCCCCGCTGGCCGCCGGCCTGCGGGTGCAGCAGGTCGACCACCGGCAGCGCGGCCAGGCCGAGCAGCACCGCGACCAGCGCGGCGACCCCGCCCATCGCCATGCCGAGCGCCGGGAAGAGCAGGACGACGGTGGGCAGCAGGATCACCACGGCCACCGCGGCGGCCAGGGCCGATGCCACCACCGGCCACGGGCCGTCGATCCGCGTGCCCAGCGCGGCCAGCCCGGCCAGCGCGCCGGCCAGGGCCGGGATGGTGACCAGGTACGCCCCGCCGGGCACCAGCACGGCGAGCAGCACCCCGAGCACGGCCAGCCAGCCCAGCCCGCCGATCGCGAGCGCGGCCGGGCCGACCCGGCGGCGGGTCAGCGCGTACCAGGTGAACAGGACGGCGGCGGCGAGCGCCACCACGGCAAGCCGGTACCAGGTCGGCCGGTACGGGTCGAGCAACTCGGCGTAGCCGGGCCGGATCGCGGTGATCGCCGCCCAGAGCAGTTGCGCGGCGAGCGGGGCGAGCACGATCGGCAGCAGCGCCAGCCCGAAGCCGGCGGCGAGCCGGCCCCCGGTGACGCGGCCCCGCCGCCGGGCGAGCCAGCCGAGGGCCACCACGGCGGCGAGCGCGAGCAACGCCAGCGGCAGGACCAGCCAGCCGGGGTAGCGGACCAGCCCGCCCGGGACCGGGAAGTAGGTGGCGTCGTGCCCGGAGTCCAGCGCGGTCAGGTCGACCCGGCCGAACTCGCGGGCGAGGCCGAGGGCGTTGTCGCCGTGGTGCTGGAGGCTGGCCCGGTCCATGGCGGCGGGGGTGTCCAGCGGGGTGTGGTAGATCGCCCCGCCGTCGATGTACGCCGAGTTGAGCCCGACGAAGTCGGCGTCGAGGAACGCGGTGAAGTCGGTGTCGTTGGGCAACGCCCGGTAGATCTCCACCGCGAACGAGGTGCCCACGGGGTGCGGCGCGGCCCGGCCGAAGGCGTCCACCAGGGCGGCGTTGTTCCGCGAGGTCTCGAACATGATCACCGGGCCGGTGGAGCCGCGTGCCTCCAGGTTGAGCACCACGCCGCCGTCGGCGGCCAGCGGGTGGCTGGACGCGAACGCCGCCGCCCCGCACAGGCACGCCTCCTCGGCGTCGGTGAGCACGAAGACGATGTCGTTGCGGGGCCGGGGGCCGGCGGCCAGCGCGCGGGCCACCTCCAGGATGGCCGAGGTGCCGGCGGCGTCGTCGTTGCCGCCCGGCCCGGACTGCACCGAGTCGTAGTGCGCGACGAGGAAGACCTTGCCGGTGGGGGCGGTGCCGGGCAGCCGGGCCACCACGTTGCGGACCCGGGCCAGGGTGGCCCCGCCGGCCGCCCCGCTGAGCTGGCCGGCCTCGGGCGCGACGGTGTCCTGCACCTCGGTCTCCAGGCCGAGGCCGCGCAGCACCCCCTCGACGTGTACGCGGACCTGGTCGTTGGCCGGGCTGCCCGCCACGTGCGCCCGCGCGGCGACGACCTCGACGTGTTCGTACGCCCGGGCGGCGCTGAACTCGCCCGGCGGCGCGTCGGCCGGGCGCGGTGCGGGGGTGCGCAGGTCGAACAGGGTGCCGGCGCCGACGGCGACGAGCGCGGCGAGCGCCGCCACGGCGGCGACCAGCCGGCGACGGGGCCGGGCCAGCGCGCGGTCGGCGGGGCGGATGGGGGGTGCGCCCACGAAGGTCTCCTCGGAACGGGTCTCAGGTGGGCACCATCCTGCACCCCGGTGGCCGTCAGCGGGACTCCCGACGACGGCTCGGGAGCACACCCGTCCGCTTTGCCCGTCGCCGGGTAGTGATCCGGCCCATGCCCGCGCATCCGGCGCCCGTCGTGTTGTGTGCGAACGTTGTGTAATACAGGATCAGCAGGGCACTCGGAAGGAGCCCGACATCACCAGCGATCTCCCGCGTCTCGCGGCGGTGACCCGGCCGCACCGGGGGACCGGCCTGGCCGGCTCCTCTGCCGTGCCGTACCCGCACGGTGGCATGGGACGTCATCCGAACCTGCCTCCCGGCGAGCGGCTGCGGGTCCTGCTGGTCGAGGACGACGAGGGCGACGCCTTCCTGGTCGGTGAGTTGCTCGCCGAGACCAATTCGATGATCGAACTGCTGGTGGCGACCAGCCTCAGCGAGGCGCGGCGGCGCGTGATGGGCGTCGACTGCGTCCTGCTCGACCTGGGCCTGCCCGACGCGCAGGGCCTCGACGGGCTGCGTCAGGTGCTGGAGATGTCCAGCGGCGCCGCGGTCTGCGTGCTGACCGGCCGCTCCGACGAGCACCTCGGCATCGTCGCGGTCGCCGAGGGCGCCCAGGACTACCTGGTCAAGGGTCAGGTCGACGGGGTGCTGCTGACCCGGGCGCTGCGCTACGCGGTGGAGCGTAAGCGGGCCGACGAGAACGCCCGGCGGCTGCGTGAGGTCGAGTTGCGCCAGGCCGAGTCGGCCCGCCTCGAACGGGGCCTGCTGCCCCAACCGCTGATGACCACGGACCAGGTCGCGGTGCACACCTTCTACCGGCCCGGCCGGTACGCCGCCCTGATCGGCGGCGACTTCTACGACGTGGTGCAGACCCGGCCCGACCGGGTCGACCTGATCGTCGGTGACGTCTGCGGGCACGGCGTGGACGAGGCGGCCCTCGGCGTGGAGCTCCGGGTCGCCTGGCGGGCGCTGATCCTCGCCGGGGTGCCCGACGACGAGGTGCTCCCGGCGCTGGAGCAGGTGCTGATGAGCGAGCGCCGGCTTCAGGAGATCTTCGCGACCGTCGCCACCGTACGGCTGGACCTCGACGCCAACCGGGCCACCGTCCGACTGGCCGGGCACCCGCCGCCGCTGCTGCTGGCCGGGGGCCGGGTGCTGCCGGTTCCGGCGCCCGGTGGCCGGCTGCTCGGCGTACGACCTCGCCGACCCGTGGCCTACGACCTGGAGTTCGACACCGATGACTGGTCCCTGCTGATGTACACCGACGGACTGATCGAGGGCCGGATCGGCGAGGGCGACGAGCGCCTCGACGTGCCCGGCCTCAGCGGACTGCTCGCCGACCCGGCGACCCGCGCGGTGCCGCTCGCCGAGCTGCCGGCCTGGCTGGTCGGGCGTGCCGAGCAGCTCAACGGCGGTCCGTTCGCCGACGACGTCGCCATGCTGCTGGTCAGCCGGGGCGGTGGCCGGTGACCGCCGTCCGCGACTGGACCCTGCGCCGGCGGGTCATCACGCTGCTCACCGTCGTCGCCGTGCTCCTGCTCGGCCTGGCCGCCGGCGAGGTGGCCCTGGCAGCGAAGAACCGGTCGCACATCGACGCGATCCTGAACAAGACCGGCCCGCTGCGGGTGCAGGCGCAGGAGTTGCTGAACGCGCTGCTGGACCAGGAGACGGCGGTCCGCGGTTACGCGGTGAGTGGCAACCCGGCCGACCTGGCGCCGTACGACGCCGGCCGCAAGCGCGAGCAGAACCTGGTCGCCTCGATGCAGCGGCTGGTCGGCGACTACCCGGAGCTTCGGGAGGAGATCCGGATCGTCGAACAGCGGGCCGAGGCGTGGCGCCAGACGGTGGCGGTGCCGGTGGTCACCACGACGGACCAGAGCGGCACCACCGCCGGGCAGGCGCTCATCACCGACGAGGCCCGGGAGCAGTTCGACGAGGTTCGCGGCGCCGTCGACCACCTCCAGCAGGTGATCTTCGAGGCCCGGCAGCGCAGCGCCGAGGACGTCCAGCGGACCAGCAACCTGCTGGTCGTCCTGCTGATCGTCGCCGTCGGGGTGGTGATCATCGCCGGCACCCTGATGCTGGTCTCGCTGGACAAGATGGTGATCCGCCCGCTGACCGGGCTCGCCGACCAGGTCCGGGAGGTGGCCGAGGGCGACTATCAGCACGGCATCGCCGGTTCCGGCCCGCCCGAGTTCGTCCGGCTCGCCGAAGACGTGGACGCGATGCGGCGCAAGATCGCCAAGGACCTGGCCGAGGTACGGGAGGCCCGGGAGCGGATCGAGTGGGTCAACAGCCAGCTCCAGAAGCAGGCCGAGGAACTCACCCGATCCAACCGTGACCTGGAGCAGTTCGCGTACGTCGCCTCGCACGACCTCCAGGAGCCGCTGCGCAAGGTGGCCAGCTTCTGCCAGCTCCTTCAGCGCCGATACTCCGGGCAGTTGGACGAGCGGGCCGACCAGTACATCGCGTTCGCGGTCGACGGCGCGCAGCGAATGCAGCGCCTGATCAACGATCTGCTCGCCTTCTCCCGGATCGGCCGGCTCACCACCGGCTTCACCGAGGTCGACATGAACAAGGTCATGGGCGACGTGGCCGGCCAGACCGAGGCGGCCCGGCAGTACGCCGACGCGGAGCTGACCTGGGACGAGCTGCCGGTCATCCGTGGCGAGGAGCCGTTGCTGACCAACCTGCTGGCCAACCTGGTCAGCAACTCGATCAAGTTCCGCCGCCCCGACGTGCCCGCGAAGGTGCACATCTCGGCCCGCCTGGTGGGCGACGAGTGGGAGATCAGCTGCCAGGACAACGGCATCGGGATCGAGCCGGAGTTCGCCGACAAGATCTTCGTCATCTTCCAGCGGCTGCACGCCAAGGACGCGTACCCGGGCACCGGGATCGGGCTGGCGATCGTCAAGAAGATCGTTGAATACCATGGCGGTCGGGTCTGGGTGGACACCGACACCGAGGAGGGCACGGCGATCCGCTTCACCCTCCCGGCGCTGCCCGGGGACGTCGAGTCGGCGGCTGCGGCACCGGACGAGCCGGCCGACGAGCCGGCGACCGGCGAGGCCGGGACCGGGGACGGCGGGGAGCCCGCCGGGGAGCCCGGGACGGGCACCCCGGCGCAGGCCGGCGGACGCCTCGACGAGACGGACGCCACGGATGGGCCCGACCGGGCACCGGAAGGCGGTAGAACGGGTGACATGAGGGAGACAGTGGGATGACCGCGCCGGCGGACGGCAAGAGCCCGATCGAGGTCCTGCTGGTCGAGGACGACCCGGGCGACGTGTTGATGACCCAGGAGGCGTTCGAGGAGCACAAGCTCCGTAACCGGCTGACCGTCGTCTCCGACGGCGCCGAGGCGCTGTCCTACCTGAGGCGCGAGGGCCAGTACGCCGACGCGGTGCAGCCGGACCTGATCCTGCTCGACCTGAACCTTCCCCGCCGCGACGGGCGGGAGGTGCTGGAGGAGATCAAGTCCGACGAGCAGCTCTGCCGGATCCCGGTCGTGGTGCTGACGACCTCCCAGGCCGACGAGGACATTCTGCGCAGCTACCAGTTGCACGCCAACGCGTACGTGGCCAAGCCGGTGGACTTCGAGCGCTTCATCTCGGTGGTCCGGCAGATCGACGAGTTCTTCGTCAGCGTGGTCAAGCTGCCGCCGCGTGGCTGACACCCTGCTCGACGACGTCGGTGGTCTGCTGCGTGAGACCGCCGACCAGGTCGTGCTTCCGCTGTTCCGCAAGCTCGACGACGCCGACATCAGCGAGAAGGCGGAGGGGGAACTCGTCACGGTCGCCGACCGCCGCGCCGAGGAGATGATCTCGGCGGCGCTGCGCCGGCTGCGGCCCGGCTCGGTGGTGGTGGGCGAGGAGGCGGTTGCCGAGGACCCGGCCCTGCTGGACCACCTGCACGGCTCCGGCGACGTCTGGCTGGTCGACCCGGTCGACGGCACGTCGAACTTCGCCGCTGGCCGGCAGCCGTTCGCGCTGATGGTGGCGCTGCTGACCGACGGGGAGCCGGCCGCCGCCTGGGTGCTCGACCCGCTCGCCGGCACGCTGGCGGTCGCCCGGTCGGGCGAGGGGACCTGGCTCGACGGCCGGCCGCTGTGGACCGGCGACCGTACGCCCGCGCTCGGCGCGCTGCGCGGCGCCGCGATGTCGCACGCCCTGCCGTCCGCGTCACGGGCGCTTGTCGAGGCGGGCGGCGCGCGGCTCGGCGAACTGCTTCCCGGCCAGCACTGCGCCGGCCGGGAATACCTGGACGTGCTCACCGGCGACCAGGACTTCGTGCTCTTCTGGCGCACCCTGCCGTGGGACCACGCCCCGGGCAGCCTGCTGGTCCGAGCGGCCGGTGGAGTGGCCCGGCGCTTCGACGGCACCGACTACCGCCCGGGGGACGGGGGGCACGGCCTCCTGGTCGCCGCGAGCGAACAGATCTGGACGGACGTACGCGAGGGATTGCTCGGCGCTGCGTGACGTCGATGAGACACTGCGTCGATATTCGATGGCTCGGGCGTTCGTGGGCCTGGCCGGACATGCTCCATCCGGTATCCTGACCGCCGGTCTCCGCCAGCAGGCCGCCGACCGGCGCCCGGCGGGGGCCGCCACCGCGCCGTGCTGTCATCCGGGCCGGTGGCTGACGGAAGGATGCTTTCGTGCGCAGGACCATGCCCGTCGGGCGTCACGGCCGCCGCCCGCTGATCGCCCTGCCGGCTGGGCGGCGTGTCCGCCGCCCGCTGATCGCCCTGCTCGTCGCCGGGACGCTGCTCTTCGGCGGCGGCGCGGTGCCGGCCCACGCGGAGCCCAACGAGGGTGGCACCAAGAAGCTCCGGGAAGCCCTGGAGGCCACCGCCAAGGCGCACATCGAGGCGACGGGGAAGCTCAACAACTCCAAGGCCCGGCAGAAGCAACTGGGCGGGCAGGTGGGTGCTCTGGAGACCCGGCTGGTCGCGCTGACCGCGCAGGTCGGCGAGGTGGCCGCCCAGTCCTACCGGCTGGGCCGGCTGACGCCCACGTCGATGCTGCTAAACAGCGCCTCGCCGGAGTCGTTCCTGGAGCGGGCGGCCAGCCTCGACCTGATGGCACAGCGCGACGGCAGGCGGCTGCGTGACCTGACCGAGACACGTGAGCAGGCGCGTCAGGCCAAGATCGCCATCGACGCCGAGATCCGCGAGCAGCAGAAGCAGGTCGCGGTGATTGCGAAAAAGAAGAAGGAGGCCGAGGCGGCGCTCGCGGAGGTCAGCTCGGGCAGCAGCGGCGGCTTCAGCGGCGGCAGCTCCACCTCGGCGAAACCGGCCCCCCGCAACTCGGACGGCTCCTGGCCGTCGGAGTCCTGCTCGGTGAACGACCCGACCACCTCCGGCTGCATCACCCCGCGCACCCTCAACGCCCTGAAGCAGACCCAGGCGGCCAACTACAAGCGGCACGTCTCCTGCTACCGCAGCGGCGGCTCCGGTGAGCATCCCAAGGGCCGGGCCTGCGACTTCTCGGCCGCCACCAGCGGGTTCAAGGACGAGACCGCCACCGGCGGGGACAAGTCGTACGGGGACAACCTCGCCGCCTGGCACGTGCGCAACGCCAGCCGGCTCGGCGTGCTCTACGTGATCTGGTACCGGCAGATCTGGCACCCCGGCACCGGATGGCGGGCGTACGGCGGCAGCGGCAGCCCCGCCGCCGACCACACGAACCATGTTCATCTCTCGATGTACTGACCCGCCGGGTCAGTTTCACTGCGTACCATCGCGCGGGTGAGCTCCCCATCCTCCGACGTCACGGTCCCGCCGGCCCAGCCGGCGGCGCCGACCGCCCTGGCCCTGCCCAACGGCCTCGCCGCGTTCCTGGTCTTCTTCTCCAGCGGCGCCGTCCTGGTGCTGGAGACCGCCGCCCTGCGGCTGGTCGGGCCGTACGTGGGGGTGACCCTCCAGGTGACCAGTTCGGTCATCGGCATCGCCCTGGCCGCCATCGCCTACGGTGCGTGGACGGGCGGCTGGTTGGCAGACCGGCGCAACCCGCGCACCCTGCTGGCCCCGGCGCTGGTGTTGGCCGGCATCGCCACCGCAGTCACCCTGCCCGTCGTCCGGTACGCCGGTGAGGTGCTGCGCGGCGGGGCGGCCTCGGCCATCCTGCTGCTCGTCGCGCTCGCCGTCTTCGTGCCGGCGGCCCTGCTCTCGTCGGTCACCCCGCTGGTGGTGAAGCTCCAGCTCGCCGACCTGCGGCGCACCGGCCAGGTGGTCGGCCGGCTCTCCAGCGTGGGCACGTTGGGCGCGGTCACGGCCACCCTGGTCACCGGTTTCGTGCTGGTGGCCGCGCTGCCCAGCACCGTCATCCTGTTCGCCCTGGCGGCCTCGCTCGGGCTCACCGGGCTCGGCCTCGGGGTGTGGCTGCGCCGTCGGGACGCAGCCCAGCTGCCCGGTCCCGCCCGCGCCAAGGCCGCCCTGGCGGTGCTCGGCCTCGCCGGCGCCGGGCTGACCACGGTGGCGCCGAACCCGTGCGACATCGAGACGGCCTACCACTGCGCCAGCGTGCAGGCCGACTCCGACCGGTCCTCCGGCCGCACCCTGCTGCTCAACTCGGCCCAGCACTCGTACGTGGACCTCGCCGACCCCACCCACCTGGAGTACGCGTACACCCGGTGGATCGGGGCGGTGGCCGACGTGGTGGCCCCGAAGGGGCAGCGGCTCGACGCGCTGCACCTGGGCGGTGGCGGGTTCACCGTGCCCCGCTACCTGACCGCCACCCGCCCCGGCACGGACAACGTCGTGTTCGAGATCGACGGCGGGCTGGTGGAGCTGGGCGAGCGTCAGCTCGGCGTACGCCAGGGCCCTGACCTGCGGGCGGTGGTGGGTGACGCCCGGATGCTGGTCGCGGGGGAGGCCACCGACAGCCGCGACCTCGTGGTCGGCGACGCGTTCGGGCACCTGGTGGTGCCCTGGCACCTGGCCACCCGGGAGATGGCCGCCGAGGTCCGCCGGGTGACCCGGCCGGGCGGCGTCTACGTGCAGAACGTCATCGACTACCCGCCGCTGCGCTTCATCCGCAGTGAGTTGGCCACCGTCGCCGCCGAGTTCCGGCACGTCGCGCTGATCGCCCCGGCGGCGGCGCTCGCCGGGCGGGAGGGCTCGAACTTCCTCATCGTCGCCTCCGACGCCCCGCTGCCGCTGGAGTCGGTCCGCGCCCGGCTGGCCGAGCTGCGGGAGGACGCCAACGTGCTGGTGGGCGCCGACCTCACCGCGTTCGTCGGCGAGGCACTGGTGCTGACCGACGACTACGCGCCCGTGGACCAGCTCCTCGCCACCGCCTGAACGGGTGAATCGCTGACCGATTCCGACCCTGGAGGTGTAGCCGGGGCGGTCCGGGGCAACAACGACTCCCATGGGTGGAGCGATCCGGGACGGCGCACAACTGCTGGGTGAGCGGTACCGGCTGATCGAACAGCTCGGCGCGGGCGGCATGTCCGTGGTGTGGCGCGGCTACGACGAGGTGCTCGGCCGCCAGGTGGCGGTCAAGGTGCTCGCGTCCCGGCTGGCCGCCGACCGTGCCTTCCGGCACCGCATCCGGATCGAGGCGCAGGCCGCCGCCCGGCTGTGCCACCCCAACATCACCAATGTCTACGACTACGGCGAGTCCGAGCAGGTCGGCCTGACGGTGCCGTACGTCGTCATGGAGCTGGTCGACGGCGAGTCGCTGACCGGTCGGCTGCGCCGGGGCAGCCTGCCCTGGCGGGAGGCGGTGACGATCGGCGCGGAGGTCACCTCGGCGCTGGCCACCGCGCACGCCCGAGGTGTGGTGCACCGCGACGTCACCCCGGGCAACATCATGCTGACCGCCACCGGCGTGAAGGTGGTCGACTTCGGCATCTCCGCGCTGGTGGGGGAGAAGGAGAAGGGGCCGGACGGCACCCTGCTCGGCACGCCCGCGTACCTCGCCCCGGAGCGGCTCGACAACGGCCAGGTCTCCCCGGCCACCGACGTGTACGCGGTCGGCCTGCTGCTCTACCGGATGCTCACCGGGCGGCTGCCCTGGCAGGCGAGCACCACCACGCAGATGCTGCGCGCGCACATGTACAACGAACCGGAGCCGATGCCGCCGGTGCCGGGGCTGCCCGACGAGGTGCGCGACCTGGTGGGCCGTTGCCTGGCCAAGCGCCCCGGGGACCGCCCCGTCACCACCGAGGTGGCGCGGACGCTCGCCGACGCCGCCGGCATGATCGCCGCGGTGCCGGTCTCCCCGGCGGCGGGGCCCGTGGACGAGGCCGAGCTGGCCGCCGCCGGGACCACGATCCTGCCCTGGTCCGCCGCGACCGACGCGCTGCCGTTCTCCCGTACGCGCAACCGGCGCGCGGCGACCCGGCGTCGGCGGATCGAGGCGGGGGTGGCCGCCGCCGGGCTGGTGGCGGTGACCGCAGCGGTCTGGGGGGTGACCTCGCACAGCCCCGCCAGCGGCGGCATCGACCAGCCGACCCAGGCGCGGATGGGCGCGGACGCGCCGACGCCCTGCCGGGTCGCGTACACGCTGCGCACGGACTCCGGCAAGGACTTCGCCGCCGAACTGACCCTGACCAACACCAGCGAGCGGGAACTGCGGGACTGGCGGCTGAGTTTCACCTTCCCCGGCCAGCAGACGGTGATCAAGGCGACGCCCGGCCCGGTGCGCCAGCAGGGGCAGACAGTGCTTGTACAGCCTGCCGCGGAGCGCGGCGCGCTGGCCCCCGGCGCGTCGGAGAAGCTCACCCTGACCGGCCGCCACACCGGCGTCAACCCACTGCCGCTGGAGTTCCGCCTCGGTGAGGAGACGTGCGGGGCGCAGGTTTCCGGGGTGGCCGGCTCGGCACCCGGCGTCGTACCCACCAAGGCCCCTGCCACCAAGGCGCCGGCTGCCAAGCCCTCGACGAAGAAGGCCGGAACGTCCGCCGGCAGTTCGGGTGGCGGGCCGAAGGCGAAGTCCGACAACTCAGGCAAGGGCAAGGGGGCGGGTGGTGGAAAAAAAGTAAGCCCGGAAAAGGAAAGGGACGAGGACGATGACGACGACTGAGCCGGCCGGGGTCAGCTGAGTTCCGCGAACCGTTGCACCTGCCCGATGTCCCCCTCGACGATCAGCATGCTGCCCGGGGTGATCACCGTGGCGTCCGTGGCGTACCGGAAGCGTTCGCCGGGCAGCTTCACACCGACCACCCGTACCCCGTAGCGCTCGGTGGGCGTCAGTTCCGTGAGCGGCCGGCCGACCATCGACTCCGGGGTGCACACCTTGGCGATGGCGAAGTCGTCGCCGAACTCGATGAAGTCGAGCATCCTGCTGACGATCAGGTGGGCCACCCGCTCGCCGGTCTCCGCCTCGGGAAAGATCACGTGGTGTGCGCCGACCGAGTCCAGGATCTTGGCGTGCTTCGTCGAGGTGGCCCGGGCCCAGATCTGCGGTACGCCCAGCTCGGCCAGCGCCAGCACGGTCAGTACGCTCGCCTCCACCGAGGCGCCGATGGCGACCACCGCCCGGCCGAAGTCCGCCACGCCGAGTTGGCGCAGCGCCCCCTCCTCGGTGGAGTCGGCCTGCACGACCCGGTCGAGCTGCGCCGACCATCGCTGCACCTGGTCCGGGTTGCGGTCGATGGCCAGCACCTCGTGCTTGAGGGCGGTCAGCGCGGTGGACAGGTGGCACCCGAACCGGCCCAACCCGATCACCACGACGCTGCCCGCGTCCGTCTTCCTAGCCGACAATGGGTTGCTCCTCCGCATAGCGGTACAGCCGCCGGCGGGTGTTCAGGGCGATCGCCGACCCGAGGGTCAGCGGCCCGATCCGGCCGACGAACATGAGGACGATCAGGGCGAGTTGGCCGCTCTCCGGCAGCGCGGCGGCGACCCCGACGCTGAGGCCGGTGGTGGTGAACGCCGAGGTCACCTCGAACAGCGCCTCGTAGTAGCGGACCCCCTCGGTGAGGAAGATCAGCACCACCGTGCCGCAGACCACCAGCGCGACGCTGAGCAGCGCGACGGTGATGGCCTGCCGCTGGCTGGCGGTGGCCACCCGGCGTTGCCCGACCGTCACGTCCGGCTCACCCCGCAGCTCCGCCCACATCACGAAGGCGAGCAGGAAGAACGTGGTGACCTTGATCCCGCCGGCCGTGCTGGCGCTGCCGCCGCCGATGAACATCAGCGCGATGACCAGGGGATAGCTCTCCTCCTCCAGTCTGGTGACGTCGACGACGTTGAAGCCGCCGGTGCGGATGAACGAGTTCTGGGCGAACGCCACGAGGAGCTTGTCCGGCCAGGCGTAGATCCCCAGGGTGCGCACGTTGGCCCACTCGATGACCAGCAGGCCGAGGAAGCCCACCACCAGCAGCGTCAGGCTGCCCCAGATGGTCAGTTTGGTGGCGATCGCCCACCGGTTCGGCTGCCGCCACTCCCGGACCGCCTCGAACAGCGCCGGGAAGCCGAGCCCGCCGACGATGGTGCCGATCGCCAGCGGCAGGGTGACCCAGGCGTCCGTGGAGAAGGCGATCAGGTTGTCGGTGTAGAGGGCGAATCCGCCGTTGTTGAAGGCCTGGACGGCGTGGAAGACGCTGCTCCAGAGGGCCCGGTCGAACGGGTAGTCGTAGGCGATCCAGAGTCGGGTGGTCAGGATCGCGGTGATGACCACCTCGCAGACGAGCGAGAGGCCAGCGATGCGCAGCAGCAGCCGGCGTACGTCGCCGATGCCGAACTCGGCGGTCTCGGCCTGCACCAGCAGCCGGCTGCGCAGCCCCAGCCGGCGGGCCACCACCAGGACCACCAGGGTCGCCCCGGTCACGATGCCGAGGCCACCGACCTGGGTGAGCACGGTGATCATCACGAGCCCGAACTCGTTCCAGTAGTTCGGCGTGTCCACCACCGCCATCCCGGTCACCGAGACCGCCGAGGTGGAGGTGAACAGGGCGATCAGGAACGGGGTGTGCCGGGACTCGCTGGTGGCCCAGGGCAGCATCAGCAGCCCGGTGCCGACCAGGATCGTCACCAGGAAGCCGAGCGGCACGAGCCGTACGGGGTGACGAAGGAGCCGGCGCATCAGACAATCTTCCTTTTCCACCGCGATCCGGGTGCGGAAACCCGCATGGACGGCCACAGGGGTTGGCCGGCCGGAGCGGCTGCCCGGCTGCCGCGTCGGGCCTGTCGGGCTGATGTCGCAGACGACTCAGGTGTCCCGCGAACGCTGTCGAGCTGCCCCATCTGTAGGGGCGGTCGACAGGCCGGCACGCGCCACCCGCGTTCGGCGCCGCGGTGCGGAGCTCCACGGGAGGTCTGCTCGGGCTGTCCAGGCGAGGCGGCGGGGCAGGACGAACTCGGCGCCCCATACGTGGGGCAGTTCGACAGGAGGTGTCCAGGGTGGTTACGCGGTGGGGCGTTCGGCGACGTGGGTGCCCCGATCCGGCGTCGAACTGGCCGCCACCCGCCGAAAGCTGACCGGGTCTTCTGCGACAGCCTGCTCGGCGGCGGCCGGCGCTGTCGACGGACGAGGGAAATGCCGGTCGGTGGGGGGCGGCGACACAGGAGCGTTTCCGTCAATGGCCGCTGCGGCCATCGCGGACGTACGCCGTCACAGTCGCAGGGCTGGCGCTGTAACGTCCGGCCACCCCACCCGTGTTACTTGTGTGCATCGGCCACATAGCCCGTGGGTGACGTCACTCCTAGCGTGAGCCGTCATATGAGTTCCCTACCTCCGAGTCCTCACGTGGAGTCGCAATGACGGTCCGGACGACGCGGCGGGTGTTCCTCTCCGCCGCCACGATGATGGCCGCGGCGCTCGCCGCCACGGCCTGTGGCAGCCCGCAGGACACCGCTTCCGGTGGCGGCGACAGCGCCGCCCCGGTGAAGGTTGGCCTGGTGTACTCCCAGTCGGGAGCCCTGGCCAGCTACGGCAAGCAGTACATCGAGGGTTTCAGGGCCGGCCTCGACTTCGCCACCAAGGGCACCAACAAGGTGGGCGACCGGGCCGTCGAGGTCACCGAGGTCGACGACGCGGGTGACCCGGCGAAGGCGGTCTCCGCGGCCAAGGACCTGATCGGCAAGGGCAACAAGATCATCGCGGGGTCGACGGCCTCCGGCGTGGCCCTCCAGGTCGCCCCGATCGCCGCGCAGAACAAGGTTCTCTTCATCTCCGGGCCGGCCGCCACCGACGCGGTGACCGGCTCGAACAAGTACACGTTCCGGTCCGGGCGGCAGTCGTACCAGGACGTGGTCACCGCCAAGTCGTTCATCGGCGACCCGGCCGGCAAGAAGGTCGTGGTCTTCGCCCAGGACGGCGCCTTCGGCGACGCCAACGAGGCGGCCGTGAAGGCTGTCATCGGCGGTGCGGGCGCGGCCGTCAGCAGCGTCCGGGCGCCGGCCAGCGCCACCGAGTTCACCCCGTTCGCCAGCCAGATCAAGTCCGCCAAGCCAGACCTGCTCTTCGTGGCCTGGGCCGGCACCACCGCCCCGGCGATGTGGCAGACGCTCGACCAGCAGGGTGTGCTCTCCTCCACCACGGTCGTCACCGGCCTGGACATCCGCGCCTCGTGGCCGACCTTCGGCGCCGCCGGCGCCAAGATCTCCTTCCTGTCGCACTACTTCGACGGGGCCTCCGACAACGAGGCCGCCAAGGCCCTGAAGGCCAAGGTCGGCACGGTCGACCTGTTCCACCCGGACGGCTTCGCCGCCGCGCAGATGGTCGTCCGTGCGATCTCCGAGGGCGGCGACGACGTCGAAAAGATGATCAAGGCTCTGGAGGGCTGGAGCTTCGACGGGGTCAAGGGCGGGATGACCATCCGCGCCGAGGACCACGCGCTGCTCCAGCCGATGTTCCAGGCCAAGCTGACCGGCAGCGGCACCGCGTTCACGGCCACCGCGCAGAAGGCGCTGACCGGGGACGAGTCCGCACCGCCGGCCGTGCCGATGAAGGGCTGACAACAGATGCTCGCCACCCGCGGTCTGACCTGGCGGATCGGTGAGGTCGCCATCGTCGACAGCGTCTACCTCGACCTGGCGCCCGGGGAGTTCCTCGGCGTCATCGGGCCGAACGGCGCCGGCAAGACCTCACTGTTCAACCTGATCACCGGCATCCGCCGGGCCACGGAAGGACGGATCACCCTCGACGGGGAGGACATCGGTTCCCTCCCGCCGCACCGGCGGGCCCGTCTCGGGCTCGGCCGTACCTTCCAGGCATCCTCGGTCTTCGGCTCGCTCAGCGTGCGGGAGAACGTCCGGCTCGCCGTGCAGGCGCACCGCGGGGGCTCGATGAAGCTGTGGCGGCGGGCGGCGGCCGACCGGGAGGTCGCCGCCGCCGCCGACGCGGCGCTCGACCGGGTCGGCCTCGCCCACCGGGGTACGGCGCTGGCCGGCACCCTCGCCCACGGCGAGAAGCGGAAGTTGGAGATCGCCCTGCTGCTCGCCGGGGAGCCCCGGGTCATGCTGCTCGACGAGCCGATGGCCGGGGTCAGCGCCGAGGACGTGCCCGAGCTGGTCTCGGTGATCCGCTCGCTCACCGGCGACAGCGGCCGGTCGGTGCTGATGGTCGAGCACCACATGGACGTCATCCTGGAGCTGGCCGACCGGATCGCCGTGATGCACCACGGCGCGCTGCTGGCCTGCGACACCCCGGAGACGGTGATGGCCAACCCCACCGTGCAAGAGGCCTACCTGGGGGAGTCGCTGTGAGCGCGAGGAATGAGCCGGGTTTGCGAGTCCCGCAGTCGCGAACGGAAGGCGGCTCAGCTCTAGTGGAACCCATTCTCAGCGTGGAGAACCTGTCGGTCCGGATCGCCGGGCTGCACATCCTCCAGGGGGTGTCCTTCACGGTCGCCCCGACCGGCGTCACCGTCCTGCTCGGGCGCAACGGCGTGGGCAAGACGACCACGCTGCGCGCGATCGTCGGTCTCACCCCGCCCGCCGGCGAGGTGCGGGGCGCCGTCCGGATGGGCGCGCAGAGCCTGCTGGCCCGGCCGACCCACCGGCTGGTCCGCGGCGGGCTCGGCTACGTGCCGGAGGACCGGTGCGTCTTCGCCGGGCTCACCGTCGCGGAGAACCTCCGGCTCGCCGAACAGCGGGGCAGCACCCCGGCGTACGACAAGGTCTTCGCGCTCTTCCCGGAGCTGGACCGGCGCGGACGGCAACGGGCCGGCTCGCTCTCCGGCGGGCAGCAGCAGATGCTCGCGATCGGCCGGGTGCTGCTCAACGACAACCGGCTGCTGCTGGTCGACGAGCCGACCAAGGGGCTGGCGCCGAAGGTGGTGACCGAGGTGGCCGAGGTGCTGGAACGGGTCGCCGAATCCGTGCCGGTGCTGCTGGTCGAGCAGAACCTGGCCGTGGTCCGGCGGCTCGCCCGGGACGCGGTCGTGCTGGCCGCCGGCCAGGTCGCCTGGACCGGCGACGCGCAGGAACTGCTGCTGGAGACCGCCCTGACAAAGTCGCTGCTGGGCGTGGGCTCGGCGGAGGGGCACGCGCCGGGCGCGAGGAGTCAGCTTGCGGGCCCCGCAGGCGCGAGGAAGGACCAGCACTGATGGACACCGTCATCCTGTTGACGCTGACCGGGCTCGGCCTGGCGGCGCTCTACTTCCTGGTCGCCAGCGGTCTGTCCCTGGTCTTCGGTCTGGCCGACGTGCTCAACTTCGCGCACGGCGTCTTCCTCGGCGTCGGCGCGTACGGGACCTGGTGGGCGGCGGGCAACCTGCCCGGCGCCGGGTCGGACGGCTTCGGCTTCGTGGTCTCGGTCGCCTTCGGGGTGGCCGCCGGCACGCTGGTGGCGGTGCTGGTCGAGCTGGTGCTGATCCGGCCGCTCTACTCCCGCACCATCGAGCAGGTGCTGGTCACCGTCGGTCTCTCGCTGGCCGGTGTGGCGCTGCTCCAGGCCACCTGGGGCGCGGACGCCCGGCCGTTCCCGCGCCCCGAGTGGACCCGGCAGGTCACCGGAATCCTCGGCGCCAACGTGCCCAACGGCGGCCTGCTGCTGATCATCGCCGCGGTGCTGGTGCTCGGCGCGATCCTGGCCTTCCTCCGCTGGACCCGCTACGGCCTGATCATCCGGGCCGGCGTGGAGAACCGGGAGATGGTCACCGCGCTCGGCATCGACGTGCGCAAGGCGTTCACCCTGGTCTTCGCCATCGGCGGGGCGGCGGCGGCGCTGGCCGGCGCGCTCGGCGGCGTCTACTTCGGCACCGTCTCGCCCGGCCAGGGCGGCTCGCTGCTGATCTTCGCGTTCATCGTGGTGGTCATCGGCGGCATGGGCTCGGTGACCGGTTCCGCGTACGCGGCCGTCGCCGTCGGCCTGACCCAACAGTTCGTCAACTACTACGGCACCTCCGGGCTGGGCGACATCTGCGTGGTCGCGCTGCTGGCCGTGGTGCTGCTGCTGCGCCCGCAGGGCATCGCCGGAAAGGTGGCAACGGCATGACCGAGACCAAGAGCCCCGAGGTTCCGGCGCCGCCCGCGGCGGTGCCCGACGAACTGACGCCGGGGCGCCGACGGTGGCACGGGCTGCGCCCGTACCTGCCGCTGGTCGCGCTGGTGGTCGCGCTGATCCTGCCGTACTCCACGCTGCACCTGCCGGGCGTCTTCGAGGGGGCGCTGAACTCCCCGGGCACCCTGCAACTGCTCGCCGTCTGCCTGGTCTTCGGCGGCCTGGCCGCCGGGTACGACCTGCTCTTCGGGCGGACCGGGATGCTCTCCTTCGGCCACGCCCTCTACTTCGCCGCCGGCGTCTACGGCACCGACATCCTCGTTACCAAGGCGGGGCTGCCGCTGTGGCAGGCGGGGCTGCTTGCGATCACCGGCGGGACGATCCTCGCCGCGCTGCTCGGCGCGGTGGCGCTACGCACCGTCGGCATCGCGTTCGCCATGGTGACGCTCGCCTTCGCCCAGGTCGGGGCGATCCTGGTGGCCCGCGACTTCGGCGGGCTCACCGGCGGCGAGGAGGGGCTGCCGCTGGATGTCTCCGGGCTGCCGGAGGGCCTGGTCGGGGTCACCAACACCGTCAACCTCTACTGGCTGGCGCTGGCGTACCTGGTCGTGGTGGTCTTCGTGGTGCACCGGGTCTCCGGCTCGCCGACCGGGCGGGTGCTCGCCGGCCTGCGCGACGACGAGCGGCGGATCGGGGTGCTGGGGCTCGACCCGTACCGGTTCAAGCTGGTGGCGTTCGCGCTGGCCGGCGGGCTGGCGGCGGCCGGGGGCGTGGTCTACGTCCTGATCGTCGGCGGCGCCTCGCCGCACATCACCTCCTCCGAGTGGACCCTGGCGCTGCTGGTGATGGTGGTGCTCGGCGGGCCGGGCACCCGGTGGGGGCCGGTGATCGGCGGCATCCTCTACATGTACCTCGACCACCGGCTGGTCGCGTTCGGCACGTCCGACGCGGTGGAGGCCCTGCCGGCGTTCCTGAGCAACCCGCTGTCCCAGCCGCTCTTCGTGCTCGGCACCGTCTTCATCCTGGCCGTCTATTTCTTCCCCGGCGGCCTGGCCAGCCTCGCCCCACGCCTGGCACTCCTGCGGCACTCCCTGCGCACCCCCTCCCGCCGCCCCTGACGGCGCGGGCCCGGCCCCGCCGATATGGAGTTGTCGCCGCCCGGCGACGGCTCCATATCGGCGGGGCTTCTGCGCGGAGGAGGACCCCCGCACCCACGCGGACGCGGCGCCCCTGGCAGTCCGCCAGCACGGCACCGCGCCGGGGTGATGTGCTGCTGGGCGAGCGCTCGCCCAGCGGGAACGTCCGTCGTAGCTGGTAGAAATGCCGGATGAGCGTGGATCGGACGGCGGTACGGGAACGGGCCGAAGCGGTGCTGCGGCGGTTGGCCGGCGAGCACGCCCGGCTCCGCGAGGACCAGTGGCGGGCGATCGAGGCGCTGGTGGCCGACCGCCGCCGGGTGCTCTGCGTACAGCGCACCGGGTGGGGCAAGTCGGCGGTCTACTTCGTGGCCACCGCCCTGCTCCGCGAGCGCGACCAGGGCGAGGCCGCCCCGCAGCCGGGCGAGCGTGCCGGAACAGCCGGCCCGACCGTCATCGTCTCGCCGCTGCTGGCGCTGATGCGTAACCAGGTCGAGTCGGCGGCCCGGGCCGGCATCCGGGCCCGCACCATCAACTCCGCCAACCTCGACGAGTGGGACGAGATCACCGCCGAGATCCAGGCCGGCACCGTGGACGTACTGCTGATCAGCCCCGAGCGGCTCAACAACCCGGACTTCCGGGACACCGTGCTACCGAAGCTCGCAGCCACCACCGGCCTGCTGGTGGTGGACGAGGCGCACTGCGTCTCCGACTGGGGGCACGACTTCCGGCCGGACTACCGCCGGCTGCGTACCTTCCTGGCCAACCTGCCCGAACGCACCCCGGTGCTGGCCACCACGGCCACCGCCAACGCCCGGGTCACCGCCGACGTGGCGGAGCAGTTGGGCGACGCCCTCGTACTGCGCGGCAGCCTGGACCGGGAGTCACTGCGACTGGCCGTGCTCGACCTGCCCAGCCCGGCGCACCGGCTGGCCTGGCTCGCCGACCACCTGGACCGGCTGCCCGGCTCGGGCATCGTCTACACGCTCACCGTCGCCGCGGCGGGGGAGACCGCCGAGTTCCTGCGTTCCCGGGGCTACGCCGTCGCCTCCTACACCGGCCAGGCCGAGGACGCCGACCGGCGGGCCGCCGAGCAGGACCTGCTGGACAACAAGATCAAGGCGCTGGTCGCCACCAGCGCCCTGGGCATGGGCTTCGACAAGCCCGACCTCGGCTTCGTGGTGCACCTCGGCGCACCGCCGTCGCCGATCGCGTACTACCAGCAGGTCGGCCGCGCCGGCCGCGCCGTCGCGCACGCCGAGGTGCTGCTGCTGCCCGGCGCCGAGGACGCCGCGATCTGGCGCTACTTCGCCTCGCTCGCCTTCCCGCCGGAGGAGCAGGTCCGCGCCGTGCTGGCCGCCCTGCACACCGACCGCCCGCTCTCCACCCAGGCCCTCGAACCGATCGTCGACCTGCGCCGGGCCCGGCTGGAGCTGATGCTCAAGGTGCTCGACGTCGACGGCGCGGTCCGCCGGGTGCGCGGCGGCTGGCTCGCCACCGGCGAACCCTGGACCTACGACGAGGCCCGGCTGCGCCGCGTCGCCGAGGCGCGCACCGCCGAGCAACAGGCCATGCGGGAGTACGCGAGGACCCCCGACTGCCGACTGCGCTACCTGCGAGAGTGCCTGGACGACGCCGGTGCGACCGGCTGCGGCCGGTGCGACCGCTGCGCCGGCCCGCTGTTCACGCCCGACGTGTCGGACGTGGCGCTGACCGCCGCGCAGACCTTCCTCGGCCGCCCCGGTGTGGAGATCACGCCGAAGAAGCTCTGGCCGACCGGGCTGGAGGCGGTGGGCGTACCGCTGAAGGGGCGGATCGCCCCGGCGGAGCAGGCGCTGCCGGGGCGCGCGGTGGGGCGGCTGTCCGACCTGGGGTGGGGCGGTCGGCTACGCGACCTGGTCGGGCCGGAGGCGGCGGACGTCGCCGTTCCCGACGACGTGGCCGCCGCCGTGGTCGAGGTGCTGAAGGCGTGGGCGCACGGGGACGAGAAGTGGCCCCGCCGCCCGGTCGGTGTGGTCGCGGTCGGCTCGCGCCGCCGGCCCCGACTGGTCGGCTCGCTCGCCGAGCGGATCGCCGCCGTGGGTCGGCTGCCGCTGCTCGGCCAGGTGACGCCGACCGGCGCGCCCGTCGGCGGCCCGCGCGGCAACAGCGCCCAGCGGGTACGCGTCCTGCACGGCGCCTTCACCGTGCCGGACGAACTGGCCGGCGCTCTCGCCGGGCTCGACGGGCCGGTGCTCCTCGTTGACGATCTGGTCGACTCGGGCTGGACGATGACGATGGCCGCCCGGGAGCTGCGCCGGGCCGGCGCCCCCGACGTGCTTCCCCTCGCACTGGCCGTGGCCGGCTGAGCCACCCGCCGTCCGCCGTCCGCACACCCGCCACCCGCCACCCGCCACCCGCCACTCGCCACCCGCCACCCGCCGTCCGCCGTCCGCCGTCTGCCCGTCTGCCCGTCTGCCGTCCGCAGTCCGAGCTGCGCCGACGTCGTTTCGGCTGGGCCGGGAAAGTTCCCGGTGGGGCGGGACTGCGACCGTCGCCACGCCGCAGCACCGGCGGGCTGACGCGGTGCCGAGGGGCGGTAGCGTGGGCGGCATGACCGATGAGCAGCCTGGCCGCGAGCGGGACGGCGGCGGTGCCTGACCAGGTGTCGGCCGTGCCCGACCAGGCGTCATCCGTGCCGGATCAGGCATTGGCCGTACCGGATCAGGCGTCGACGGAGATCGACCAGGCATCGGCCGAGCCGGATCAGGTGTCGGCAGTGCCGGACCGGAGCACCGTCCGGCTGGCGCTGGTCGTCGGCGGGTTGGTGCTCGCCGTCCTGCTCGGCTTCGGCCTCGGCCGGCTCAACGGCGGCCCGTCCGTGGCGGCGGGGCCGGACAGCGCCCTCACCGGCCACAGCCACGCGCCGGGCACAGGCGCCCACGAGCACGGCGCTGACCAGGCCGCGGCGGCGCAGGCCGGCGGCCTCTCGGTCAGCTCGGCGGGCTACACGCTCACCCCGGTGGCCGCCGCGTTCACCGCCGGCCGTCCAGGCGAGCTGCGGTTCCAGGTGCGGGACGCGCAACGCCGCCCGGTGACCCGGTTCGCGGTCGTGCACGACAAGCCGATGCACCTGATCGTGGTGCGTCGCGACCTGACCGGCTACCAGCACCTGCATCCGACGATGGCGGCCGACGGCACCTGGTCGGTGCCGCTGACCCTGTCGCAGCCGGGCGTCTGGCGGGCGTACGCCGATTTCACCGCGCTCGGCGACGACGGCCGGCAGACGCCGGTGACCCTCGGGGTCGACCTGACCGCGCCGGGCGGCTACCAGCCGAGGCCGCTACCGGCGCCGGCGTCCTCCGTCACGGTCGACGGGTTCACCGTCGGCTATCAGGGCACCCCGCAGGCCGGCGTGACCGTGCCGTTGACCTTCCGGGTCGACTCGCCCGGCGGGCCGGCGGCGCTGGAGCGTTACCTCGGCGCGTACGGGCACCTGGTCGCCCTACGCGAGGGGGATCTGGGCTACCTGCACGTCCACCCCGAGCCGCAACCGGTCGACGGGGCGGTGACGTTCTGGGTGACCACGCCCGACCCGGGCCGGTACCGGCTCTACCTGGATTTCCAGGTTGCCGGCGTGGTGCGGACCGCCGAGTTCACGGTCATCGTGCCCTGACCCCATCGGGCGGGCGGCCGGCGCCGGAACGCGAGGGTGCGAGCAGCACGACGGCGGCGACGAGCAGCCCGACGACCGGTGGTCGTGCTCGGTGGGCGCTCAGCCGGCGCGGCGGATCGGGCGGCGGGCCAGGTAGCGCAGCAGGTCGCGGATGTGGTGCTTCTCCTCGGCCGGAACGGTCGGATCCGCCAGCCGTTGCAGGATCACCCGTACGTCCGCCTCGACAGGGCCGTCGTCGACTCGTCGGCGGGGTGCGGGACCGGCGTCCGGCAGGCCGAGCGCGCGGAACGCGGCCGCGACCGGCAGGTCCAGCGCCGCGCAGAAGCCGCGCACCTTGGCCAGCTCGGGGTAGTCCTGCCAGTCCCCGGCGAGCCAACGGAACACGGTCGACCGACCGACTCCGGTGTGGGACGCCAGATCGGTGACGGTCCAGCCGCGTTCCTCACGGGCGTCGTCGATCGCACGCCGCACGAAACGTGCGAAGGCCATCTGCGGAGAAACCTCTACGGAACCCATCCCTGCGGGTCTTCCCTCCCGACCGGCACCGGCGGTGCGCCTCCGAGGGTAGTACGGAAAGGTCGGGAAACAATTGACTGATCGACCAGACCGTCACGTGGACGCGACGTTCCACCCTCCGGAATGGCGCGGATCACATCCCGGACGGGTGGACGCGGCGGTCGACGTCGCTCAGGTGACCGGGGCTCCAGCGAAGTGGTCCGGGCGACGACGACGAGCAGTCCCCGCGCTGCACGTCGGCGGGGCCGACAGTTGCGTCGTGCCTCGATCACGCCACCCACCATCGGCGGGACCGGCGGTGACGCTGATGGCGGGCCGGTGATGCGCGAGCGCCCCGGGTGATCAGGACGCCATGGACGTTACCCGGGCTGTTTAGCGTCCATGGCGTCCTGATCACCGTTGGCTGGAGCGCCGGATCCGGCACGCGGGTATCCGGGCCGGAGCGGAACTGCCTTCGAGATCCGGTTCTGCTGAGCGGTGGAGATCCGGCGGATCAGCACGATGAACGAGGCCCCGGCGACCAGGCCGGGGACTGCGGCAATCACCCGGGGGCCAAGCGATCCTGGTGGTAGCGGACAAACGTGGCGATGGTGGCCGTCCAGGGAACCGGCGGAGGGGGCGGCGCAGAATAGATGATCATGCGATGGGCGGTGATCCCGCGCTCAGTCAATGGTGATCAGGACGCCATGGACCCTAAAACAGCCGGGTAAGGTCCATGGCGTCCTGATCACCCGGGGTGCTCGCGCATCACCGGCCCGGCCCCGCATCACCGGCCTGCCGGTTGGCCCGGACGTTCAGCGGCGCGGGTTTGGGGCGGGCGCTGGTGGGTGGCGTGCTCGCCCGGTGGGCAGCAACTCCGGGCCGGGCGGCCCGTCGAACTGCGGCCTGCCGAGCCGGGCGGCCTGCCGAACTGCGGCCTGCCGAGCCGGGCGGCCTGCCGGGCCGGGCGGCCTGCCGGGCCGGGCGGCCCGCCGGAACTGCGCCCCGACCGGCAGGCAGTTCGGGCGACGTCCCGATTAGCGGGCCGTCGCGACGTCGTCCGGCGCCTGGGTGTCGGGGTCCGGGGCAGGGTCCGGCGTGGGCGCCGGAAGCAGCGCCTCCAGTCGGGGGCTCACCGCCCACCGGTCGACCAGCTCCCGGTACTCCGCCCGCTGGGCGGCGGTCGGCGCGGTGCCGGTGCGTCGTGCCCGGATGAGCAGGTTGCGCGGGGTGTGCCGGGAGTCGACGAACTCCACGACCTCGGCCCGGTAACCGTGCAGCCGGAGCAGCCCGGCCCGCAGCGCGTCGGTGAGGACGTCCGCGAAGCGCTCGCGGAGGATGCCCTGCCGGGTCAGCAGCTCGTACGGGGCCGGGGCCGGCCGGGTGCGCAGCTGGGCCGCGACGTCGTGGTGGCAGCACGGCGCGGCGAGCACCCAGCGGGCCCGCCAGCGCACCGCCCGGGCCAGCGCCTCGTCGGTGGCGGTGTCACAGGCGTGCAGGGCCAGCACCAGGTCGGGGGCGGGTTCCACGACGGCGTCGGCGATCGTGCCGGCCACGAAGCTGACCCGGTCGGCCCAGCCCAGCCGCTCGGCCAGCTCGGTGTTGCGCCGCCGCTGGTCCTCCCGGACGTCCACGCCGACCAGTTCGACGTCGACCCCGCGCTGGGCCAGCCACCGGTACGCGGCGAAGGTCAGGTACGCGTTGCCGCAGCCCAGGTCGACCACCCGCAGCGGGCCGGTCAGGTCGTCCGGGAGGGTCGCCGCCAGCGCCCGCAGGAACGCGTCGACCTGGCGCCGTTTCGCCGCCGAACCACCGATCTCGGCGAAGATCGGGTCGCCGGGGTCGAGCAGGTACTCCTTCGCCCGGTCGTGCCCACCCGGCTCGGCGGCCGGCCGGGCCGCGGCGGCCCGGTGTACCTGCGCCTCGCCGGACTTGGTGACCCGTAGCTGGAGCGTCGCGTCGGCCGTCTCCACGTGCCAGTTGCCGAACGGCTCGGCCAACAGCGCGTCCACCGCCGCGTCGGCCTCCGGGCCGGGGGCCACGTTGCGGGTGTACGGGCGGGAGCCGTCGGAGGTGGAGATCTGCAACCGGGGGCCGGCCTTGAGCGCGACCGGCCGCAGTTCGGCGCGGACCACCGAGGGCCGGTGTCCACGTCGGCGTCCGGCGGCCACCGCACGGGTGAGCGCAGGGTCGAGCAGCAGTGCCCGGACCTCGGTCAGGGCGGCGTCCAGCGGTTCGGCCATTGCTCCATCATCCTGCTCGGTCGGACCCGTCCCGAACGCGGGCCGCGTCGGTCAGGCGCCTGGCGCACCAGGCGCAGAAGGAACGTCCCCGCACCGGAGGCCGGTACGGGGACGTCGGACGTGCGTGGGTCAGTCGGCGGTCGCCTCGGCCGGCGTACCGGCGGCGGAGCCACCGCCACCACGACGGCGCCGGCGGCGGCGGGGCTTCGGGGCCTCGCCCTCTGCGTCGGCGGCCGGAGCGTCGGTGGCTTCGGCGGTGACCACCGTGGTCGGCTCGCCCGCGACGGTCTCGCCGGCGCGGCGACGCCGACGGCGACGCGGGATGCGGGTGCCCTCCTCGGCGGTGTCGGCCGGCGCGTCCGCCTCCGGCACGTCGGCGGCACTGCTGGCGCGGCGCGGACGGCGCTCGCCGCGACCGCCGCCCTCGCCCCGACCGCCCTCGCCGCGACCGCGACCCTCGCCGCTGCGGGAGCCCCTGCCCTCGCCCCGGCGGGGCCGGCCGCCGCCGAGGTCCTCCTCGACCTCTGCCGACAACCCGGCGCGGGTGCGCTCGGCGCTCGGCAGGGTGCCGGTGACCTCGGTGGAGATGTCCAGGTCGGTGTAGAGGTGCGGAGAGGTGTGGTACGTCTCCTGGGGCTCCGGCATCTCCAGGCCCAGCGTCTTGTCGATGATCCGCCAGCGGGGCATGTCGTCCCAGTCGACGAAGGTCACCGCGACGCCGGTCGCCCCGGCCCGGCCGGTACGACCGATCCGGTGGGTGTAGGTGTCCTGGTCCTCGGGGCAGTCGTAGTTGATGACGTGGGTGACGCCGCTGACGTCGAGCCCGCGCGCCGCCACGTCGGTGGCAACCAGAATGTCGATCTTGCCGGCCCGGAACGCACGCAGCGCCCGCTCCCGCGCGCCCTGCCCGAGGTCACCGTGCACGGCGGCGACCGCGAAGCCCCGGAAGTCGAGGTCCTCGGCGACCCGGTCGGCGGCCCGCTTGGTGCGGGTGAAGATCATGGTCAGCCCGCGTCCCTCAGCCTGGAGGATGCGGGCCACGATCTCGACCTTGTTCATCGAGTGGGTGCGGTAGACCAGTTGCTCGGTCTGCGGCGACGGCCCGGTCTCGGCGGTGTGCCCGGCGTGGATCGTCACCGGGTGGCGCAGGAAGCGCCGGGACAGGGTGACGATCGGGTCCGGCATGGTCGCCGAGAAGAGCATGGTCTGCCGGTCCTCCGGCAGCATCGCGAGGATCCGCTCGACATCGTCGAGGAAGCCCAGGTCGAGCATCCGGTCGGCCTCGTCGAGGACCAGCGCGTGCACCCGGTCCAGGCGCAGGTGCTTCTGCTTGGCCAGGTCCAGCAGCCGGCCGGGCGTGCCGACCAGGATCTCCACGCCCTTGCGCAGCGTGTCGACCTGCGGCTCGTACGCCACGCCGCCGTAGATGGGCAGCACCCGGACGCCCCGGGTCCGGCCCGCGGCGGCGAGGTCCTTGGCCACCTGGATGCCCAGCTCACGGGTGGGTACGACGACCAGTGCCTGCGGCACGCCGTCGCTGCCCTCGCCCGGCGCGAAGACCCGCTCCAGCAGCGGTACGCCGAAGCCGAGGGTCTTGCCGGTGCCGGTGGGCGCCTGGCCGATCAGGTCGGTGCCGCGCATCGCGATCGGGATCGCGTACTCCTGGATGGCGAAGGCGCGGGTGATGCCGGCGTCGGCCAGCGCGTCGACGGTCTCCTGACGCGCGCCCAGCTCGGCGAAGGTGGGTGCCTCCGGACGCACCGGAGCGGTGGCGGCCAGTTCCTGGCCGTCCAGCAGGTCTTCAGTCAGCTCGCTCATATGGATTTGGGGGTGCCCTCTCGTGGGTGCGCCCCGTCATGTCCTCAGGGCGCGTTCGGTGTGGCGCGGGCCACACGGTCGGCGGCAGACTGCCTTGCCGGACCGGGCCGCACGCGCGCCGCGGGCCTCATACTTCGACTGGGCCGGCTGATCGGTTGGACCACCCTGGCTAGGTCGGCGCCCACGGCAACTGCTCCATGTTACCTGAACCGGTCCAAGGGCGTCCTGATTCCGCGCGCACGCGCCACGCCGGGGGCAGTCCACGTGATCTGAGCCACTTCTGGTCTGGTTGCCGGCGGGCGGTAGCCTGCGCTCGTGTCCGCGCCCGATCTGCCCGACCATGCCGTCGTCGACCTGCTCGGCCTGGTGGCCCTCGGTGAGCTGCTCGCCTTCGAACGGATGGCCGTCGATGCCCGGCTCGCCCCCGACCTGCGCCGGCGGGCGGCACTGGGCGAGATGGCCGCCGCCGAGATCGGCAACTACCGGCGGCTGGCCGACCGGCTCGCCGCGCTCGGCGTGCTCCCCGACGACGCCATGGCGCCGTACGTCGGGGCGCTCCAGGCGTACCACGACTCGACCGAGCCGAGGGACTGGGCGGAGGCGGTGACGAAGGCGTACGTGGGCGACGCCATCGCCGACGACTTCATCCGGGAGATCGCCACCGCGCTGGCCGAACCGGACCGTCAGCTCGTCCTCGACGTGCTGCACGACTCGTCATACGCGGACTTCGCCGTAGCCGAGATCCGAGCGGCTGTCGAGGCCGATCCACGGGTGGCCGACCGGCTCTCGATGTGGGCGCGGCGCCTGGTCGGCGAGGCGCTGTCACAGGCCGGCCGGGTGGCGACCGCCGAGCGGGGGGCGTTCACCGCGCTCATCGCACAGGGCGGGCAGGTGGACGTGCAGGGGCTGTTCCGGCGGCTAACCGAGGCGCACTCCAGGCGGCTGGCCGAGGCCGGGTTGAACAACTGAGCGGGACCGGCGGTCCGCGACGGGCGATCGTCGGTCACCCGTCGCGACCGGCCGGACCACTCAGCGGACGGTGAACCCGACCGCCCGCGGCGACGCCTCGGCGATCTCGACGTAGGCGACCTTGCCGACCGGCACGATCACCCGCCGGCCCTTCTCGTCGGTCAGGGAGAGGGTGCCCTCGGCCTTGCCGAAGGCGTCGGTCACGATCTGCTCGATCTCGGCCGGCGACTGCGCGCTCTCCAGGACCAGCTCACGCGGCGCGTACTGCACGCCGATCTTGACCTCCACTGTGCCTCCTCATTCGGGCGAAAGAGCCGCCGATGGGAAGGCTATCCGATCCCGGGGCCGGATGTTCAGACTGACTCACCTTGCAGCGGGAAGCTGGCGATGCCCCGCCAGGAGAGCGCGGCGACCAGTGCCTCCGCCTCGGCCTTGGGCAACTGCCGGCCGCGGGCCAGCCAGAACTGCGCGGCGGTCTCGGCCGCGCCGACCAGGCCGGAGGCGAGCAGCTCCGCGTGCGCCCGGCTGATCCCGGTGTCGGAGATGATGGTGTCGGTGATCGCCGCGATGCAGCCCTGCTCCACCCGCTCGACGCGCTGCCGCACCGCGGGGTCGTTGCGCAGGTCCGACTCGAAGACGAGGCGGAAGGCCTCGCTCTCATGGTCGACGAAGTCGAAGTACGCACGTACCGACGCCCCGACCCGGTCCTTGTTGTCGTTGGTGCCGCGCATGGCGTCGTCCACCTTCGCGAGGATCGCGTCACAGTGCGTGTCCAGCAGGGCGAGGTAGAGCTCCATCTTGCCGGGGAAGTGCTGGTAGAGCACCGGCTTGGAGACCCCGGCCCGCTCGGCGATGTCGTCCATCGCAGCCGCGTGGTAGCCCTGGGCGACGAACACCTCCTGGGCCGCGGCGAGCAGTTGCTTGCGGCGCGCGGAACGGGGCAGGCGGGTAGGCCGGCCGGCGGTCTGGGCACCGTTCCCCACAGCGGTCATGGGAACCTCCGAGTTCTCGTACGAGCCGGCATATCACCCGAACCGGTCGGGGTCCGGGGACCCGTCGCGGAATTGGCCCGCCGCTGTAACTTATCGCCACTGTCACCACACGGTAGCCTCAGCGGGGGCGACCAAGGAGCGCGCGGTGAGTGAAACAGGGCAACCCGGTGCCGCCACCCCGGGAGAGCACGGTGACGGGACGGGTCCGCAGGACGACCTGGCCCGTTCCGGCAGCGGGTGGGCGCCCCCGGCGGCCGGTTGGGCCCGGGGCGGGGAGATTTCCGGCCCCCACGAATCGGCCGCGCCATGGGGTCCGCCCGATCCGACTCCCGGCTGGGCCGCCTCGTCGCCGCGACACGGTGACCTGCCGCCGCCGCTGCCCGGCCTGCCGGCCGGGGCCGAGCCGCCGGCCCGGGCCAACGGCCACCGCGTCAACGGCGTGGACCATCCCGCCGACGACGCGCCGGTCAACCGCCAGGCGCCGGTGAGCGCCCCGCCCGGCATCCTCGGCGAGCAGCGCCGCGACCCGGGCAACGACCGGCTGGTGGTGCCCGCGCAGCGCCCGGCACCGCCGGTCGAGCAGCCGCCCGGGCCGCAGCACGGGTTCGCCGACCCCGAGTCCGGTCCGGTCCGGCGTTCCTCCGACGACCCGTCGACCGGCCGGACCCGCTGGTCCGACCCCGGCCTGCCGACGTCGGCGCCCCCGGCCGTCCAGGTCCCGCCCGTGGGCATGGCAGCCAGCGGCTTCGAGGTGCCGCCCGGCTTCCGCGCGCCGACGGTGGACCGCGCCGCCGCTCAGGAGACCCCGTCAGCCGCTGGCCCGGCGCGCGGCTGGGGCGAGCACTTCCCGCCGGAGCCGCCGGCCAACGAACCGCGCCCGTTCCCGCCGGCCACCGATCGGCCGGCCGACGCCGCGCCCGCCACCGGAGACCACGCGACCAGCGGCGACCGGGTCGCCGGCGTCGACCGCACGCCGGGTGCGGATCGCGCCTTCCGGGACGACCGCGGCCCCGATCCGGTCGCCGCCGGCACGGATGGCGCAGCCCGGGAGTTCGGCCAGGACCCCACGTCCGGCGGGTTCGGCCAGGACCGTGCGTCGAGGGCCGCCGGATACGAACAGGCCGCGCGTGGCTTCGGCCCGGGCCCGGGTGGGGGCCGTTCGCCGGACGCCGATCCCGTCGCCGGTGCGGTGCACGCTCCGGGCGTCGACCGGGAACCGTTGCCCGACCCGGAACAGGGCGGGCCCCGGCAGCCGGCCGCAGATCGGCCGCCGACGACCGAACCGGACTGGACCGGCCCGAACTGGAACCGCCCGAGCTGGGGTGCCGCGTGGGCGCCGCCCTGGTCCCGCGAGGAGCACGAGTCGGCGGGCCGCCTGCCCCGGGAGGAGTCAACCCCGTCGGGTCGCCGCGCCTGGGAGGAACCCGAGCCGCCGGGCCGCCGCACCCGCGAGGAACCCGAGCCCGTCGCTCGCCGGGCCCGTGAGGAACAGCCGCCGGCCTGGGCCGGCGAGCCGCACCGGCTGTACGAGCCGCGCGCGGAGTCTCCCCGGTCCTACGACCCGCCCCACGAGTCCGGCCGCCCCTACGACGTCGCCCAGACCGCGTCGGTGCCCCGACCGGCGTACGAGCGGCCGTCCGCCCCCGCCGACCGGACGACGGGGCCCGAGGCCGGACCGCCGGCCCCGGCCGAGCGGCCGGCCTGGGCGGCGGGCGGGCCGGTCACCGCGCCGGCGAGTGCACCCCCCCTCGCGTACGCCCCGGAGGCCGCCGTTGCTGCGGCGCCCCGCGCCGAGGAAACCCCGGACCGGGTCACCCGGCCGTTCCGGCTCCGTCCGGAGACCGCGGAGACGGCCCCGGGGCCTCCGGACGGCCCGCAGGCCGCCGCTGGTCCCGCTGCCGAGGCCGCCACCAGCGGATTCGGGCGGCGTGACCACACCCCGTCCGCGCCCGCCCCGACGAGCGCACCTCCCTATGCGGCCCGCCGCTCCGCCCCCGAGCCGGAGCGGATGGCCCAGCCGGCCGCCGCCGACCGGGCACCGGATCCCGCGTCGGCGGTGTTGCCGCAACGCGTCCCCTCCGAGCCGGACGTGCCCGTCGTGCCGGAGCCGCCAGCCGTGGAGCCACCCGCCGAAACCCCCGAGCTCGCCCGCATCGCCACCCACCTGCGCCGCGAGGACGAGTCCGCCCCGCCGCGGGAGCGTCCGGAGGGTTTCGACGTCAACGCCATCCTCGACGCCGTCCGTGGCGTGGCCGGCGTTCGCGACGCGGCGCTGCGCCGTACCCCGGCCGGCGCACACAGCCTGCGCCTCGACCTCGCCGACGGGGCCGACCCGGCCGAGGTGAGCCGGCAGGTCGCCCGCCTGCTCCAGGACCGGATGGGGCTGGCCGCAGCCCCGCAGAACGTGCCCGGCATGCCGGCCGCGCCCGCGCCGCCGGTGCGCCGCCGGTCGGCGGAGCCGCGCGGCACCGACAGCCGGGGCCCGGCGGCACGCCCCACCGAGCCGTCTCCCGCCGAGCCCCGGACACCCGGCAGCAGGGTGGCCGGCAGCCCGTCGGAGGCCTCGCCGCCCCGTCCCGAGGCGGCGCCCGAGACCCCGCGCCGACGCCGGCAGCCCGCCGTCCCGCACCGGGGCCGGGCCACGGTGGAGGAGCCGGGCTCGGTCTCCGCCGCACCGACCGGGACTCCCGCCGGTGCCCCGGCGGCGAGCGTCGGCACGTCCTACTCCGGCGGGCAGGTGACGACGACGGAGACCGCGCCGTCCCGGCCGCTGGACACCGGCGGCGCGACGGGCCCCCGGGTGGTGATCGACCACGTCCAGGTGAGCACCTTCGGGCTCGATGCCACCGTGGAGGTACGCCTGCTCGCCGGCGGGGAGAGCGCCGCCGGCTACTCGACCGGGCCTGCCGTCGACGGGTACGTGCTGCGGCTCTGCGCGGTGGCCGCCGCGGCGGCGGTCGACGAGCTGCTGCGCGGGGGCGAGACCGGCCCCGACGCCGGCCCCGACCGTGGGCGCTGCTTCGTTGAGCACGCCGCTGTGGTGCCCTTCGGCAACTGCGACGTGGCCACGGTCGTGGTGCTGCTGGTCTGCGACGGCTGGGTGGAGCAGCTCGTCGGCTCCGCACTGGTCGCCGGTGACCCACGGCAGGCGGTCGTCCGGGCCACCCTGGCCGCGGTCAACCGCCGGCTCGAGGCGCTGCTGGCCTGAGCGCCTCCGTGGTACGCGGGGAGGGGGGCGACGCGCTGTAGGTCGGCCCGGGCCCGGGCAGACTGGAGTCATGAAGCGCGCCACCCTTCGGCCGGACCACCTCCTTCCCGAGCACTCCGTCCCGCCGCCCTGGCCGGGACGGGAGGTACGCCTTGAAGGCACGGTGACGTACGTCCGGGACACGCCGGCCACCGCGCCCGGCGCCGAGCCGGCGCTCTACGTGCACGGACTCGGCGGTTCGTCGCAGAACTGGACCGACCTGGCGTACCTGCTCGCCGACCACCTCGACGGGCAGGCCATCGACCTGCCCGGGTTCGGCCGCAGTGAGCCGGGTCGGCGGTACACGGTGCCGGCCTTCGCCGACCGGGTGATCCGCTGGATCGAGCACTCCGGTCGGGGGCCGGTGCACCTGTTCGGCAACTCGCTGGGCGGGGCGATCTCGGTGCACGTGGCGGGGGTGCGGCCGGACCTGGTCCGGAGCCTGACCCTGATCTCGCCGGCGTTGCCGTTCCTGGATTTCCGGCGTTCGTTGCAGGGTCGGATGCTGCCGCTGCTGGCGATCCCCCGGGGCGAGCGACTGGCCGCCTGGCGGCTGGCCCAGGTCGCGCCCGAGGTGATGGCCCAGCAGGTGATGGAGGCGAGCGTCGCCGACCTCAGCCGGATCTGTGACCAGCGCCGGGAGGAGGCGCTGGAGGAGATCCGGGCGCGGCACGAGGCCACGCATCACGCCGCCGCGTACGTCCGGACGTTCCGGGGGCTGGTCTCCAGCTTCCTGCGGTCGTACCTGCCGGGGTCGGGGTCGCTGTGGCGGCTGGCCGGGACGGTCGGGGCGCCCACCCTGGTCGTCGGCGGACGGGCCGACCGGCTGGTCGACGTGCGGGTGGCGCCGCAGACGGCCCGCGTCGTCCCGGACAGCCGGCTGCTGATGCTCGACGGAGTCGGCCACGTGGCGCAACTGGAGGTGCCGCGCCTGGTGGCCCGGGCGGTGCTGGGTCTGCTCGCCGAAACGGGGGACGCCGTCAAGCGGTCCGACATGGCAGGCTGACCGGGATGTCCGCTGCCCGTCGCCCCGCCCCCGCCCGCCACGTCCCGGCCCCCGCCGAGGGCCGTCGTCGGGTCTCGGCGCGATCACCGGTACCGGCTGCCGGCCCGGACCTGACCCGCCCGCGGCACCGCCGTCCGGAGCGCCGACGGCTTCTCGTGAAACTGCTCGCGCTCGTGCTCACGCTCGCCGTGGCGGTGGTGGTGATCGCCAACCGGCGGGGCGCCGACGTCGAGGCGGAGACGCTCGCCGCCCAGGAGTTGGCCCCCGCGCCGGTGCTGGCGCCGCCGGCGGCCTCGCCGCTGCCGTCGTCGCCCGCCAGTACGGCCCCGTCCGCCACGACGCTCCCGCAGGCCGTGCTCCGGCTGCCCGGGCCGGTGCCGTCGGCGGGCCGGGGCAGCTTCGGCTACGACGACCGGGCGGGCCCGGTGCTGGGTGACGCCGGCACGCTGCGCCGCTACCGGGTCGCTGTGGAGTCGGGCGCCGACGAGGACGCGGGCGAGTTCGGCGCTGCCGTCGAGCTGGCGCTCACCGGGCCGGGGAGCTGGGTCGACGGCGGGCTGCGGTTGCAGCAGGTACGCGCCGCCTCCCGGCACGACTTCACGGTCTACCTGGCCACGGCGAGGACGGCGGGGCAGATGTGCGCCGCCGGAGGGGTGAACATCCGGGTGGGCGGGCAGCCGTACACGTCGTGCCGGGCACCGGGCAAGGTGATCATCAATCTGGACCGCTGGCGGCTCTCGGTGCCGCACTTCGTCAGCGCGAAGGTGCCGCTCTCGGTCTACCGGACGTACGTGGTGAACCACGAGGTCGGGCACCAGTTGGGGCATCGGCACGAGCGCTGCCCCGGCAAGGGGCGGGTGGCGCCGGTGATGATGCAGCAGACGCTCTTCCTCGACGGCTGCGTGGCCAACCCCTGGCCGTACCGCGACGGCCGCCGGTACGCGGGCCCACGGCTCTGACCGTCGGAGTCGGCCGTTCGACGCGACACGGGGAACCACCTGACGTGAGCTTGAATCGCGTAAAAGCGCCATATGCCCGATTGGCGTGAGATGCTCGTTTCATGACGCCGCCGTCCCCGAAGTTGCCGTCCGGTCCGGCACGGTGGCGGCTGTCGGCCCTGCCTCGGAACCGCCGCGTCGTGCTGTTCGGCGTCCTGCTGCTGCTCGCGGCGACCACCGCCGTGACGCTGGCCCGGGCCGCCACCCCGGCCACCGCCCCGGCGAACGGTCAGGCGACCGACCAGGCGAACGGGCGGGCCACGGACGAACAGGGTCGCGTCTCGCGCGGGGCGGGGGCGGACGAGCGGGACCGGCCCTCCTACCCCCGGACGGGCACGGGCGACTTCACCGCCGCGCCCGGCGACTCCCCGGTGCGGGGCACCGAGGGACCGGTCCGGCACTACCGGGTGGCCGTGGAGCAGGGCACCGGCCAGGACGCCGCCGCCTTCGCCGCCACGGTCGACGAGGTGCTGGCCGACCCCCGAAGTTGGATCGCCTCGGGGGAGCTACGGGTGCGGCGGGTGGCGCAGGCGGCCGATGCCGACTTCACCGTCTACCTCGCCACCCCGGCCACCTCCGAACGGATGTGCGCCGAGGGCGGGCTGAGCACCGAGGGCTACACCTCCTGCCAGCTCCCCGGCCAGGTGATCATCAACCTGGCGCGCTGGCTGGAGGCGGTCCCCGACTACGGTGCGCCGCTGGAGATCTACCGCGCCTACGTGGTCAACCACGAGGTGGGCCATGAGTTCGGCGAGGGACACCAGGCCTGCCCGGGCCCCGGCGAACCGGCACCGGTGATGCAGCAGCAGACGTACGGCCTGGACGGCTGCGCCGCCAACGCCTGGCCGTACGTGGACGGCTCGCGGTACGACGGCGAGTTCGTTCCCGGCACCTGAGATATTCCCGTTCCCGCAGTTCGGACGACGTGTCCCTGCTCATGGCCGATCGACCCCGGTGCGAGCGACAATGGCTCGGTTCGCCTTCAGCCGATCCCGGGGAGTCCACCGTGTCGTTGCCCCCGCTCGTCGAGCCCGCCGCCGAGCTGACCGTTGACGAGATCCGCCGCTACTCACGCCACCTGATCATCCCGGACGTCGGGGTCGAGGGGCAGAAGCGGCTGAAGAACGCCCGGGTGCTCTGTGTCGGCGCCGGCGGTCTCGGCTCGCCGGCCCTGATGTACCTCGCCGCGGCCGGGGTCGGCACGCTCGGCATCATCGACTTCGACACCGTCGACGAGTCCAACCTCCAGCGCCAGATCATCCACGGCGTCTCCGACATCGGCCGTGCCAAGGCCGAGTCGGCCGCGGCCTCGATCCGCGAGATCAACCCGCTGGTCAACGTGGAGATCCACAACACCGCGCTGGACCGCGAGAACGTCCGCGAGATCTTCGCCCGGTACGACCTGATCGTCGACGGCACCGACAACTTCGCCACCCGCTACATGGTCAACGACGCGGCGGTGCTGCTCGGCAAGCCGTACGTCTGGGGGTCGATCTACCGCTTCGACGGCCAGGCGTCGGTGTTCTGGGCCGAGCACGGCCCCTGCTACCGCTGCCTCTACCCGGAGCCGCCGCCGCCCGGCATGGTCCCCTCCTGTGCCGAGGGCGGCGTGCTCGGTGTGCTCTGCGCGTCGATCGGTTCCATCCAGGTCAACGAGGCGATCAAGCTGCTCGCCGGCATCGGGGAGCCGCTGGTCGGCCGGCTGATGGTCTACGACGCCCTGGAGATGAGCTACCGCAAGATCAAGGTCCGCAAGGACCCGAACTGCGTGCTCTGCGGCGAGAACCCCACGGTCACCGACCTGCTGGAGGACTACGACGACTTCTGCGGCGCGGTGTCGGTGGAGGCCCAGGAGGCGGTGGTCGACGCGACCATCACCGCGCTGGAGCTCAAGGAGTGGCAGGACGCGGGCAAGGACATCTTCCTCGTCGACGTCCGCGAGCCGGCCGAGTACGAGATCGTCCGGATCCCCGGCGCCACGCTGATCCCCAAGGGCGAGATCATCTCGGGCGCGGCGCTCGCCAGGCTGCCACAGGACCGGCAGCTTGTGCTGCACTGCAAGTCCGGCGTCCGCTCGGCGGAGGCGCTCGCCGCGCTCAAGGCGGCCGGCTTCCGCGACGCGGTACACGTGCAGGGCGGCGTGCTCTCCTGGATCAAGCAGATCGACCCGTCGCTGCCCGCGTACTGACCGCGTCGGCCGAGGTCGTGGCGGGCCGTCCCGGCCCCCGCGACCTCGGCCGATTCGCCGAGGCGTGATCGCATTTCCGCAGGTAGCGTTGCCGCCGTGGTCGACATCGAAGCGGCGGTCGGGTTCGTCGTGGCGCACGGGGACGCGGTGGATCGCGCCCGTCTGTCGTGGCTGCGCACCGGCGCGCAGCCACCTCCCGGGCTGCTCGACGACGCGGAGGTCGGCCAGACGCTCGACGGCGGTTGGCCAGCAACCCTGGACGGGACCGTGTCCTCGGTGGACGCCACCTGTTTCCGCCTGTCCGAGCTGGACGATCTCGGTGCGCTCGGCCGTCCGGCCGCCCGCCGGGCGCTGGACTGGCTGGCCACCCGTCAGCTGCCCGACGGCGGCTGGGCGGAGGACCCGGCACTGGCCGACGTCGCCCCCGACTGGGCCCGGCCGGGCGACCCCGAGGCGGGGTTCCACCTGACCGCGAACGCCGGGTTCTGGTTGACCGTCGCCGGCCTGGACGCCCGGCCGTCCGGGCCGCTCGACCATCGGGTCGGCGGGGCGTACGCGGGCGTCGTGCAGGCCGCCGCGCAGTCGCTCGTCGCGCGCCTGCGCCCGGACGGCCGCTGGCCGTCCTTCCTGCCCGCCGGGTGGCTCAGCGCGGCGGTCCTGTACCGGCAGGAGATGTTCCACGAGGCGGCGCGAATCCAGGTGATCCTCGCCGAGCGGATGCCGGAACTGTCCCCGGGCGACGCGGCCTGGCTGGCGGCGACGCTGCGCCGCGTCGGCATCGACGGGCAGGACTGGCTGCTGGCGCGGGCGTGGCGGCGGCTGACCGAGACCCAGCGCAGCGACGGCGGCTGGGAGAGCGACGACGGGCGCCAGTTCGACGTGCACAGCACGCTGAGCGTGATCCGCTCCTGCCGCTGAGGCCCGACTCGTCGCCCGCGACCGGCTCGTCGGCCCTCGTCGCCCGCGACCGGTTTGTCGGCCCTTGCCGCCCGCGACCACACCGGTTCGTCGGCCGTCGCCGCCCGCGACCGCATCGGCGTCAACCCCGCAGCCGACGGTTCGGCCCGCCGGCCGGCCTCACCTGAGCTGGCTGATCACCAGCGGCCACCAGGCGTCCGGGGCAAACGCGGCACGGTCGATGCTCTCCAGGACCGTGCGTAGCGTCTCCGCCCGTTCGGCCCGGCCCGGTTGGCCCTCGTCGGCCTCCACGAAGAGCGCGAACTGGTAGATGAACTCGACGAAGGTGCGGAAGTTGCTGTTGACGGCCTGGATGTCCTGCTGCTCCAGGTCGAACTGGAGGATGTCGCCGGTCTTCGGGTCCAGCACGTAGAGCAGGTCGGGGTTGTCGGCGACCGCGCCCACCACGATCAGCCGGAGGTCCAGCGAGCCGTCCTCGGTGCTCAGCTGGATCGTGTCGAACAGCTCGATGTCGCCTTCGAGGAAGGCGGTGTAGACGACCGCCACGTCGAGCGGGATCTCGTCGCCGGCGGGCAGCATGTCGGGGGCGAATCCCCCCTCCAACCACGCCTCGCGCGGGTACGGGATGAGCTCGTCCTCGCTCCACAGTGAGCGGAACCGGGGGTCAGCGGCCATCGGTGTTCCTTCGCATTCTCGGCGGGACGGTGCTTGTCAGGAGACGATGCCCGCGGTCACCAGCAGGCGCAGCCAGGTGTCCGCGTACTGCCCCTGGAACCGGCCCTTGCGTACCCGCTGCTCCCGGACCCCGGGCCCCAGGATGGTGTCGACCATCTGCGGGTATTTCTCGCCCAGCACGTACTCGTCGAAGAAGGTGACGATGTCGGGGGCGAGGACGTGGATGTCGACGTCCTCGTCGGGGTGCTCGTAGAGAAAGACGTAGTCGTCCGGGTCGATGTGATAGACGTCGCCCTCTTCAAGGTCGAGCGAGATGCCCTCGCCGCCGTCGATCTCGTCGCGCAGCCGGGGCGGGACGCTGTGCAGCTCGCAGCCGATCGACAGGGCGGGGCCCAGCGGATCGTGCGGATTGTCCGGCCGGGCCTGGAAGGCGGCCGCGCTGCCGATCTCGGCTGGCTGCTCGAACCGGAAGTTGCTGCCTTCGATCTTGCCGATGATGCGGAACACCTCGAACGTGCCCTCGGGTACGCCGGGAAGAGGCTCAAGGGCGGCCCCGTCGACGAGGACGACGCCGAAACCGTGCTCCGCCTCCAGTTCCCTGAGTCGTTCGAACCTGGTGCGGATCCGGTCGAGCTTGGCCGCCATCGCGTCACTCGTCACGGGATCACCTTCACTATTACCGGAGTCCCCTCGGGCACGTCCTTGAGCGCCTGGCCGATCTCCCGGCCGATCTCCCGGTTGGTCCAGGCATCCATCAACCGGAGGTTATCGTACGAATCCTTGCCACCCAGTTGCAGCTCGTGCACGTGGTCGGGGTCGAGTGTCACGCCGGGCCCGGTCACCGGGTGCTTCTTGGGATTCTTGCCCCGGTACAGGGCCTTGACCAGCTCCTTGTTGCTCACGTAGTTCTGGCCCTTGTTCAGCCGTCGGATCACCCGGTCCCGGTAGACGGTGGTCAGCTTCCGGGTGCCCGGCTTCTTCGGGTCCTTGTGTTCCACCTGCTTGCGTTTCGGCTTGGTCTTGACCAGCTTGCCCTCCTGGCCGAGCCGCACCAGGTCCGCGGCCTTGCGGTCGAAGTCCTTCTTGACGAAGTCCGTCCGGTTGCGCAGCACCAGGACGGCAGGCCCCTTGGGCTTGCCTCCCCCCTTGGCGGTCCGGAAGACGTCCGCGTTCTCCAGGTACGCCGAGACGAGCTTCGCGCCCTTGGCCTGGGTCTGCCGAGGCGGGGACGTCCGTCGATTAGGCATTGAGCACCGTGTCCACGGCCATGCCGATGAGCTGGTCGATGATGAACCCGGTGATCATCTTGAAGATCGGGATCTGGAGGAGGGACGCCCCGAAGGTGACCGCCGCCGTCACGATCGCCTGCGCGATCTGGATCGCCAGCAGGGCCAGTTGGATGATCACCTGGATCTTCAGGACCAGCACCACGCCCGCCGCGACCATCAACCCGATGCCGATGACGGTCGCCGGGCGGGCGGCATCGGCGACGTTGCGCGCGGCCGACTCGCCGTCGTTCCACTCACCGGCGAAGGCGGTGAAGCTCTCACCCCGGTTGTTGTCGAGGATCGTTCGGGCCGCCGTCTCCAGCTGCGCGACCGACCCGGAGATCTGGCCGGCCATGCCGGTCCACTCCCCGGCGAGCTGGAAGATCGCCGTCTCGTCGGACTGGGGCCACTCGTAGCCCAGCATCGAGAGCAGGGAGGCGAGCTCGCCCGGAATCGTCAGACCCACCGCGACTCCTTTCGTAGGTCGGGCGGCTCAGCCGCCCAGCGAGCCGAGGATCGAGCGGAAGGACGCGGCCGCGTCATCCTCGACGGCGCGGTAGCTCTCGGCCATCCCGCGCAGCCTGTCGACGTAGCTCTCCAGCTCGGTGATGTTGGTGCCGAGGCACTCGGCCAGCGCCTCCACGCACGCCTGGTGGGCGATGCCCAGCAGCGACCCGATGTCGTCGCCGCCGAAGGCTGCGGCGTAGCCGCCGACCGACGCCTGGAAGCCCTCGAAGACCTGGCGGACGGACTCCTTGGCCTGTTCCAGCTCGTCCGCGCCGCGACCCAGCGCGTCGATGTCGACGTCGAGGCTCTCCACGCTCAGCTCCTGTGCAGTTTGCGCATGGTCTCACTGACGGCCTGGCTGATCTCCCGCATCTGCCGCAGGCCCTGGTCCTGGAGACGTTCGACGGTGGCGGTCACCGCAGCGAGGTCAGGCATCGACTCGGTGGCGGCGGCCCCGTCGTCCTGACCGTCGAGCGCCGCGTTGACTGCCTGGCGCAGCTCGGCGGCGAGGTATTCCGAGCCCTCCCGGAGCACCCGGGGGTCGATGTCGATGGCGCTGACCCGACCGTCGGTGCCAAGGGTGACCCGGATCCGGCCATCGGCGGCCTCGGCCACCGACTCCGCCCGCTCCCGAGGCGCTGCGGTGCCGCTCACCTCGCGCAGCGCGGCCCGTGTCTGCGCCAGTTGCTGTTCCAGGGCGCTCTCACCCAGCATGCCGCCTCCCCAAGACAAGCCGTGCCGAACCGTTCCAGACTAACGGTCAGCCGCAATCCGGCCGTGACCCGTCTCAACTGGCCGCCCGGCTGGCCGGATTCGAGCGCCCCGGTCCCCAGTGGCCGGACGCCCCGCCGGCACCGGTGACCGCGGGTGCGATCAGCCGCGCAGGTGGCCGTTCCCGGTGACCACGTACTTGGTGGAGGTCAGCTCGGGCAGGCCCATCGGGCCCCGGGCGTGCAGTTTCTGCGTGGAGATGCCGATCTCGGCGCCGAAGCCGAACTCGCCGCCGTCGGTGAACCGGGTCGAGGCGTTGACCATCACGGCCGCCGCGTCCACCCGGGCCACGAACTCCCGGGCGGCGGTGGTCGAGTCGGTGACGATCGCCTCGGTGTGCCCGGTGCCGTACCGCCGGATGTGCGCGACCGCCGCGTCGAGCGAGTCGACGACGGCGACCGAGATGTCGGCGGACAGGTATTCGGTGGCGAAGTCCTCGTCGGAGGCGGGCAGCACCGCGTCGGAGTGGGCGGCGACCCGGCCGTCGCCGTGCACGGTGACGCCCGCGTCGGCGAACGCGGCCAGCATCGGCGGCAGGAAGGCGTCGGCGACCGCCGCGTGCACGAGCAGCGACTCGGCGGTGTTGCAGGTGGACAGTCGCTGGGTCTTCGCGTTCAGTGCGATCGCGACGGCCTTGGCCAGGTCGGCGGCGGCGTCGACGTAGACGTGGCAGTTGCCCACGCCGGTCTCGATCACCGGCACGGTGGACTCCTCCACCACGGTGCGGATCAGGGACGCGCCGCCGCGCGGGATCAGCACGTCGACCAGGCCCCGGGCGCGCATCAGCTCCTTGACCGAGTCGCGGCTGCTGGCGTCGAGCAGTTGCACCGCGTCCGCCGGCAGGCCCGCGTCGGCGACGGCGTCGCGCAGCACCGCGACCAGGGCGGCGTTGGAGTGCGCCGCCGACGACGAGCCGCGCAGCAGCGCCGCGTTGCCGGACTTCAGGCAGATGCCGGCGGCGTCGACCGTCACGTTCGGCCGGGCCTCGTAGATGATGCCCACCACGCCGAACGGCACCCGGATCTGGCGCAGCTCCAGCCCGTTGGGCAGGGTCGAGCCCCGGACCACCTCGCCCACCGGGTCCGGCAGCGCGGCCATCTGCCGCAGCGCGTCGGCGATGCCGGCCACCCGCCCCGCGTCGAGGGCGAGCCGGTCCAGCACGGCCGCGCTCAGCCCGGCCTCCCGCCCGGCCGCCAGGTCCGCCTCGTTGGCGGCCAGGATCTCCGGCGTACGGGCCACCAACGCGTCGGCCATCGCCACCAGCGCGGCATCCTTGGTCGTACGCGTGGCGACGGCCAGCGCCTCCGCCGCCGTACGCGCCCGTCGGGCCTGCTCGCTCACGCTCATCGCCGCACTCCTCACAGCAGTACCAGGTCGTCGCGGTGGACGACCTCCCGTTCGTACGCCGGGCCGAGCGCCGCGGCGAGTTCCGTGGTGGACCGGCCGAGCAGCCCGGGCAGCTCGACCGCGTCGTAGTTGACCAGCCCTCGGGCGACCGGTGCGCCCCCGGCGTCCACCAGGTCGACCGGGTCGCCGGCGGTGAACGCCCCGTCCACGGCCGTGATCCCGGCGGGCAGCAGCGACTTGCGTCGATCCACCACCGCCGCGACCGCACCCGGGTCGAGGTGCAGCCGCCCCCGGGGCGAGGTGGCGTGGGCCAGCCAGAACAGCCGGGCCGTCGGGCGCCGGCGGCTCGGGTGGAACAGGGTGCCGACGGGCTCGCCGGCCAGCGCCGGGGCGGCCAGCGGCGCGGCGGTCAGCACCACCGGGATGCCGAAGCCGGTGGCGATCCGGGCCGCCTCCACCTTGGTGACCATGCCGCCGGTGCCCACCCCGGCCCGGCCGGCGCCCCCGACCTCGACCCCGGTGAGGTCCCGCTCGTCGTGCACCTCGCTGATCCGGCTGGAGCCCGGCCGGGCGGGGTCGCCGGTCCAGAGGGCGTCCACGTCCGAGAGGAGCACCAGCAGGTCGGCGTGGACCAGGGCGGCGACGAGGGCGGCCAGCCGGTCGTTGTCGCCGAACCGGATCTCCTCGGTGGCGACCGTGTCGTTCTCGTTGACGATCGGCACCGCCCGCAGGTCGAGCAGCTTGCGCAGGGTCCGGTACGCGTTGCGGTAGTGCGCCCGCCGGGTCACGTCGTCGACGGTGAGCAGGACCTGCCCGACGGTCAGCCCGTGGCGGGCGAAGGCCGACGCGTACCGGCCGATCAGCAGGCCCTGCCCGACGCTGGCGGCGGCCTGCTGGGTGGCCAGGTCGCGCGGACGCCGGGACAGCCCCAGCGGCGCGAGGCCGGCGGCGATCGCGCCGGAGCTGACCAGTACGACCTCCCGGCCCTCGGCGGCGAGCGCGCCCAGGGTGCCGACGAGCGCGTCGACCCGCTCGTCGTCCAGCCCGCCGGTCGCGGTGGTCAACGAGGAGGATCCGATCTTGACGACGACCCGCCGGGCCGCCGTGACTACGTCGCGCACCCGCCCATTCTGCGTGGTCGGTCCCGGCCCGCCCCGGCGCGTTCCCATATCGTGGCCGGTCGTGAGACCTGACGAGTACGTGGAGGCGGTGCTGGAACTGGTCGAGCGGATCCCGCCCGGCCGGGTGATGTCGTACGGGGCGGTCGCCGACGCGTTGGCCGAACGCTCGGGGCGGGCGTCGGCCCGGCTGGTCGGCACGATCATGGCCCGGCACGGTGGGGGAGTGCCCTGGCACCGGGTGGTGAACTCGGCCGGCCGGCTGCCGCCCGGTCACGAGCGGGAGGCGCGGGCCCGGCTGCGCGCCGAGGGGACGCCGCTGCGCGGCGACGGGGTGGACATGGGGGCGAGCTGGTCCCCTGAGGAGGGGATGTGACCCGCGCCATAACGTGAGTAACATTCGGCGGCATGAACGCGCCGTCGGGTGGAGTTGGGCCGGTCCCTGGCGTGCTGCCGCGCCGGGTGCACGCCGGTTACGCGCTCGGCTCGCTGGCCACCGGCGCGTTCGGCACCGTGCCCGGCCTGCTCCTGCTGCCTTACCTGACCGACACCCTCGGCGTCGCGGCGGGCGCGGCGGCCCTGCTGGTGCTCCTGCCGAAGGCGTGGGACGTGCTGGTCAACCCGGTCGCCGGCCGGATCTCCGACCGCACCCGGTCGCGCTGGGGTGCCCGCCGGCCGTACCTGCTGGGCGCCGGGCTCGCCCTCGGCGTGCTCTTCGCCGCCATCTTCGCCGCGCCGTTCGGCACCGGGCCGGCCGCCGGGGCGTACGTGGCGGTCGCCTTCCTCGCCACCGCCACCGCGTTCGCCTTCTTCCAGGTGCCGTACGTGGCGATGCCGGCCGAGCTGACCGGCGACTACGCCGAACGTACCCGGCTGATGAGCTGGCGGATCGCGGTGCTGGCGCTGGCCATCCTGGTCTCCGGCGCGGTGGCCCCGCTGGTGCGCGACGCCGGTGGCGGGGGCGTCGGGGGGCACCGCTGGATGGGGCTCTTCGTCGCCGCTCTGATCGTGCTCGGCGCGCTCGGCGCGTTCCTCGGCACCCGGTCCGCGCCCGGCGCCACGGTGGGGGAGAACGAGCCGACGCTGCGCGCCCAGCTCACCGTCGCTGCCCGCAACCGGCCGTTCCGGGCGCTGCTGGTCTGCTTCGTGGTGCAGTCCGCCGGGGTGGCCACCGTCCTAGCCGGGGTCAACTACTTCGCCGACCAGATCCTGCGCGACCCCGAGGGCGGGCCGACCGTGCTGTTCGCCTGCTTCGTCGGGCCGGCGCTGCTGGTGATGCCGCTCTGGACCCGGGTCGGTGCGCGGGTCGGCAAGCTCGCCGCCCTGGTGGCCGCGTCGCTGATCTTCGCGGTGGGTGCGCTGGCCCTGGTCGCGGCCCCGGTGCTGCCCCCGCTCGCGGTCTACCCCCTGGTCGCGCTGATCGGCGTCGGCTATGCCGGGCAGCAGGTGTTCGCCCTCGCCATGCTTCCGGACTGCATCGCGTACGACACGGCGCGCACCGGCCGGCGGCAGGCGGGCGTCTTCACCGGGGTCTGGACAGCCGGCGAGACCTTCGGGCTGGCCCTCGGGCCGGGCATCTTCGGCCTGGTGCTCCAGCTCAGCGGCTACGTCTCCTCCGACACCGGCACGGCGGCGGCCCAGTCCGACACCGCCCGGCTCGGCATCCTGCTCGGCTTCACCGTCCTGCCCGCCCTCCTGGTGGGCCTGGCGGTCCTCTTCCTCCGCCCCTACGACCTCACTCCGGCCCGCCTCGCCGCCGCCGAGGCCGAGCCCGTTTCCCACCCCGCCGATCATCCGGTTGTGGTGGGGGACGAGGGCCGCTGAACCCCACCAGAAGGGCATCACGACGCCATGATCGACGAGGAAGCTGACCGGCGGGCGCTGCCCGGGAACGGGTTGCCCGCCGAGCGGGTGCTGGCGGAGGTGCGGGCGCTGCGGGCCGCCGACCGGCCCACCCACGGTGGGCGGCTGTTCGCCTACGTCTACGACCCGGCGGTGCCGGGGCTCGACGAGCTGGCCGCCGCCGCGTACGCCGGCAGCGCCCACGTCAACGGGCTCGACCCGACCGCCTTCCCGTCGCTGCTGGCGATGGAGAACGCACTGGTCGGCGCAGCCGCCCGGCTGCTCGGCGGCGGCCCCGGCAGCGCCGCCCCGGACGTCGTCGGCAGCGTCACCAGCGGCGGCACCGAGTCGCTGATCCTGGCCGTGAAGGCCGCCCGGGACGCCCACCCGGAGATCACCGAACCCCGGATCGTGGTGCCGGCCAGCGCGCACGCCGCGTTCGCCAAGGCGGCGCACTACCTGCGGGTCGCGGTGGACCCGGTGCCCGTGTCGGCGCGGACGCTGCGGCCGGCCGCAGCCGACGTGGCCGCCGCCATCGGCCCGGAGACCGTGCTGGTGGTCTGCTCCGCCCCCTCGTACGCGCACGGTGTCGTCGACCCCGTCGCCGAGATCGCTCGGGCGGCGGCCTCGGCCGGGGTGCGCTGTCACGTGGACGCCTGCTTCGGCGGCTGGACCCTGCCGTACCTGCGCCGGCTCGGGGTGGACGTGCCGCCCTTCGACTTCGCCCTCGCCGGGGTCACCTCGATCTCGGTGGACCTGCACAAGTACGCGTACGCCCCGAAGGGCGTGTCGGTCCTGCTGCACCGGGATCCGGCGCTGCGCGCCCCGCAGTACTTCGCATACGCGGACTGGCCCGGCTACACGATGGTGAACCCGGTCATCGCCTCCACCCGCTCCGGCGGCCCGATCGCCGCCGCGTACGCCACCCTGCGGCACCTCGGCGACGACGGGTACCTGCGGCTCGCGGCGGCCACCCGGGACGCCGTGGCCGGCCTGGCCGACGCCGTCCGTACGGTCGACGGGCTGCGGCTGATGGCCGAGCCGGAGTCGACCGTCGTCTGCTTCACCGCCACCGACCCGGGCCTCGACCTCTTCGTCCTGGTCGACGAGCTGGCCGCCCGGGGCTGGCACACCCAGCCCCAACAGTCGTACGCCGACCTGCCGCGCAGCGTGCACCTGACGGTGACGGCCGCGGTGGCGCCCCGGGTGGCCGAGTTCGGCCCGGACCTGGCCGACGCGGTGGCCGCCGCACGGGCGGCCGGGCCGGTCGCGCTCCCCGCCGAACTGCTCGCACTGGCCGGCACGCTGACTCCGGAGGCGCTCACCCCGGACCTGGTCGCCGGCCTCGCCGCCGGGCTGGGTCTGACCATCCCGACCGACGCCGACGCCGCCCCGGCCGACGCCACCGCCCCGGTTGACGCCGGCACCGCCCCGGCCGGGCCGCTGCCGGGGCGGACGGCGGTGGTCAACACGCTGCTCGACGCCGCGCCGCCCGCGCTGCGGGAACGGCTGCTGGTGGAGTTCGTCGGCCTGCTGCAACGCCCCACCTGGTGAGCGGCGGCGTCCACCCCGTCGGGTGGACGCCGCCGCCGGATCACCTGTCCACCCGGACGGCGACGCGGTTGTCCCCGGGGGTCAGGTCCGGCCAGTAGCGATAGTCGGTGCCGTAGTGGACCAGCCAGACCGACAGGCCCGCCTGGAGGCCCTCCGGCCCGAGGCGGAAGCGGAAGGTCCAGCTCCGGCGCTCCCCGGCCGGCACCCCCTCGGTCAGGCACGACGGCCACTCCGGCTGTACGCGGGCCGGCTCGCACCGGTTCCAGTCGCCGCCGTCGGGCGTGCCGAAGGCCTCCATATGTTGGAAGGCGACGCGGTCCGCGTCGAGGGGTCCTCGGTTGATCACGGTCAACGTCACCGTGCCCTGCAACCGGCCCCGCTCGTCCGCCGGTCCGAGGACGAACGGCCCGGCGGAGATCGCGAGGTCGGTGAGGCGGGAGTCCCGGCCCCAGGTGGTCGGACCGCCGGTCTGGGCGAACCGCTCGCCGTCCCAGCCGTACGTCCGCCACTGCTGTCGTGCCCAGTACGCCGGAATGCTGCAACAGGGCTGGATGTCGGCGACCTGGACGCGGACCTTCCCGTCGGCCACGGCGACGGCGCGGACGTTCTCGAAGCCGCCGTCACCCTCCTCGTGTGTCCGGGCCACCCGCCCCAGCGTGACGATCCGCCCGGCGGCGTCCCGGTCGAAGGCGACCACCTGCTTCGCCGACGCCTCGCCGATGCGGCAGCCGAGCAGGGCCAGCGTCTCGGTGGCGCCGTCGGCGTCGACGTCGCCGTGCGTGACGCTGATCAGGTACGGCCGGTCCACCTCCCCGGTGGTGGCCGGCAGCAGGGTGACCCGCGTGGTGTCGGCGCAGTTGCGGCCGGCCCAGGCCGGCAGGTCGAGCGCGGCGGCGCGCAGCTGTTGCTCGGTGATCCGGCCGTCCGGCGCGGCCGGTGACGACGGCGACCGCGACGTGTCGGGCGAGGGCCCGGGCGACGGGGACCAGGTCGGCTCGGCCGTCGGCGTCAGCGTCGACGGTCCCGGCGGCGGGGCGTCCCGCAGCGCCGCGACGGCGGCGATCGGGGCCACCACCAGCGCGACGGCGACCGCCCCGGTCACGACGGTGGCGCGGCGGCGACGCCGCAGCGTGCGCCGGGCCGCGTCCGGGCCCGGACCGTCGATCCGGTCCGTCACGTCTCCGCGGTACGCGGCGAAGCGCGCCCGCAGCGGGTCCTGCTCAGGCATGACCGACTTCCTCCGGGTTCTCGACGAGCAGGGTGGCCAGGACGACGCGGCCCCGGTGCAGCCACGACTTGACCGTTCCCTCGGCCACCCCCTCCTGGACGGCGATCTGGGCGACGGACATGTCGGCGAGGTAGTGCAGGACGACGGCCCGCCGGTGTTTCTCGGGCAGCGCCGCGAGCGCCCTGTCGATGGCCACCCGGTCCGGCGTCGGGCCCGGCACCTGCGTCTCCACCCGCCGCTGCCGCAGCAGGTGGCCGCGGGCGGTACGCAGCCGACGCCACCGGCTGCGGGCGAGGTTCCAGGCCACCTGTCGGATCCAGGCCACCGGGTCGTCGTAGCGGACCAGCCGGTCCCACCGGGCGAGCGCCCGGCAGAACGCCTCCTGCGCCAGGTCCTGGGCCTGGCCCAGGTCTCCGGTGTACGCGCAGAGCTGCGCGGTCACGCCGCGGAAGTGCGCGTGGTAGAAGTCGTCGAAGGTGATCACCGCCCCGCCCCCGCCGGCCCGTGCGTCGACCGTCGGAGGTGGTTCGTTGGCGCGGGCCCCCATCGTCACTGTCACTGTCCCTCCCCGTTCGAGCCCACCGTGGGTGTCTGACGGCGGTAACACTCCACCGGGCTGCGACCGGTTGCGGCCGGCGCGGTCGTGGATCCGACGGCGGAACGGGCCACCGACGGGTCGGCCGGTGCCGCCGAGGGCTGTGGTTGACTTGGGGCGGTGCTCGGGAAGGGGGCGGTCGTGCAGGTGCCGGGAGTGCTCGGCGAGCCGATCCGGTTCGTGCTGAACTGGGGCCGTCGCTACTCGCTCTGGGTCTTCAACTTCGGCCTGGCCTGCTGCGCGATCGAGTTCATCGCCACCAGCATGGGCCGGCACGACTTCATGCGCCTCGGCGTGATCCCGTTCGCGCACGGGCCCCGGCAGGCCGACCTGATGGTGGTCTCCGGGACGGTCACCGACAAGATGGCCCCCGCGATCAAGCGGCTCTACGACCAGATGCCCGAGCCGAAGTACGTCATCTCGTTCGGCGCGTGCTCCAACTGCGGCGGCCCCTACTGGGATTCGTACTCGGTGACCAAGGGCGTCGACCAGCTCATCCCGGTCGACGTCTACGTGCCCGGCTGCCCGCCCCGGCCCGAGGCGCTGCTGCACGGCATCCTGCGCCTCCAGGAGAAGATCGCCGCCGAGCAGTCCGGGATCGGTGGGGTTCCCCGGCCGGACGCGCTCGCCCCGCCGGTCGACGCCTCGCCGGCCGACGGCAGGTCCACCGGTGCGCTCGCACGCTCGGCGGAGTCGCTGACCGCCCCGCCGGTCCGCCCGCCCACCGCCTGAGCCGCACCGCCCGGTCGGATGACGCCCGGGGTTGGCCGGCGGGGGCTAGCCTGCGCACCATGAACCACTCCGCCGACCAGCGTTCCGCCCACATCGTCGACGTGCTCACCGAGGAGTTCGGTGCGTCGATGGCTCTCGACCCGGCAGCCTTCCGGCGCAAGTTCCGCAAGATGGCCGCGTCGCCGTTCGCCTTCTACCGGGGCAGCGCCTCGCTGTTCTACGCCGACCAGGTCGGCGACTTCGCCGACGACCGGTTCCTCGACGACCGGACCAGCCGGGTGTGGATCCACGGCGACCTGCACGCGGAGAACTTCGGCACCTACATGAACGCCTCCGGGCAGCTCGTGTTCAACGTCAACGACTTCGACGAGGCGTACGTGGGGCCGTTCAGCTGGGACCTGAAGCGGCTGGCGGCCAGCGTGGCGCTGCTCGGCTACGCCAAGGCGCTCTCCGACCGGGCGATCAGCGACCTGGTCGCCGGCTTCGCGCAGTCGTACCTGACCGAACTGCGCGCCATCGCCGCCGGTGGCGACGACGCGATCGGCTCGATCACCCTGGACAACGCCGACGGGGTGCTGCGCCGGGTGCTCCAGCAGGCGCGGCTCAACACCCGGGTCGACCTGCTCGCCCTACAGACCACCATCGACAACTACGAGCGCCGGTTCTCGCTGGGCGACGGCGTCTTCGAGGTCGACGCCGAGACCCGGCAGCGGGTGTGCGCCGCGTTCGAGGAGTACCTCGGCACGCTGCCGGTCTCCGGCGCCCAGGTGCGTCCGGTGGCCACGCACGTCAAGGACGTGGTGCTGCGCAAGGGGGTGGGCATCGGCTCGGCCGGGCTGCCGTCGTACAACCTGCTGCTGGAGGGGCACACCCAGGCGCTGGAGAACGACGTCGTCATCTACATGAAGCAGGCCCAGGTGCCGGCGGTGGCCCGGCACATCGCCGACGAGTCGATCGCGGGCTACTTCCAGCACCAGGGACACCGCACCGCCGAGTCGCAGCGGGCACTCCAGGCGCACGCCGACCCGTGGCTGGGCTTCACCGAGCTGGACGGCGCCGGCCAGCTCGTCGCCGAGGTCTCCCCGTACGCGGCCGACCTCGACTGGGCCGACGTGAACGAGCCCGAGGAGTTGGCCGGGGTGCTGGCCGACCTGGGCCGGGCGGTCGCCCGGATGCACTCGGTGGCCGACGACGAGTCCAGCCACGACCTGGTGGACTACTCCACCGAGGAGGCGATCGTGGCGGCGGTGGACGCTGACGAGGCGGGCTTCGTGGCGCACCTGGTCGACTTCGCCCACGCGTACGGCGTCCGGGCCCGGCAGGACCACCAGCTCTTCGTCGACCTGTTCCGCAACGGCCGGCTGCCCGGCATCTGAGCGGCGTCAGGAGTCGAACTCCAGCACCACCTTGATGTCGTCCGGCTCGGGGGCGTACGCCCTGGCGTACGCCCCCACCGGCACCCGGCGGGTGATCAGCGAGTCGAGCCACCCCCGGTCGGCGCGGGCCAGCGCCGCCGCGGCGAGATCCCAGTGCCGGCGGTTGGCGTTCACCGAGCCGAAGACCACGTTGTTCTCCAGCACGAGGGAGCGGTTGAGCGCGCCGGCGTCGAGGTCGATGGTCCGCCCGCCGCTGGAGACGCCGGTCAGACAGACGATGCCGGTCGGCGCGGCCTTGTACATCACGTCGAGGACGACGACCGGCGCCCCGGTGCACTCCAGCACCACGTCCGGTTCCAGGTCCAGCTCGCTGACCGGCACGGTGTGGTAGGTCGCCCCGAGCGCCCGGACCAGCTCCGGCTTCGGTCCGGTGGTGTTGCGGTCCAGCACGTGCACGGCGAGTCCGCGCTGCGTGGCGAGCAGCGCGGCCAGCAGGCCGATCGGCCCGGCCCCGGTGACCAGCACGGTCTGCGGCTGCCACTCGGCACGGGCGCCGATGCGCTCGATGTGCTCCCACGCCTTCGCCACCACGCTGGTCGGTTCGAGCAGCATGCCGACCGGGGCGAGGGCCTGGTCCAGCCCCACCGCGAACCGGGGGTGCAGCCGCCAGCGGTCCCGGGCGAAGCCGGGCAGGGCCTTGATGCCGTGCTCGGTGAACCGGCCGTTGCGGCACATGTCCCACTCGCCGACCGCGCAGTTCGGGCAGGGCACCGGGTCCGGATGCCGGACGACGCCCGCCACCAGGTCGCCGGGTTGCAGGGTGCCCGACGGGTCCTCCAACACCCGGCCCAGCGACTCGTGCCCCAGCACCAGCAGGTCCGCGCCGGGCGGCGCCTCGCCGTACCCGCCGGCAATGATCTCGTGGTCGGTGCCGCAGATCCCCACCGCCAGGGCCTCGACCAGGATCGGGCCCTCCTCGGGCGGCGGCTCCGGATGGTCCTCGACCAGCCGCAGGGAGTCGGCGACACCCGGGGTGACAGTCACAGCGCGCACTCCCCCATCCTTCCCCCTGACCCACCCCAGCCCTGACAAAACCGACTAGATCCCCCGGATCGGGCCCATCCCTGCCAGCCTCCCGCCGATCATGCGGTCGTGGTGGGGCCCGGGCTCCACAACTGCGTGATCGACCGGCCAGGGGCGGGGTGGTGTTCGCTTTCGGCGGGGGGTCCGGGGCAGGCCCTAGGATCAGCGGCATGACTCCGGAAGAGGTCGGCCAGCGGATGGTCGCGCTGCTCGCGCCCGCCGAGGTGACCCCGTCGGTCTCCGGCGGCCAGGCGCACGCCCGCGCCACCGTCGACGTACCGCCGGCGAACTGGCCGGACGCGCTCCGCGCCGCCCGCGACGACATCGAGCTGGCCTGCGACTACTTCGACTGGCTCTCCGCCGTCGACGAGCTCGCCGGTGGCTTCGACATCGTGGCGCACCTCTGGTCCACCACCCGCCGGCACGGGCTCCTGCTGCGCACCCGGGTGCCCCGGGAAGCCCCGGCGGTCGCCTCGGTGGTCGACGTCTACCCGGGCGCCGCGTGGCACGAGCGGGAGACGCACGAGATGTTCGGCATCGACTTTCCCGGCCACGGCGGGCTGGCGCCGCTGCTGCTGCCGCCCGAGTTCGAGGGCCACCCGCTGCGCAAGGAGTTCGTGCTCGCCTCCCGGGTGGCCAAGCCCTGGCCGGGCGCCAAGGAACCGGGCGAGTCCGAGGCCGGGGGCGGGCGCCGGCCGATCCGCCCGCCGGGCGTGCCCGCACCGGGGGAGTGGGGGACGACGCCGACGCCGGCCGGCGCGGGTGGGGTCGGCGAGGGGCCGCGCGGCGGCACCCCGGCCCGCCCGGCCCGGGAGCGGCCCGCCCGGTCGGCCCCGGGGGCCCGTCCATCCCGTACCGCCGAGTCCGCCGCCACCGCCGACGGCCCGCCGCCTGCCGGCCCGCCGGCCGACGGCCCGGCGCTGGCCCCTTCGCCGCCCGCCGACTCGCCGGCCGCCACCGCCGACGGCCCTCCGCCCGCCGCCCCGCCGCCCGCCGGCCCGGCATCGGCCCCTCCGTCGCCGGCCGACTCGCCGGCCGACGGCACGGGCCCGGCGCCGCGCGGATCGGCCGCCGACCGGCCGGCACCCGACGACCGCGCCGGCGACGACGGAGGTACGCCCTGATGCCACTGTGGTTGGAGCTGGTCATCCGGGTGGGTGGCGTGCTGGTCGCCTTCCTCACCCTGCCGCTGCTGGTCGGGCAGGCAGAGCACAAGGTGATGGCGCACATGCAGGGCCGGCTCGGCCCGATGTACGCGGGCGGCTTCCACGGCTGGGCCCAACTGGTCGCCGACGGCGTGAAGTTCGTGCAGAAGGAGGACATCACGCCCCGGGAGGCGGACCGGACGGTGTTCCGGCTCGCCCCGGCGGTCGCCCTCGTGCCCTACCTGCTGGTCCTGCTGGTGATCCCGCTCGGCCCGGACGACCTGGTCGGGCAGCCGCTCGACATCGGCCTGTTCTTCGTGCTGGCGGTGATGGGCGTGGGCGTCGTGGCGGTGCTGATGTCGGCGTGGGCGTCGGCCAACAAGTACAGCCTCCTCGGTGGCCTACGCGGGGCGGCCCAACTGCTCGGATACGAGCTGCCGCTGGTGCTGGCCGCCGCATCGGTGGCGATGGCAGCCGGCACACTCAGCCTCTCCGGCATCGTCGAGGCGTGGCAGCCGTGGTGGCTGCTCTGGCAGGCCCCCGCCATGGTCGTCTTCTTCCTCGCCGGGCTCGCCGAGATCCGCCGCCCGCCGTTCGACATGCCGGTCGCCGACTCGGAGCTGGTCTTCGGCTACATGACGGAGTACACGGGCCTACGGTTCGCGTTCTTCCTGCTCGCCGAGTACGTCGGCATCGTGGTGATCGCCGCGCTCACCACCGTGCTCTTCCTCGGCGGCTGGCAGGGCCCGTTCGCCGACGCGCAGCTGGGCTGGCTGTGGACCCTGCTGAAGGTCTTCGCCGTCTCGTTTCTGATCATCTGGATCCGGGTGTCCTACCCCCGCCTGCGCGAGGACCAGCTCCAGCGCCTCTGCTGGCTGGTCCTGGTCCCCGTCTCCCTGGCCCAACTGGTCCTCACCGCCGCCGTCCGCGTAGCCCTCTGAACCCCCCTCCCTCCCCGTCCCTCGCCCTCCCGTCCCCTTGCCCTCCCGTCCCTCACCCCGTCGATCTTGCACTTTCGGCCCCGGCATATCGGAACGAAGCACGCATCTGGTGGGCGCAAAGTGCAAGATCGCGGGGGTGCGGGGTGCGGGGTGTGGGTGCGGGGTGCGGGGTGCGCGGGGCGGGGTGTCAGGGGAGTGGGGTGTGGGTGGGGGCGACGCGTTCGGTGGGTGGGGGTGGCGGGGGCGGGGTGCCGTCGCCGAAGGGGTGGCCGCCGAGGGTCTCCCGGCCGTGCGGGGTGAGCCAGTTCGCCAGGTCGGGGCCGAGCGGGACCACCCCGGTCGGGTTGATGTCGCGGTGCACCTCGTAGTAGTGCCGCTTGATGTGGTCGAAGTCGACCGTGTCACCGAAGCCCGGCGTCTGGAACAGGTCCCGGGCGTACGCCCAGAGCACCGGCATCTCGGTCAGCTTGCTGCGGTTGCACTTGAAGTGGCCGTGGTAGACCGGGTCGAAGCGGACCAGTGTGGTGAACAGCCGTACGTCCGCCTCGGTGACGGTGTCCCCGACCAGGTAGCGCTGCCCGGCCAGCCGCTCGCTGAGCCAGTCCAACCGGTCGAACAGCCGGTGGTACGCCTTCTCGTACGCAGCCTGGTCGCCGGCGAAGCCGCACCGGTAGACGCCGTTGTTGACGTCCCGGAACAGCACCTCGCTCACCTCGTCGATCTCGTCGCGTAGCCGTTCCGGGTAGAGGTCGGGCGCGCCCTCACGGTGGTACGCCGTCCACTCGGTGGACAGGTCGAGGCTCATCCGTCCGAAGTCGTTGGTCACCACCTGCCCGGTCGGCACGTCCACGATCGCCGGCACGGTGATGCCCCGTTCGTAGCCGGGGAACCGGGCGAAGTACGCCTCGGCCAGCCGCTCGATGCCGAGCACCGGGTCGCGCCCGTCCGGGTCGAGGTCGAACGTCCAACTCCGCTTGTCGTGGGTCGGGCCGGCCACCGCCATCGAGATCGCGTCCTCCAGCCCGAGCAGCCGCCGGACGATGATCAGCCGATTCGCCCAGGGGCAGGCGCGGCTGACCGCCAGCCGGTACCGGCCGGGCTCGACCGGCCAGCCGTCGCGGGCGTCTGCGGTGATCCGGGTGGCGATGTAGCGCTGGTCCCGGGTGAACTCGCCGCCCGGTTCGACGTACCTGCCGCCGGTCCGCATCAGCACCTCGTCGCCGCTGGCCGCCGCACCGCTGATCGTGCCCCCGTCCGCCGTGCCGCCTGTCGTGCCGCCCTCGGTCGTGCCGTCCATACCCGCCCCTCCGCCGTCGCTCGTCACCCGTCGCTCGTCCCATCATGGCGGCTCCGCCGGCGTCGAGCGCGCCGAGCGCCGACCTCCGTCGCCCGTCGGAGCCCCTACGGCAGCGGCGGGCCGGGATCGGGCAGGGCGGCCCGGCCGGCGGTTAGGCTGCCGCGATGATCGATGTGGAGGCGGCGGCCCGGCGCTTCATCGCCGACGTGTGGAACGCCCGGCGGGAGGAGTCCGCGTACGAGCTGGTCGGGCCGGAGTGCCCGGGGCTGGGCGGCGAGGGCCCGGAGGCGACGCTGGCGTGGCACCGCGAACGCCGCGCCGCCTTCCCCGACCTGCGTTACAAGATCGTGGACGTGGTGGCCGCCGGGGATCGGGTCGCGGTGCACTGGCGGGCCGCCGGCACCCACGCCGGGCCGTTCGGGCCGGTGCCGCCGACCGGGCAGGTGGTCAGCTATTCGGGGGCGAGTTTCCTGCGCTTCGACGACGCGGGCCGGATCGTCGACGTGTGGAGCTGCAACGAGTTGTTCCAGCTTCTCCAGCAGCTCGGCGTCGAGATGCTCCCACCCGCGGCGGGTGGGATCAGCGGGACCGGAGGGTGATCCTGCTGAGCGGTCGGCCGTCCACTCGCCCGGCCGCGGATAGTCGTCGTGCGGCGCGGCGGTCATGGCGAGCCCTCTCCGGTGCGTCGTTCTACCGTCGCCGACCCCCGGGTGGTGGTCGCGCGCGCCGGGGCTACAGGGCAGGATGGTCGGCATGACCGACCGCAGCGAGCGCAGTGAGCCGGGCGGCGCCGGCGCAGACCGTGGCCTGCCGGGCGCGGGCCTGGTCAAGGGGCTCGCGGTCACGTTGAAGACGATGACCCGCCGCTCGACCACCCAGCAGTACCCGGACGTCGCCCCCGAGTTGCCGCCGCGCTCGCGCGGAGTGATCGCGCTGCTGGAGGAGAACTGCACGGTCTGCATGCTGTGCGCCCGGGAGTGTCCGGACTGGTGCATCTACATCGACTCGCACAAGGAGGAGGTGACGGTGCCCGGCGCCGCCCGCCCCCGCCAGCGCAACGTGCTCGACAAGTTCGACATCGACTTCTCGCTCTGCATGTACTGCGGCATCTGTGTGGAGGTCTGCCCCTTCGACGCGCTGCACTGGTCGCCGGAGTTCGAGTACGCCGAGTACGACCTCAAGGACCTGCTGCACGACAAGGACCACCTCGGGCAGTGGATGGGCACCGTACCGCCGCCGCCCGCGCACGACCCGCACGGTGAGCCGGCGAAGGAGGAGACCGCCGCCGCGCGCAAGGCCGCGGTCCCGGCCGCGCCCGCCGCCCGTCCCGCCGCCCCGCCCGTACGCCCCGAGCCTGAGGCCGGCGCATGACCGCTGCGGACGTGTTGCTGCTGGCCCTCGGCTCGGTGGCGGTCGGTTCGGGGGTGCTGGTGGTGGCGACCCGGCACCTGGTCCGGGCCGGCCTCTACCTGGTGGTCTGCCTCGGCGCGCTGGCCGGGATGTACCTGGTGCTCACGGCCGAGCTGGTGGCCTGGGTGCAGGTGCTGATCTACGTCGGCGCGGTGGTGGTGCTGCTGTTGTTCGCGGTGATGCTCACCCGTGCCCCGATCGGCGCCTCCGACGACCTGGACCGGCCCGGCTGGGCCGCGGCGCTGATCGGCGCCGGCACCGGGCTCGGGCTGGCCGCCCTGCTGGTCGACGCGTACCGCTGGACGGCCGTGGAGTTGCCCGACGCGGGCACCGCGGAACGCCTCGGCGACCAGATCTTCCGCAGCTGGGTGCTGCCCTTCGAGGTGCTCTCGGTGCTGCTGCTGTCCGCCCTGGTCGGTGCCATCGTGCTCTCCCGCCCCGACATCGGCCGGCCGAAGACCGACGGGCCCCACCCAGACGGGCCCCGCACTGACCGGTCCGGCACGGCGGTCGCCGGGGGCGGACCGGGCGACGACGGCGGGCGGTCGCGGTGAGGCCCGTCATCCCGTACGTCACCGCCGCCCTGCTGTTCGGCCTCGGCGTCTACGGCGTACTACGCCGGCGCAACGCGGTGCTGGTGCTGATGGCCGTCGAGTTGATGCTCAACGCGGTCAACCTGATCCTGGTCACCGCCGACACCACCGTGCGCGCGCAACTGCCGCACGGCGGGCAGGTCTTCGCGCTCTTCGTGATCGTGCTGGCCGCCGCCGAGATCGGGGTGGGCCTGGCGATCGTGCTTCAGCTCTACCGGCTGCGGGCCACCGTCGCCGTCGACGAGGTCCCGCTGACCGAGCCCTCGCCGACCGAGCGCCCGGCAGAGCCGGCCGTGGCCGGAGTCGCTTCCCGGGCCGACGCCCGGCCCGGTAACGACGCCCGGCCCGGGTCCGCCGACCGCCCGGAGGGGGAGCGGTGAGCACAACCACCCTGCTCGGCGCGCTGCTGCCGGCCGTACCGCTGGTGGCGGGTCTGCTCGGCCTGCTGCTGCCGCCGGCCCCGCGCTACGCCGACGGGGCCCGGCCCGGTGAAGGCCGGGCCCGGCGGGCGGCGATCACGCTCGGCGTGGCCGGGGCGGCCGGCGCGCTGGCGCTCGCGGTCGCCCTGCTGGTCACCCTCGACCGGCCCGCCGAGGCGTCCACCACCTGGGTGGACCTGGGCGGGCTCACCGTGAGCCTCGGGGTGCGGCTGGACTCCGCCGCCGCGCTGGTCGCCGTCGCGGTGGCCGCGGTGGCCCTGGCCGTTCAGGTCTACTCGGTCGGCTACCTGCGCCGGGGCCCGCACGACGACGTCGACACCGACCATCGCTACCCGCCGTACGCGGCCCAGATCAGCCTCTTCACCGCCGCCATGCTGCTGGTGGTGGTCGCCGGTGACCTGATCCTGCTGCTGGTCGGCTGGGAGGTGATGGGCATCTGCTCCTACCTGCTCATCGCCCACGACCGCCGGCTGCCGGAGGCGCCGGCCGCCGCGACGAAGGCGTTCCTGGTGACCCGGGTCGGCGACGTCGGCTTCCTGCTCGGCATCGCGCTGCTCGGTGTCTCGGCCGGCAGCTTCCGGATCGCCGACGTGCTCGCCCACGACCACGCCACCGGCACGCTGACCGCCGCCTGCCTGCTGCTGCTCGCCGGGGTGGCCGGCAAGAGCGCCCAGTTCCCGCTGCACACCTGGCTGCCGGACGCGATGGCCGGCCCGACGCCGATCTCGGCCCTGATCCACGCCGCCACGATGGTCGCCGCCGGCGTGTACGCGGTGACCCGGCTCTACCCGCTGTTCGAGGCGACCCCGGTGGCACTGGCCGTGCTCGGCGTGATGGCCTCGGTCACCCTGCTGCTCGGCGCGTTCGCCGCCACCGCCCAGGACGACCTCAAGCGCGTGCTGGCCTGGTCGACGGTCTCCCAGATCGGCTACATGACCGGCGCGCTCGCGGTCGGCTCGCCGCCGGCCGCGCTGTTCCACCTGCTCACCCACGCCGCCTTCAAAGCGCTGCTCTTCCTGGCGGCCGGCGCGGTGATCCACGCGGTCGGCACCACGCTGATGTCCAGGATGGGTGGGCTGCGCCGGGGCATGCCGGTCACCTTCTGGTGCACGGTCGTCGGCCTGGGGGCCCTGGCGGGGGTGCCACCGCTGTCGGGCTTCTGGAGCAAGGACGGCGTGCTCACCGTCGCCGGGGACGCCGCGCTGCACGGCACCGGTCCGGCCCCGGCCTGGGTCGGCTGGCTGGTCTGGCTGGCCGGGCTGGTCGGCGTCGCGGTCACCGCCTGGTACGCCACCCGGCTGCTGCTGCGTACCTTCTTCGGCGAGCCGCGGATGCCGCTGGCCCACCCGCACGACCCGCCTGCCGTGATGCGCTGGCCGGTGCTGCTGCTCGCCGTGCCGGCCGCGCTGCTCGGTCTGGCCGGCTTCGACTGGGCCTTCGCCCGCCGGCTGCTGCTCACGCCCACCGCGGGAGCGCCGGCTGGCGAGCACGTCCTGATCCACGTCGGTCCGGAACTGCTGCTGCCGCTGGCGCTGCTGGCCGTCGGGGCGGGGCTGGCCTGGCTCCGCTGGCGGCGGGATCCGGCCGCCGACCCGGCGACCGCGCTGGGTCCGCTACGGCCGGTCTTCGCCGCCGGGTTCCGGCTCGACGACGTCCAGCGTGCCCTGGTCGTACGCCCCACGGTGGCGTTGGCCCGGGTGGCGCGTACCGCCGACGAGGTGGTGGTGGACGGTGCGGTCGAGGGCAGCGGCCGGGCCGCGCTCGGCCTCGGCGGCGGCCTGGCGGCGCTGCACCGCGCGGCGCTGCCGCGCGCGGCCGTCGGCGTGCTGGCCGGGGCGCTGCTGATCGGCCTGGCCGCCGTGCTGATCGGAGGGGCACCGTGAGCGCGAGGAGTGAGCCGGGTTTGCGAGCCCCGCAGTCGCGAACCGAGGTGACGCCGTGAGCGCGAGGAGTGAGCCGGGTTTGCGAGCCCCGCAGTCGCGAACCGAGGTGACGCCGTGAGGTTCGGGGAGTTTCTGCTGGTGGCGGTGCTGGCGTTGCCGGCGCTCGGCGCGCTGGTGGTGGCGGCGACGCCCCGGGACCGGACGGCCCGGGCGGTCGGCACGGTCGTCGCCGCGCTGACCCTGGTGGCCGCCGCGCTGCTCTTCCTCGGCGACCGGTCCTGGTCCACCTACACGGCCGGCACACCGGCGGTACGACCGTGGCACCGGCTCGACCTGCCCTGGGTGCCCGGTCTCGACCTGCGCTTCCACCTCGGGGTGGACGGCATCTCCTGGCCGCTGGTCGTGCTGACCGCCCTGCTCACCCTGCTCTGCTGCGGCTACACGATGTGGAAGGTGCCCGACGGCGGCAGCGGGCGCGCGCTGGTGGCCCTGCTGCTGGTCGTCGAGGTCGGCATCCTCGGCACCTTCCTCGCCCTCGACCTTGTGCTCTTCTTCGTCTTCTTCGAGGTCGTCCTGCTCCCGATGTACGCGATCATCGCCGGCTGGGGCGGCGCGGACCGGCGGCGGGCGGCCCGCAAGTTCGCCCTCTACACGTTGCTCGGCTCGGTGCTGCTGCTGGTCGGCGTCTACGTGGTGGTGGCCGCCGCCGGGACGGCCGACGTGGTGGCGCTCACCGGCGGGACGGGACTGTCCCGGGGCACCCAGCTCGCGGCGTTCACGTTGCTCGCGTTGGCCTTCGCCGTGAAGAGCCCGCTCTGGCCGCTGCACTCCTGGCTGCCCGACGCGCACACCCAGGCGCCCACCGTCGGCAGCGTGGTCCTCGCCGGGGTGCTGCTCAAGATGGGCACGTACGGGCTGATCCGGATCGCGGTCGGGGTGGCCCCGGAGGGCGCCCGCTGGGCCGCCCCGGTGCTCGGCGTGCTGGCCGTGGCGGCGATCCTGGTCGGGTCGCTGGTCTGTCTGGCGCAGCGCGACCTGAAGCGGCTGATCGCGTACTCCAGCGTCGGGCACATGGGCTTCGTGCTGCTCGGGGTCGCCACGCTCACCGCCACCGGCATCCAGGCGGCCCTGATCGGCAACGTCGCGCACGGGGTGATCACCGGCCTGCTCTTCTTCCTCGCCGGCGCGATCAAGGACCGTACGCACACCGGGTCGCTGGACGAGCTGTCCGGGCTGCGGGAGACCGCTCCCCGCCTCGCCGGGCTGCTCGGCTTCGCCGCCGTCGCCTCGCTCGGCCTGCCCGGGCTGGCCGGCTTCTGGGGTGAGGCGTTCGCCGTGGTCGCCGCCGTCGAGGTCGGCGGAGCGCTCTGGACCACCCTGGGCGTGTTGGCCGCGATCGGCGGGGCGCTCACCGCGGCGTACCTCCTGCGGCTGCTGCGCAGGGTCACGCACGGGCGGCCCAGCCCGGCGGTCGGGCGACTCACCCCCGGCCTGGCCGGCGTGGAGCTGGTCGCGTGGGCGCCGCTGGTGCTGCTCGCCCTCGCGGTCGGGCTGGCCCCGACCCTGGTGCTCGGCGTCGCCGAGGCCCCCGTCGACGCACTGGTGGAGGTGCTGCGGTGAGTGAGCCGGGCCGGCGGTACGGACCTTACGGCGCGCAGCGAAGCGGAGTGCCGGCATGAGCGTGGTGCAGAGCGTCGACAACGTGGCGCTGCTCCCGGCGTACCTGGCCGCCGGCACGGCCGTGCTGGTGCTGCTGGCCGACCTGCTGGTGGCCCGTGCCCGGTTCACGCTGGCGGTGGCCGCCGTCGGCGCGACGGGCACGGCGCTCGGCGCGGCCCTGGTCGGCGCCGGGGACGAACGGCGGACGTTCTGCGTCGGCCCCGACTGCTCGTACGTCTTCGGTGGCCGGGCCGCCCTGGTCGCCGTCGTCGTCGCCCTGCTCACCCTCGGCGTGCTCGCGTTGTCCGGCCCGCTGCTGCGGGCGGGGCAGTCACCGACGGGGGAGTACTGCTTCCTGCTCGCCTGCTCGATGACGGGCGGGGTGGTGCTCGGCGCGGCCGGCGACCTGATCACCCTGATCGTGGCGTTGGAGACGCTGACCCTGCCGCTCTACGTCCTCGTCGGGCTGCGCCGGGGCAGCCTGGCCAGCGCCGAGGCGGCCGTCACGTTCTTCGTGGTCAGCGTGGTCGCCACCACGCTGACGCTGCTCGGGGCGGCGCTGCTCTACGCGGCCACCGGCGGGCTGCACCTGGGTCGGATCGGCGCGATCCTCGCCGACCGGCCGGATCTGCTGGACCTGCCGCTCACCACCGCCGCCGTGGCGCTGGTGGTGCTGGGGCTGGCGTTCAAGGTGGCGGCGGTGCCGTTCCACGCCTGGGCGCCGGCCACGTACGACGGAGCGCCGCTGCCGGTGGCGGCGTACCTGTCGACCGCCTCCAAGCTGGGCGGGGTGGTGGCCCTGCTCGCCGTCGTGCAGCACGCGCTGCCGGCCGACGTGACCGGCCCGGTGCTCGCCCTGCTCGCCGTGCTGACGATGACCGTCGGCAACCTGGTGGCGCTGCGCCAGCGGCGTACGGTCCGGCTGCTCGCCTGGTCCTCGGTGGCCCAGGCCGGCTACATCCTCGCCCCGCTCGGTGCGCTGGCGCTGGCCGCCGGACGCACCGCAGACGCCCGCACCGCCGCGTACGCGGCCGCCGTCGCGTACGCCGTCTTCTTCGTGGTGTTGGAGCTGGCGGCCTTCGCGGCCCTGGTGGCGCTGCGCCCGGCGGGCGCGGACGGCGGCACGATCGACGACCTGCGCGGGGCGGCCCGGCGGCACCCGTGGCGAGCGGCGGCGCTCGGGCTGGCGCTGGTCGGGCTCGCCGGCCTGCCGCCGGGCCTGGCCGGTCTCTTCGCCAAGGTGACCGTGGTCCGTTCGCTGCTGGACGGGGGCGCCGGCTGGCTGGCCGTGGTGGTGGCCGTGAACGCGGTGATCGGTCTCGCCTACTACTTGCGCCTCACCGTCACGCTGTGGGCCGCGCCGGCCGACATGTCGACCGGGGGCCTGGCCGAGGGGGCGGGCGGGGACTCCGTGCCGGGCGTCGGGGCCGGCGGCACCGTGGCCGTGGTCCCCGTGCGGGCCCGGACGGTCGGCGTGGTGCTGGCCGTGGCGACGGCGGTGGCGCTGGTGCTGGGCCTCGCCCCGCAGCTCGTGCTCGACGTCGCGGCCCGCTAGGCCGCCGTCCTCACAGCTTCCCGGTGCGCCGCTAGGCCGCCGTCTTCAGGGTTTCCCGGTTTCCGGGGTGACACTCCTAACGGGCACTACGGACATCTCAGGCAACTCTCAGCCATGAGGCGGATGGTTGGCGGGTACCGGGTTGTTGGACCGGTCAGCGGAGCCCGCGTGTATCCGTGCTGCACCGAAGGAGTGATCGTGCACCACAACCGTCTGAAGACCGCCGCGCTGCTCGGCCTGCTCACCTCGCTGATCCTGGCGGTGGGCTACTGGTTCGGCGGCAGTGGCGGCCTGGTCATCGCCGTCGTCATCTCGCTGGTGATGAACGGCGTCACCTATTTCTACTCCGACAAGCTCGCGCTGCGCTCGATGCGGGCGCAACCGGTCAGCGAGGCACAGTTCCCCGAGTTGTACCGGATGGTTCGCGAGCTGGCCACCGAGGCCGGGCAGCCGATGCCTCGTCTCTACGTGAGCCCGACGTCACAGCCCAACGCGTTCGCCACCGGGCGGAACCCGCAGAACGCGGCCGTCTGCGTCACCCAGGGGATCACCGAGATCCTCGACTACCGCGAGTTGCGGGGCGTGATCGGTCACGAGCTGTCGCACGTCTACAACCGGGACATCCTCATCTCCAGCGTGGCGGCCGGTCTGGCCGGCATCATCACCATGCTGGCGAACATCGCCTGGTTCATCCCGCTGGGCGGGGGCGACGACGAGGACCGCCCGAACCCGGCCGTGCTGCTGCTCACCCTCATCCTCGGCCCGATCGCGGCCACCATCATCCAGCTGGCGATCAGCCGTAGCCGGGAGTTCCAGGCGGACGCCTCCGGCGCCAAGCTCACCGGGGACCCGCTGGCCCTGGCCAGTGCCCTGCGGAAGATCCACATGGGTGCCCAGCGCCGGCCGCTGCCGGCCCAGGGACAGCTCACCAGCACCGCCCACCTGATGATCGCCAATCCGTTCAAGGGCGGCGGTGTGGCCGCGCTCTTCTCCACCCACCCCAAGATGGAGGAGCGGGTCGCCCGACTGGAGCGGATGGCCGCGAACAGCGGCCCCGTGCAGTTCCAGCGCTGAGACCCCGACCACGTTCCGCCCGTGCCCGGTCCACCGGGCACGGGCGGAACGCCGTGTGAGCGCGATAACCGTTCCTTCACCCGCCGCACGGCGTTAGGGTCGCAAGGTTCCCCACCCGTTACATCCCTGGAGGTCGACCGTGGCCGGACTGCGCCAGTACCTGGGCGTCTGGCGGATCCCCGGAGCGCCGATGCTGCTGCTCACCGGCATCGTCGGCCGGCTCGGGATCGGCATGACGCCGCTGGCGCTGCTGCTGGTCGTCGAGCAGGTCACCGGCCGTTACTCGCTGGCGGCCGTCGCCGGCGGCATCTACGCCCTCTCCGGCGCCGCGCTCAGCCCCGTGGCCGGCCGGATCGCCGACCGGATCGGCCCCACCCCGGTGCTCGTCGGCACCGCCATCGCCCACCCGTTCGCCCTGCTCGGCCTGCTCTGGTCCGCCCGCTCCGACGCCGGCAGCCTCACGATGATCTTCGTCGCCTCCGGAGTTGCCGGGGCCACCTACCCGCCGCTCACCGCCGCCATCCGGGGCGCCTGGAACGACCTCACCTCCGTGGCGTCCGGCCGGTGGCACCTGCGCAACACCGCTCTCGCCGCCGAGACCACGCTCTTCGAGATCGTCTTCGTGCTCGGTCCACTGCTGGTCGCCGGCTTCATCCTGTTCGCCGACGCCGGGGCCGCCCTGGTCGGTGCGGCCGTGGTGACCCTGTTCGGCACCCTGGCGGTGGCCTTCGGCCGGGTGATGCGCGGCTGGCAGCCGCACCCGACCGGGCACCAGACCCGAGGGCTCGGCCCGCTACGCGTACCCGGCTTCCCGGCGCTGCTGCTCTGCGTGGCCAGCATCGGCATCGCCTTCGGTGCGGCCGGCGTGACCGTGCCCGCCTTCGCGACCGCCTACACCTCCGACGACCCCGACAGCCTCGCCGGCGTGCTGCTGGCCGTCTGGGGCATCGGCAGCGCCGTGGGCGGGTTCTGGTTCGGTGTCCGAAAGCCGGCCCGGAACATGACCCGACAGTTCTCGCTGCTGCTCGGCACGGTGGCCGCCAGCTTCGCCGTCTTCGCGGTGATGCCCACTCCGCTGGCGCTGGGCACCGCCCTGGTGATCGGCGGCGCCACCATCGCGCCCGCGCTCACCCTGGAGAACACCCTGGTCGGCCGGATCTCCCCGACCAGCATGCTGAACGAGGCGTACACCTGGGTGGTGACCATGTCGGTCGGGGCCAGCGCCGCCGGCGGCGCGGTGGCCGGCCTGATCGTCGACCACGGCGGCGGGGTGCCCTGGGCGTTCGTCTTCGCCGGCGCCGCGGTCGCCGTCGGGGCCGGGGTCGCCGCCCTGCCCGCCGGGCCCATCGCCCGCGCGGAGGCCACAGCGGTACGCGCCGAAGAGTTGCTGCCGGCGTGACGTCCCGCTGGCGGGATACCACCCGGTCAGGTTCGTCTTCTTCTCCAACCGGCTGGGCTGCCTGGGCTCCCGGCTGATCAGCGCGATCCTGACGGTGGTCCTACTGCTCGTCTTCTCCCGCTGACCCGTTATCCCGTGCTGGTGTCGGTGTCGGTGTCGGTGTCGGACCGGCCCGGCGGCAGTCGCAGCGCTTCCGGTTGCCGCAGGTGCGCTTGCGGACGACGCGGACGTGGACCGGTCCGAAGGATGGGGCGGTGAAGGTGGCGAACACGGCTGGATGTGAGGCGACGGTTTCGGGGACGCCCTTGCCGCCGACGAGGCCGGCACGCGGGAGCTGGTAGGCGTCGCGTTGGTAGGTGTGGGCGCAGGACGGGCAGACTGTGGCCGCAGGCGGTGTAGACGGCGGCGTCGGGCATGGCGTCGGTATACCGCTGATCGAGAACCCGGCCGGTGTTCTGCTCGACGGTGAGGAGTTGGCCGGCGAGGGGCGGACGGGGCGGGTGCAGCCGGCGGCGGCTCGGACGTGTTCCAGCCAGCCGAAGTAGTCCGGCCGGGTGGCGCGGGTGAAGGCGGGCCGCCGGTTCAGGTCACCAGCCCGGCGATGGCGCCCCCTGCCGGCGGGCGGCCTCGACTAGCCGCACCAGGTACGCCGCCGCCGTCTTTACCTGTCTGGTGTCGCCGGGCAGGATCAGGCTGCCCACGTGGGCACCCCAACCGGGCGAGACGTTGTACTTTGTGCCGTTGATGGTCAGCGCGACGGCTTGGCCCCTCGTGAAGCGGACCGGCGCAACCGTGATGGCGGCCAGCGGCGCGTGGTCAATCAGTTGCCGGTTGCTTCCCAGCAGGCGGAGCACGCCTTGCTCGACAACCACGTAACCGTGTTGGGCCAACGGGAGCAGCCCTCGCCCGATTTGCACCTGATCGAAGACGATGGGTTCGTTCGTCGTCACCGTACTGCGCCCCCTCGGAATGCCATGCCCATGACACCGGCAATACTTGCGATCTTGCCTCATCTTCACAACGGTGCCACCCGACACAGGCGTCGCCACCAGCGCGAAGCATCTGGTGAGACGCGAGTGTCAAGCATCTTCCGTGACAGGACACCGCCGGCTGCCGGCAATGTCGGGCTTCACTTGATGGATTACGGATCGGTGTCAGATGCTGGGTGGACACGTCCGGCTAGACGATCTTCGGTTCAGTTGGTGATGGGCGTGGTAACCCACCAGCCGGGTCTCTCCTCGTGCCAGGTCAGTTGGCCTGTGTAGTTCCAGTGCCTGCGGAGGTGGTCGAGGAGGTCTTGTTGGGCGGTCTCGATGGGTGCGTCTGGTGGTGTGTCGGGTAGGTCGCCGCATCCGATGGCTTCTGGTGTTTCCCAGACCGAGATCCGCCACCGTTCGGGCGTCCGATGGAGCAGGACCTGTTGGACGACCCTGTTCATGACGGAACCCCTGTCTGTTGCCTGTCGCGGCGGTTCGGGTTTGCGGACTTTGAATCTAGCGACGCTCTTGGTGGTGGTGTGGGGCACCTCCATCAGTTCCTGGTCGTCGTCCTGGATGCAGAAGGTGGTGTCGGCGGCTTCGACGGTCAGCGTCGCTCCGGCGTAGCGAATGCCGGCGGCTTGGGAGCCGCGCAGAGCTAGGAAGTCCGCGAACCTGACTGGTGCGGCGACAGTTCGCTGGGGTGTTGACGGCGTTGGTGGGACAGGTCGGTGTGGTGGTGGGCGCCGGGGTGGCATTCCGGATCGGTGTGGACAGTGGCGCTGGTGAGTCGGGGTACGGCGTGGGTGAGTTGGTGTTCGGCGTCAGCGGCGATCTCGTGGGCGGCGACGAGGCTGAGGTGGGTGTCCACGACGAGTTCGGCTTCGGCGTGGAGGCGGTGGCCGATCCAGCGGAGCCGGACCGTGGTGACGTCGCGGACCCCATCGACGGCGCGCAGCGTGGTTTCGGCTTGGTCAACAAGGGCGGGGTCGATGGCGTCCATGAGTCGGCGGTAGACCTCGCGGGCGGCGTCCTTGAGGACGAACGTGATGGCGGCGGCGATGGCCAGGCCAACGACCGGGTCGGCCCAGCGCCAGCCGAGGGCGGCCCCGGTGGCGGCGAGAAGTACGGCGAGGGAGGTATAGCCGTCGGTGCGAGCGTGCAGACCGTCGGCGACCAGGGCGGCGGAGCCGATGCGTCGGCCGACGCGGATGCGGTAGCGGGCGACCAGCTCGTTGCCGATGAAGCCGACGAGGCCGGCGGCGGCCACCCAGGGTAGGTGGGTCACCTCGGCCGGGTGCAGCAGTCGGGCGACAGCGGTCCAGGCGGCGGCGACGGCGGACGCGGCGATGACGGCGACGATGATGATGCCGGCGATGTCTTCGGCGCGGCCGTAGCCGTAGGTGTAGGCGCGCGTAGCGGCACGGCGGCCGAGTATGAAGGCGATTGCCAGAGGTACGGCGGTGAGGGCGTCGGCGACGTTGTGCAGGGTGTCGCCGAGCAGGGCGACTGAGCCGGACAGCACGACGATGACGGCTTGGGCGACGGCGGTGATCCCTAGGCCGACGAGTGAGATCCACAGGGCGCGTAGGCCCTCACGGGAGGACTCCAACGCCGGGTCGATCTTCGCGCGGGAGTCGTGCGAGTGGGGGACGAGCGCGTGGGTCAGTCGATGCCACGAGGCGGCGAGCCGGCCCCCGTGGTGATGCCCGTGATCGTGCGGGTGGTCGTGGTCGTGGTCGTGCCCGCTCGGATGGTCGTCACCGTGACCGTGACCGTGACCGTTCACCGCGTCTCCCAACGTCGCTTATGGCATCGCGGACCGGTATCCCCGAAGGCGGCGATAATATGTGCTCATGTATGCACGCGACAATGGTGCAGGTGCCGGTAACCTGCAACAACGCCTACCTGTCGACAGCCACGTTGAGGCAGCAACCGAGATGTTGCGGATGCTCGCGGACGGCACGCGGCTGCGGTTGATGTGGCTGCTGGTCGACGGGGAGCATGACGTGACGGCGCTGGTGGCGGCGCTGGGAGTGGCGCGGCCGGCGGTGTCACAGCACCTGGGCAAGCTGCGGCTCGCAGGGCTTGTCGCGGTGCGGCGCGACGGCCGACGCGCGTTGTACAGCGCCCGGGGAGGTCACGTGCGTCGGCTGGTGACTGAGGTTATGCATGCCGCGTCACACCGCGTGGCGGGCATCCCCGAACACGACTGACCGCCCGGAGAAGCAGGGCATTACTCGACAAGGCTTGGAGCGGGGGTCGGCGAACCACTCGCGGGTGAACTGGCGGACCGTGTCGACATTGACCGTGTCGCACGCAACTGTGCGGTAGGCGTGCACAGCCTTGACCGTTTCGGTCTGATCCGTGGCGGAGCCACCTGTGACCCGGGCGACCGCCGTGCCTGGTCGTCCAGACGGAGCGCAGAACTCACAGGCCACTGGTGACGACGTCTGCCCAGGTGAGAAGGCGTGGCCGGCCCGATGACCAGGCCGGCCGGGCCTGCCTACCTGTAGTTGGTGAACTGGAGGGCGACGCCGAAGTCCTCGCCCTTGAGCAGCGCGATGACGGCCTGGAGGTCGTCCCTCTTCTTGCCGGTGACCCGAAGCTGGTCGCCCTGGATCTGCGCCTGTACGCCCTTCGGGCCCTCGTCGCGGATCTTTTTGCTGATCGCCTTGGCCTTGTCCGAGTCGATGCCCTGGATCACCTTGCAGTCGACCTTGAAGATCTTGCCGGACGAACGCGGGTCGCCCGCGTCCAGCGACTTCAGCGAGATGTTCCGCTTGACCACCTTCTCCTTGAAGACATCCAGCGCCGCCCGCACCCGCTCCTCGGTCTCCGCCTGGAGGCTGATCGCCTCCTCGCCCGACCAGGAGATCTCGGCGCCGGTGCCCCGGAAGTCGAACCGCGTCGCGAGCTCCTTCTCCGTCTGGCGGAGAGCGTTGTCGACCTCCTGACGGTCGACCTTGCTCACGATGTCGAACGACGGGTTCGCTGCCATGCTCATGCTCCTGCTGTCCGGCGGTCTGTGGTCCTTCGTCCCCCGCTGACCAGCGGTACGACCCACTGACGGTACCCGCTTGCGCCGATGCGGGGGTGAGCCGCTATCCTTGCTTCCGCTGCCGCGTCACGACGCGGTGGGGTGCCCTGGCGGGTTGCCCGAGCGGCCAATGGGAGCGGACTGTAAATCCGTCGCGAAAGCTACAGAGGTTCGAATCCTCTACCCGCCACCAGGCAATGGCAAGGCCTCTGAACTGCGAAAACGCGGATCAGAGGCCTTCGTCGTCTCCGTCTGTTACTGACCCTCGTTGCCCCTGGTCGACTGGCTGATCGGGCACGCAGCGGGCACGAACGGGCGCTGACCGAATCGCAAGTCGCCTCGCCGCTCGTCCGCCGTCCCTACGACCTGCGGCATGCGGCGGCCTCGCTCTGGCTGAATGCCGGCGTCCCGCCGACCGAGGTTGCCCGGCGCCTGGGCCACGGCGTCGCCGTCCTGCTCCGCGTCTACGCCAACTGCATCGACGGGGAGACGACACCATGAACGACAAGATCGGCGACGCCCTCGGATGAGCGTCCATGGTTCAGCCGTTCTCGGGGGTGGTGCCGCCGATCAAGCGTCGAGCCTCAGCGATCACCTCCGCGTCGACCTCCTCAGCCGCCGCGGTTGGGTACTCCTGCCCGTCGTCGACGACGGCCTCGACGTATTCGTAGGTGTTGTCGAGACCGATGAGTTCCCCCGCCAGGGGAGTTCCATCCCAGGTGATGAACCTGGATGCCCAGGACGTGAGGTCCCGGGGTGTGATGGTCTGTGCGAGCAGTTGGCGGGCCATGATCTGGACGGCTTCCTCTTCACCTCCTTGGCTTCCCTCCCGGTAGTAGGTCAGGGAGAGTTCTACGAGTCCGCCTTCGAGCCAACGGCGCAACTCGTCACTCTCGCTGCCTCGGGCCGGCGAGACGCCTGCCAGGATCCGAAGGGTTGGGCTGTCTACGCCTGCAACGAGGCAGTCACAGGCTGCCGCGATCACGTCGGCCGCCGTATTCGATCCGACGCTCCAGAGGATGGCGGCGTCCTGGAGGCGGGTGAGGGCATCCTCGCTGTGCATCGGTACATGGTCCGCTGCCAAAGCCGGCGTTGTCGCCGAGATATCCGCCGCCGGGTGGATGTGTCCAGCGTCCCGCCGACCGAGGGCGCCCGACGCCTCGGCCACGGCGTCGCCGTCCTGCTCCGCATCTACGCCAACTGCATCAACGGGGGAGACGACACTATGAACGACAAGATCGGCGAGGCGTTCGCTTGAGTCGACTGATACTGGGAAACATGGATCATGATGAGGCTCGGGAACTGGCTACGGCTGAGTTCATCAGCCGGATGGGCGCAGGCAAGCCCCGAGGTAGGTTCCGAATCGACGACTGGCAGATCTCCGAGCCGTACGAAGATGAGGTGTGGGGGCTCAACGGAGGCCAGCGCTGCCTCATCATCGACTTCGTTCCACAGGGTGAGGTGGAGGCTCGGGGTCACTTCAAGCTCAGCATGGCGGTTGATCCGGACACTGGCGTAGTCGACATGCTCCGATAGCAGGAGCCGTCGGGCAGCGCGACAAGATCGGCGACGCGCGCGATTGACGCTTGTCTCACTTCCTTCTGATTGCCGATCGGCGCACTCTGGCCCTCGTGAACATCTTCACTGCCCTGGTTGCTGTGGGCATCCACCTGTGGCTTCCGATTTCGATCATGGCCGCCGTGATCGCAGTGACGGTACTGCTGGCTTGGGCTGCTGTTTCTCCGCCCGAGGGCACACCGTTGGAGTGGCTACGCGTAGCGAGACGGACGGTCCGAAGGCGGGAGAAACGCCCGGCGCTCCAACGGCTGCGAAATGGTGCCGCCCAGTCGCCCGTCGACCCGGTGCCGGGAGCGCCCTTCAGCGATGCCCGCGACGTGTGGCCGAGGCCGCCCGACCACTGAGGAACCGCGGATGCGTGGGCGTGGGCAGATGGCGGGCGGCCCGTCGGTCGAGTCGGTCGGGTCGGGAAAAACCGCATCGCCCTGGCTGCCCGGCTGAGATGAAGCTGCCTACTTCGCCGCCTGCATCGGCTGGCCGGTCAAGATGCTGTAGCCGACAGCAATCAAGATCATGACGCCGAGCACTGCGAAAGCTGCGCCAATCACCCGTTCCAGCAGGATGAAGCGCGCTAGACGCTCCTCGTGCGGGACGTCTGGTAGCCAGCGCCATGGCGGAACTCGTCCCAGCACGCTCGCGGTGGCCATCGACCGTCGCACGTGCCACTCCGTCACGCCGCGATAGTTGGTGGCCAGGGCGACGCCTATGAGGCTCACAACAGGGCCGATGATGAACGCCGCCAGGACACGCCATGTCTCCATCAGACCCCCTTCGGCGCGTTCACCGGATCGTAGTCGGAGCTCTCCCCAGGCGGCTGTCCCGAGCAGTGCATGCGCAACCCTGCCGACGACCTCGTCGGGTTCGAGAGCTGGCGTGCGGAGGTGTGGGGCTCACCGCCGCCAGGTCCCTGGTGACGAGCCTGCCCTCGGCACGAGCCGCGTCACGGGGCACCTCGACCTCGGCGTGTCGCCGTGGGGACGAACGCGGTCGCTGGCGCGAACTCGTGCAAGAGCTTTGTCGGTCCCTCGTCAGAGCGCTGGCGTGCTGGCGCAGAACGAGTATGGTGGTCGATGTTCGGTCGAGCCGCATCCTCGGCGCGAGGAGACCGCTTTCCGACCTTCCCCGAATTGCGAGGAAGGTCGCATTCCGCAATGTGCGAAGTGCATGGTGGCCGCTCAGCCCCGTGATCAGGCGTCGGACGGGGGATCCCTGGGCCGAACGGCGGAACGTCACCGACGCTCGGCCCGGCGGTACACGCACCGCTTTTCTGGGTACCTGCTCTGTGGCACGATCGTGGAACCTCCACCATCCCCGTGACACTTCCCCCGCAGGAGCAAACATGTCTCGTCGAAAGCTCGGCCGGCTGCTTGGATCGCTTTTCGCGCTCGCCGCTCTCGCGAGCGGCGTCCTGGTCGGCGACCTCCAGGGTCTCGGTGACCTCCAGACCGCCGACGTCATCTGGAACATGCCCGCGCCTCGCTGAGCAACCACCGCTCGATGATGTGAACCGGCGGGCCGGTAAGGGGGCACGGGATGGCGGGTCGTGGCCCCACCGGCCCCCGCTCGACTGAGTACGCGTGGCTGATCACCGGGCCGTTGGCCCTGATCGCCGTCGTCTGCGCGACGGTGGTCGGCCTGGTCGCGCCGCAGCCGTTCGGCGAATGGTCGCTCGCGCTGCCGCTTCTCGTGGCCATGGTGGGTGCCGGGCTGCCGGTGCTGAACTTCACCGTCCGGCGGCAGTCCCTCGGCGTGACTCTGACCGAGATACCGCTGATCCTCGCGTTCTATCTCGTCGAACCGCTCACCGTCGTCGTGATCTACACGGTCGCGTCGGCCGTGACCCATCTCAGGCACCGGTTCGGCGCGACGAAGTTCTGGTTCAACGTGGGCCGGGCGGCCGCGGGCTCGTCCCTGGCCGTCCTCGTGCTTCAGGCGCTACCGCCAGTCCATGGTGTCGGGCCGGCCACCTGGCTCAAGCTGTTCCTAGCGGCCAGCATGGTGAACCTGCTGAGCATCGCCTCGGTCGCCGGTGTGCACACGTTGTTGCAGGGCTGGCAGGCGGGACGGGGCGCGCTTCGGCAGTCGATGTCCGCGCTCCTGGCGGCGATGATCAACATCGTCATCGGCATGATCGTGCTCATTCTGATCGCGACCACCTGGTGGTCCCTGCTGCTGCTGGGCGCGCTCCTCGCCGCGCTGGCCCTCGTCTACCGGGCGTACGCGCAGTTCTTCCGGCAGCACCGCACCCTCACCGACATGTACGAGCTGAGCCGCGCGGTGAGCGAGAGCGGCGAGTACGGCACGCTGCCCGACGCCCTCCTGGGCCGTGTGCGGGCGCTCATGCAGGCGGAGTACGCCACGCTCTGGCTGCCGGCCCAGGGCAGGCACCCCGAGGTACTGCTGACCGCGCGCAATGACGCCCCCGGTCTGCTCGACTTCGCCAAGACCCCGGCTGTCCTGCGGGAACGGGCCCGGGACGAGGGCCGTACCGTTGCCGTCGGACGTGGACTGACGACCGACGGTGACCTGCGCGCCCCGCTCTCGTCGCACCGGGTCAAGGACGTGATCGTCCTCCCGTTGCGGTCCGGCCAGGCGGTCATCGGGACGCTGGAGGTGGCCAACCGGCTGGGGGACAGCAACCACTTCGTCCGTACCGACGTGCCTCTTCTGGAGACGGTGGCGGCGCACGCGGCGGTGGCCCTGGAGAATTCGCGGCTGGTGGACCGGCTCCGGCACGACGCCAGCCACGACACGCTGACCAGGCTGCCCAACCGGCGGCGGATCACCGGCGCGCTGGAGGAGGCCGTCAAGATCCGGGCACCCGGCGAGGTGGTGGCCCTGCTGCTGTTCGACGTCGACCGGCTGCGCCAGGTCAACGAGTCGCTCGGGCACGCCGCCGGCGACAAGGTCCTGGTCGAGGTGGCCGACCGACTGCGCTCCTGTGCGCCCTCGTCGGCCCTGGTCGGCCGGGCCGGCGGGGACGAGTTCCTGGTGACGCTGCGACTGGAGAGCACCGAGGCGGCGATGGACCTGGCCGCGCAGCTGCGCGAGCAGATCCGCGACGAGATGGTCTTCGACGCGCTCACCCTCGACGTGGACACGGCGGTCGGTGTCGCCGTACACCCGGACCACGGCAGCGACGCCGCCTCCCTGCTGCAGCGGGTGGACCTGGCGGCGACGGCGGCCAAGTCCGTGCCGGGGAGCGTGCAACTGTTCAGTCCGACGCTGGAGTCCCGGTCGCTGCGGCGGCTAGGCCTCGCCGGCGACCTGCGGCGCGCGCTGGACAACGGTGAGCTGGAGGTCTACTTCCAGCCCAAGGTCACGCTGCGGGACCGCCGGCTGGTCGGCGTGGAGTGCCTGGCCCGCTGGGAGCACCCGGCGCACGGCACGGTCGCCCCGGAGGACTTCGTGGCGGTGGCCGAGCACACCGGCCAGCTCGGCCGGTTCACCGAGTTCGTGCTCCGCGAGGGGCTGCGGCGCAGCCGGGACTGGACGCACGCCGGCCAGCCGCTCGCCGTCGCGGTCAACCTCTCCGCCCGTACGCTCACCGACCAGCACTTCCCGGCCCACGTCAAGGAGCTGCTCGACGAGTACGGCGTACCGCCGCAGCGGCTCACGCTGGAGATCAAGGAGGCCGGCGTGCTGGACGGCACCGACCGGCCCATTCCGACCCTGCGGCGGCTGGGTGACCTCGGCGTACGGCTGTCGGTGGACGACTTCGGCACCGGCGACTCGTCCCTGGCCCAGCTGCGCCGGCTGCCGGTGCACGAGGTGAAGGTCGACCGCTCCTTCGTGCAGGGGATGGCGACGGACCCGGGCGACCTGGCGATCGTCAACGCGGTGGTGACGCTCTCCCAGCAGTTCGGCCTGGCTGTGGTCGCCGAGGGCGTGGAGAGCGAGCTGACCCTGGAGCTGCTCCAGGACATCGGCTGCGAGATCGGTCAGGGCTTCCTGTTCAGCCGGCCGTTGCCGTACGAGCGGCTGGAGGCGTGGTTCGGCGCCCAGGTGGATCCGGAGACGATTTCGCCGGGGCAGCTGCCTCGGCTGCGGGTCGTGCCCTGATCTGCGGAAAGGTGCCTGTGGGGGATCCGATTTCACCTCCCCCGCGCGGCCGTGTAATGTATCCCCTGCGCGTCGCCCTCCGGGGAGATCGCGCAGGCCCCCTTAGCTCAGTCGGCAGAGCGTCTCCATGGTAAGGAGAAGGTCTACGGTTCGATTCCGTAAGGGGGCTCAGAGGGTCCGGCTGGACCCGCCACGGCGGTGTAGCTCAGATGGTAGAGCAAGCGGCTCATAATCGCTGTGTCGCCGGTTCAAGTCCGGCCACCGCTACTCTCGTCCACCGGGCCACCTCCCGGCGGTCGGTGGGATGGGCGCCCCAGGCGCCCACTTTGCATGTCCGCGTAGTCAGCGCGTAGGCTGACGCGCCGTAGTTGTTATCCGTAGCGAGGAAGGCACTCCAGCCGTGGCGAAGGCGACCGATGTTCGGCCGAAGATCACTTTGGCGTGTGTGGAGTGCAAGGAGCGCAACTACATCACGCGTAAGAACCGTCGTAACGACCCGGACCGCATCGAGCTGAAGAAGTTCTGCCGGCGGGACGGCAAGCACACGGTCCACCGCGAGACCCGCTGACCAGCGGCCGGCACTGCCGGCCCGGTCCTCTGGCACTTTCGATCGCCGATCCGTATGGATGGCGCGGCTCCGGCCGTCGCTGACCGTGTGGATCGGCGATTGCCGTTTACGTGTAGGTTCGCGGCATGTCCCTGGACCCGTCCTTCGTCGGCCGGACGTATCCGCCGACCGCCCCCTACCAGGTGGGCCGAGAAAAGATCCGCGAGTTCGCCACGGCGATCGGTGCCGCCGATCCGGCCCACCACGACCCGCAGGCCGCCCGTGCGCTCGGCCACTCGGACGTGGTCGCCCCGCCGACCTTCCCCATCGTGCTCACCATGGCTGCCAACCAGCAGATCATCGACGACCCGGCCCTCGGTGTCGACTACAGCCGGGTCGTCCACGGCGACCAGCGCTTCGCCTACACCCGCCCGGTGGTGGCGGGGGACGAGCTGGTCTGCGTCAGCGTCATCGACGCCGTCAGCAGCCGTGGCGGGCACGGCTTCCTGACCACCCGCACCGAGGTCGCCACCCCGGCCGGCGAGCCGGTGGTGACCGTCTGGTCGAAGCTCGTCGTACGCGGGGAGGGCTGAGATGGAGCTGCCAGTCAGGACGTTCCGGGTGACGCGCGCGGACCTGGTCCGCTACGCCGGCGCTTCGGGGGACTTCAACCCGATCCACTGGAGCGACCGGACCGCCACGAAGGTGGGCCTGCCGGGCGTGATCGCCCACGGCATGTTCACCATGGCGCTGGTCGGCCGCGCGGTGGCGGAGTGGGCCGGGGCGCCCGACGCGATCGTCGACTACAACGTCCGCTTCGCCCGGCCGGTGGTCGTCCCGGACGACGACGAGGGCACCGAGATCGAGGTCACGGCGGTGGTCCGGGAGGGCACGGAGGAGGGACTGACCAGGCTCGACGTGACCGCCACCTGCCGGGGGGAAAAGGTGCTGTCGCAGGCTCGGGCGACCGTCCGGAAAGCCCGCTGACCAGGCTCCCGACGCGCGAGGGGCAGACCGGTTGGGAAAGTCGTGCCGCTACCCGTACACTGGTCCGCCGTGGGGCAAGTAACCCCTGCACGGTCGTGCACGACCGGGCAGGATGAGCATTGCCGCACAGGGGTGTAGCTCAATTGGCAGAGCAGCGGTCTCCAAAACCGCAGGCTGCAGGTTCAAGTCCTGTCACCCCTGCGCCTCAGGCCTGACCGTTCCCGTGGGTCGCGCCGCCGTACGGCGGCGTCCGGCCCGTGGTGGTGGCATCGGCGGGGTGGCTCCGAGGCATTCGGGCCCTCTCGGCTGATCCGCCGGCCGCGGCCCGTCGCGGGACGGTTGGGTCCGGCCGGCGTGACCAAACGCCGCGCACGCCCTACAGCGTGTGAACCGACATCCCGCGACGGAGGGCGAAGTGGCCGACAAGAAGCGGCGCGGCGAGGACGCCGGCGACGATCGTCTGCACGACGAGGTCGTCGACGACGTGGCCGACGACGACGCCACCGACTCCGACGCCGAGGAGCCGGTTTCCCGGGGCGGCACCGCGACGCGATCGCGGGCGAAGGCGGATTCGGCGGACAGCCGTCCGAAGACCAAGGCGGATACCGACCGCGTGGGCTTCTTCGGGCGCATCGCCCGATTCATCCGCGAGGTCGTGGCGGAGCTGCGTAAGGTCATCTGGCCGACCCGCAAGGAGCTGCTGACCTACACGGCCGTGGTGGTCGTCTTCGTCGCGGTGATGCTGACGATCGTGGCCGGCCTTGACTTCGCCTTCGCGAAGGGCGTGCTGTGGGTCTTCGGCAACCCCAGCTGACCGGCCGACTGAGCCGATAGTGACGGAAGTGAGCGAGCGTGCCTGAGTACGACGAGACCGCCGAGACCACGGACGAGCAGTCCACGGTGGCGACGGCGGCTGATGACGAGTCGGTCGAGGCCGCCAGCGAGCCGGAGTTCCCCACCACCGAGCCCGCGCCGGACGAGGAGTACGACCCGGTCGCCGAGCTGCGGCAGAAGCTGCGCTACGCGCCGGGCGACTGGTACGTGGTGCACTCGTACGCCGGCTACGAGAACAAGGTCAAGACCAACCTCGAGACTCGGATCACGAGCCTCGACATGGAGGACTACATCTACCAGGTCGAGGTGCCGACCCGGGAAGAGGTGGAGGTCAAGAACGGGAAGCGGTCGCAGGTCCAGGCCAAGGTCTTCCCGGGTTACATCCTGGTTCGGATGGAGCTGACCGCCGAGTCCTACTCCTGCGTGCGTAACACGCCGGGCGTCACCGGCTTCGTGGGCGCGACGGACCGGGCCGACCGCCCGGCTCCGCTCTCCCTCGACGAGGTGCTGAAGTGGCTGGCGCCGACCGTCGAGACCGAGCAGAAGAAGGCCAAGCCCGAGATCAAGGTCCTCGACTTCGAGGTCGGCGACTCGGTCACCGTCACCGACGGCGCCTTCGCCTCGCTGCCGGCGACGATCAGTGAGATCAACGCCGATCAGCAGAAGCTCAAGGTGCTGGTGTCGATCTTCGGCCGCGAGACGCCGGTCGAGCTGAACTTCAACCAGGTCGCCAAGATCTGACGTCCGGATCGCCGGCGGTGGGCAGCGGCCCGCCGCCGGCGTACCCGTTGCGCCCTCCCGCCCGACCTCGGCGCAGGCGGCGGCGGGTCGCTGCGCTACTCTAGACCGTCGCCGCTGTCGCATCGCGCTGACCGTGCGCGCTCGCAGCCGGCACCTTTCCCAGTTTCAAGCCCCAGGAAGTGACATGCCTCCGAAGAAGAAGCTCGTCAAGACGTTCACGCTTCAGCTGAAGGCCGGTCAGGCCACGCCGGCGCCGCCGGTCGGCCCCGCGCTCGGTCAGCACGGCGTGAACATCATGGAGTTCTGCAAGTCCTACAACGCGCAGACCGAGTCCCAGCGGGGCGACATCGTCCCCGCCGAGATCAGCGTCTACGAGGACCGCAGCTTCACCTTCGTCCTGAAGACCCCGCCCGCCGCCCGGCTGCTGCTCAAGGCCGCCGGAGTGGACAAGGGCTCGGGCGTCCCGCAGAAGGACAAGGTGGGCTCCGTGTCGCAGGCCCAGCTGCGTGAGATCGCCGAGAAGAAGATGGTCGACCTCAACGCCAACGACGTCGACCAGGCCGCGAAGATCATCGCCGGCACCGCCCGGTCGATGGGCATCGTCGTCAACGACTGACCTCGGTCAGCACTCACCCGGACAGTTCGTGGGAGGGCGCGCGAGCACCGCGGCCCGCCATAGACCACAGGAGTACGCAGAACATGCAGCGCAGCAAGAGCTACCGCAAGGCCGCCGAGGTCATCGACCGGTCGAAGCTCTACACCCCCGCCGAGGCCGTGAAGCTGGCCAAGGACACCACCTCCGCCAAGTTCGACGCCACGGTCGAGGTCGCCATGCGCCTCGGCGTCGACCCCCGCAAGGCGGACCAGATGGTCCGTGGCGTGGTCAACCTGCCGCACGGCACCGGCAAGACCGCCCGCGTGATCGTCTTCGCCGCCGGCGCGAAGGCCGAGGAGGCCGTCGCCGCCGGTGCGGACGAGGTGGGCACCGACGAGCTGGTCGCCCGGATCCAGGGTGGTTGGCTCGACTTCGACGCGGCGATCGCCACGCCGGACCAGATGGCCAAGATCGGCCGGATCGCGCGGATCCTGGGCCCGCGCGGTCTCATGCCGAACCCGAAGACCGGCACGGTGACCATGGACGTCACCAAGGCCGTCTCGGACATCAAGGGTGGCAAGATCACCTTCCGGGTGGACAAGCACTCCAACCTGCACCTGATCATCGGCAAGGCCTCGTTCTCCGAGACCCAGCTGGTCGACAACTACGCGGCGGTCCTCGACGAGGTCCTGCGGGCCAAGCCGTCCGCCGCGAAGGGCAAGTACCTCAAGAAGGTCACCCTCACCACCACCATGGGCCCGGGCGTCCCGGTCGACCCCAACGTGGTGAAGAACCTGCAGGAGGGCTCGGCCGAGGCCTGAGCATCCGTACCCCGTGACGGGGCGTCGCCACATCGTGGCGGCGCCCCGTTCCGTGTCGGTTGTGGCATGCTCGGCCGATGCGCCTGGAGAACGTCTGGCTGCGTTACCGACGGCGGGGCCCGTGGGTGCTGCGGGCGGCCGGGGTGCGGGTCGGCCCCGGCGAGGTGGTCGTCGTGCTCGGCCGCAACGGCGCGGGCAAGTCGACCCTGCTCCAGGTGGCGGCCGGGGTGCTGCGGCCGAGCCGGGGGCGGGTCACCGGTCGACCCCGGCACGTCGGCTGGGTCCCGGAGCGCTTTCCGGCCGACCAGCCCTTCACCGTCGAGCGCTACCTGACCGCCATGGGACGTGTCGCCGGCCTCGACCCGGCTGCTGCCGGCCGCGCGGTCGACCACTGGACCTCCCGGCTGGGCCTGTCCGGGTTCCGCCGGGTCCGGTTGCCGGAACTGTCCAAGGGCACTGCCCAGAAGGTCGGCCTGGCCCAGGCGGTGCTGCGTCCGCCCGGCCTGCTGGTGCTCGACGAGCCGTGGGAGGGCCTCGACGCCGTGACCCGGGACCTGGTGCCCGCGGTGATCGACGAGGTGGCGGCGGCGGGCGGGTCGGTGCTGGTCAGCGACCACCGCGGCGAGATCGGCCGGTTGTCCGGAGCCCGCCGGTGGACGGTGGCGGACGGCACGGTCACCGCCAGCGCCCCGTCGGCCGACCCGGCGCTGGCGGTGGTCGAGATCGCGGTCCCGGCGGCACGGGTCGACGGCACCGTCGCCCGGCTGCGCGCCGACGGCCACCAGATCCTTCGCGTACGCCCGCCTGCCCCGGTCGGCGTGGTCGCCCCCGACGACGCCGGGAGGCCGCCGACGGGGGCCGTGGACGCCGGCGTGGCGCCCGTGGCCCGGGCACCGGAGGCCACCGGCGGGATCACCGGCGGACCGCGGTGACCGCGCTGCTCCGGCTGCGGCTGGCGGGCTTCCTGCGTACCGGACGGGCCCTGGCCCCGCTGCTCGCCGGCCTGGTGGCCCTCAGCGTCCTCTACGGCGGCGGCCGGGCACAGCCGGGGGAGGCCTACGGCGTCTCGGCGGTGGTGCTCTTCCCGGTGCTGGCCTGGCAGACCAAGGTGTTGCTGGACGTCGAGCCGGACGTGCAGCGCCGGCTGGCCCAGGCGCTGGTCGGGGCGCGCCGGGAGCGCCTGGCCGGGCTGCTCGCGGCCGGCGTGGCGGGGCTCGGCACGGTGGCCGTCGCGCTGGTCCTCCCGTGGCTCGTCGGCGGAATCGCCGGCTCTGTGGAGCCGGGCGCCCGGTCGGTGCCGGTGGGCATCGCCGTCGGGCTGTGGGCGCACCTGCTGGTCGTACCCGCCGCGGTGGCGCTCGGGGCGTTGGCCAGCCGTGCCTCGACGGGTGGCGCCGGTTACGGCGTCGCGGTGCTCGCCCTCGGCGGGGTCGGGGCGGTCGTCCTCGGCCTGAGCGACTCGGTGGCGCCCTGGCTGGCACCGCCGGTCATGGCGACCGCGCGGGCCGCCGCCGGCGACCTGGCCGCGTCGACGGTCGTCCTGCTCACCGCCTGGGCCGCCGTCTGGAGCGCGACGGCCGGCGCCGCATACCTGTGGCGGCGCCGCTTCCGGCCCTGACGGCCGCCGCTTCCGGTCCGGCCGTCCGGTCCGGACGGCCGGCACGGCTGGGGGACTCCGGCCCTTCGTGACGGGGGAGTGACCTGGCACACCAGGGGGCGATTTGGTGGTCGCGGCCCCCTCGCGTAACCTTGGCCGCGAAGTTCCACCCAGAGACCGCTGGTCACCGTGCTCCGGCACGGTCGAAGGTTCCGCGATGACGGGCGACCCGCGCAGGGCGGTAAGCGAAAATCGGTACTGAGCATGGTCCGCCGACTGTGCCGAGTGCCAGCCCTCGCCCCGCGCGCCCTGCGCCGGGGCTTTCTCGTTTCTCGTGGCGCCTCCGCCCCCGTCGAAAGCTTCGGCTGACGACGGTGACCGGCCTCGAGTAACGAGAGAGGAGGGACATGGCGGACAAGCCGATCCGGGCCGACAAGGCCACGGCCGTCGTTGAGCTGACCGAGAGCTTCCGCAACGCGGGCGCCACGGTGCTTACCGAGTACCGCGGTCTGACGGTTTCCCAGCTCACCCAGCTGCGGCGCTCGCTTGGCAAGGAGACCAGCTACACGGTCGCGAAGAACACGCTCGCGAAGCGTGCCGCGACCGACGCTGGCATCTCCGGCCTCGACGAGATGTTCACCGGTCCTACCGCGCTGACTTTCGTTTCGGGCGACGTCGTCGAGGCGGCGAAGGGCCTTCGCGACTTCGCGAAGGCCAACCCGAAGCTCGTCATCAAGGGCGGTGTCTTCGAGGGCCGGGCCATTACCGCGGCCGAGGTCACGAAGCTCGCCGACCTGGAGTCCCGCGAGGTGCTGCTGGCCAAGCTGGCCGGCGCGATGAAGGGCAACCTGAGCAAGGCCGCGGCCCTGTTCCAGGCCCCGCTGTCGAAGACCGCCCGTCTGGCGGCCGCTCTGCAGGACAAGCGCGAGAAGGAGGGCGCCGAGGCGGCCTGAGGCCCCGCGGCGCACCCAGTTCTTACCTAACAGATTCAGGAAAGGACGCCAGACATGGCGAAGCTCAGCACCGACGAGCTGCTCGACGCGTTCAAGGAGATGACGCTGATCGAGCTCTCCGAGTTCGTGAAGCAGTTCGAGGAGACCTTCGAGGTCACCGCCGCGGCTCCGGTCGCCGTCGCCGGCGCTGCCGGCCCGGCCGGCCCGGCAGCCCCGGCCGAGGAGGAGAAGGACTCGTTCGACGTCATCCTCGAGGCTGACGGCGGCAAGAAGATCCAGGTCATCAAGGTCGTGCGCGAGCTGACCGGCCTGGGCCTCAAGGAGGCCAAGGACCTGGTCGAGGCCGCTCCGAAGGCCGTTCTCGAGAACGCCAACAAGGAGACCGCCGACAAGGCCAAGGCCAAGCTCGAGGGCGAAGGCGCCAAGGTCACCCTCAAGTGACCTGACGTACCACCAGACGCGTGTCCGGCTCAGGTGAGCCCGGGACAGACCGCGTCACGGCGGGCGGTGATCCGACAGTGGATTGCCGCCCGCCGTCTTGGTGGACCCGGCGACAGCGCGGTGAGCAGGGCGTCGACGCTCCGCACCGGACGGCGGCCGGGGCCCGGCGGTAGGAAAGACGCGGCGACCCGGATGCCGGCCCTTGACGCAACCCCGGGCCGACAGGCACGCTGACACGAGCAAGACCTTCCGCGCTTGCAACGGCCACCACTTGGGTAATGGCAGCGGCGGCACCATCGGCCGCTGCACCCGAGCGGCCCGGCAGGAACGTCGCGTTCCGAGCGGCCCGGTGAGACCCTGGTTTCAGGGATCCCGAGGCACGTTCCGCGACGACCTGCGGGTTGGGCTGGACAGCGGTTAGCCTCTCGGCTACACTGCTAGTTTGCGCTGCCTTCCGACTTGACCCCTGCTCGGAAATGTCCGTTTACGGATATTTCCGGTGGGGTCATTGGAGTGCACGCGTACCAGCCGTTCTGCAGCACCGGTCCTCGGAAGGACGCATCTTGGCAGCTTCCCGCCCTGCGAAGACCAGTCGTACGTCGAGCGCATTCGCTCCCCGCCGAGTTTCATTCGGCAGGATCACCGAACACCTCGAGGTCCCCAACCTCCTCGCCATCCAGAACGAGTCCTTCGACTGGCTCGTCGGCAACGAGGGTTGGCAGGGCCGGTCGGCGGACGACCCGCACGCACGCTCGGGTCTCGCGGAGATCCTCGACGAGATCAGTCCCATTGAGGACTTCTCCGGCACCATGTCGCTCTCCTTCTCGGCTCCGCGCTTCGACGAGGTCAAGGCCTCGATCGAGGAGTGCAAGGAGAAGGACCTGACCTACTGCGCGCCGCTGTTCGTGACCGCGGAGTTCACCAACAACACCACCGGCGAGATCAAGAGCCAGACGGTGTTCATGGGTGACTTCCCGATGATGACGCCGAAGGGCACCTTCATCATCAACGGCACCGAGCGCGTCGTGGTCAGCCAGCTCGTCCGGTCCCCCGGCGTCTACTTCGACAAGCAGCCGGACAAGACCTCCGACCGCGACCTCACCAGCGTCAAGGTCATTCCCAGCCGGGGCGCCTGGCTGGAGTTCGACATCGACAAGCGCGACACGGTCGGCGTCCGCATCGACCGCAAGCGCCGGCAGGCCGTCACCGTCCTGCTCAAGGCCGTCGGTTGGTCGGCCGAGCGGATCCGCGAGCGGTTCGGCTGGTCCGAGCTGATGATGACCACGCTCGAGAAGGACCACATCGCCGGCGCGGACGAGGCGTTGCTAGACATCTACCGGAAGCTCCGCCCTGGCGAGCCGCCGACCCGCGAGAACGCCCAGACCCTGCTCGACAACCTCTTCTTCAACCCGAAGCGGTACGACGTCGCCAAGGTCGGTCGTTACAAGTTCAACAAGAAGCTCGAGGTGGGAGTGCCGATCACCACCGGCACCCTGACCGAGGACGACATCGTCGCCACCGTGGAGTACCTCTGCCGGCTGCACGCCGGTGAGGACGGCTACGAGGCCGACGACATCGACCACTTCGGCAACCGGCGCCTGCGTACCGTGGGTGAGCTGATCCAGAACCAGGTCCGGGTCGGTCTGTCCCGGATGGAGCGCGTCGTCCGCGAGCGGATGACCACCCAGGACGTCGAGGCGATCACGCCGCAGACCCTGATCAACATCCGCCCGGTGGTGGCGGCGATCAAGGAGTTCTTCGGCACCTCGCAGCTGTCCCAGTTCATGGACCAGACCAACCCGCTGGCGGGCCTGACCCACCGGCGCCGGCTGAGCGCGCTCGGCCCGGGTGGTCTGTCCCGGGAGCGGGCCGGCTTCGAGGTCCGCGACGTGCACCCGTCCCACTACGGCCGGATGTGCCCGATCGAGACGCCGGAAGGCCCGAACATCGGCCTGATCGGCGCGCTGTCCACCTTTGCCCGGGTCAACCCGTTCGGCTTCATCGAGACGCCGTACCGGAAGGTCGTCGACGGTCGGGTCACCGACCAGATCGACTACCTGACCGCGGACGAGGAGGACCGGTTCGTCAAGGCCCAGGCCAACGCGCCGCTCAAGGCCGACGGCACCTTCGCCGAGGACCGGGTCCTGTGTCGCCGTAAGGGCGGCGAGACCGAGGACGTGGTCCCCAGCGCCGTCGACTACATGGACGTCTCGCCGCGGCAGATGACCTCGGTCGCGACCGCGATGATCCCGTTCCTCGAGCACGACGACGCCAACCGGGCACTGATGGGCGCGAACATGCAGCGCCAGGCCGTGCCGCTGGTCAAGGCCGAGTCGCCGCTGGTCGGCACCGGCATGGAGTACCGCGCCGCAGTCGACGCCGGTGACGTGGTCGTCGCCGAGGTCGGCGGCGTCATCGAGGACCTCTGCGCCGACTACATCACCATCCACCAGGACGACGGCCACCGCCGCACGTACCTGCTGCACAAGTTCCGCCGCTCCAACGCCGGCTCCTGCGTCAACCAGAAGCCGGTCGTCTTCGAGGGCGACCGGGTCGAGGCCGGCCAGGTCATCGCCGACGGTCCGTGCACGGACGAGGGCGAGATGGCGCTCGGGCGCAACCTGCTCGTGGCGTTCATGTGCTGGGAGGGCCACAACTACGAGGACGCGATCATCCTGTCGCAGCGCCTCGTGCAGCAGGACGTGCTCACCTCGATCCACATCGAGGAGCACGAGGTCGACGCCCGGGACACCAAGCTCGGCCCGGAGGAGATCACCCGCGACATCCCGAACGTCAGCGAGGAAATGCTCGCCGACCTCGACGAGCGCGGCATCATCCGGATCGGGGCCGAGGTCGTCCCCGGTGACATCCTGGTCGGCAAGGTCACGCCCAAGGGCGAGACCGAGCTGACCCCGGAGGAGCGGCTGCTCCGCGCGATCTTCGGTGAGAAGGCGCGCGAGGTGCGGGACACCTCGCTGAAGGTGCCGCACGGCGAGACCGGCACGGTCATCGGCGTGCGTACCTTCTCCCGTGAGGACGGCGACGAGCTGCCGCCGGGCGTCAACGAGCTGGTCCGGGTCTACGTCGCCCAGAAGCGGAAGATCCAGGACGGTGACAAGCTCGCCGGCCGGCACGGCAACAAGGGCGTCATCTCCAAGATCCTGCCGATCGAGGACATGCCGTTCCTGGAGGACGGCACGCCGGTCGACATCGTGCTCAACCCGCTGGGTGTGCCGTCCCGGATGAACATCGGCCAGGTGCTGGAGACGCACCTCGGCTGGGTGGCGAAGACGGGCTGGAGCGTCGACGGCGACGACACCGACTGGAAGCGCCAGCTGCGCTCCATCGAGGCGCACGAGTCGGAGCCGGACACCAACGTGGCCACGCCGGTCTTCGACGGTGCCCGCGAGGAGGAGATCTCCGGCCTGCTGGCGTCGACCCTGCCCAACCGGGACGGCAACCAGCTGATCGGTTCCAGCGGCAAGGCGCAGCTGTTCGACGGCCGCTCCGGTGAGCCGCTGCCGGACCCGATCGCGGTCGGCTACATCTACATCCTGAAGCTCAACCACCTGGTCGACGACAAGATCCACGCTCGGTCGACCGGCCCGTACTCGATGATCACGCAGCAGCCGCTGGGTGGTAAGGCGCAGTTCGGTGGTCAGCGCTTCGGCGAGATGGAGTGCTGGGCGATGCAGGCGTACGGCGCCGCGTACGCCCTGCAGGAGCTGCTGACGATCAAGTCCGACGACGTCCTCGGCCGGGTCAAGGTCTACGAGGCCATCGTCAAGGGCGAGAACATCCCGGAGCCGGGCATCCCGGAGTCGTTCAAGGTGCTGCTCAAGGAGCTGCAGTCGCTGTGCCTCAACGTCGAGGTGCTGTCCAGCGACGGCGTGGCCCTGGAGATGCGTGAGACCGACGACGAGGTGTTCCGCGCCGCTGAGGAGCTGGGCATCGACCTGTCCCGGCGCGAGCCGAGCTCGGTCGAAGAGGTCTGAGGTGAGCGGTCGGGAGCCGGCTCGCCGGCTCCCGACCCCACCCACTAGCTAGCAGTACAGACGACGACATAGGGGACATAGTGCTCGACGTCAACTTCTTCGACGAGCTGCGCATCGGCCTCGCCACCGCCGACGACATCCGTCAGTGGTCGCACGGTGAGGTCAAGAAGCCTGAGACGATCAACTACCGCACCCTGAAGCCGGAAAAGGACGGGCTCTTCTGCGAGAAGATCTTCGGTCCGCAGCGGGACTGGGAGTGCTACTGCGGTAAGTACAAGCGGGTCCGGTTCAAGGGCATCATCTGCGAGCGCTGCGGTGTCGAGGTGACCCGGTCGAAGGTCCGGCGTGAGCGGATGGGGCACATCGAGCTCGCCGCGCCGGTGACCCACATCTGGTACTTCAAGGGCGTGCCGAGCCGGCTGGGCTACCTGCTGGATCTCGCCCCCAAGGACCTCGAAAAGATCATTTACTTCGCCTCGTACGTCGTGACCAGCGTGGACGCCGAGTCGCGTCACCGTGACCTCTCGACGATCGAGAACGAGATCCTGGCCGAGAAGCGGCAGGCCGAGAACAGCCGCGACTCGGAGATCGAGAAGCGGGCCACCAAGCTCGAGGCCGACCTGGCCGAGCTGGAGGCCGAGGGTGCCAAGGCGGACGTCCGGCGCAAGGTCAAGGAGGGCGGAGAGCGCGAGATGCGCCAGATCCGCGACCGGGCCCAGCGCGAGATCGACCGCCTGGACGAGGTGCTGGACACCTTCCGCAAGCTGGACTCGAAGCAGCTCGTCACCGACGAACTGCTCTACCGCGAGCTGCGGGACCGGTTCGGCGAGTACTTCACCGGCGGCATGGGCGCCGAGGCCATCAAGGCGCTGGTCCAGAACATGGACCTCGACGCCGAGGCCGAGAACCTGCGCGAGACCATCCGCTCCGGCAAGGGTCAGCGGAAGATCCGGGCGCTCAAGCGGCTCAAGGTCGTCGCGGCGTTCCTGAACACCCGCAACTCGCCGCTCGGCATGGTGCTCGACTGCGTGCCGGTCATCCCGCCGGACCTGCGCCCGATGGTGCAGCTCGACGGTGGCCGCTTCGCGACGTCCGACCTGAACGACCTGTACCGCCGTGTGATCAACCGGAACAACCGTCTCAAGCGGCTGATCGACCTCGGCGCGCCCGAGATCATCGTCAACAACGAGAAGCGGATGCTCCAGGAGGCCGTCGACGCGCTGTTCGACAACGGCCGCCGCGGCCGGCCGGTCACCGGGCCGGGCAACCGCCCGCTGAAGTCGCTGTCCGACATGCTCAAGGGCAAGCAGGGCCGGTTCCGGCAGAACCTGCTGGGCAAGCGCGTCGACTACTCGGGCCGTTCGGTCATCGTGGTCGGCCCGAAGCTCAAGCTGCACCAGTGCGGCCTGCCCAAGCAGATGGCGCTGGAGCTGTTCAAGCCGTTCGTGATGAAGCGGCTGGTCGACCTCAACCACGCGCAGAACATCAAGTCCGCCAAGCGGATGGTCGAGCGGCAGCGGCCGGTCGTGTGGGACGTGCTGGAAGAGGTCATCGGCGAGCACCCGGTCCTGCTGAACCGGGCGCCGACCCTGCACCGCCTGGGCATCCAGGCCTTCGAGCCGCAGCTGGTCGAGGGCAAGGCCATCCAGATCCACCCGCTGGTCTGCACCGCGTTCAACGCCGACTTCGACGGTGACCAGATGGCGGTGCACGTGCCGCTGTCCGCCGAGGCCCAGGCCGAGGCGCGGATCCTGATGCTGTCGTCGAACAACATCCTCAAGCCGGCCGACGGCAAGCCCGTCACCATGCCCACCCAGGACATGGTGATCGGCCTCTACCACCTCACCCACCGCACCGAGGGCGAGAAGGGCGAGGGGCGGCCGTTCAGCTCGGACGCCGAGGCGCGGATGGCGTACGACAACGGCGAGCTGCACCTGCAGGCCCCGGTGAAGATCCGTCTGCGTGGCGTGGTCGAGGTCGACAACGGCGCCGGCGCCGAGCCGTGGACCGCCCCGGAGGGCTGGGTCGAGGGCGAGCCGCTGACCGTGGAGACCACCCTGGGCCGGGTGCTGTTCAACGAGACGCTGCCGCAGGGCTACCGCTTCGTGAACTACGAGATCCGCAAGGGTCAGCTCTCCGCGATCGTCAACGACCTCGCCGAGCGCTTCCCCAAGGTGGCGCTGGCCGCCACCCTGGACGGGCTCAAGGAGGCCGGCTTCCACTGGGCCACCTGGTCCGGCGTGACGATCGGCATGGAGGACGTCATCGCCCCGCCGCGCAAGCGGGAGATCCTGGAGCGGTACGAGAAGGAAGCCGACCAGATCGACAAGCAGTACCAGCGCGGTCTGATGACCCCGGAGGAGCGTCGCGGCGAGCTCATCCAGATCTGGACCAAGGCGACCAACGAGGTCGCCAAGGAGATGGACACCGCGCTGCCGCAGGAGAACCCGCTGTGGAAGATGATCCACTCGGGTGCCCGCGGTAACCTCCTCCAGCTCCGGCAGATCGCGGCGATCCGTGGTCTGGTGGCCAACCCGAAGGGCGAGATCATCCCGCGGCCGATCAAGGCCAGCTACCGGGAGGGTCTGTCCGTGCTGGAGTACTTCATCTCCACGCACGGTGCCCGTAAGGGTCTCGCGGACACCGCTCTGCGTACCGCCGACTCGGGTTACCTGACCCGGCGTCTGGTGGACGTCTCGCAGGACGTCATCATCCGCGAGGAGGACTGCGGCACCGACCGCGCGATCCCGATGCAGATCGGTGAGCGGCTCGACGGCAAGTTGGCCGTGCACGAGCACGCCGAGACCAGCGTGCACGCGCGGACGCTGGCCGACGACATCAAGGGGCCGGACGGCGTCGTCGTCGCCGAGCGGGGTCAGGACATCAACTCCATCCTGGTCGACAAGATCGTCGCCGCCGGGACGGAGACGGTGCGGGTGCGCAGCGTGCTCACCTGCGAGTCGAAGCTGGGCGTCTGCGGTGCGTGCTACGGCCGCTCGCTGCCGACCGGCAAGACCGTGGACGTCGGCGAGGCGGTCGGCATCATCGCCGCCCAGTCGATCGGTGAGCCGGGCACGCAGCTGACGATGCGTACCTTCCACACCGGTGGTGTCGCGGGTGAGGACATCACCCAGGGTCTGCCGCGTGTCCAGGAGATCTTCGAGGCCCGGGTCCCGAAGGGTAAGGCGCCCATCGCCGACACCCCGGGCCGGATCCGGATCGAGGACGGCGAGCGCTCGCGGAAGATCATCGTGGTGCCGGACGACGGCAGCGAGGAGATCGTCTACGACAAGATCTCCAAGCGGGTCCGGCTGCGGACCCACGACGGCGGTCACGTCGAGGTCGGCGAGAAGCTCACCGAGGGCACCATCGACCCGCACGAGCTGCTGCGCATCCTCGGCCCGCGCGCGGTCCAGGTCCACCTGACCCAGGAGGTCCAGGAGGTCTACCGCTCGCAGGGTGTGCTCATCCACGACAAGCACATCGAGATCATCATCCGCCAGATGCTCAAGCGGGTGACGGTCATCGACTCCGGCTCGACCGAGTTCCTGCCGGGCGTGCTGGTCGACCGGGCGCTGTTCGAGTCGGAGAACCGCCGGCTCGTCTCGGAGGGCGGCGAGCCCGCCGCCGGCCGTCCGGTGCTGATGGGTATCACCAAGGCCTCGCTGGCCACCGACTCCTGGCTCTCGGCGGCCTCCTTCCAGGAGACCACCCGGGTGCTGACCGACGCGGCGATCAACTCGCGCAGCGACTCGCTCGTCGGCCTCAAGGAGAACGTGATCATCGGCAAGCTCATCCCGGCCGGTACGGGCATCAGCAAGTACCGCAACGTCCGGGTCGAGCCGACCGAGGAGGCGAAGGCCAAGGTCTACTCGATGACCGGCTACCCGGAGACCGACTACGGCTTCGGACCGGCCAGCGGCCAGGCGGTTCCGCTGGACGACTTCGACTTCGGGTCGTACCGCTAGGCAGCACGAATCGACGAGGCCCCCGGCACCCGCCGGGGGCCTCGCCGTGTCCCAGGGCCGGGGTGGCCCGTGCGGGCGTCGCGGCGGACCGGGCCGGGGCATGATGGGGGCATGACGACCGCACCCGGGCAGGCGCCCGTCGCCCAGCCGGGGCTGCCCCGCCATCCGCTCGACCCGGATCCGGCCCGGGCCACCAAGGCGCGGGCGGTCTTCGCACTGGGCCTGATCGGCGCGTTGACCGGCCTGTTCGTTGGCGGCGTGGTGCCGGCCACGCTGGCGCTCCAGCTCGCCCGCCAGGCACGCCGGGAGGCGTACGCATCGGGAGGGTTCCTGACCGGCGCGGCCTGGCTGCGCCGGGGGGAGCGGCTGGCTTGGACGGGCCTCGTGCTGGTCACCGTCAGCGTGGTGGTCGCGGTGGTGTTCGGGGTGGTCCGGCTCGCTGACACACCCTACGGGCAGGACTTCGCACCGAACGTGGACTGACCGCCGCCGCAGGGCACGGTCGCGCCGGACGCCGGCCCTCCGGCCGGCGGCGGTAGCCTGGCCCGGATGTCCGTCGCGTGGCGGTGGACGCCGAGACGTCGACAGGAGGACCCGTGACGGAACCGGCGCGCCACCCGGGCAGCGATCCCGCGGCGCCCCTCGCCGCGAATCCGGATGCCGCCCCGCCCGGCGGGACGCAGTGGGCGCGACCCGACGGGGGCTCCGGCGCCCCGCCCGGCGCGCCGGGGTACCCGCCGTCGGCGTCGCACTGGGGCGCTTCGTACCCGGCTCGGGATCCGGGCCTGGCGCCGCACTGGGGCACCTCGCCCGCGGGAGCGGGCCCGTCCCCGGCTGCGGGCCGGGGGCCGGCCCCGGTGCCCCCGCCGCCGCGCGAGGCCGTCCGGCCGCCGAAGCGGGTCGACCCGGTCGGGGGCACGCCGTTCGGCGTGGTGCAGCTCGACGTGCCGCCGGTCACCTCCGGCCTGGCCGTGGGTTCCCTGGTGGCCGGGATCGCCTCGACGCTGGTCGCGATGCTGGTGATCTGTCTCGGGGCGGTCAGCGGCATGGGTGGCGCCTGGGCGGCCGGCGCCTTCACGCTGCTGGGCGTCCTGGCCGGCACGGGCGCCGTCGTCGCCGGGTTGCTGGGGTTGCGGCAGATCCGACGTCCGGCGGCGCCGCCGGCGGTCCGGTTCACCGGTCGGGGCCTGGCGGTGGCCGGGGTCAGCTGTGGCGGGGCGGGGCTGCTGCTCAGCCTGCTCGGCCTGGGGCTGGCGTTGTTGCTGGCGCTCCGGTGACGGCTGCGCCCGGCCGTGGGGCGTGACCGTCGCCGTGACGGGGCCGACGGGCCGGTCAGTGGGGAAGCCGGTACACTCGGGTCCGTAGGTGCCCATCATGGGTGGGCTCGGGCCCGGTAGGTGCCCACCACGGGCAAGTAGGCGCGACGGGTTCGATCGGCGGGCGGTGGACGCCCCGCCAGCCGCTCCGTTTTGACCTGTGCGGTTGTGGTAGGTACTCTTTCCCCTTGTGCCCGGGCATGCCCGGGCAACTCGTGCGTGCGCTGGATCCGGTAAGCCGGAGATCGCGTGGGAGCACGACAAAGCCAAATATCCGGCGCGCGGCCTGCCGTGCGTCGGTGCAAGACCCGTCGGCACGCGCGAGCGTCGTCGCCGGGACCGTGAGCTGGGCGACACGCCCGACCGCGGGTGCCGGGACCACCGCGAGGTGGCCCTGGCCGGAATGTAGGGGAGTCGGCCAACAGGTCGGCTACAGCAGACGGTGCGGCCGCCACCAGGCGGTCGAAGGGAGCGGAGAAACCCGGTGCCCACGATCCAGCAGCTGGTCCGAAAGGGCCGCCAGGCGAAGACGAGTAAGACCAAGACCCCGGCGCTGAAGGGTTCCCCTCAGCGGCGCGGCGTGTGCACCCGCGTGTACACCACCACCCCGAAGAAGCCGAACTCGGCACTGCGCAAGGTCGCTCGTGTCAAGCTCAGCAGCCAGATCGAGGTGACCGCCTACATCCCGGGCGTCGGCCACAACCTGCAGGAGCACTCGATCGTGCTCGTCCGCGGCGGCCGTGTGAAGGACCTCCCCGGCGTGCGTTACAAGATCGTCCGCGGTTCGCTGGACACCCAGGGTGTCCGCAACCGCAAGCAGGCGCGCAGCCGTTACGGCGCGAAGAAGGAGAAGAGCTGACATGCCGCGTAAGGGACCCGCTCCGCGGAATCCGCTGGTCGCTGACCCGGTGTACAACTCGCCGCTGGTCACCCAGTTGGTGAACAAGATTCTCCTGCGCGGTAAGCGTCAGCTCGCCGAGCGCATCGTCTACGCCGCCCTCGAAGGCTGCCGGGAGAAGTCCGGCACCGACCCGGTCGTCACCCTCAAGCGGGCGATGGACAACGTCAAGCCGACCCTCGAGGTACGCAGCCGTCGTGTCGGTGGCGCCACCTACCAGGTTCCGGTCGAGGTCCGCCCCTCCCGGGCGACCACCCTGGGCCTGCGCTGGCTGGTCACCTACTCCCGCGCCCGGCGCGAGAAGACCATGATCGAGCGGCTGATGAACGAGCTGCTGGACGCGAGCAACGGTCTCGGTGCCGCCGTCAAGCGGCGCGAGGACACGCACAAGATGGCCGAGTCCAACAAGGCCTTCGCGCACTACCGCTGGTAACACCCTGGTTCCGGCGCCCTCGCGGCGCCGGAACCGCCACCAGTTGTGTCGGGACGACGATAAGTAGGGATTGAAGTGGCCGCCGCAGACGCGCTCGCCAACGTACGCAACATCGGCATCATGGCGCACATCGATGCCGGTAAGACCACGACCACCGAGCGGATCCTGTTCTACACCGGCATCACGTACAAGATCGGTGAGGTCCACGAGGGCGGCGCCGTCATGGACTGGATGGAGCAGGAGCAGGAGCGTGGCATCACCATCACCTCCGCTGCCACCAAGTGTGAGTGGAAGGGCCACACGATCCAGATCATCGACACGCCCGGCCACGTCGACTTCACGGTCGAGGTCGAGCGGTCGTTGCGGGTGCTGGACGGTGCGGTCGCTGTCTACGACGGTGTCGCCGGCGTGGAGCCCCAGACGGAGAACGTCTGGCGCCAGGCCGACAAGTACAACGTCCCTCGGATGTGCTTCGTCAACAAGCTCGACCGGACCGGTGCCGACTTCTTCCGCTGCGTGCAGATGATGATCGACCGGCTCAACGCCACCCCGCTGGTGCTCCAGATCCCGATCGGCGCCGAGTCCGACTTCATCGGCGTGGTCGACCTGGTCGAGATGCGGGCCCTCACCTGGCGCGGGGAGACCCAGAAGGGTGACGACTACGCGATCGAGGAGATCCCGGCAGATCTCGCCGACTCCGCCGTGGAGTGGCGCGAGAAGCTGGTGGAGACCCTCGCCGACGTCGACGACGCGGTGATGGAGAAGTACCTGGAGGGCGAGGAGATCTCCGTCGAGGAGATCAAGGCCGCCATCCGTCGGTCCACCATCGCCGGCAAGGCCAACCCGGTCCTCACCGGCACGGCCTTCAAGAACAAGGGCATCCAGCCGATGCTGGACGCGGTCGTCGCGTACCTGCCGTCGCCGCTGGACATCCCGGCGATCGAGGGTCTGGCCACCGACGGCGAGACCCCGCTGCTGCGTAAGCCGTCTGCCGCTGAGCCGTTCTCCGGCCTGGCCTTCAAGATCCAGACGGACAAGCACCTCGGCAAGCTCACCTACGTCCGGATCTACTCCGGCACGCTCGAGTCCGGCTCCCAGGTGGTCAACTCCACCAAGGACCGCAAGGAGCGGATCGGCAAGATCTACCAGATGCACGCCAACAAGCGGGAAGAGCGCGGCTCGGCCCAGGCTGGCGACATCATCGCGGTACAGGGTCTGAAGCAGACCACCACGGGTGACACCCTGTGCGACCCGGCGAAGCCGGTCATCCTGGAGTCGATGACCTTCCCGGAGCCGGTCATCGAGGTCGCCATCGAGCCGAAGACCAAGGCCGACCAGGAGAAGCTCAGCACCGCCATCCAGCGGCTGGCCGAGGAGGACCCGACCTTCCGCGTCAAGCTGGACGACCAGACCGGTCAGACGGTCATCTCCGGCATGGGCGAGCTGCACCTGGACATCCTGGTCGACCGGATGCGCCGCGAGTTCAACGTCGAGGCCAACATCGGCAAGCCGCAGGTGGCGTACCGCGAGACCATCCGCCGCAAGGTGGACAAGGTCGAGTACACCCACAAGAAGCAGACCGGTGGTTCCGGCCAGTACGCTCGGGTGATCATCAGCCTGGAGCCGCTGCCGCTCGGCAACGACGCCCCGACCTACGAGTTCGCCAACGCGGTGACCGGTGGCCGCATCCCCCGGGAGTTCATCCCGTCGGTGGACGCGGGCGCGCAGGACGCCATGCAGTACGGCATCCTCGCCGGCTTCCCGCTGGTGGGTGTCAAGCTCACCCTGCTGGACGGCCAGTACCACGAGGTCGACTCGTCGGAAATGGCATTCAAGATCGCCGGCTCGATGGTGATGAAGGAGGCGGCCCGCAAGGCCGACCCCGCACTGCTCGAGCCGATGATGGCTGTTGAGGTCACCACCCCTGAGGAGAACATGGGTGACGTCATCGGCGACATCAACTCCCGTCGTGGCATCATCCAGGCGATGGAGGAGCGCAGCGGCGCCCGCGTCGTCCGGGCTCTGGTGCCGTTGTCGGAGATGTTCGGCTACGTCGGCGACCTGCGGTCAAAGACTCAGGGCCGGGCTAGCTACAGCATGCAGTTCGACTCCTACGCCGAGGTTCCGTCCTCGGTCGCGAAGGAGATCATCGCCAAGGCGACGGGTGAGTGACCCTCACCTGAAGTGATCGATGATCCGAGGCTGGTCGCGGGAGGGTGTTCCCGCTCGCGGCCACCTCGGTCGGGATGTGTGAGACCGGGCCTGTAGGCTTCATCGCCGCAGAACCCACCAAAGCTCTCCGGCCGCAGGCCGGAAAGGCTGTCGACAGAGTCCTAAGCGCCGACCGGCGCGCCGGGGCGAACGAACCAAGAAGTCCACAGGAGGACCCAGTGGCGAAGGCTAAGTTCGAGCGGACTAAGCCGCACGTCAACATCGGCACCATTGGTCACATCGACCACGGTAAGACGACGCTGACGGCGGCCATCACCAAGGTCCTGCACGACCAGTACCCGGACCTGAACCCGTACACGCCGTTCGACGAGATCGACAAGGCGCCGGAGGAGAAGGCCCGCGGCATCACGATCTCGATCGCACACGTCGAGTACCAGACCGAGTCGCGGCACTACGCGCACGTCGACTGCCCCGGTCACGCCGACTACATCAAGAACATGATCACCGGTGCCGCCCAGATGGACGGCGCGATCCTGGTGGTCGCGGCGACCGACGGCCCGATGCCGCAGACCCGCGAGCACGTGCTGCTGGCCCGTCAGGTCGGCGTGCCGTACATCGTCGTGGCGCTCAACAAGAGCGACATGGTCGACGACGAGGAGCTCCTGGAGCTCGTCGAGCTCGAGGTCCGTGAGCTGCTCTCGTCGCAGGAGTACCCGGGTGACGACCTGCCGGTCGTCCAGGTCTCCGCGCTGAGGGCGCTCGAGGGCGACCCGGTCTGGACCGAGAAGCTGCTCGAGCTGATGAACGCGGTCGACACCGCGATTCCGCAGCCGGAGCGCGAGACCGAGAAGCCGTTCCTCATGCCCGTCGAGGACGTGTTCACGATCACCGGTCGTGGCACCGTCGTCACCGGTCGTGTCGAGCGTGGCGTGCTGCTCCCGAACGAGGACGTCGAGGTTGTCGGCATCCGCGAGAAGGGCTTCAAGACCAAGGTCACCGCGATCGAGATGTTCCGGAAGACCCTGGACGACGCCCGCGCAGGCGAGAACGTCGGCCTCCTGCTGCGTGGTACCAAGCGCGAGGACGTCGAGCGCGGCATGGTGGTCATCAAGCCGGGCACCACGACCCCGCACACGGAGTTCGAGGCGACGGTCTACATCCTCTCCAAGGAGGAGGGCGGCCGGCACACCCCGTTCTTCCAGAACTACCGCCCGCAGTTCTACTTCCGGACCACGGACGTCACCGGCGTCGTCACGCTGCCTGAGGGCACCGAGATGGTCATGCCGGGCGACAACACCACGATGACGGTGAAGCTGATCCAGCCCATCGCCATGGACGAGAACCTCAAGTTCGCGATCCGTGAGGGTGGCCGCACCGTCGGCGCCGGGTTCGTCACCAAGATCATCAAGTGAGCTAGGTAACCCCGATTAGACCCGCCGCCGGTCGTGCGGCATACTAGTCAGGTTGCGTAACGACAGTTCGCTGCCCGCGTTCGGCTTTCGCTGAACCTCCGGGCGGGAGGACAGTCGAGCGTGGGGTGGTTGACGGCCCGTCCGTCAACCACCCTCGCACGGCGTTCAGGTCGCGGTAGTGCGATCGACGCCTTGACCCACCGTGCGGTCAGAGTCGCTCCGGAGTCCCGGGGCGGAGTCTGGCCCGAGGGCGCGACACGCCCGACCGCGGGGGTCGGCGAAGTGGGCCTGTGCCAGCCGGCACAGGCGCCCGCAACACAGCGGCATCGAGAGAAGGAACAGAAGCCACCATGGCGGGACAGAAGATCCGCATCCGGCTCAAGGCCTATGACCACGAGGTCGTCGACTCCTCGGCTCGGAAGATCGTCGAGACGGTGACGCGTACCGGGGCGCAGGTCGCGGGCCCGGTGCCGCTGCCCACGGAGATCAACCGTTTCTGCGTTATCCGCTCGCCGCACAAGTACAAGGACTCGCGCGAGCACTTCGAGATGCGCACGCACAAGCGGCTGATCGACATCATCGACCCGACCCCGAAGACGGTCGACTCGCTCATGCGCCTCGACCTGCCGGCTGGCGTCGACATCGAGATCAAGCTGTAGGGACCGGACAAATGGACAGGCAAGTCAAGGGGATCCTGGGCGCCAAGCTCGGCATGACCCAGGTCTGGGACAACAACCGTGTTGTCCCGGTGACCGTGGTCGAGGCCGGCCCGTGCGTCATCAGCCAGGTTCGTAGCGCCGAGAAGGACGGTTACTCCGCGGTCCAGCTCGCGTACGGCACGATCGACCCGCGCAAGGTCAAGAAGCCGATCAGCGGGCACTACGCGAAGGCCGACGTCGCGCCGCGCCGGCACATCGTCGAGCTGCGCACCGGCGACGCGGCGGACTACTCACTCGGCCAGGAGATCACGGTCGAGGAGTTCCCGGCCGGCGTCTCCATCGACGTGACCGGCAAGACCAAGGGCAAGGGCTACGCCGGCCCGATGAAGCGGCACGGCTTCCACGGTCTGCGCGCCAGCCACGGTGTCGAGCGCAAGCACCGCTCGCCCGGCTCCATCGGCGCCTGCGCCACCCCGGGTCGTGTCTTCAAGGGCACCCGGATGGCCGGCCGGATGGGTGGCGTGCGCTACACCGTTCAGAACCTGACCGTCCAGGCGGTCGACACCGAGAAGAACCTCCTGCTCGTCCGTGGCGCCATTCCCGGCCCCAAGGGCGCGCTGGTCCTGGTCCGTACCGCGGCCAAGACCAAGGCGAAGAAGGGCGGTGCGGCCAAGTGACCACCGTTGACGTCCTCACCGTCGAAGGCTCCAAGAGCGGCTCCGTCGAGCTGCCCGCCGACATCTTCGACGTCCAGGCCAACCTCGCGCTGATGCACCAGGTCGTGGTGGCTCAGCTCGCGGCGGCCCGGCAGGGCACGCACAAGGTCAAGACCCGCGGCGAGGTCGCCGGTGGCGGCAAGAAGCCGTACAAGCAGAAGGGCACCGGTCGCGCCCGTCAGGGCTCGATCCGCGCGCCGCAGTTCGCCGGCGGTGGCGTCGTGCACGGCCCCGTGCCGCGCGACTACAGCCAGCGGACCCCGAAGAAGATGAAGGCCGCCGCCCTGCGTGGCGCCCTCTCCGACCGGGCCCGCGCCGGGCAGGTGCACGTCGTCGAGGCGTTCGTCTCGGGCGAGAAGCCGTCGACCAAGGCCGCTCTGGCCACGCTGGTGAAGCTGACCGAGGCCCGCCGGGTCCTGGTCGTGCTGAGCAGCACCGACGAGCTGAACTGGGTGTCGCTGCGCAACGAGCCGCGGGTGCACCTGATCGAGGCCGGCCAGCTCAACACGTACGACGTGCTGGTGGCCGACGACGTGGTCTTCACCAAGGACGCCCTGGACGAGTTCCTGGGTGTTCCCGCCGAGACCACCGAGGAGGGTGGCAAGTGAGCACGATCGCCGACCCGCGCGACATCATCGTGGCGCCGGTCGTCTCGGAGAAGAGCTACAGCGAGCTGAACCGTAACTGGTACACCTTCCTGGTGCACCCGGACGCGAACAAGACCGAGATCAAGATCGCGATCCAGCAGATCTTCGACGTCCGCGTCCTGACGGTCAACACGCTCAACCGCCAGGGCAAGCGCAAGCGCACCAAGACCGGCTTCGGTCAGCGCAAGGCCACCAAGCGGGCGATCGTCAAGCTGGCTGACGGTGACCGTATCGAGGCCTTCGGCGGCCCGGTCAGCTGAGGGGTGTAGACAATGGCTATCCGTAAGTACAAGCCGACGACGCCGGGCCGGCGTGGCTCCAGCGTCGCCGACTTCGCTGAGATCACCCGGTCGACGCCCGAGAAGTCGCTGCTGGCTCCGCTGCCGAAGAAGGGCGGGCGTAACGCCCACGGCCGGATCACCGCGCGGCACCACGGTGGCGGTCACAAGCGCCAGTACCGTCTGATCGACTTCAAGCGGGTCGACAAGGACGGCGTACCGGCGAAGGTCGCCCACATCGAGTACGACCCGAACCGCACCGCGCGCATCGCGCTGTTGCACTACGCCGACGGCGAGAAGCGCTACATCCTCGCGCCGAAGGACATGAAGCAGGGCGACCGCGTCGAGTCGGGTCCGGGCGCGGACATCAAGCCGGGCAACAACCTGCCGCTGCGCAACATCCCGGTCGGCACCACGATCCACAACGTGGAGCTGCGTCCGGGTGGCGGGGCCAAGCTGGCCCGCTCGGCCGGTGTCGGCATCCAGCTGCTCGGCCGTGAGGGTGTGTACGCGACCCTGCGCATGCCGTCCGGCGAGATCCGGCGGGTCGACGTCCGCTGCCGCGCGAGCATCGGCGAGATCGGCAACGCCGACCAGTCGAACATCAACTGGGGCAAGGCCGGCCGGATGCGGTGGAAGGGCAAGCGCCCGACCGTCCGTGGTGTCGCGATGAACCCGGTCGACCACCCGCACGGTGGTGGTGAGGGTAAGACCTCCGGTGGTCGCCACCCGGTCAACCCGCAGGGTAAGCCTGAGGGCCGCACCCGTCGTAAGGGCCAGCCGAGTGACCGGCTGATCGTCCGCCGCCGCTACGCCACGCGTAAGCGCGGCTGAGGGAGATAAGACATGCCTCGCAGCCTGAAGAAGGGCCCGTTCGTCGACGACCACCTGCTCAAGAAGGTGGAGACGCAGAACGACAAGGGCTCGAAGAACGTCATCAAGACCTGGTCGCGGCGCTCGACGATCATCCCGGACATGCTGGGTCACACGATCGCCGTGCACGACGGACGCAAGCACGTCCCGGTGTTCGTGACCGAGGCGATGGTCGGGCACAAGCTCGGCGAGTTCGCGCTGACCCGCACGTTCAAGGGTCACGAGAAGGACGACCGGAAGAGCCGTCGGCGCTGACGCCGCGGGCATACGGATAGAGGAACAAGGGGTTACAGCGATGCCAGGAAAGGGCGACGCTCCGGTGCTTCCGGGCGCGCGGGCGGTTGCGCGGCATGTGCGCATCTCGCCGATGAAGGCGCGCCGGGTGGTCAACCTCGTCCGCGGCCTGCCCGCGAAGGAGGCGCTCACGGTGCTGCAGTTCGCGCCGCAGGCTGCGAGCGAGCAGGTGTACAAGGTGCTCGCGAGCGCGATTGCCAACGCGGAGAACAACGAGCGGCTGGACCCCGACGCGCTGCTCGTCAGCGAGGCGTTCGTCGACGAGGGCCCGACCATGAAGCGGTTCCAGCCGCGGGCGCAGGGCCGGGCCTACCGGATCCGCAAGCGCACCTGCCACATCACCGTCGCGGTCGAGGCGGTGGCGCCGGCCGCGCCGAAGAAGGCGGCCGCGAAGAAGGCGGCCCCGGCGAAGCAGGCGGAGCCGGCCGAGACGGCCGAGACGCAGAGCAAGACGGAGGGCGCCGAGTAATGGGTCAGAAGGTTCACCCGCACGGGTTCCGGCTCGGCATCTCGACCGACTGGAAGTCCCGCTGGTTCGCGGACAAGCTCTACAAGGACTACATCGGCGAGGATGTCAAGATCCGCCGCATGATGTCCAAGGGCCTCGAGCGCGCCGGCATTTCCAAGGTCGACATCGAGCGCACCCGGGATCGGGTCCGCGTCGACATCCACACCGCCCGGCCGGGCATCGTCATCGGCCGTAAGGGTGCGGAGGCCGACCGGATCCGCGGCGAGCTCGAGAAGCTGACCGGCAAGCAGGTCCAGCTGAACATCATCGAGGTGAAGAACCCCGAGTCGGACGCGCAGCTCGTCGCACAGGGTGTGGCCGAGCAGCTCTCCAGCCGGGTCAGCTTCCGTCGGGCGATGCGCAAGGCCATGCAGTCCGCGATGAAGAACCCGGTCTGCAAGGGCATCCGGGTTCAGGTCTCGGGTCGTCTCGGCGGTGCCGAGATGAGCCGGACCGAGTTCTACCGCGAGGGCCGGGTCCCGCTGCACACGCTTCGGGCCAACATCGAGTACGGCTTCTTCGAGGCCCGTACGAGCTTCGGCCGGATCGGCGTGAAGGTCTGGATCTACAAGGGCGACGCGGTGCCGGGTCGGGAGACTCCGGCCGAGGCTCCGTCGCGCCCGCGCCGTGACCGTGGCGACCGCCCCGAGCGGCCGCGTCGTGGCCGGTCCGGCTCGTCCGGAACGACCGCCGGCGGGACCGAGGCCGGCAGGGCCGCTGCCGCGACGACCATCGCGCAGCAGGCCGAGACGCCGAGTGGTGACGCGGTGGATCCCGCCGCCGTTGCCGCCGCGGCAGAAACGCAGCAGGAGGGCTGACAGATGCTGATGCCGCGCAAGCCCCCGAAGGGCTTCCGCAAGCCGCACCACCCGGACCGCAGTGGCGCGTCCAAGGGTGGTAACCGGGTGGTGTTCGGCGAGTTCGGGATCCAGGCTCTCGAGCCGGCGTACGTGACGAACCGCCAGATCGAGGCGGCGCGTATCGCTATGACCCGCCACATCAAGCGTGGTGGCAAGGTCTGGATCACGATCTTCCCGGACCAGGCCCTCACCAAGAAGCCGGCCGAGACCCGGATGGGTTCCGGTAAGGGTTCGCCCGAGTGGTGGGTCGCCAACGTCAAGCCGGGGCGGGTCCTCTTCGAGATGTCCTTCCCCAACGAGCAGATCGCGCGAGAGGCTATGCGTCGCGCAATCCACAAGCTCCCGATGAAGTGCCGCATTGTTACGCGCGAAGTGGGTGAATCCTGATGGCAGCGGGCGTTAAGGCCTCCGAGCTGCGTGAGCTCTCCGAGGAGGAGCTGGTCACGAAGTTGCGCGAGGCCAAGGCGGAGCTGTTCAACCTCCGCGTGCAGGCCGCGACCGGCCAGCTGGACAACAACCGGCGGCTGCAGGTCATCCGTCGGGAGATCGCCCGGATCTACACGATCATGCGTGAGCGCGAGCTGGGTCTCTCGGCCGCGCCGACTGAGGTGACTGCATCATGAGCGAGAACACCACCGCCGCCGCGCGGGCCCGCCGTAAGGTGCGTGAGGGCCTCGTGGTCAGCGACAAGATGGAAAAGACCGTCGTGGTCGAGGTCGAGGACCGGGTCAAGCATGCGCTGTACGGCAAGATCATGCGCCGTACCCGCAAGTTGAAGGTGCACGACGAGCAGAACGCCGCCGGCATCGGCGACCGGGTCATGATCATGGAGACCCGGCCGCTTTCCGCCACGAAGCGTTGGCGGATCGTGGAGATCCTGGAAAAGGCCAAGTAGCGAAGGCTCGAGCTCGCCCGGCGTCAGTCGGGCGCGGGTTCCGCCAGGCTCCGGCCGCTGTGCGTGGCCGGAGAACCGGCAGACATAGGAGATAGACGTGATTCAGCAGGAGTCGCGACTGCGCGTCGCCGACAACACGGGTGCCCGGGAGATCCTGTGCATCCGGGTTCTCGGTGGCTCCGGTCGGCGCTACGCGAGCATCGGCGACGTCATCGTGGCCACCGTCAAGGACGCGATCCCGGGTGCCGGTGTGAAGAAGGGCGACGTCATCAAGGCTGTCGTCGTTCGCACCGCCAAGGAGAGGCGGCGGCCGGACGGTTCGTACATCCGCTTCGACGAGAACGCCGCCGTCATCATCAAGGACGGCGGGGACCCGCGCGGTACCCGTATCTTCGGCCCGGTGGGTCGGGAGCTGCGGGACAAGCGGTTCATGAAGATCATCTCTCTCGCGCCGGAGGTGTTGTGACCGTGAAGGTCAAGAAGGGCGACACGGTCGTCGTCATCGCCGGCAAGGACAAGGGTGCCAAGGGCAAGGTCATCGTGGCCTACCCGCGGCAGGACAAGGTCCTGGTCGAGGGCGTGAACCGGGTCAAGAAGCACACCCGTATCAGCACCACCCAGCGTGGCGCCAAGACCGGTGGCATCGTCACCCAGGAGGCCCCGATCCACGTCTCGAACGTGCAGGTCCTGGACTCCGACGGCAAGCCGACCCGGGTCGGTTACCGGATCGACGACAACGGCCAGAAGGTCCGCATCGCGCGTAGCACCGGTAAGGACCTGTGATGACCACGGCTACCGAAGCCAAGACCATGCCGCGCCTCAAGGAGCGGTACCGCAACGAGATCGTGGCCCAGCTGCAGGAGCAGCACAGCTTCGGCAACCCCATGCAGGTGCCGCGGCTGGTCAAGATCGTCGTCAACATGGGTGTCGGCGAGGCAGCCCGGGACGCCAAGCTGATCGACGGCGCCGTCCGGGACCTGGCCACCATCACCGGCCAGAAGCCGCAGGTGCGGCGGGCGACCAAGTCCATCGCGCAGTTCAAGCTCCGCGAGGGCATGCCGATCGGCGCGAAGGTGACCCTCCGCGGCGACCGGATGTGGGAGTTCCTGGACCGGCTGCTGTCGATCGCGCTGCCGCGTATCCGCGACTTCCGCGGCCTGGACGGGCGCAAGCTCGACGGGCACGGCAACTACACGTTCGGTCTGACCGAGCAGTCGGTGTTCCACGAGATCGACCAGGACAGGATCGATCGGCAGCGGGGCATGGACATCACGGTGGTCACGACCGCCACGACCGACGACGAGGGCCGGGCGCTGCTCAAGTTCCTGGGCTTCCCGTTCAAGGAGAACTGAGATGGCCAAGAAGGCGCTGATCATCAAGGCGGCCGCGAAGCCGAAGTTCTCGGTTCGCGCGTACACCCGCTGCCAGCGGTGCGGGCGTCCCAAGGCGGTCTACCGCAAGTTCGGTCTCTGCCGGGTCTGCATCCGGGAGATGGCCCACCGCGGTGAGCTGCCGGGCGTGTCCAAGGCTTCCTGGTAAGGGCAACCGCGTCCCGGCCGCCGGGCCGGGACCCCTTGCACCGATCACGTATTGCTCTTCGCCGTAGGCCCGGGGCGTCAAGCCCCGGGAACCCCGGCGAGAAAGGCTGACGAAATCCATGACGATGACCGACCCGATCGCAGACATGCTCACGCGTCTGCGTAACGCCAACCAGGCGTACCACGATCAGGTGACGATGCCCTACTCGAAGATCAAGGCGAACATCGCCGAGGTCCTCAAGGCCGAGGGCTACATCGCCACCTGGTCGGTCGAGGAGCCCGAGGAGGGCGCCGTCGGCAAGCGACTGGTCGTCGAGCTGAAGTACGGCCAGAACCGGGAGCGGAGCCTGGCCGGCATCAAGCGCGTGTCCAAGCCCGGTCTGCGGGTTTACGCCAAGTCGGACGGGCTCCCGCGGGTGCTCGGCGGGCTGGGCGTGGCGATCATTTCGACGTCCCAGGGGCTGCTCACCGACCGGCAGGCCCGCAAGCGGAGCGTTGGCGGGGAAGTCCTCGCCTTCGTCTGGTAACGGGAGACAGGTAGAAATGTCGCGTATTGGACGTAAGTCGATCCCGGTGCCAGCCGGCGTCGACATCACGATCGACGGGCAGACCGTCAAGGTCAAGGGCCCGAAGGGCGAGCTCTCGCACACCCTGGCCGAGCCGATCACGGTCGACCGGGCCGAGGACGGGCAGCTGAACGTCAACCGCCCGAACGACGAGCGCAAGGCCAAGGAACTGCACGGCCTCAGCCGTACCCTGGTCGCCAACATGATCGTCGGCGTCACCGAGGGCTACCGCAAGAGCCTGGAGATCGCCGGCACCGGTTACCGCGTGACCGCCAAGGGCAAGGACCTGGAGTTCGCGCTCGGGTTCTCGCACCCGGTGTTCGTGCCGGCGCCGGACGGCATCACCTTCACGGTGGAGAAGCCGACGGTGTTCCACGTGGCCGGCATCGACAAGCAGCTTGTCGGTGAGGTCGCCGCCAACATCCGGAAGATCCGCCCGCCGGAGCCCTACAAGGGCAAGGGCGTGAAGTACCAGGGCGAGGTCATCCGCCGCAAGGCTGGAAAGGCAGGTAAGAAGTGAGCGCCACGCTGCTCAAGCGCCGCCGCGGCGTTGCCGCCAAGCGTGCCGTCGGGCGTGCGCGCCGGCACTTCCGGGTCCGCAAGAACGTCAGCGGCACCGCCGAGCGGCCCCGCCTCGTGGTCACCCGCTCCCTGCGGCACATCGTCGCCCAGATCGTGGACGACACCAAGGGTCACACCCTGGCGTCGGCCTCGACCCTGGACGCCACGCTGCGGGGCACGGAGGGCGCCAAGAGCGCCCTGGCCGGCAAGGTCGGCACCCTGCTCGCCGAGCGGGCCAAGGCCGCCGGTGTGTCCAAGGTCGTCTTCGACCGTGGTGGCAACCGGTACGCGGGGCGGGTCGCCGCGCTTGCCGATGCCGCCCGCGAAGCCGGGCTCGAGTTCTAGAAACCCCGTCACGAGAGAGAAGGAAGGCTGCTGATGCCAGGTCAACAGCGCCGTGGCGGCGGGTCCGGTGGCAACGAGGGTGGTCGCCGCGACAACCGCCGTGAGGGCGGCCGTGGAAACGCGCCCGTCGAGAAGACCCCGCACCTTGAGCGGGTCGTCGCGATCAACCGCGTCGCCAAGGTCGTGAAGGGTGGTCGTCGCTTCAGCTTCACCGCCCTCGTGATCGTGGGCGACGGCGACGGCACCGTCGGTGTGGGCTATGGAAAGGCCAAGGAGGTGCCCGCGGCGATCGCCAAGGGTGTCGAGGAGGCCAAGAAGCACTTCTTCAAGGTGCCGCGGATCGCCTCCTCCATCCCGCACCCGGTGACGGGTGAGGCGGCGGCCGGTGTGGTGCTGCTCAAGCCGGCTTCCGCCGGTACGGGTGTCATCGCCGGTGGTCCGGTGCGTGCCGTGCTGGAGTGCGCGGGTATCCACGACGTGCTCTCCAAGAGCCTCGGTTCGTCGAACCCGATCAACATCGTGCACGCCACCGTGGCGGCGCTGAAGGGGCTCGAGTCCCCCGAGGCCGTCGCCGCCCGCCGTGGCCTGCCGGTCGAGGACGTCGCGCCGGCCGCCATGCTGGCGTCGCGGGCGGGGGTGGCATCCTGATGGCTCGCCTGAAGGTCACCCAGGTCCGGTCCGGGATCGGGACCAAGCAGAACCAGCGTGACTCGCTGCGTTCGCTCGGTCTCAAGCGGATCAACGACGTGGTGGTCAAGGAGGACCGTCCGGAGATCCGCGGCATGATCTTCACGGTCAACCACCTCGTGAAGGTCGAGGAGGTCGAGTAATGACGATCAAGGTTCACCACCTGCGCCCGGCGCCCGGTGCCAAGACCGCGAAGACCCGTGTGGGTCGCGGTGAGGGCTCCAAGGGCAAGACCGCCGGTCGCGGTACCAAGGGCTCCAAGGCCCGCAAGAACATCTCGGCGGCGTTCGAGGGTGGGCAGATGCCCATCCACATGCGCCTGCCGAAGATGAAGGGCTTCAAGAACAAGTTCAAGGTGGTCTTCCAGGTGGTCAACCTGGACCGGCTCGCCGAGCTGTTCCCGAACGGTGGTCAGGTCGGTCCGCTGGAGCTGGTCGAGTCCGGCGCGGTCCGCAAGGGTCACCCGGTCAAGGTCCTCGGCACCGGGGACCTCGGCGGGATCACCCTCCAGGTGTCGGCGCACGCGTTCAGCGCGTCGGCCAAGGAGAAGATCGCCGCCGCCGGTGGCTCCGTCACCGAGCTGTAAGGGCTGTACTACCCATGGCGCCCGCTCAGTTGTCTGCAACTGGGCGGGCGCCATGGTCTGCCTGGCATGTGTGCGCCGGGTAACATCGGATTCGGTTTATGTAGCCGGGCACATCTGCCCGGACCGGGATCGGACTGTTAGAGTCCCTTCCCAGCCACGGATATCGGGCGCTCGCCCGGCACCCACCCCGAACCGCCAGGGATCACCGGCGGCCCGCCTCGCGCAGGAGGAAGAAGTTGCTGTCCGCCTTTCTCAGTGCGTTCCGTACGCCTGACCTGCGCAAGAAGCTGCTGTTCACAGTAGGCATCATTGCGGTCTACCGGCTTGGGGCAACGCTGCCCAGCCCGGGCGTCTCGTACGGCAACGTCCAGAAGTGCCTTGACACCCTGCAGGACGGCTCCACAGGGGTCCTGAACCTGCTCAACCTCTTCTCCGGCGGAGCGCTGCTGCAGCTCTCGGTCTTCGCGCTGGGCATCATGCCCTACATCACCGCGTCGATCATCCTGCAGCTGCTGACCGTGGTGATTCCCCGGCTGGAGCAGCTCCGCAAGGAGGGCCAGTCCGGCCAGGCGAAGATCACCCAGTACACCCGCTACCTGACCCTGGGCCTGGGTGTCCTCCAGGCGTCGGCGTTCGTGGCGCTGGCCCGCTCCGGGCAGCTCTTCAACAACCAGTGCGACCAGTTCCCGATCATCCCCGTGGGGACCGGGATCCCGGACTGGATGACGCTGTCCCTCCTCGTCATGACGATGACCGCCGGCACGGGTGTGGTGATGTGGCTCGGCGAGCTGATCACCGACCGGGGCGTCGGCAACGGCATGTCGGTCCTGATCTTCACCTCGATCGCCGCCCGGCTCCCCAGCGAGGGCTGGCAGATCAAGCAGACCGGTGGCTGGGGCAAGTTCCTGCTCGTCATCGCGCTGGTCCTGGTGGTCATCACTGCGGTCACCTTCATCGAGCAGGCGCAGCGCCGGATCCCGGTGCAGTACGCCAAGCGCATGATCGGCCGGCGGATGTACGGCGGCACCTCGACCTACATCCCGCTGAAGGTCAACCAGGCGGGTGTCATCCCGGTCATCTTCGGCTCGTCGCTGCTCTACCTGCCCCAGTTGGCGCTGCAGTTCTTCGACCAGAACGACCCGGGCAAGACCCAGGCGTGGATCCAGAACAACCTGGTCGACCCGACCAGCCCGATCTACATCGTGGTCTACTTCCTGCTGATCATCTTCTTCACGTACTTCTACGTCTCGATCACGTTCAACCCGACCGAGGTCGCGGACAACATGAAGAAGTACGGCGGCTTCGTGCCGGGCATCCGCCCCGGCAAGCCGACCGCCGACTACCTCGACTTCATCCTCAGCCGGATCACCCTGCCGGGCGCCCTCTACCTGGGCATCATCTCGATCCTGCCGAACTTCTTCTTCATCTGGCTGGACAAGCAGCAGTACCTGAACTTCCCGTTCGGCGGCACCGCTGTCCTGATCATGGTTGGCGTCGGTCTGGAGACCACCAAGCAGATCGAAAGCCAACTGATGCAGCGGAACTACGAAGGGTTCCTGCGGTAGATGAGACTCGTTCTGGTTGGCCCGCCGGGCGCGGGCAAGGGCACGCAGGCCGAGTTCATCGCCGCGCACCTCTCGGTCCCGAAGATCTCGACCGGCGACATCTTCCGGTCGAACGTCTCGCAGGGCACCCCGCTGGGCGTCGAGGCGAAGCGCTACATGGACGCCGGTGAGCTGGTGCCCGACGAGGTCACCATCAACATGGTGCGGGACCGGCTCGCCGAGCCGGACGCCTCCGAGGGCTTCCTGCTCGACGGCTTCCCACGCACCACGCCGCAGGCCGCCGCGCTCGACAAGCTCCTGGCCGACCTGGGCACCGCGCTGGACCTGGTGCTTGAGTTGGTCGTCGACGACGACGAGGTGATCCGGCGGCTCTCCGGTCGGCGTACCTGCCGGGGCTGCGGCAAGATCTGGCACGTCGAGTTCGACGCCACCTCCCGCGAGGGCATCTGCGACCGGTGCGGCGCCGAACTGTTCCAGCGCGACGACGACAAGCCGGAGACCATCGCCACCCGCCTGCGGGAGTACGCGGACAAAACCGCGCCGCTGGTCGACTACTACGGCGCCCAGGGCAAGCTGGTGGGCATCGACGCCACCGGCCCGGTGGAGGACGTCACCGTCCGCGCCATCGACGCCCTGCGGTCGTACGGCGGCTGACGTCCCGCCGGGTTCCCGGCGGATAGAGTGCGAAGAGCGGGGTACGTCCGACGTGCCCTGCTCTTCGGCTTCGGCAACGAAAGGTATCGGCTCCATGCGTCGTCCCCAGCTGGACATCCAGCTGAAGACCCCTGACCAGATCGAGAAGATGCGGGCCGCCGGGCTGGTGGTCGCCGAGGCGCTGCGTCGGATGCGGGAGGCGGTAGCCCCCGGGGTCAGCACCGCCGACCTGGACGCCATCGCCGAGTCGACCATCCGCGAGGCCGGCGCGGCCCCCTCCTTCAAGGGCTACCACGGCTTTCCCGCGTCGATCTGCTCGTCCGTCAACGAGCAGGTCGTGCACGCCATCCCGTCGGCACAGCAGGTGCTCCGCGACGGCGACATGATCTCCATCGACTGCGGTGCGGTGCTGGACGGCTGGCACGGCGACGCCGCCATCACGGTCGCCGTGGGCGAGGTCGACGCGGCGCTGCTGAAGATGGCCGCGGTGGCCGAGGAAGCCATGTGGGCGGGTATCGCCGCGGCGGCCCGGGGCGGGGCGAGCGGCAAGGGCCGGCTCACCGACATCTCGCACGCGGTGGAGGACACGGTCCGCAAGGGCGGCCGGTACGGCATCGTCGACGGCTACGGCGGGCACGGCATCGGCACCGAGATGCACCAGGATCCGCACGTGCTCAACCACGGACGGCCGGGCAAGGGTCCCCGCCTGGTGCCGGGCATGGCGCTGGCGATCGAGCCGATGATCACGGCGGGCTCGCCCCGCACGGTCGAGCTTTCCGACGGCTGGACCGTGGTCACCCGGGACCGGTCGATGGCGGTGCACGTCGAGCACACGATGGCGTTGCTCCCGGACGGCGTCTGGGTGCTGACCGCGCCGGACGGCGGCCGGGCCCGACTCGGCGAGCTGGTCACCTCCCGCCAGTCGGCGGACTCGTCGGCCCGCTGAGCACTTGACCGCCGACCCCCTGGACCGCCGCTTCCCGGCCCGCTGAGCACTTGACCGCCGACCCCCTGGACCGCCGCTTCCCGGCCCGCTGAGCCTGGCCGCCGACGTCCGGACCGCCGACGCCCTGGGTGCCGGTTCCCGGCAAGCTGTGGCCCTGGCTGCCGGCCCCTGAGGCACCCGGCTCCTGGCGCGCTGTGACCCTGGCGGCCGACCCTGGAATGCCGGTCCTCCTACCCGTTGAGTTCCCGAACTCCGGCCCCCCGAGGCCCGGATTTCGACGCCCCCCGACGCCGCCTCGCCGACGGCCCGCACCTCGGCCGTGGGCCGCCCGTTACCTTTTTGATTGTCCCCAGCCGCCGGTCTGTCGAGGTCGACCAACCGCCGCTCACCTTTGTCGCAGTCCACCTCGCCGCCCGGTTCTCAGGTTGATCAAGAGGTTTGCGTCAGGATTCGGGGCTGGCCGGGACGCAAACCTCTTGATCAACGCCAGCGGGCGGGGGAGGGGGCGGCCCGGAGGGCGGGGGCCTTGGGCGGGTGCCGGTCCGGCGGGGCGGGGCGGACGCGAAAGGCCGGTGTTGGTGGGGTGGTGGCATGCTTACGGGCATGGAGGGACGCGACGGGATGCGGGCCGCCGACGCGGACCGTCAGGCGGTGGCGGAACGGCTGCGGGTGGCCGTTGACGAGGGCCGGCTGGACCTGCACGAATACGACGAACGGTTGCAGCGGGTGTACGCCTCGCGTACGTACGGCGAGTTGGACGCGCTGGTGACCGACCTGCCGGGGCCGGCCGCCCCGGCGGTTTCGGAGCTCGCCAAGCCGGCGGGCGTCGTCCCGCCGCCGTCGGAGCTCGCCCAGTCGGCGAACTCGTCGGCGACCGCCCGGTGGTTGGCCGAAGTCTGGCTTCCGTACCTGCGGGCGGTCGCGATCGTGGTGACCATCTGGGCGGTGACCTCCGTGCTCGCCACGGATCTGCTCTACTTCTGGCCTGCCTGGGTGGCCGGGCCGTGGGGCGCGGTACTTCTGGTGCGTACGGCCGCCGGGCTCACCGGCGGGGAGCCGCGACGGTGGGCGGTGAAGCAGGACCGGCGGCGTGAGCGCCGACTGGCGAAGCGGGCGCGGAAGCGGGAACTGGCCGCCGCCGACGACGAGAAGCGCCAGCGGCGGGCCCTGCCGGCCACGGAGGAGCGCCGGCCCCGGGACTGGGAGCTGGCCGCCGGTGAGCAGCAGGCGCGGGAACGGGAGCCGGTTGCCGCTGACGTGGACCGGCAGGAGCGGGAGTCGGTTGCCGCTGACGTGGACCGGACCCCGGAGCGGGAGTTGGCGGCTGGGGTGGAGCATCGGACCCCGGAGCGGGAGCTGCCGGCCGCCGAGCGGGAACACCGGCGCGGCGGGGCCGACGCCGAGGTCTGATTGGCCCGTTCTGTCCGATCCGCCGCGCGGATTCGTGGCCGGTTTGGCGGCGGCCCGCAGGCGGGCGTACACTTTCAGATCGGCGCACAGCGTCCACTCCGGCATGCCCGCCCTGCGCTTCGGTGGGAGTCGGAGCCGCGGCTGGCGCGGGCAAGCTGATCTTGATCGGCGGCCCGTGTAAGACGTTGTGAGCCGTCCGGAGTAACCGACGTCAGGACAGCGGAGTACATGCCGAAAAAAGACGGAGCCATCGAGATCGAGGGTCGGGTCATCGAGCCCCTGCCGAACGCCATGTTCCGGGTGGAGCTCGCGAACGGCCACAAGGTGCTGGCTCACATCAGCGGCAAGATGCGGCAGCACTACATCCGCATCCTGCCGGAGGACCGGGTCGTCGTCGAACTCTCGCCGTACGACCTGACCCGCGGGCGCATCGTCTACCGCTACAAGTAAGCCTGACGGCGGCCGGGACGTCCCCGTGTCCGTCTTCGACGTCCGGTGTCGCGCCTCGGCGCATCGTCGGGCCAGATGGGAAGTAAGGCAACCGTGAAGGTCAAGCCGAGCGTCAAGAGGATCTGCAACAAGTGCCGGGTCATCCGCCGGCACGGCCGGGTCATGGTCATCTGCACCGACCCGCGCCACAAGCAGCGCCAGGGCTGAACCCGTTCCGACCAGCCGTGTGACGACGGTCGGTCGAGACAGGTCCGGGCCGCAGATCCAGGCAACGAATCACATGCTCGTCCCAGCCACGAGTGGTGCGCGTCGCGTACCCCTGCGTGGTTGACCCCCGGTCGGAGGCCGGGGCCCGCTCGGGCAACGGCCGTTCCCGGTCGCCGGCGCACCACGCCGGAGGCGGAACGGTCGGTAGCGGGGTGGGACGGGTCCACACCTCCGCCACAACACCACGAGGAGTACGCCCGCACATGGCACGTCTAGCCGGCGTGGATCTCCCCCGCGAAAAGCGGATGGAGATCGCGCTCACCTACATCTTCGGCGTGGGTCGTACCCGCGCCCTGGAGACGCTCGCCGCCACCGGCATCTCGCCGGACAAGCGCGCTCGGGACCTCACGGATGAGGAGCTGGTCCAGCTCCGCAACCACATCGAGGGCAACTACAAGGTTGAAGGCGACCTGCGCCGCGAGGTCGCCGCTGACATCCGCCGCAAGGTCGAGATCGGCTGCTACGCCGGCATCCGGCACCGCCGGGGTCTGCCCGTGCGTGGACAGCGGACCAAGACCAACGCACGGACCCGCAAGGGCCCGAAGCGGACCGTCGCCGGCAAGAAGAAGCCCGGCAAGAAGTAGTTCTTAACCGGATGACGGGCGCGGCCTCCGCCGAAGTAGGCCAGGCCGCAACCTGTTCCGGAAAGTCAACTAGGAGCGCACAGACTTATGCCACCGAAGGCTCGTGCCGGAGCCGCCGTCAAGAAGGTCCGGCGCAAGGAACGCAAGAACGTCGCCCACGGGCAGGCGCACATCAAGAGCACCTTCAACAACACCATCGTGTCCATCACGGACCCGACCGGTGCGGTCATCTCCTGGGCCTCCGCCGGCCAGGTCGGTTTCAAGGGCTCGCGCAAGTCGACCCCGTTCGCCGCACAGCTGGCCGCCGAGGCCGCCGCGCGTCGGGCGATGGAGCACGGCATGCGCAAGGTCGACGTGTTCGTCAAGGGCCCCGGCTCCGGCCGGGAGACCGCGATCCGTTCGCTGCAGGCCGTCGGGCTGGAGGTCGGCCAGATCGCCGACGTCACCCCGCAGCCGCACAACGGATGCCGTCCGCCGAAGCGTCGCCGGGTCTGAGAGGTAGAGAGAGATGGCTCGTTACACCGGTGCTGACTGCCGCCGTTGCCGGCGGGAGAAGATGAAGCTGTTCCTCAAGGGCAGCAAGTGCGATGGCCCGAAGTGCCCGTTCGAGTCCCGGCCGTTCCCGCCCGGACAGCACGGCCGCGGCCGCACCAAGGAGACGGAGTACCTGCTCCAGCTCCGCGAGAAGCAGAAGGCCCGTCGCGTCTACGGCGTGCTGGAGAAGCAGTTCCGCGGCTACTACGAGGAGGCCGTGGGCAAGCAGGCCAAGACCGGTGAGGTCCTCCTGCAGATCCTCGAGTCGCGGCTGGACAACGTCGTTTACCGGGCCGGCTACGCGCACTCGCGTGACATGGCCCGCCAGCTGGTCAAGCACGGCCACTTCATGGTGAATGGCAAGAAGGTCGACATCCCGTCGTACCGCGTCAAGGAGCACGACATCGTCGAGGTGCGGGGGAAGAGCAAGGAGCTGACCCCGTTCATCGTCGCGCAGGCTCAGGCTGGTTCGCGGACGGTGCCGGCCTGGCTCGAGGCCATCCCCAGCCAGATGAAGATCCTGGTGCACTCGCTCCCGGCCCGGCAGGTCATCGACACGCAGGTCCAGGAACAGCTGATCGTCGAGCTCTACTCCAAGTAGTCGGAGCTCGTTGCGGTGGCCCGCCCTTCCGGGGCGGGCCACCGGAACAGTTTGTCGTGGGCGTCATATAGCGGGCGCCCCGGAAGAGAAGAGAAGACATGCTCATCAGCCAGCGACCGACTCTCTCCGAGGAGTCGATCAACGAGACCCGGTCCCGGTTCACCATCGAGCCGCTGGAGCCGGGCTTCGGCTACACCCTGGGCAACTCGCTGCGGCGTACGCTGCTGTCGTCGATCCCGGGTGCGGCGGTCACCTCGATCAAGATCGACGGCGTGCTGCACGAGTTCACCACGATCCCCGGTGTCAAGGAGGACGTGGTCGAGCTCGTCATGAACATCAAGGAGCTCTGCGTCAGCTCCGAGCACGACGAGCCGGTCAGCATGTACCTGCGCAAGCAGGGCCCGGGCGACGTGACGGCGGGCGACATCCAGCCGCCGGCCGGCGTCTCGGTGCACAACCCGGACCTGAAGCTCGCCACTCTCAACGGCAAGGGCCGGCTCGACATGGAGCTGACCGTCGAGCGGGGTCGCGGCTACGTCACGGCGGCGCAGAACAAGCAGGCCGGTGCCGAGATCGGCCGGATCCCGGTCGACTCGATCTACTCGCCGGTGCTGAAGGTGACGTACCGCGTCGAGGCGACCCGGGTCGAGCAGCGGACCGACTTCGACCGGCTGATCATCGACGTCGAGACCAAGCCGTCGATGGGCCCGCGTACCGCGCTGGCCTCCGCCGGCTCGACGCTGGTGGAGCTGTTCGGTCTGGCCCGGGAGCTGGACGAGACCGCCGAGGGCATCGACATCGGGCCGTCCCCGCAGGACGCCCAGCTCGCGGCGGACCTGGCGCTGCCGATCGAGGAGCTGGACCTGACCGTCCGCTCCTACAACTGCCTCAAGCGCGAGGGCATCAACTCCGTTGGTGAGCTCATCGGGCGTACCGAGGCCGACCTCCTCGACATCCGCAACTTCGGTCAGAAGTCGATCGACGAGGTCAAGATGAAGCTCGCCGGGATGGGTCTGGGGCTGAAGGACTCGGCCCCGAACTTCGATCCGGCGCACGTCGTGGACACGTTCGGCGAGGCCGACTACGACACCGACGACTATCGCGAGACCGAGCAGCTCTAGTCCGCGCTGCCGCCACACCTGAGGAGCACCAAGCATGCCCACGCCCACCAAGGGCCCCCGCCTCGGCGGCAGCCCCTCCCACGAGCGGCTGATGCTGGCCAACCTGGCCACCGCGCTGTTCCAGCACGGCAAGATCCAGACCACCGAGACGAAGGCCCGGCGGCTGCGTCCGCTGGCCGAGCAGCTCATCACCAAGGCCAAGCGCGGCGACCTGGCGTCCCGCCGGCGGGTGCTCGGCGTCGTCAAGGACAAGGACGTGGTCTACTCCCTGTTCGACCAGATCGCGCCCCGGTACGCCAACCGCAACGGTGGCTACACCCGGATCGTGAAGACCGGTCCGCGCAAGGGTGACAACGCGCCGATGGCGATCATCGAGCTGGTCGAGGAGCTTCAGGTCGCCGAGCCGAAGGCGAACAAGAAGACCGCCGCCCGCAAGGCCGCGCAGCAGGACAAGGTCGAGGCGCTCGCCCCGGCCGAGGAGGCCCCGAAGTCGGACTCGGGCGACCAGGACTCCGAGCCGCCCGCGTCGGCGTCCGGCGACACCGCCGCCGCCCGCGAGGACAGCGACGAGGCCGGCGAGAACGACAAGGCCGGCGAGAACGACAAGGCCTGATCCAGGCCACCGTCGGGCCCGGCACCCCTCGTGGGGTGCCGGGCCCGACCCCGTGAGGCGGAGGTACGAGTGGACGAGCGCACCCGGCTGCGGCTGGACGTCGCGTACGACGGGTCGAACTTCTCCGGCTGGGCCGCCCAGCCGACCCGGCGCACGGTGGCCGGGGTGCTCGTGGAGAACCTCGACCTGGTCCTCGGCGCGGGCACGGCGACGGGGCTGACCGTGGCGGGCCGCACCGACGCCGGGGTGCACGCCACCGGGCAGGTCTGCCACGTCGACCTGCCGACCGCCGTGTGGCGGGAGCACGAGGGGCGGCTGCTGCGCCGGCTGGCCCGGCTGCTCCCCACCGATGTCCGGGTGCGGGCGATGGCCGAGGTGCCGGCGGACTTCGACGCCCGGTTCTCGGCCACCTTCCGCCGCTACGAGTACCAGGTCACCGACGCGCGCTGGGGCGCCGAACCGCTGCGTCGGCACGAGATCCTGGCCTGGCCGAAGCCGCTGGACCTGGCCGCGTTGAACGCCGCCGCGGCGGGGCTGGTGGGGGAGCACGACTTCGCCGCGTACTGCCGGCGCAAGGAGAACGCCACCACCCTGCGCGAGGTGACCCGGCTGGACTGGCGGCGGGACCCGGACGGGATCCTCGTGGCCACCGTGCAGGCCGACGCGTTCTGCCAGGCGATGGTGCGCAGCCTGGTCGGCGCGATGCTGGTCGCCGGGGACGGGCGCAGGCCGGTCGAGTGGCCGGGCAGCCTGCTGGCCGGCCGGGAGCGTTCCAGTGAGGTCACCGTGGCACCGGCGCACGGGCTCACCCTGGTCGCCGTCGGCTACCCGGAAGATCCGGCCGAGTACGCCCGCCGAGCCGAGGCCACCCGCCGGCTGCGCGTACCCGTGGAGGGCTGACCGGGCTTGCTTCTGGCCGCCGGCTGCCGGATCCTCGGGCCGGGCTCTCGCTCGCCAGAGCATCGTCGACGTCAAGGAGTGGACGCCGTGCAGGAACCTCGCCGTGGCCGGGACCTCGGCATCGTCGTCGGGACGATGCCCACGGGACCTTTGAACGCCGTCACCGACGTGTCCGGCGTACGGGTCGGCCACACCACGCTGGTCTACGGTGACAGCATCCGCAGCGGGGTGACGGCGATCGTCCCGGAGCAGTTGACCGACCGCCGGTCGCTGCCGGCGGGGCTGTTCGTGGGCAACGGGCACGGCAAGATGGTCGGTTCGACCCAGGTGACCGAGTTGGGGGAGATCGAGACTCCCGTGGTGCTGACCGCGACGCTGTCGACGTTCCGGGCCGCGGACGCGCTCGTCACGTACATGCTCCGGCAGCCGGGCCGGGAGGCGGCCGAGTCGCTGAACCCGGTGGTGGCGGAGACCAACGACGGGTTCCTGTCCGACATCCGGGCGCGGCCGGTGCGGGCGGAGCACGTCCTCGGCGCGCTGGAGGAGGCTCGCGGCGGACTGCCCGCGGAGGGCGCCGTCGGGGCCGGTACCGGCACGACGGCCCTCGGTTTCAAGGCCGGTATCGGGACGTCCTCGCGGCTCGCCACGACATCCAGCGGCCCGGTCACCGTCGGTGTGCTGGTGCAGGCCAACTTCTCGGGCGTGCTACAGGTGTCGGGAGTGCCGGTCCGGCCCGAGCAGGTGGGCGTGCCGACCCTCTCGTTTCCGGATCGGCCGGAGCAGCCGGGAAACTCCTGCGTCATCGTGGTCGCCACGGACGGCCGTCTCGACGCGCGGCAGTTGGGCCGGGTCGCCCGCCGGGCCATCTTCGCGATGGCGCGGGTCGGTTCGGACTTCGCCGGCGGCAGCGGCGACTACGCCCTGGCGTTCTCCACGGCCGACCCGGCGACACCGACGGCGCCGGAGTCCGACCTGGAGCCGATCTTCGCGGCGGTGCTGGAGGCCGTGGAGGAGGCACTGCTGAACTCGCTGTTCATGGCGCGCACCACCGTCGGCGTCAAGGGCCGCGTCAAGTACGCGGTCCCGCACGACCGGATGCTCGACCTGCTGCGGGAGCACCGGGTCGAACTCCGGACCTGAGAGGTCGTCGACGATACACGCGACGGGTGCGCGGTCGTGGCCCGCGCACCCGTTCCCCGTCGTGATCCGGTCACTCGCCCCCGCCCTGCGTGCCGGTCTCACCCGGACCCTCGTCGGTCGGCTGGCCGGCCGTCCCGCCGTCCGCCCGGCGTTCCAGCACCCCCCGGTTGAGGTGTAGCTCGATCATGTCGAAGAGGATCTCGCGGGCCTTCGTGTCGCCGGACCTGATCGCCTCGCCGTCGTTGCGGGCGACCACCGCGTACGCGAGGTAGTGGCCCCGCACCTGCCAGCCGACGCGGGCCGGCGCGGTGGCGATGGCGGCGCTGTCCTCGTCGGCCGCCATGCCCCGAAACCGGCCCTCCCGCTCGTCGAGTAGCAGCCGGATCCGGTCCCGGGCGCGTTCGGCGTTGGCCCGGTCGGTCAGGTTGAACAACCCGGTGGTGACGAGGTGGGCGCCGTCGGATGTCCGCAGCGTGGCGCGGACCACCTGGGTACAGCCGAGGCGGACCAGCAGGTCGGCGACCTCACCGGTGGCCGCCACCGCACAGCTTGCGCTGGACTGGGTCTTCAGCACCCGGTAGGCGGGCTCCCCGTCGGTGACGACGAGTTGCTTGCCGGGGAAGAGTTCCTTGGCGGTCAGCGGCGCCTGGTCGGTGTCCCGGGAGTCGAGGGGCTGCGCCTCGACCTCGGCGGACTCGCCAACCTGGGGTTGGGTGGTGGGGGTTGCCTGTGGGGTCCTGTTGCGCTCGGCCAGCAGGGCGGCGGCCCCGAGGCCGCAGAGCGCGAGCAGCACGAGCACGGCCGCGCCGCCGACCACGACCTGCCAGAGCCGACCGCCCCCGCCCCGCTGCGCCCGCCCGCCCGACAGCGGCTCGGCCGGCGACAGCAGCTCGGCCGACGGCGGTGCCGGCTGGGCCGGCGACTGTGGCTCGGCTTGCGACTGCGCCTCGGTCGGGGGTGGCGGTGGCGGCTGGGCCTCGGCTTGCGAGGGCGGCTGGACCGGGGGCGGCGGTGGCGGCTGGGCCGGCGGTGGCGGTTGGGCTGGCGACTGCGCCTCGGCGGGCGGCCGCAGGTGGGCGGACGGCGGTGGCGGCACCTGTGCCGCGGCGCGGACCGGCTCCGGGGCGGCGGAGGGAAGCACGACCCGGTTGGCCCGGGGCAGCGACGGCGTCGGGAAGCGGGACGGGGAGGGGCCGGCCGGGGGAGGCGGACCGGCACCGAGCACCGACCGGTCGGACCCGGTTTCCGGGTCCATGAATGCGTCCTCATCGGACTCGTACCGATACACCATGCCGCCCAGAGTAGGAGGCGTTGTCCCTTTAGGTGTGAATAATGGGAAATTGCGCGCGGGATGGTTTCGTGTCGTGCTGAGCGCGCCGCACCTCCGCACCGCCGCACCTCCGCACCGCCGCACCGCCGCGCCGGGGCCCGCCACACCGTCGGGTCCAGCTCGTGCCGCCGTCGTGCCGGACACGCGCGGCTGCCGTGCCGGGCGCGTGCCGCCGTGCCGGGCGGCGGTGCGAGAATTGCCGGCGTGACCGGGGACCACTACTTCACCGCCGAGCCTTCGACCGCCGCCAAGCCGCGCGAGGTCGAGTTCTCCGTCGCCGGCCGCGACTACACCCTGGCCTCCTCCGCCGGCGTCTTCTCCGCCGCCCGCCTCGACGCCGGCAGTGCGGTGCTGCTGCGCAAGGCCGAACTGCCGGCCGCCGGGACCACCGGCGCCCTGCTCGACCTCGGCTGCGGCTTCGGGCCGATCACCTGTGTGCTCGCCACCTCGGCGCCCGCGGCGACCGTGTGGGCCGTCGACGTCAACGAACGGGCCCGGGAACTCACCGCGGCCAACGCGGCGCGGGTCGACGCGGCCGACCGGGTGCGGGTCGCCGCGCCGGACGACGTACCCGCCGACCTGACCTTCGCCCAGATCTGGTCCAACCCGCCGATCCGGGTCGGCAAGGACGAGCTGCACCAACTCCTGCTGCGGTGGCTGCCCCGGCTCGCCCCGGACGGTGTTGCCTGGCTGGTGGTGGCCCGCTACCTCGGTGGAGACTCGTTGCAGCGCTGGCTGGTCGAGTTGGGCTGGCAGGTGGACCGGCACGCCAGCCAGAAGGGCTACCGGGTGCTGCGGGTCACCCGGTAAATGATTGGGCCGCCCGGCCCGCGCTCGGGCAGGATGCCGACGTGGGATACGTGGACGTGGCAGCGGTCGGATACATCCTCCCCGACGGCCGGGAGCTCTTCTCCGACGTGTCGTTCCGGGTCGGGGAGGGCGCCAAGGTGGCCCTGGTCGGGCCGAACGGCGCGGGCAAGACGACGCTGCTGCGGATGGTCGCCGGCGACCTGCCGGTGAAGACCGGCGCGCTCGCGCGGGCCGGCGGGCTGGGCGTGATGCGCCAGTTCATCGGAATGATCGGCGACGAATCCACGCTGGCCGACCTGGCGCTGTCGCTGGCCCCGCCGGCGCTGCGCGACGCCGGCCGCCGGCTGGTCGAGACCGAGGGGGCGATGCGTGCCGCCGAGGTCCGCGGCAAGTACAGCACCGCCGCCGGCAAGGCCCAGCTGGCGTACGCGGACGCGCTCGCGGCCTGGGGCGAGGTCGGCGGGTACGACGTCGAGGTGCTCTTCGACACCGTCGCCACCATCGTGCTCGGCCTGCCCTGGGAGAGCGCCAGGGAACGGCCCGTCCGGACGCTCTCCGGCGGCCAGCAGAAGCGCTTCGCCCTCGAACTGCTGCTGCGCGGCCCCGACGAGGTGCTGCTCCTCGACGAGCCGGACAACTTCCTCGACGTGCCCGGCAAACGCTGGCTGGAGGGGCGGCTGCGCGAGTCGACCAAGTCGGTGCTCTACGTCTCACACGACCGGGAGTTACTCGCCCGCACCGCCGACCGGGTGGTCGCCGTGGAGGGCGGCAGCGCCTGGGTCCACCCGGGCGGCTTCGCGAGCTGGCACGAGGCGCGGGTGGCCCGGCACGCCCGCCTCGACGAGCTGCGCAAACGGTGGGACGAGGAGCACCAGAAGCTGCGCGAGCTGATGCTGATGTACAAGCAGAAGGCCGCGTACAACTCGGACATGGCGTCCCGGTACCAGTCGGCGCAGACCAGGCTGCGTAAGTTCGAGGAGGTCGGGCCGCCGCCCGTACCGCCGAAGGACCAGGACATCCGGATGCGGCTGACCGGCGGGCGGACCGGCAAGCGCGCGGTGGTCTGCGAGCAGCTGGAGCTCGACGGCCTGACCTTCCCGTTCGACCTGGAGATCTGGTACGGCGACCGGGTCGCGGTGCTCGGCGCCAACGGCACGGGCAAGTCGCACTTCCTGCGACTGCTCGCCCGGGGCGGCACCGACCCCGACCCGGCCAACGGCCCGGTCGACGGCGCCGCCGCGCTTGCGCCGGTGGTGCACGACGGGGTGGCCCGGCTCGGCGCGCGGGTGCGCCCCGGACACTTCTCGCAGACCCACGACCGGCCGGAGCTGATGGCGAAGACCCTCGTCGAGGCCCTCTGGCGGGGCGACGAGCACCGGGCCGGCATGGACCGACACGCCGCGATGGCGGCGCTGAGCCGGTACGAGCTGGCAGGGCAGGGCGACCAGCGCTTCGGCACCCTCTCCGGCGGGCAGCAGGCGCGGTTCCTGGTGCTGCTGCTGGAACTGTCCGGCGCGACGCTGCTGCTGCTCGACGAGCCCACCGACAACCTCGACCTGGCCTCCGCGGAGGCGCTGGAGGCCGGGCTGACCGCGTTCGAGGGGACCGTGGTGGCGGTGACCCACGACCGCTGGTTCACCCGCTCCTTCGACCGGTTCGTGCTCTTCCGGGGCGACAACGAGGTGGTGGAGACCCCCGAGCCGGTCTGGGACGTGGGGTGATCCCCGCCGACCTGGCCGACCGCCTCTGCGCTGTCGGCGGGGTCGTCGCCGTCGCGCTCGGCGGCAGCCGGGCCCGGGGCGAGCACCGGCCCGACTCCGACTGGGACCTCGGCCTCTACTACCGGGGCGAGCTGGACGTGCCGGGGCTGCGCGCCGTCGCCGCGGCGGTCGCCGACGGGGAGGTCGAGTTGACCCCGCCCGGCGGCTGGGGGCCCTGGGTCGACGGCGGCGGATGGCTGCGCGTCGGCGGGGCGGCGGTCGACTGGATCTACCGTGACCTCGACCGGGTGCACCGGATCTGGGCCGACTGCCGGGCCGGCCGGTACGAGGTCGGCGTGCAGGCCGGGCACCCGCTCGGCTTCTACTCGTCCGCCTACGTCGGCGAGGTGGCGCTCTGCCGCGTGCTCGGCGACCCGAGCGGTGAGCTGACCGCGCTGCGGGAGGAGACCCGCGCGTACCCGCCGGCCCTGGCCGAGGCCCTGACGGCCGGCGGGTGGGAGGCCCGGTTCCTGCTCGACGGCGCGGCCAAGGCCGTCGTGGCCGGCGACAGCGGGTACGTTGCCGGCTGCCTGTTCCGGGTGGTCGGCGTACTCGCCCAGGTGCTGCACGCCCGGGCCGGGCGGTGGCTGGTCAACGAGAAGGGCATGATCGCCTCCGCCGGGCGGCTGCCGGGCGCGCCGCCCGACTTCGCCCGGCGGGCGCAGGCGTTGCTCGGCGCGGTCGGGAACACGCCGGAGGAGTTGGCCGACACGCTCACCGCCGCCCGTCGGCTCGTCGCCGACGTGCCCGGCTGACGGGTGCCCGGCTGACGGGTGCTCGGCTCACGGTGCCCGACTGACGGGGTGCGCGGCGGGAGCCGGGGCGGGCGCCGGCCGGGCGGCATAGGGTGGATCTCGTGACTCAAATGACCTATCGCCGGTTGGGCGACTCCGGGCTTGTGGTGTCCGTGGTCGGCATTGGCTGCAACAACTTCGGCCGAAAGCTCGACCTCGACGGCACCCGGGCGGTGGTCGACGCCGCGCTGGACGCCGGGATCAACTTCTTCGACACCGCCGACATCTATGGCGAGCCGCAGGGCGGCTCCGAGGAACTGCTGGGCCAGGCGCTCAAGGGCCGGCGCGACGACGTGGTGGTGACCACCAAGTTCGGCATGGACATGCACGGCATGAACGGCCCCGACTTCGGTGCCCGGGGCGCGCGCCGCTACATCGCCCGGGCGGTCGAGGCGTCGCTGCGCCGGCTCGGCACCGACCACATCGACCTGTATCAGATGCACGAGCCCGACCCGGGCACCCCGATCGACGAGACGCTCGCCGCACTCGACGATCTCGTCCGCGCCGGCAAGGTGCGCTACCTGGGCAACTCCAACTTCGCCGGCTGGCAGATCGCCGACGCGGACTGGGTGGCCTCGTCGAACGGCCGGTCCCGGTTCATCAGCGCGCAGAACCACTACAACCTGCTGGAGCGCGGCGTCGAGGCCGAGGTGGTGCTGGCGTGCGAGCGGTTCGGCCTCGGGTTGCTGCCGTTCTTCCCGCTGGCCAACGGGCTGCTCACCGGCAAGTACAAGCGGGCCGAGGCCCCGCCGGCCGGCAGCCGCCTCGCCGGCGGCGGTCGGTACGCCCAGCGACTCGCCGCCGCCGACTGGGACACCATCGAGGCGATCGAGGCGTACGCCGCCGAGCGCGGGCTGTCGATGCTCCAGGTGGCGATCGGCGGACTGGCCGCCCAACCGGCGGTGACCTCGGTGATCGCCGGCGCCACCACGCCCGAGCAGGTGCGCTCCAACGCACGGGCGGGCACCTGGCAGCCCACCGACGAGGACCTGGACGCCCTGCGCGCCATCCTCTGAGCCACGTCGACGCCCGGCCATCCGCGCCCGGCCATCCGCGCCCGGCCATCCGCGCCCGGCCATCCGCGCCCGGCCATCCGCGCCCGGCCATCCGCGCCCGGCCATCCGCGCCCGGCCATCCGCGCCCGGCCGTCCCCGCCCGCCCGCGCCCGCCCGCCCGCGCCCGCCCAGCCCCTGGCCGGGCCGGGCGGGGCTGCCCGTCCTGCCGTGCGTCTTGGCGGCGATGGGTGGAACACCACGTACCTCTCCGACCTCGGGAGACAGACCTGGTGTTCCACCCGTCGCCGTCGCTCGTGCACAGGAGGGCGCTCGGCGGGCGTGTGGCGGTCGGGGGTGGGTGACCCTGCCGGAGCGGAGGCTCGGCGGGGGCGGGGTGGGGGTGCGGCGGGGGTGCGGCGGGGCGGGATGTCAGGGCTGTCACCTTGGGTCAGTGAGAGCCCTGAGGTTCCGCTCGTCGGCGCGTTCGCGGAGGGCGGCGGTGACGAGGCGTACCGTGCGGTCCCGGTGCCGGAGCACGTCGTCGGCGGTGAAACGGAGGACGATCCAGCCGGCCGCGCGGAGCGCGTTCAGCCGGGCGACGTCCTGTCGGAAGTGGGCGCGTTCCCGGTGGTGGTCGCCGTCGTACTCGACCGCGACGCGCAGGACCGGCCACGCCAGGTCGACCCGGCCGACGAACCGTCCCCGGGCGTCGAGCACATCGTGCTGCGGCGTGGGCGGGGGCAGCCCGGCGTCGAGCAGGAGCAGCCGCAACCGGGTCTCCATCGGAGACTCACTCAGGGGCTCGGCCAGCGCGAGCACCTCCCGCAGCAGCGGCAGCCCGGGCCAACGACGACGAGCATCGGCGTACGCCCGCAGGGCCGGCAGCCTGACGATCCGGCGGTGCAGCAGCGCGTCGACGGCCACCAGAGCCTCGGCGCGCGGCGCCTGTCGCCCGAGGTCGAACGCCGTCCGCAGTGGCGTGGTGACCGGTAGGCCGGCGAAGCCGGTCAGATCGCCTTCTGGTAGGTGCGAGCGGGTGACGGAGAGCCGCGGGTGCGGGCGCAGCCTCGCCGCGCGAGGAAGAAGGACACTGACTGCCGCGTCGCGGGCCAGCAGGTCAACGCCCCACAGGTAGGCGGCACTCGGTCCGGCGATCGCGGCACCGGGGGGCAGGAGCAGGGCCACCGCATCGCACCAGAGTCGATGGTCCGGTGCGAGCAGCGCGTCCTGGTGCACGTACACGTCGGGCAGCAGGCGTTGCCAGGCCGAACCGCGCAGCATGGCGCGGGTCAGGATGCCGTCCGCGATCGCGGCGCTGGCCCGGAACGGCACGAAGGCCAGGCGGGGCGGTACCCGGGCGGCGAAGGGCATCCGGACAGCATGGGGGGACGGGAGGCACACCCGCCGCCCCGACCGTCGAGATCGGGCGGACGGTGTGAAATCCGTGTCCGGGCCCTTGGCGGATCGGGCGGACGGTGTGAAATCCGCGTCCCGACCTTGGCGGATCCGGCGATCCGTCGTACGGTGAAACCCGCAAGTGACCCACGGGAGCCCGGTACACCGGGCTGAGAGGGGGGCTTTGAGCCCCCGACCGTCGAACCTGATCCGGGTAATGCCGGCGCAGGGAGGAGTGTTGCCGTGCCGTCCCTCGGGCGACTGCATCTGATCACCGACACCCGACCCGGGCGGGATCCGCTCACCGTGCTGCGGGCCGCCCTTGCGGTGGCCCGCGCGGAACTGGTCGTGCAGGTCCGGGTGACCGACGACGCCACCGACCGGGAGGCGTACGACCTGGCCCGCCGGGTCGTGGCGCTCTGCGCCCGGTACGACGCCACCTGCCTGGTGAACGACCGGCTGCACGTGGCGTTGGCGGTGGGTGCCGCCGGTGGGCACGTCGGTGCGGACGACCTGCCGGTCGGGGCCGCCCGCCGGGTGCTCGGCGCGACCGCCGTACTCGGCGCCACCGCCCGCGATCCGGGGACGGCCGTCGAGGCGGTCGCCGCCGGGGCCAGCTATCTGGGTGTGGGCCCATGCCACGCCACCAGCACCAAGACGGGACTGCCGGCGCCGATCGGCCCGGCCGGGGTACGCGCCGTCGCCGACGCCGTGGACGTGCCGGTCGTCGCGATCGGCGGGGTGACCGCCGCGAAGGTGCCCGCGCTGGTGGCCGCCGGGGCGTACGGGGTGGCGGTGGTGGGGGCGGTCTCCGGGGCGGCCGATCCGGCCCGGGCGACGGCGGAACTGCTGGGAGCGCTGGGGTGCTGAGCCGACCGGACGTCGCCGTGGTGGGGGCGGGACCGGTCGGGCTGGCGATCGCCTGGCGCTGCGCGACGCGCGGACTGCGGGTCGTCGTGCACGACCCGGCTCCGGGTTCCGGCGCGTCCCACGTTGCCGCCGGGATGCTCGCCCCGGTCGCCGAGGCGTACTTCGGTGAGCACGAGCTGACCGGGCTGCTGACCGCCTCCGCCGCCCGCTGGCCGGCCTTCGCCGCCGAGCTGACCGCCGCCACGGGCGTGGACGTCGGCTACCGGACCGAGGGCACCCTGATGGTCGGGCTCACCACCGACGACCTGGCCGAGGCGCGCCGGCTGTGGGCGTACCAGCAGCGGATCGGACTGCCGGTGACGCCGCTGCGCCCGTCGGCGCTGCGGGACCGCGAGCCGGCGCTGGCCCCCCGGGTGCGCGGTGGCGCGCTCGCCGCCACCGATCACCAGGTCGACCCGCGGCGGCTGGTGCCGGCGCTGCGCACGGCCGCCGAACGGGCCGGCGCCACGCTGGTGCCCGCCGCCGTGCGCCGGCTGTCCGACGTGGAGGCCGGGGTCACGGTGGTCGCGGCCGGCTGCGGCGCGGCAGCCCTGACCGGGCTGCCGGTGCGGCCCGTGAAGGGGCAGTTGGTCCGGCTCCGCGCGCCCGGCGGCGGTGCGCCGGGCTTCCGGCACGTCATCCGGGGGTACGCCGACGGCGAGCACGTCTACCTCGTGCCCCGCTCCGACGGGGAGGTGGTGGTGGGCGCGACCGTCGAGGAGCGCACCGACACCGACGTCTCCGCCGGGGCGGTGCTGCGCCTGCTCCGCGCCGCCGTCGACCTGCTGCCCGAGTTGGCCGAGTACGACCTCGTCGAGGCCCTCGCCGGCCTGCGCCCCGGCACCCCCGACAACGCCCCGATCCTCGGCCCGCTGCCCGGCCGGCCCGGCGTGCTCGCCGCGACCGGGCACCACCGGCACGGCATCGTGCTCACCCCGGTCACCGCCGACCTGATCGCCGACCTGATCAGCACGGGCACGGCGGACCCCCTGCTCGCCCCCTTCACCCCGGCCCGTTTCACCCCGGCCACCGCCGCCCGGTCCGGTTCCGGACCGTCCGTACCCGAGGAGGAGCACACGTGGAACTGACGGTGAACGGCGCCGGGCGCAGCCTGCCCGGCGGTTCGACCGTGACGGACCTGGTTCGCGCGGTCACCGACCAGCGGCGTGGCCTCGCCGTCGCGGTCAACGGCGAGGTGGTGCCGCGTACCGGCTGGCCGGCGACCGTGCTGCGGGACGGCGACCGGGTCGAGGTGCTCAGTGCCGCCCAGGGCGGGTGACGCGGTGAGCCTCGACCTGGGTGGCGTGAGCTTCACGTCCCGGCTGGTCCTCGGCACCGGCGGCGCGACGAACCTGCGGGTGCTGGAGGACGCGATCCGGGCCTCCGGGACCGAGCTGGTCACCCTGGCACTGCGCCGGATCGACACCGCCCCCGGCACCGCCGGCGGGCTGCTGGACCTGCTGGACCGCTGCGGCGTGAGGCTGCTGCCGAACACCGCCGGCTGTTACACGGCGGGCGAGGCGGTCAAGGTGGCGCAGCTGGCCCGGGAGGCGTTCGGCACCGACTGGGTGAAGCTGGAGGTGATCGGCGACGAGCGCACGCTGCTGCCCGACGGGGTGGAGTTGCTGCGCGCCGCCGAGGAACTCGTCGGCGACGGGTTCGTGGTGCTGCCGTACACGTCGGACGACCCTGTCCTGGCCCGCCGGCTGGCCGACGTCGGCTGCGCCGCGGTGATGCCGGCCGGGGCGCCGATCGGCTCCGGCCTGGGCGTGTCGAACCCGCACCACATCCGGCTGATCCGGCAGGGCGTCGACGTGCCGGTGATCCTGGACGCCGGCATCGGCACCGCCTCGGATGCCGCGTTGGCCATGGAGCTGGGCTGCGACGCGGTGCTGCTGGCCAGCGCGGTCACCCGCGCCGCCGACCCGGTGGCGATGGCCACCGCGATGCGGTACGCGGTCGAGGCGGGTCGGCTCGCGTACGGGGCGGGTCGAATCGCCCGACGCTTCCACGCCCTCCCCTCCACCCCCGACGAGGGAAGACCCGACCTGTGACCCCCACCCTCCCCTTCTCCCCGTCCCCGTCCCCGTCCCCGTCCCCGTCCCCGTCCCCGGTCCCGGTGGATCTTGGTAGGAAAGGGCCCCCGGAGGGGCCGGATCTCACCAAGATCTCGCGTGGGCCGGTCGGCGTCGTGCTGTTGACCGACCGGTGGCAGGCGCGGCGGTCGTTGGGTGACGTCGTCGCCGGGGCCGTCGCCGGGGGAGTGCGGTGGGTGGTGCTGCGGGAGCGGGACCTGCCCCGGGCCGAGCGCGCCGCCCTCGCCGCAGACCTGCGTGCGATCCTCGCCGAGGCGGGCGGCACCCTGATCGTCGCCGGCCCCGACCCGCTCGGCGGCGACGCCGTCCACCTGCCGTCGGCCGGCCCGTATCCGCCGCCGCGCCTCGCCCTGGTCGGCCGCTCCTGCCACGACCGGGCCGAACTGGCCAGGCTCACCACGGAGGACTACGCCACCCTCTCGCCCGTCTACCCGACCAGCACCAAACCCGGCTACGGCCCGCCGCTGCGCCCGGACGGGCTGAGTGAGCTGATCCGGCACAGTCCGGTGCCGGTCCTCGCGCTCGGCGGAGTGGAGAGCCCGGACCAGGTGGGTGCCTGCGTCGAGGCGGGAGCCGTCGGCGTGGCGGTGCTCGGCGCGATCATGCGCGCCGCCGACCCGACCGAGGTCGCCGCCACGCTCACCGCCAGCTTCCGGCCGGCGGTCTCCCCGAAGCCGCGCAGCCCGCACGAACACGCGGAGGTCTCCGGGACGGGGCTGCGGCCGACCGTGCCCACGGAGGGACCAAGCCTGACCGCCCGGAGTGGGCACGGTCGGCCGCAGCCCCCGACGCCGATCAGGGAGAACGCACGGTGACGCCGAGAACAGTCCTCACCATCGCCGGATCGGACTCCGGCGCGGGAGCTGGCATCCAGGCCGACCTGAAGGTCTTCGCGGCCCTCGGCGCGTACGGCACCAGCGTGATCACCGCGGTGACCGCGCAGAACACCAGAGGCGTCGACGCCGTGCTGCCGCTGCCGCCCGGCACCGTCACCGAGCAGCTCGACAGCGTGCTCGTCGACTTCACCGTCCGCGCCGTCAAGACGGGCGTGCTCGGCACCCCGGCGGTCGCCGACGCGGTGGCCGCCGTGGCGAAGGACGGCCGACTGCCGCACCTCGTCGTCGACCCGGTGCTCGTCGCCACCAGCGGGCATCGGCTGGGCGTGGTCGCCGCCGTCGAGCGGCTGCTGCCGTACGCCAGGGTGGCGACGCCGAACTGCGCGGAGGCCGCGGCCATCACCGGACGCCCGGTGACCACGGTCGAGGAGATGGTGGCCGCCGCCGAGGCGCTGGCGGCCGGCGGGCCGGAGCACGTGGTGGTGACCGGCGGCGACGTGGACGCGGACGGCGAGGCGGTCGACGTGCTGCACGGCGGCGGCGTCACCACCCTGCTCCGCGCACCCCGGGTCGACACCCGGCACAACCACGGCACCGGGTGCTCGTTCTCGGCGGCGGTCGCCGTCCGGCTGGCGTTCGGCGACCCCGTGCCGACGGCGGTCGCCGCCGCCAAGGAGTACGTCCTCCGTGCGCTGACCGGGGCACGGGACTGGGAGCTGGGCGCCGGACGCGGTCCGCTGGACCACTTCGGCTGGTCCGCCTGATCATCAGGGAGGCTGTCATGCAGGCACGTCGCAAGGTGTACGTGGAAGGGTCCCGGCCGGACGTCCGGGTGCCGTTCGCCGAGGTGGAGCTGACCGGTGACAATCCGCCGCTCCGGCTCTACGACACCTCCGGACCCGGCTCCGATCCGGAGGTCGGGCTGCCAGCACTGCGTGGACCGTGGATCGCCCAGCGTGGCGACGTCGTCCCGGCCCGGGGCGCGGGCACCCCGCTCGTGGGCGTGGACGGGAAACGTCCCACCCAGCTCGCGTACGCGCGGGCCGGCGTCGTCACGCCGGAAATGGAGTTCGTGGCGATCCGGGAGGGGATGGCGCCGGAGTTCGTCCGGGACGAGATCGCCGCCGGGCGGGCCGTGCTGCCGCTCAACGTCAACCATCCGGAGTGCGAGCCGGCGATCATCGGCAGGGCGTTCCTGGTGAAGGTGAACGCCAACATCGGCACCTCGGCGGTCACCTCGTCGGTCGCCGAGGAGGTGGAGAAGCTGACCTGGGCCACCCGGTGGGGCGCGGACACCGTGATGGACCTGTCGACCGGCAGGCGGATCCACGAGACCCGCGAGGCGATCGTGCGGAACTCGCCGGTGCCGATCGGCACCGTGCCGATCTACCAGGCGCTGGAGAAGGTCGGCGGTGACCCGGTGAAGCTGAGCTGGGAGGTGTTCCGGGAGACCGTCGTCGAGCAGGCCGAGCAGGGCGTCGACTACATGACGGTGCACGCCGGGGTGCTGCTGCCGTACGTGCCGCTGGCCGTGGACCGGGTCACCGGGATCGTGTCGCGGGGCGGTTCGATCATGGCGGCCTGGTGCCTGGCGCACCACGAGGAGAACTTCCTCTACACGAACTTCGCCGAGCTGTGCTCGCTGCTCGCGCGGTACGACGTGACGTTCTCGCTCGGCGACGGGCTGCGTCCCGGCTCGATCGCGGACGCCAACGATGAGGCGCAGTTCGCGGAGCTGCGTACTCTCGGCGAGCTGACGAAGGTCGCCTGGGAGCACGACGTCCAGGTGATGATCGAGGGCCCGGGGCACGTTCCCATGCACAAGATTAAGGAGAACGTGGACCTCCAGCAGGAGTGGTGCCACGAGGCGCCGTTCTACACCCTCGGCCCGTTGACCACGGACATCGCCCCCGCGTACGACCACATCACGTCGGCGATCGGCGCCGCGATGATCGGCATGTTCGGCACCGCGATGCTCTGCTACGTGACGCCGAAGGAACACCTGGGGCTGCCGGACCGCGACGACGTCAAGGCCGGCGTGATCGCGTACAAGATCGCGGCGCACGCGGCCGACCTGGCCAAGGGGCATCCGGGCGCGCAGGCGTGGGACGACGCGCTGTCCAGGGCGCGGTTCGAGTTCCGCTGGTCCGACCAGTTCAACCTCTCGTTGGACCCTGAGACCGCACGGTCGTACCACGACGCGACGCTGCCGGCGGAGCCGGCGAAGACCGCCCACTTCTGCTCGATGTGCGGGCCGAAGTTCTGCTCCATGAGGATCAGCCAGGAGCTGAAGGAGTACGCGGCCCGCGGCATGAAGGACAAGTCGGAGGAGTTCCTCTCCTCGGGCGGCCGGGTCTACCTGCCGCTCGCCTGAGCCGCGCGGCTGCCCACCCGGGCCGACGGGCACGCGGGCCGACGTCCGCTCAAACCCCGGTCGACGGTCGCCGGCCCCGGTCGGCCGGGGCTGGGCCGTCGTGTCCGGGGCGGTCAGTCGCGCTGGTGGCGGCCGGTGGAGCGCAACGACCGCCGGCCGCTCTCCTGCTCGGGCTCGTTGTCCGGGACCGGCTTGCTCAGGCCGCTCACCCAGTCCACGTATTCCTCGTCCTGCTCCGGCAGCGGCTCGGATTCCCGGTCGGCGGGGGCGTCCTCGGCCCGGGCCCGGTTGCGGCGGAACAGCCCCAGCCGGTTCCGGGCCCGTCCGGCGGGCTGCTCGGCCTCGGCGGGCGACGTCGGGCCGGCCGACGGCGCCTCCGCACCGGCGGACTGGGTGCCGTTCTCCGGCGTGGCCTCGACCGGCGTCGGGACGGGCCCGCCCTGTCGCGCGGTGGCGAGGGCCTCCCAGCTCGCGGCCCGGGCCAGGTCGGGCATCGGGGCCCGGTGGCGGGGCCGGGGCGCCGGCCCGGGCGCGGGATCTGTGGCTGGCTGAGCTGCCCTGGCGGCTGAGCCGTCCGGGACCTGGGGCGGAGCCGGCCACGCCGGGGCGGGCGGCCGGGCGGGCCGGGACGCGGCGTCGGAATCCGGCTCGACGGCCCGGCCGGGCGTCGGCTCGCCGGCGGCCTCGAAGTGCGGCACGGCGCGGCGGCCGTTGTGGTCCGACTCCGCCGCGCCGGAATCCGATCCGGCCGTGGCTCCGAACCCGGTCCCGGTCGGGCCGGTCGTGCTTGCTGTCGTCGTGCCGGTCCCGGTCCCGGTCGTGCCTGTCGCGGCGGTCGTCGTGCCGGCCTCGACAGTCGGCACGCCGGCCGGGGCTGCTGGCGTGGTCGCGCGGCGCGTCGCCGGGGATGCCTGGTCGACCGCTGTCGCTGCCGGCGCGGTCGTCCCGGTCGCGGGGGCGTCCACGGTGACGGGCATCGGGTCCGCTCCCTCCGGCGCCACGGTGACGGCGGGCTGGCGTGTCGACCGGGGCTTGCGGGGGCGGCGGGGCTTGGGCGTGCTCGGGACGGCCTGCTCTGCGGCCACGACCTCGGCCCGCTCTGCGGGCTTCGGCCCTTCGACCGCCTGCCCTGCCGGGGTCACCCCTTCGGCCGGCTGTCCGGCGGGCGCCGCCGCCTCGACCGGCTGTCCGGCGGGCGCCGCCGCCTCGACCGGCTGTCCGGCGGGCGCCGTTTCCCCGGCGAGCCGATCGACGGTTGTCGCCGCCTCGGCCGGTGGCGCCTCGGCGGCATCCCGGGCGGCCGGGCTGGTCGAGACGGCCGGGGCTGTCGGGATGCGGTCGTCGATGCTGTTTCGGGTGGCGGCGGGTTCCGGTTCGGCCGGGCCGCCGAGCGCGGGCGGGTTGTCGGAAACCCGGACCGGCGACCCGGTCGCCCACTGCGGATCCGCGTCCGTCCGGGCGTCGGCGGCGCGAGCCGGGGTGGTTCCGCCCGCAGCCGGCCAGTCCCAGTGCGGGGGGATGGCCTGGGGCGCCGAGCCGTCGTCGGTGGGGGCGGCGATCCCGTCGGAGCCCGCACCGCCGGCCTGGTCGGCGACGACCAGGCCGGCGCTGGCCAGGTCGACCGTCTCCGGCTCGTCGCCGCCGGTGGACGCCTGGCTCCGTGGCAGGGCGGGACCGGTGGGCAGCGGACGGAGAATGTCCGTCGGTGGGATTGCCCCGGTGGTGGCGGTGCGTGTGACGAGCGGCCAGCGCAGCAGTGCGGCTGCGGCCGACCCGAGCGCGCCGGCGGCCACCGCGAGCAGCGCCGCGTAGTACGGCGTGAGCTGGTAGCGGTCGGCCGTGTCGCCCGGGCCTGCGGTCAGGTAGGCGAACGCGACCAGGACCGGGCCTGCCACCCCTGTCGCGCCGCTGACCAGCGGCGGATGCCCGCGCCACCGGGCCAGGCCGCCCGTGGCCGCGCCGGTCAGCAGTGCCACCAGCGGCAGGACCACCAGGGCCAGCCGCTGCGCTGTCCCGGCGTCGAGCGACGCCGGCTCCAGCGCCCCGAGTCGTACGGTGTCCAGCGGCCCGGTCGAGACCAGCGACGGCGCCACCGAGACCAGGGCCAACAGCCAGACAGCGCCCGCGACCGCAGCCATGTTCCATCCCACCGGCGGCTGGAGCAGCACGGTGAGCGCGGCGCCCGCGCCAGCCAGCGCGCCGAGGACCGCGCAGATGCCGACGGCCCAGACCGGGTCCACCGAGACGAGGTCGGCGGCCCGGGCGGGCTGCATGCAGAGCGGCGCGACGACGGTGGCACCCAGCGCGGCGGCCCCGGCGACGGCGAGCCGGCGTCCGGTGCCGGCCAGCCCTCCGTCCCGACGGGCCAGGCGCTCGGTGAGCACCGCGCCCACCACGGCGGCGTTCGCCGCGAACCAGCCCGCCCAGACGAGCTGGGCCGGCCACTGGTTGACGGTGGTGCCGGTGAAGGTGCCGGTGAGCCGGACGATGCCGAAGCCGAAGGCGATGCCGAGCTGACCGGCACCGGCCAGCAGGCTCACCCCGAGCGCGGTGAGCAGCAGTCTGCCCCAGGTCCGAAAGGCCATGTCCGGCACGTTACGCACCTGTTGACCAGGCCGCCACCGGCGCGCCGCGAGCCGGGGCCGACCCGCCGGCCAGCGGTTACCTCAGTTCGACCAGCCGGGCCAGGTAGGTGGTGTCGCCCACGTTGGTGAATATGTGCACCGAGCTCCGGCTGCGTGTCGGTCAGCGGGTTCCGGAGAGTTGGGGGAGCACCTCGCCGGCGATGAGTTCCAGATGGTCGAGGTCGGCGATGTCGATCAGCCGCAGGTGCACCCGGGTGGTGCCGATCGCGGCGAACTCGCCGATCCGGTCGACGAGCTGCGCGGGCGAGCCGACCACCGGGTCCTCCGGCGGTAGTGAGCTCTTGACATGCAGCGGTGCGGCACGCCGGTGCGCCTCGGCGTCGGTGCGGCCGATCGCCACCACGATTCCGGCGGAGAGCGTCAGCGGGGCACGTCCCGACTCGGCCCGGCCGGCCCGGTCGCAGGCCTCCCGCACCCGCTCGTACGCGGCGGCGGTCTCCGTGACGGTCTTGAACGGTGTGTTGAACTCGTCGGCGTACCGGGCGGCGAGTTCGGGGGTGCGCTTCGGGCCACGGCCACCGACGATGACCGGCGGGCCGGGCAGCTGCACCGGCTTCGGCAGCGCCGGGGCGTCCACCAGCCGGTAGTGGTCGCCGGTGAAGCTGTACGTCTCGCCCGGCGGCGTCCGCCACAGCCCGGTGAGGATCTCCAACTGCTCGGCCAGCCGGTCGAAGCGTTCGCCGACGCCGGGGAACGGGATGCCGTAGGAGGTGTGCTCCCGCTCGTACCAGCCGGCGCCGATGCCCAGCTCGACCCGGCCGCCGCTCATCTGGTCGACCTGGGCCACCATCACCGCCAGCGGGCCGGGCAGCCGGAAGGTGGCCGAGGTGACCAGCGTGCCGAGCCGGATCCGGCTGGTCTCCCGGGCCAGCGCGGCCAGCGTCAGCCAGGCGTCGGTCGGGCCGGGAAGCCCGGCCTCGTCGCCCAAGGCCTGGTAGTGGTCGGCGCGGAGGAAGCCCTCGAAGCCGCCGTCCTCGACCAGCCGGGCGAAGCGGAGCTGGTCGTCGTAGCTGGCGCCCCGGTGCGGCTCCGTGAACACGGACACCCGCATGCTCACCGTCCCTCCGCTCCGACCGTCGCCGGCAGGTCCCGCTCCATGAGGAGTTCGTGCAGGTCGGCGCTGACCCGTGCGACGTCCGCCAGGTGCGCGTTGCGGCCGAGGGTGCGCGGCCGGGGGATGTGCACGTCGACCACCTTGCGGATCCGGCCGGGCCGAGGGCTGAGCACGACCACCCGGTCGGCCAGCAGCACCGCCTCGTCGATCGAGTGGGTGACGAAGACGACGGTGGCCCCGGACGTCATGTGCACACGTTGCAGCTCGCCGGAGAGTTCCTCGCGGGTGAGCGCGTCGAGCGCGGAGAACGGCTCGTCCATCAGCATCACCCGGGGCTCGCTGATCAGCGACCGGCACAGCGAGACCCGCTGCTGCATGCCGCCGGAGAGCTCGTGGGGCAGTCGCTTCTCGAAGCCGCCCAGCCCGGCGAGGTCCAGCAGTTGCCGGGCCCGGTCGCGGTGCCTGGCCCGCTTCCAGCCGAACATCTCCACCGGGAGCAGGACGTTGTCCAGGACCGTGCGCCAGGGGAGCAGGGCCGGTCGCTGGAAGAGCATCGCGATGTCCCGGCGTGGCTTGGTGATCGGCGTACCGGCCACGGTGATGCGGCCCTCGCTCACCGGGAGCAGGCCGGCGATCAGCCGCAGCAGGGTGGACTTGCCGCAGCCGGAGCGGCCCAGCACGGCGACGAACTCGCCCGCCGTGACGTTGAGATCGATGCCGCGCAGCGCCTCGACGCGACCGCTGCGGCCGTCGAAGGTGCGGGACACCCCGGAAAGCTCGATCATCTCCGGCGGCCTCCTGAGTCGACGATCAGTAGTGGCGGCCCAGGGTAACCGGCTCGTGTGGATGGGTGGTCGTCCGGGGTGGACGCGAGTTTTTTTCCATAACGAAACCCGGTAGGTCTGGCATTACGAAGGGTGGTTTCTCGTACGCTGTGCGCTCGAACAGTCCCCTCACGATGGTGGATGCCGGCTTCACCCCCCGCCGGCCCGCCAGACAACCCCTCCGGCGGCGGCGCGCGCCGCTCCGGTCGGAAAGGACATGGTGCACTGATGAGAAGGCTGACCCGTACGGTCGCTGCCGCTGCGCTGGCCACCGCCCTCGCCCTGGTCTCCGGGTGCAGCGGCGACTCGGACTCCGGCGCCGACGCCAAGGGCGGCAGCGGCGGGGCGTTGGAGAAGGTGACCTACCTCACCTCGTTCGGCAACTTCGGCCGTGACTCCTACGCCTGGGTCGCGAAGGAGAAGGGCTTCTTCAAGGATGCCGGGTTCGACGTCGACATCAAGCCGGGGCAGGGCACCGGGGCGGTGATCCAGCAGGTCGTCGCCGGCAAGGCCCAGTTCGGCCCGATCGACCTCACCGGCGGTCTGCTCCAGCTCGGCGGCGGCCAGGCCAAGGACTTCGTCGCGGTCGCGGCGATCCAGCAGCGCACCATGGCCGCCATCGCCACCGTCGAGGGCAAGGGCATCGCGTCGCCGAAGGACCTGGAGGGCAGGAAGCTCGCCGACACCGAGAGTTCCGTCGTCCGCAACCTCTTCCCGACGTACGCCCGGATGGCCGGCGTGGACGCCAGCAAGGTGACCTGGGTCAACGGCCAGGCCCAGGACCTGATGGGCATGCTCGGCTCCGGCACGGTGGACGGCATCGGCCAGTTCGTCGTCGGCCAGCCCACCATCGAGACGGTGACCAAGAAGAAGGCCGTCATGCTGCCGTACAGCAACGTGATGCAGGACCTCTACGGCAACGTGCTGATCACCTCCTCCAAGCTCGCCAAGGACAAGCCGGAGATGGTCAAGCGGTTCACCGCGGCCCTGATGAAGGGCCTGGACTACGCGCTGACCAATCCGCAGGAGGCGGGTGACCTGCTGAAGAAGAACGTCGACGCCGCGAACCCCACGGCAGCCGCCAACGAGCTCCAGCTCATGGCCGGCTACGTGCGCTCCAGCAACTCCGGCACCCAGCTCGGCACCCTGGACAGCGGCCGGGTCGCCAAGAGCATCGCGATCCTGCAGGGTGCCGGCGCGCTCAAGGAGAACATCACCCCCGACCAGATCATCGATTTCAGCCTCGCGCCGAAGGCCTGATCGAAGCCGACCGTGCCACGGGGGTGCGGTCCACCGGGGACGAACCCGGGGGGCCGCACCCTCGTCGCGTGCCGGCGCCGGCCGGCAGGAGAGGAGGACCCGTGACGGAGACGACCGGTATCCGGTCCGGCCACACCGGGACGGAGCGGGCGGGTGACGGTGCGTCCCACCCGGCGCCCGAGCGCCGATCCGCCGTACGCCCGGCGGCCGTCGGCCTGCCGCTGCTCGGCGCGGTGATCACGCTGGCCGTCTGGTGGCTGGTGACGTCGGGGCTGGAACTGGTGCACCCGGTGTCCCTGCCCCCGCCGCAGGCGGTGTGGCAGGCGCTGACCGCGGGAATCGACGTGCTGATGCCGGCGCTGGGGGTGACCACCATGATGACGGTGGTCGGCTTCCTGCTGTCGACGGTCGCCGGGGTGCTGATCGGGATGGCGCTGGCCGCGTCCCGGCGCGTCGAGCGGATGTTCGCGCCGCTGCTGGTGGCGGTCAACGCGGTGCCGAAGATCGCCCTCGGTCCGCTGCTGGTGGTCTCGGTCGGCTGGGGTTCGAAGCCGATCCTGACCATGGTGTTCCTGTTGTGTTTCTTCCCGATCGTGCTGTCCACGGCGACCGGCCTCACCACCACCCCGGCCGACCTGGCCGAGCTGGCCCGGTCGCTGAACGCCTCGTGGTGGCAGGCGTTCCGCAAGGTGCGCTTCCCCGCCGCGCTGCCGCAGATCTTCATCGGGCTGAAGGTGGCGATGCCGTTGGCCGCGATCGGCGCGGTGATCGGGGAGTTCTACTCCGACAAGCAGGGGCTGGGCTACCAGATCCTGCAGTACAACGGCATCGGGGACACTGCGACGGCCTGGGCGGCGATCGTGCTGATCGCGCTGATGAGCATCCTGCTCTACAGCGCACTGTCCCTGGTCGAGCGCCTCGCCCTGCCGTGGGTCCGCGCCACCACGTCGGCCCGGTGATCCGTCAGGCCGACCGAGGGTGTGGCCCGCCGCGTGCGGCGGGCCACACCGCCCCTCAACTCGCGAGGCGCCACCGCCCGTTGCGCGCGACCAAGGTGGTGAGGGCCTGCGGCATCAGGCCGGAGTGGTTGTCCGGGGTCATCCGGATCGGCCCGGAGAGGCCGTCCATCTGGATCGTCTCCAGCACGTTTCGGACCCCCTCGCGGTCGACCTGGCCGGCCTCGCCGCCCGCGCGCAGCTCGGCGTCTGCGATGAGCTGCACCGCGTCGGCCGCGAACGAGGAGGAGCCGTTGTATCCGCCGAAACGGGCGGTGTAGTCCTGGAACCACTGCCGGCGGGCCGCCTTCGCCGGGGTGGTGGCGATGACGTCGTCGATCACCATCGTCTGGGTGAAGACCATCGTCGTGCGCTCGGTCGCCCCCGACGCGGCGCCGAGGAAGAGGTCGCCGGCCGCCGCCGCATCGAAGAAGAGGCCGCCCCCGAACTTGGCCTGCTTGGCGGCGGTGGCGGCGAGGGTTGCCTGCTCCGCCGGGGTCCAGACGACCAGCGCGGCCGGCTTCTCCTCGACCAGGTCCCGGACCTGCCGGCCGATTTCGGTGTCGGTGGTGCGCACTGCCTCCTCGCGCAGCACCTTGATGCCGGCCTTCGCGAACTCGGCGCGCAGTGCGGTCAGCCCTTCACGGCCGTAGGCGTCGTCGCTGTGCAGCACGCCCGCCTTGCGGACGCCCTTGCGGCGCATCTCCGAGGCGAGGGCGGCGGCGCTGTCGGCCGCGTTCGGGGAGAGCTTGAACACGTACCGCCGGTCGGCGACCGGACTGGAGACAGCACCGGACGGGGCGAGCGCAATGGTGGGAATTCGCTTCTCGTTGATGGTACGCACGGCGCCGACGGCGCATTCGTTGCAGCCGCCCATGATGATCGCACTGACTTGGGAATCAGCGCTGAAGTCGCCGATGTTTCGCAGCGACTCGCTCGCGTCCGACCGGTTGTCCTTCACCCGCAGCTCGACCCGACGGCCGTTCAGCGCGCCGGAGGAGTTCAGCTGCTCGACCTTCAGCTCCAGCGCCCGCTGGTACGCCATGCCGACGGGGGCCGCCGCGCCGGAGAGCTCAAGGTCCGCGGCGATGATGATGGGACTGGTGTCCTGCTCGTCCGCGCCGAGCTGGCAGCCGGTGAGCGTGGTGGCCAGCACGGCCGATGCGAGCGCCGCGGCGGTCGCGGAGCGGATGGGGCTCAACTCAGTCCTCCAGATGCGGCCCGGGCACTGCCCGGTCACCGCCGGGTTGTCCGTCCTCAGTAGAGGAACGGGATCGGTCTGCCGTACGGTGTGCGCGAAGCCTGCAAAACATTGCCAACGCCGGGGCCCTGCGGTCAAGCCGAGCGCCGGAAGCGTTTCGGGACGCGTATCCCACATGGTGGTGCAACGGGAAGTTTGCAAACGCTTACTAATACGACACGGATGACCACCCTGGAGTTACATGCCCTGTTCACGGGCATGGAGAATTGAAGGTATTAGTTGACCGGATCACGGGATGCGTGCCCTCCAACCGTTTCCTACCCCGCTGCGACTTCCCAAACAGGATCACTTCTGATGAAATCGCGGCCGTGCCGCGTGTGGCGCAGTCCGCTGCACCGGGCACGAGTCGGCGGGGCAGGCATGGAAGAAACGACGGAGGCGATGTCGTGAGCACCGGACCGACGACCCTGCCCGCGAGTGGCGACACCGACCAGCCGAAGCGGCGTCGGCTGCCCCGGCTCCGCGACGTGCGGATCCGCTCCAAGCTGGCGCTGATCCTGGTCGTGCCGGTCGCCGCGGTGCTCGCGTTGGCCACGGTCCGGCTCGTCACCGTCGGCGAGAACACCTTCGACGCCAACCAGGCGCGGGCGTTGACCGCGCTCTCCGTCGACGTCTCCGCGCTGACACAGGACCTGCACGCCGAGCGGATGGCCGCCGCCACCTTCCTGTCCACGTCGCAGCAGAAGGCCGACGCCTACAACCTGCGGGTGCGCAGCACCGACGCGCGGGTCGAGGCGTACCGGGCGGAGCGCGGCCAGATCGGCGACGTGCCGACCGCCGTACGCGACCGGCTGTCAGCCATCGACGAACACCTGAAGACGCTCGCCGTCACCCGGCAGAAGGTGCTGGACCGCCAGCAGATGGCGGTCGCCGAGGCGGCGCTGCGCTACGGGGTCATCATCACCGACCTGGTCGCGTACGGCGACGGGCTGGCCCAGTTGCCCGGCGACGAGCGGCTCGGCGACGCCCGTCGGGCTGTCGCCGCGTTCGCCCGCGCCAAGGCGGCCGTCGCCGAGGAACAGGCGGTCGCCTACACCGCGCTCGTCGCCGGCCAGCTCGACCAGGAGCAGTTCTCCTCCTTCGTAGCCACGCTGACCGGCCAGCAGGAGGCGCTGGTCGCCTTCTCCCTGGCCGCCGACCCGACCCAGCGCGCCCTGGTCGACAGCACCGTCTCCGGTGACGCGGTCACCCTCGCCGACCGGGTGGCCGCCGACATCACCCGCTCGGTCGGGCAGGAGCCGCTGGTGTCCGCCCAGGACGCCACCGCCGCCATCGGCGCCGTCAACGACCTGATGCGGTGGGCCGAGATCCGGCTCCAGGACCGGCTGCTCAGCCAGGCCGACCAGGCCCGGTCGGACGTCATCCGGCAGGCCATCATCGAGACGGCGCTGGTGCTGCTGACCCTCATCGTCGCGGTGACCCTCGCCGTGGTGCTGGCCCGCTCGCTCAACCACTCGCTGCGCCGGCTGCGGGAGGGCGCCCTCTCGGTGGCCAACCACGACCTGCCGGACGCGGTCAAGCGGTTGCAGAACGTCGGCAACGTCGGTGACGGCGGCGTCGAGGAGATCGTCCGGCAGGTACGCGACCCGATCCAGCTCAACAATCGCGACGAGGTCGGCCAGGTGGCGCTCGCCTTCAACGTCGTGCACCGCGAGGCGGTCCGCGTGGCGGCCGAGCAGGCCGCGCTGCGTACCAGCGTCTCGGCGATGTTCCTCAACCTGGCCCGGCGCAGTCAGACCCTGGTCGACCGCATGATCGGCGAGCTGGACGCGATCGAACGCGGCGAGGAGGACCCGAAGCGGCTCGCACAGCTCTTCGAGCTGGACCACCTGGCCACCCGGATGCGCCGCAACGACGAGAACCTGCTGGTCCTGGCCGGCGCCGACTCGGCCGTGCCGCGACGCGACGACGCGCTGCTGGTCGACGTGCTGCGGGCCGCGCAGTCCGAGGTGGAGCTCTACAACCGGATCGAGTTCGGCACCGTCGACACCGACATCTCGGTCGCCGCGCACGCGGTCAACGACGTGGTCCGGCTCGTCGCCGAACTGCTCGACAACGCCACCCGCTTCTCGCCGCCGACCACCACGGTGGTCGCCGACGGCCGGCGGATCCGGGACTACGTCCTCATCCAGGTCGAGGACCGGGGCCTCGGCCTGACCGACGACCAGCTCGACTCGCTCAACCGGCGACTGGCCGCCCCGCCGAGCGTCGATGTCGCGGCGTTCCGGCTGATGGGTCTGGCCGTGGTCAGCCGGCTGGCCTCCCGCTACAGCATCCGGGTGGAGCTGCGCCGCAACGTGGAGGGCGGCACGGTCGCCCAGGTGACGCTCCCCGCCGCGACGGTGGTGCTGCCGCCCGTGCACAGCCGGGACCAGCAGATCACCCGGCCCCGCCAGCCGCTCGCGGTCGAGCAGAGCCCGTTCACCCCGGCCGGCCTCGCCGAGCCGGCCGTCGGCGCGGGGCGTACCGCCTCGGCAACCCTCACCGACTCGTGGCGGTCCGCCGCCCCAGCGCCGTGGCAGGCCCCGGAACAGGCCCGCGACACCACGGCCCCGGTGCAGGCCGGCGGCCTGCCGGCGGCGCAGCCGGCCGCTCCGGCGGCGCCCCCGGCCCAGCCGACCTTCGCCGGCGGCTTCTCCGTCGGCACGCCGACCGTCGCGTACCCCACGGTCGACCCGCTGCCCAAGCGTGTCCCCGGCGGAGACGACCCGGCACCGGTCCTGCCGATCGGCCCGATCGCCGGCTCGTCGGCCACCACCGGCATGTCGGCGGGCCTGGCCGGGGCCACCCGGCCGACCGGCTTCGGCACCGACCAGAGCGCCGGTCGCGGCCTCGGTGCCAACCTGGCCGCCACGGCCCCGCCGGCCCCCACCGCGCCGATCACCCCGCGCCCCGAGTTGCCGGCCGAGGCGCCGATCTTCCGGGAGATGGAGGCGGTGTGGTTCCGGTCACACGGCAACGACGCCACGGCCATCTTCACCCGTCCGGACTTCAGCCAGTCGGCCGCGGCCCAGCAGGCCGCCGGAGCACCGACCGCCGGGATGCCGGCCGCGGCCCGGCCGGCGCCGGAGGAGCCCCGCGGGCCACGACTGCCCACGCGTACGCCGGGCAGCACCCCCACCCCGCCGGCCGCGCAACCGGCACCGCCGGCGTACACCCCGCCGGCCGCGACCCGACCCACCATGACACCTCTCACCACACCTGCCATGACACCTGCCACCACACCTCCCGCGACGCCGGTCGCGGACCCACCCTCGACGACGCCCGCGGCCGACGTGGACGCCTGGCGGACGGCCGCCGACGAGGGCTGGTCCCGGGCCAGCCGGGCGGCGGAGCCCGCCACCGCCGGCACCACCCGTTCCGGTCTGCCCAAGCGGCAGCCGCAGGCACAACTCGTGCCGGGCGGGATCGAACCCCGGAGCGGTCGTGACCGCAGCCGGCGTACCCCGGACGAAGTTCGGGGCCTGTTGTCGGCCTACCACCGCGGCGTGCAGCGCGGCCGGGCGGCCGGGACGGACCAGGACAGCACCTCGACCAAGGAGACGAGTCGATGAACAGGCCAGCGGCCATGCAGGACATGAGTTGGTTGCTCACCAACTTCGCCGACAGCGTGGCGGGAATCGCCCACGTGGTGGCGGTGTCCGCCGACGGGCTGCTGCTCGCCTCCTCCCGGGATCTGCCCGGGGACCGGGCGGACCAGCTCGCGGCGATCACTTCAGGCGTGGTCAGCCTGACCGAGGGCGCCGCCCGGATGTTCAGCGCCGGCGGCGTGCTTCAGACGGTGATCGAGATGGACAGTGGCTACCTGTTCCTGATGTCGATCAGCGACGGCTCGTCGATGGCCGTCCTGGCAGCCCGCAGCTGCGACGTCGGTCAGGTGGGTTACGAGATGGCACTGCTGGTGGAGCGGGTCGGTGCGGCGCTGGTGCCGCTGCCCCGGGACGCGGTGCGGTCCTAGCCGGCTCGACGCGCGGCCCGCGCGTCGACAGGAACGAGAAGACCGGTGCCCGGCCAGGGGCTCGGCCGGGAGAGGAGGTGATCGTCGATGGACCAACGGCGCGTGGACCCACGTGGTGCGCTGGTACGGCCGTACGCGGTCACCCGCGGCCGGACCGAGGCCCGAATGGACATCGCCCTGGAGGCGGTGCTGACAGCCAGCCCGACCCAGGCCGCGGAGGCCCGCTTCGCGGGGCACGACAAGCACCGCATCGCCACCGTGTGCGAGGGCCGGGCGCAGTCGCTGGCCGAGATCTCCGCGTACACCCGGATGCCGTTGGGCGTCACCCGGGTGCTGGTGGCCGACATGGTGGCCGAGAGCCTGCTGACGCTACACACTGCCGCTCCCGCCGAGGGGTTCGAGGAGCGGATGGAAATCCTTGGAAGGGTGCTAAGTGGACTTCGCAGGCTATGACCCCGCCGGGGCCCGCCAGAACCGGGGAATCATCTCCGCGAAGATCGTGGTCGCGGGTGGCTTCGGCGTGGGCAAGACGACCCTGGTCGGTGCGATCTCGGAGATCACCCCGCTCAGGACCGAGGCGGTGATGACCGCGGCCGGTGTCGGCATCGACGACCCGTCCAAGGTGCCGGGTAAGCAGACCACCACGGTCGCCATGGACTTCGGCCGGATCACCATGGCCGAGGACCTGATCCTGTACCTCTTCGGCACACCGGGCCAGACCCGGTTCTGGTTCATGTGGGACGAGATCATCAAAGGTGCGGTCGGCGCGGCCGTACTGGTGGACACCCGCCGGATCACCGACGCCTTCGCCCCGCTCGACTACTTCGAGAACCGCAGACTGCCGTACGTCGTGGCGTTGAACCGCTTCGACGGCGCGCCGCAGTACGAGCTGGAGGAGGTCCGCGAGGCGTTGGCCATCTCGCCGGACGTGCCGCTGGTGCTGACCGACGCCCGGCACCGGGACGCGGTCAAGCAGGTGCTGGTGACCGTGGTGGAGCACGCCATGATCCGCCTTGAGGCCGAGCAGGGCCGGGGCTACCCGACGCCGGTCGGCTGAGCGGGACGGTAACCGCCTCCGGGTCGCGTCAGTCGACCCGGAGGCGGTAGCCGCGCTTGACGACGGTCTGCACCACCCGGGGGGCGCGCAACCCGGCGCGCAGCCGGGCCACCGCCATCTCCACGGCGTGCTCGTCGGCACCGCGCGGCAGCGTCCGCAGCAGGACGGTCCGGGACAGCACCCGACCCGGTGAGCCGCACAGCGCCCGCAGCACCACCATCGGCGCCGGCGCGAGCGGACGCAGCACGCCGTCGACCACGGCGGCGTGCCCGCGCAACGTGAGCAGGTGACCGGCGGCCTTCAGGGTGACCGTGCGGCGCGGCAACTCGTCGACGAGGGTCCGGACCAGGGCACCCAGGCAGGCACTGGCCGGCGCGGTGACCGGCACCCCGCGCCGCAGCAGCGGCTCCGCGGTGACCGCGCCCACGCAACTGGCGAGCACGTCGCCCCGGAAGGCGTCCAGCACCGCGTCGGAGCGGTCCCCGGCGGCGCGCAGCAGCGCCTCGGCGGCGGGGGCCGAGGTGAAGGTGACCGCGTCGACCAGCCGGCCGGCGACCAGGTCGATCAGCCGGTGCATCGGGGCCGGGTCGGTCGGCGGCGCCCAGCCCTCGGCCGCCTCCAGCCAGCCGCGCATCCCGATGCCGGTGTTGGCCATGAGGACGTCCGGTGGCCGGTCCAGACAGGCCCGGGTGGCCTCCCGCAGGTCGGTGTCGTCGGCCAGTGGCACGATCCGCAGGACCGGGGCGACCACCACCCGGGCACCTCGCCGTTGGAGCAGCGCGGCGAGTTCGTCGCGCCGGCGGTCGGCGGTCACCCCGATGGTGAAGCCGGCCAGTTCGTCGCGCACTCACCCCTCCTGTCGCAGCAGCACCTCGACCGGGCCGTCCCGGCAGCGCACCCGGTTGTCGATGGCGAACCGCCGTCGGTGGTGCGGAAGAGGGCCACCCGCACGCCGTCGACGAGCGCGGTTCCCCGGCGGGTACGCCGCCACGGTCCGGTTGTCGCTTGTGCACGGTCTGTCATGTCGGCAAAGCGTGCCGGCGGGCGGTTTCCGGTCCAGGTCCCGCTTGTTTCGGTCCTGTCAAGAGCCGCTCACACCGCACGGGGGCATCGGGCCCGGATCGCGGCGTTTACAATTTGGGAAAACGGTCCTGATATATGGGAGGCGCGATGGACGTGGCCGAGGTCTTCGACGCGGTGGCCGGCAGCTACGACGACGCCCGCCGGCGCCTGGTGCCCTGCTTCGACGCCTTCTACGGCACCGCCGTCGAGGTGGCCGCGCCGCCGCTACGGGCCGCGCTCGCCGCTGGGCGTACCCCCGAGGTGCTGGACCTGGGCGCGGGCACCGGCCTGCTGTCGCTGCTGCTCGCGGCGGCGGTGCCGGGGGTGCGGCTGACCCTGGTCGACGCCGCGCCGGCCATGCTCGCCGTCGCCGCCGACCACCTGCGTGCCCGCGGGGTGACCCACCGGACGGTCCTGGCCGACCTGGCCGACCCGCTGCCGGCCGGTCGGTACGACGCGGTGGTCAGCGCGCTGGCCGTGCACCACCTCGACGACACCGGCAAGCGCGAGCTCTACTGGCGGGTGCCGGCGGCGCTGGCGCCCGGCGGCGTCTTCGTCAACGCCGAGCAGGTCGCCGGCCCCACCCCCGCCCTGGACCGGCGTTACCACCAGGTGTGGCTGGCGCAGGTCGCCGCGCTGGGCTCCGACGCCGACGAGATCGCCGCCGCCGAGGGGCGGATGGCGTACGACCGGCCGGCGCCGACCGCCGCGCAGTGCCGCTGGCTGGCCGAGGCCGGGCTGGTCGACGTCGACTGCTTCTTCAAGCAGTGGCGGTTTGCCGTGTTCGGCGGCCGGCGCGAATAGCCGGTCCCGACGGGATGACTGCTGGTCATACCGCTGGGTAGTCTGCACGGCATGACTGCCAAGGTGACCCTGTCGTTCTCGGACGAGACGATCGAGGAGGCCCGGCGGTTCGCCAAACGCGAAGGGCTATCCCTGTCGGCGTGGATGGACCAGGCGGCCCGGGAGAAGGCGCTGCGCGAGGTCTTCACCGCGCACGCCGCCGCCGTCAGCCGGGCCGGGCTCGACCTCGAATCGGCCGCCCTCGCCGACGCCCGCGAGGTCGGCATGGTCGACGACGTGCTCTTCGGCGGGCGCCCGCGTGCTGCGTAGGGGTGAGGTCTGGCGCATCGACGGCGCCCGGGAACGGCTCGGACTGGTGGTCAGCTCCGACGTCTACAACTCCACCGACGTACCGATCGTGATCGTGGCCGAGGTGGTCGAGGAGGCGCTGCTGCGCGACTCACCCCTGGCGGTGCCGATGGGCGCGTACGTGGTGATGCCCGACCGGATCTCCTCGCCGATGAAGAAGTGGTTCACCGAGTGCGTGGACGTCGCCGACACCGAGACGATGCTCAGGGTCGGCCGGGCGCTGCGCATCCTGCAGGAGCTCTGACACCTCACCGGCGACGTGTGAGCGCCGTCATGTACCGTCACAGGTCGGCGGGGCGACACCCCCGTTTTGACCTGCCGACGGGGCGGCCGGTATCGTTGCCTGCTGTTGTACGACATCCAGAGGCGTGCCGCCTGAGGTACGCTTGGTCGTTCGTGCGCGCCCGGTAACCTCGGCGCGCGACCCCAGACCGACGACGAGACAAGGTATACCTGTGCGTACGTACAGCCCGAAGCCGGGTGAGATCGAGCGTCAGTGGCACGTCATCGACGCCTCTGATGTCGTGCTGGGCCGCCTGGCCACCCACGCCGCCACGCTGCTGCGCGGCAAGCACAAGCCGACTTTCGCGCCGCACGTCGACACGGGCGACTTCGTCGTCGTCGTGAACGCGGGCAAGGTCGCGCTGACCGGCAACAAGCGCCACACCAAGGTCGCCTACCGCCACTCCGGCTACCCGGGTGGTCTGAAGCAGGTCGGCTACGACGAGCTGCTCACCAAGCGTCCCGAGCGGGCCATCGAGCTGGCCGTCAAGGGCATGCTCCCGCACAACAAGCTCGGCCGTCAGCTCATCAAGAAGCTGAAGGTCTACGCCGGTGCAGAGCACCCGCACGGCGCGCAGCAGCCGATGCCGTTCGAGATCAAGCAGATCGCGCAGTGAGCGCGGGCGAAGGAAACAGCATGACCGAGATCACCGAGACCGAGGTCGCCCCCGAGGCCACCGAGGCGCCGGCGCCCGTCGCCCGCGCGCCGCGTGGTGACCGCCCGATCCAGACCGTGGGTCGGCGCAAGGAGGCCATCGTCCGGGTTCGCATCATCCCCGGCAGCGGCAAGATCACCTGCAACGGGCGCGACCTCGAGGCCTACTTCCCGAGCAAGGTGCACCAGCAGCTGATCAAGGACCCGCTGGTCACCGCCGAGAAGCCGGAGGCGTTCGACGTCATCGCCAACCTGCGTGGCGGCGGCACCACCGGTCAGGCCGGCGCGCTCCGGCTCGCCATCGCCCGGGCCCTGATCGTCAGCGAGCCGGACGACCGTCCGGCGCTGAAGAAGGCCGGCTTCCTCACCCGGGACGCCCGGGTCAAGGAAAGCAAGAAGTACGGCCTCAAGAAGGCCCGTAAGGCTCCCCAGTACTCGAAGCGCTGATCTTCAGCGGCACGTTGTACTTCTGACGAACGGCCGGGTTCACCTCCCCTGTACGGGAGGTGGCCCGGCCGTTCGCCTTTTCCTGGACCGTTTCATCGGAGGTTTACGGGTATGGGCCGGTTGTTCGGCACGGACGGCGTACGCGGGCGGGCGAACGCGGATCTCACGCCTGAGTTGGCGCTCGCGGTGGCGGTCGCCGCCGCGCACACACTCGCCGAGTCGGACCGGAGCCATCCCCCGCTGGCCGTGGTCGGGCGGGACACCCGGGCCAGCGGCGAGATGCTGGAGGCCGCCGTGGTCGCCGGGCTCACCAGCGCCGGCGCCAACGTGGTCCGGGTGGGCGTGCTGCCCACCCCGGCCGTGGCGTTCCTCACCGCCGAGGCCAAGGCCGACCTCGGCGTGATGCTCTCCGCCTCGCACAACCCGATGCCCGACAACGGGATCAAGCTCTTCGCCGCCGGTGGGCACAAACTGCCGGACGAGATCGAGATGCGGATCGAGGCGGCCGTCGAGGCGAACGCCACGACCGCCTGGAAGCGGCCGGTCGGCGCCGGCGTCGGCCGTGTGCACGACCTGCTCGACGGTGCCGACCACTACGTGCAGCACCTGATCGGCACCGTGCCGCACCGCCTCGACGGGCTCAAGGTCGTGGTCGACTGCGCGAACGGCGCGGCGGCCGAGGTGGCGCCGGTGGCGTACCGGGAGGCCGGGGCCGAGGTCGTCGCCATCTACGCCGAGCCGGACGGCCTCAACATCAACGACGAGTGCGGCTCCAACCACATCGAGGCCCTACGGGCCGCCGTGGTCGAGCACGGCGCGCACCTGGGCATCGCCCACGACGGCGACGCCGACCGCTGCGTCGCGGTGACCGCCGACGGCGACGAGGTCGACGGCGACCAGCTGATGGCGATCCTCGCGCTCGCCATGCGGGAGGCCGGCACGCTCACCGACGACACCCTGGTCGCGACCGTGATGAGCAACCTGGGCCTGCGCCTGGCGATGTCCCGCGAGGGCATCCGGCTGATCGAGACCAAGGTCGGCGACCGGTACGTGCTGGAGGAGTTGCGGGCGTCCGGGCTGGCGCTGGGCGGGGAGCAGAGCGGGCACATCGTCATGCCGGCGTACGCCACGACGGGCGACGGCGTGCTGACCGGGCTGCACCTGATGGCCCGGATGGCGTCGACCGGGAAGTCCCTGGCGGAGCTGGCCGGCGTGATCACCCGGCTGCCGCAGGTGCTGATCAACGTCCCCGTCGGCGACCGTACGGTCGGTGCCGCCGCGCCCTCCGTCCGCGCCGAGGTGGAGCGGGCCGAGGCGGAGCTGGGCGAGACCGGCCGGGTGCTGCTGCGCCCGTCCGGCACCGAGCCGCTGGTCCGCGTGATGGTCGAGGCCGCCACCGAGCAGGTCGCCCGCGAGGTCGCCGAGCGCATCGCCGAGCAGGTCCGCACCGCCAGCCCGACCGGCTGACCTCCCGCTTCGGCCCGGGCCCGCCATCTGCGGGCCCGGGCCGTCGCCTTTCCCGGGCGGTCAGGAACCGGCCTGAGCCATCCGCCAGGGGCGGGTCCCGGCCGGCCGGTCTACAGGCGCAGGCCTGCGGCGCGCTGGAGGGTGGCCGCCGGGTCCTCGCCGTCCGTGAGGTCCACGTCCTCGACGATCCGCCCGTCGCCGAGGCGGATCAGCCGGTCGCACCGGGCAGCTATCGCCCGCTCGTGGGTGGCGAGCAGGATCGTCATGCCGTGCCGGTCCCGCAGGTTCAGCAGCAGGTCGAGGATCTGCCCGCCGGTGGCCGAGTCTAGGTTGCCGGTCGGTTCGTCGGCGAGCAGCAGCCCGGGGGAGCCCATCAGGGCCCGGGCGATCGCCACCCGCTGCTGCTGACCGCCGGAGAGCTGGGCCGGCAGGGCCCGCTCCCGCCCGGTCAGGCCCACCGCGTCGAGCAGCTCCCGGGCCCGGGCCGCGTGGTCGGCCCGCCCCCGGCGCGGCAGCACCGGTGCGATCACGTTGTCCAGCACGGTCAGCGCGGGCAGCAGGTGATAGCGCTGGAAGACGAAGCCCACCCGCTGCCGGTACCGGGTCAGGGCGGACCGGCCGAGCCCGGTGATCTCCAGGTCGTCCACCGTGACGGTCCCGGCGTCGACCTGCTCGATCGCGCCGATCATGTGCAGCAGCGTCGACTTGCCCGAGCCGCTGGCGCCGGTCAGCGCCACCACCGCCCCGGGCGGAATCTCCAGGGACACGTCGTCGATCGCGGTCACCTGCTGCGGGCCGGCCCCGAACCGCCGGACCAGCCCGGCGACCCGGACCGTGCTGCCCACCGTCGTCGTCTCCATCGTCACTCCTCCGCGAGCAGTCGTGCGGTCGGCAGCCGGCGCAGCAGCGCGGCGGGGACCAGGGCGGCCATCGAGGTGACCAGGACACCGGCTACCGCCACCAGCGCGGCGACCGTGACCAACGTGCCGGGCAGGGCGCCGACCAGCCAGGCCGCCCCGGTCAACCCGAGGCCGGCGCCGGTGACCGCGCCGAGCAGTCCGAGGGCCAGCCCCTCGTACCCGATCAGGCGACCCAGCGCCCCGTCGCTCCAACCCACCGCGCGCAGGGTGGCCAGCTCGGCGGCCCGGTCCCGGATGTTCAGGTAGAGCACGTCGGCAACCGCGGCGGCACCGAGCAGCACCGTCGCGACGGCGGCCATGGTGTCCGCGCCGCGCACGCTCAGCGACACCGTGTCGCCGAGCAGGCTGCCGACGATGGCACCTCGGAACGCGTACCCGGCGGCGGCGACCAGGGTCAGCGCGGCCACCCCGATGGCCAGGGCGCCGGCCCCGAGCAGGGTGCGGCCGGGCGTGCGGGCCAGGTTGGCCAGGGCCAGGCCGACCAGGGTGCGCGGTCGGCGTACCCAGCGAGCCGTGGCCACCGCCGGGCGCAGCGCGGCGGCCGGGTGGGCGCGCGCGGCCCGCAGAGCCGGCGTCAGGCCCGCGACCAGCGCCAGCAGCAGCGCCACCGGTACGGCCAGCAGCGCCCGCCGCCATCCCACGTCGATGCCGAGCGCGGCTCCGAGCGGGACGGCCAGCGCCAGCGCGAGCAGCCCGGCAGCCAGCCCGAGGGCGGCGACCTCGCCGAGTATCAGCGTCCCGATCCGTCGGGCCGGCCAGCCCAGGCAGGCGAGCACCGCCAGCTCGGACCGGCGGTCCCGGACGGCGGCGGCGACCGCGTTGCCGAGGAAGAGCGCGCAGACCACCAGCACCAGCACGAAGAGCACGACGCTCTTGCGGTCCACCGCCTTCGTGATCACCGAGGCGACCCCGAGCGCCGACCAGTTCTCGGTCAGCCGCAGCGCCGGCCGGCCGAACGACCCGGCGGGCAGCTCCACGGCCTGCGGGGCCGGGGACGAGCCGAGCGTGATGTCGACGTCGAGCCCGGTGACCTGGGCGATCCGCTCGGCGACCAGCCGGACCTGTTCGGCGGCATGCTCGCTGTAGCCGTCCACGTCGGCGACCCGCACCCGGATGGCGCTGATCGGGGCTTTCGCCTGCGGACTGCCGCCGTCCGTCAGTAACTCCGGCACGATGGTCAGGGTGGTCAGCAGCAGCGGCGGGGCGGCGAGATAGCCGGCGGGATTGCCGCTCGGCTCCAGCGGCTGCCCGCCCAGCGCGTCCCGGCTGGCGGCGTCGGCGCCGGCGGCCCGCGGCGGCTCGTACGTCTCCAGCGGCACCTTGCCCAGGTCGCTGAATCCGGTCAGCTTCTGCGGGTCGAAGACCCCCACCGCCCGCCATTCGCGCCAGAGGGGTTCCTTGGGGGTCGACTTCTTCAGCGACAGCTCGCGCAGCGGGCGGGCACCGACGTCCTCCGTCAGCCAGGGACGCGGGTACGGGTTGAAATCCTGGTGCCCACCGTAGACCTCGGGGGCGGCCGGCGGGAGCGGACGGACCCGCAGGGTGCCGTCGGGGAGCCGGTCGTACTCCGGGGTCCCGGCCTGCACGATGTCCTGAAGCTGGCCGAAGCAGCAACCGGTCGGGGAGAGGCCCTCGGCCAACCGGGAACGCCAGCCGGAGACGACGTCGGCGCTGGCGTCCCCGGCGGGGATCGCCGGCCCCCGCCGCAGCTCCCGCTCCAGATCGGCCAACGGCATGCCACCCGGGCGCGCGGCGGGCAGCCGTGTGGCGCCGACGCGCAGCTCCTCGTCGAGGAAGGGACGGCTGGTCGTGAGGACCGGGACGGTGTGGTGGCCCCTCCTGCTTCCCTCGATGACCGAGTCGTCGGGACGGAGCGCCCGCCCCTCGACCACCGTCCCGGCCAGGCCGACGAGTCGGTCCTCGGCGGCCGGGTCCACCGCGGCCAGCAGGAAGGGCACGGTCAGGTCGTACCGGATCCGGAGCCGGTCCGAGGTGGTCACGTAACCCGGCCCGTGACCCTCGCCGTCGGCGAGGACATTGACGTGGGCCTCGAACCGGCCGTCGGGCAGCAGCCGCACAGGCATCACCGCCCAGTCCTCCCGCTCCGAGTAGGCGCCCGGGCTGCCCATGGCGTACCGCGGGTTGCAGATCGATTGGGTCCGGCCGTCGGGCAGGACCTCGCGCGGGGAGGGGCCGCACGTTTCGTCCCAGGGGTAGCTCCGGCCGTCGGTGTAGGGGGTGGCGTCGGAGCTGGAGACCCCGTCGTTGCTGGCGTGGATGATCGGGTGCTTGGTGACGTACAGGTACCGGGCACGGCCCGGGGCGGTGGAGAGGCCGCGCTCGGCGACGAAGCGCGGGTCGATCCGGATGACCTGCCGGTCGAGCGAGCGGTCGACGGCGTCGGTCAGGTCCATCGCGGTGGTGACGGGAGCGGTCGAGTAGCCGAGCATGGCGATGGGGGCGGCGACGTCCACCCCGGTGACCGCCTGCACCTGGTCGTACTGCGCGGTGGTGATGCCGCCGAAGAGGCCGGAGAGGTAGTTGGGCTGGACCAGCCGACGTTCGGCCTCCAGCGGAGTGCGCGCGCCCTTCGGGCGGACCAGGATGTCGTACGCGGCGTCGGTGTTCCGTTCGACGGTGCCGGTGACGTCGAGGCGGGAGGTGGTGGTGGCCCCGGTCAGGACGACGAAACCGGTGGTCGCCACCAGCACGCCGACCAGCAGGGCCACCGACCGCCCCGCACGGCCGCGAAGTTGTCGCCAGATGAAACTGAGCATGTCGCGCCTCCCCGTGTGCTGAGCACACTCTGCGCGATACATTGTGACAATGCAAGACCCGAACCCGGAGGTGACATGGCGATCCAGCACGCCGTCCTGGCCCTGCTCGCCGGCGGCCCCAGCTACGGCTACGAGCTCAAGGGCGCCTTCGAGGAGGCGGTCGGCCCACAGTGGGGGCCGCTCAACATCGGGCACCTCTACCAGATTCTCGACCGGCTCTCCCGGGACGGCCTGGTGGTGGCCGAACGGCATCCCCAGCCCGTCAAGCCCGACCGGGTGGTCTACGAGATCACCCCGGACGGCCGAGCCGAGCTGGACCGCTGGCTCGCCGAGCCCAGCCCACGCAGCGGTGGGTTCCGGGACGACTTCTTCCTCAAGGTGACCGCCGCAGCCCGATCCGGCGAGCCGGCCACGGTGCGGGCGGTGCTCAGCAACCAACGTGGTCACCTGATGCGGGAGCTGCGCAACCTCGACGGGCTGCGCCGCCGGACCGATGATCCGGTGGTCGGCCTGCTGCTCTCGGCGGCGAGTCGGCACGTCGAGGCTGATCTGGCCTTCGTCGACGACGCCGAGGGGGTGCTGCTCGCCGACGGCGGCGCGGTGCTCGCCAGGCTTCGGACGCCCCGCGCCGAGGGGACGACGTCGGAGCGGGGTACCGGCCCGACCCAGGCGGCCGGTTGACGGTCAGACGTGCCTGTCAATCACCGGGTGTTCGTCACAGCCGGCGCAGCCGGGTGACGGCTTCGGCCAGCACCTCGGGGCGTTTGCAGAAGGCGAAGCGGACGAGACGCCGGCCGGCCTCCGGGTCGTCGTAGAAGACCTGGGTCGGTACGGCCACCACGCCGCACCGCTCCGGCAGCGACCGGCAGAACTCGATCCCGTCGACGCCGCCGAGCGGCCCGATGTCGGCGGTGACGAAGTAGGTGCCCTCAGGCGTCAGCACCCCGAAGCCGGCGTCGGTGAGGCCCGCGACCAGCTGGTCCCGGCGGGCCTGCATGTCCCGGCGGAACTCCGCGAAGTAGTCGTCCGGCAGGGCCAGCGCCACCGCGACCGCCGGCTGGAGCGGCGCGGCGTTGACGAAGGTGAGGAACTGCTTCACCCGCAGCACCGCCGAGACCAGCGCCGCGGGGCCACTGACCCAGCCGACCTTCCAGCCCGTGCAGGAGAACGTCTTGCCGGCCGAGGAGATCCGCAGCGTCCGCTCGCGCATCCCGGGCAGGGTCGCCAGCGGCAGGTGGCCGGTGGCGGCGTCGGTGAAGACCAGGTGCTCGTACACCTCGTCGGTCACCGCGTACGCGTCGTGCTCCTGGCACAGCTCGGCGATCAGCGCCAGCTCGTCGGGGGTGAACACCTTGCCGGTCGGGTTGTGCGGGGAGTTGAGCAGCACGAGCCGGGTGCGCGGGCCGAACGCGGCGCGCAGGGCGGCCGGGTCGAAGGCGTACCGGCCGTCGGCGGCGGGACGCAGCGTGACCGGGCGCCGGACCGCGCCGGCCAGCGCCACCGAGGCGGCGTACGAGTCGTAGTACGGCTCGAAGCAGACCACCTCGTCGCCCGGCTCGCAGAGGCCGAGGATCGCCGCCGCGATGGCCTCGGTGGCGCCCGCCGTCACCACGATCTCGCCGTCCGGGTCGTACTCCAGCCCCCAGAACCGGCGCTGGTGCGCGGCCACCGCCGCGCGCAGCGTCGGGATGCCCGGGCCCGGCGGGTACTGGTTCTGCCCGGTGCGCAGCGCCTCCGCCGCGGCGGCCAGCATCTCCGGCGGCCCGTCGTTGTCCGGGAAACCCTGACCGAGGTTGATCGCGCCGGTGCGGGCGGCGAGGGCGGACATCTCGGCGAAGATGGTCGTCCCGAACGGACGCATCCGGGCCACCAGCGGATCCACGTCGGCGGTCGTCACGCCCGCCAGCCTACGGACTCCTGGCGCGGCTTCAACCCCTGCGAGGGCGGCAGCCGACCGCCCGGAAGCATCGCCGGCATCCCCCTGCGTCGGACGGAGGTATGTCACGTAAGGTGTCGGTTCCGCTCCGTATCGCTCAAGTTCGGTGATCGATTACCCGACTTTCGCGCACGCGCGTTGAGCGGAACTAGGTTAGGCTGCGAGACATGTGTGGAATCGTGGGTTACGCCGGCGCGCGCCCGGCGCTCGGCATCGTGCTCGACGGACTGCGGCGGCTGGAGTACCGCGGCTACGACTCGGCCGGCGTCGCCATCGTCTGCGACGACGTGCTGTTGACCGAGAAGAAGGCCGGCAAGCTGGCCAACCTGGAGAAGGTGCTCTCCGAGCGGGCCGCCGAGGATCCCACGTCCTGCGCGGCCAGCCCGATCGGCATCGGGGACGGCACCACCGGCATCGGGCACACCCGCTGGGCCACCCACGGCGGTCCGACCGACCGCAACGCCCACCCGCACCTCGCCCCCGACGGCCGCGTCGCCGTGATCCACAACGGCATCATCGAGAACTTCGCGAGGCTGCGCGCCGAGCTGGAGGCCGACGGCGTCCAGTTCACCAGCGACACCGACACCGAGTGCGCCGCGCACCTGCTCTCCGCCGCGCTGGCCGACCTGCGCGCCGCCGGTCACCCCGACGGGCCGCAGCTGCTCGCCGCCGGCATGCGGGTGGTCTGCCAGCGGCTGGAGGGCGCGTTCACGCTGCTCGCCGTCGACGCCGCCGTGCCCGGCGCGGTGGTCGGCGCCCGGCGCAACTCGCCGCTGGTGGTCGGGCGGGGCGACGGGGAGAACTACCTCGCCAGCGACGTGGCGGCGTTCATCGAGCACACCCGGGAAGCGGTGGAGCTCGGCCAGGACCAGATCGTCCTCATCACCGGCGACACCATCGAGATCACCGACTTCGCCGGCCAGCCCGCCAGCGGCAAGGACTTCCACATCGACTGGGACTCCTCCGCCGCCGAGAAGGGCGGCTACGACTGGTTCATGCTCAAGGAGATCGAGGAGCAGCCGCAGGCCATCGCCGACACGCTGCTCGGCCGGCTCACCGAGTCCGGCGAGATCATGCTCGACGAGGTCCGCCTCAGCGACCAGGACCTGCGCGACGTCGACAAGATCTTCATCGTCGCCTGTGGCACCGCGTACCACTCCGGTCTGGTCGCCAAGTACGCCATCGAACACTGGACGAGGATCCCGTGCGAGGTGGAGCTGGCCAGCGAGTTCCGCTACCGCGACCCGGTCCTCGACCGGTCCACGCTGATCGTGGTGATCTCGCAGTCCGGCGAGACGATGGACACCCTGATGGCGCTGCGGCACGCCAAGGAGCAGAAGGCCCGCGTCCTGGCCATCTGCAACACCAACGGCTCGACCATCCCCCGGGAGTCCGACGCCGTCCTCTACACCCACGGCGGGCCGGAGATCGCCGTCGCGTCCACCAAGGCGTTCCTCACCCAGCTCGTCGCCTGTTACCTGATCGGCCTGCACCTGGCCCAGGTGCGCGGCATCAAGTTCGCCGACGAGGTGGCCGCCGTCGTCGCCCAGCTCCAGGAGATGCCGGGCAAGCTGCGCGAGCTGCTGGAGCGGATCGAGCCCGTCCGCGAGCTGGCCCGCGACCTGAAGACCGAGCCGACCGTGCTCTTCATCGGCCGGCATGTGGGCTACCCGGTGGCCCTGGAGGGCGCGCTCAAGCTCAAGGAGCTGGCCTACATGCACGCCGAGGGATTCGCCGCCGGTGAGTTGAAGCACGGCCCGATCGCGCTGATCGACAAGGGCACCCCGGTGATCTGCATCGTGCCGTCCCCGGTCGGCCGGGGCATGCTGCACGACAAGGTGGTCTCCAACATCCAGGAGGTGCGGGCGCGCGGCGCCCGGACCATCGTCATCGCGGAGGAGGGCGACGAGGCGGTCGTCCGCTATGCCGACCACCTGATCCGCGTGCCGCGTACGCCGACGCTGCTCGCGCCGCTGGTCACCACCGTGCCGTTGCAGGTCCTGGCGGCCGAGATCGCCGCCGCCCGGGGGCACGACGTGGACCAGCCCCGGAACCTGGCCAAGTCGGTCACCGTCGAGTAGTCGTACCGCCCCGCGACGGGCCCCGTCCACCGCACCGGTGGGCGGGGCTCGACCACGTTCGCGGTCAGCGGCCGAGCACCACCCGGGCCATCCCGTCGAGGGCCGGGTTGTCGGCCGCCCAGTAGCCGGTGTGGCCGTGCCGGCCGCTGGGGAAGGTGCGCCCGCCGAAGCCCGGGTGGGACGGATCCTGCCCGAACCACAGCTCGCGCTCCGGCGCGCCGAGCAGGCTCCCGATCGCCGGGCCGACCGGCGACGCACCCAGCAGGGCCCGCCGGGCCAGCTCGTCCGGCGGCCGGGCCAACCGGATCACGTCGTCCGGCGCGGTGCTCGCCCAGACCTGTCCGGGTGGCAGGCCCAGCTCACCGGCGTGCGCGACCCCCACCCCGGGCGAGCCGACGAAGACCAGCGCGTCGGCGGCCAGCCCGTGATCGCGGGCGGCCGTGCCGACCACCAGTGAGCCGTAGCTGTGCCCCAGCACGGTCTGCCGGCCCGGGGGCTCGTCGTGGGTCGCCCGCAGCCCCTCCTGGAACCGGTGCAGCGCCGGGCCGGCGTCCCGGGCCTGGCCCGGCCACGCCGCCTCGTGCAAGGAGTCGGGGGCGTCGTAGTCCAGCCAGAGCGCCGCGGCTGTCTCCTCCTCGGGGGCGAGGGCGGCGCAGCGGGACAGCACCAGGGCTGCCCGGCCCAGCTCGCCGGGCACGTCGCCGAGGCTGGCGGTCATCCCCGGCACGTAGGTCAGCATCCGCGTCGACCGGTCCGGGTTGCCCAGCGTCACGACCGCCCGTCCCTCGCCGGCCGTGCCCAGCCCCAGCAGGTAGGCGCGGGGCTGCTCGTCGCCGGCCAGGCGGGCGGCCAGCGCGTCCAGCCCCGCCAGGGACTTCCCGACCCGCAACAGCCCGGCCAGCTCGACCGGCCCGCGCGGCACCCGCTCCAGCAGTCGCCGCCGCGCGGCCAGCAGCTCCTCCCGCCGTGCCCCGAGCAGCAGCCGGTTGGCCTGGTCGCGGTCGGCCGCCGGCACCCCGTCGAGGCGACCGACCAGCCCCGGCTCGTGCACGACCAGCCAGCGGCGCTGCGCGGGGGTGAGCCCGGCCCACCACGCCCGCACCGCTGCCGGCTCGGCGCCGGGCGGCGGCCGACCGGGCGGCGGCGCGGCGACCCACGCCGCACGGGCGGCGGCGGCCAGCGCGTCCAACCGGCCCGCAGCCTCCCGGTCGGCCGCCCCGGCCAGCTCCAGCGCCGCCCGGATCGCCGTGCCCGCCTCGGCCGCCACCGGCCTGGCCCGGACGGTCGCCGGCGCGCGGGCGGGGTCGACGGCGACCCGCCCCTGCCGGTCGACCAGCAGCCCCGCCGCGTCCGCGCGGGCCACCGCGGTGGCGAGCCGGGCCCTGGCCGCGCCCAGCCGGCCGGCGAACTCGGCCAGCACCTGGTCGGTCTCGATCAGGGCGGGGGAGGCCGCGGTCAGCTCGGCGCGCAGCGCCGCGAGCCGGGCGTCGGCGGCACCGGCCGCACCGCCCGACCAGCCGCCTCGCAGCACCGCCGCGTTGGCGGCCAGCTCGTCGGCCCGGCGCGCCACCGGCTCGGTCAGCCCTCGCCAGGCCACCCCGGCGACCCGCCACGCCCCCGGGTCGGCCGCCCAGAGCTGCCGGTAGCCCACGACGGTTGCCCGGTCGGCGGGGTGGGCGGGGCGTCGGGCCGGGCCGGTCCCGGCGGGTTGTGCCGGGCGTACGGGCGGGGCCGTTCCGCCGGCCGCCGGTGTCGCGGGCGCGGTCACCGGGGCACGGTTCCCATCCGGCCGGCCGCCCGGTCGTCCACCGCCTCGTACGCCCCGGCAGCGGCCCGGACCGCCCCGGCCGTGCCGGCCACCCGGGCGCCGAGCCCACCCGCCCAGGCGTGCACGGCCGACTCCAGCCCGGTCAACGCCGCCCCGGCCGACCACTCCGGGGCCACCACCACCAGCCCGGACGCCCCGGCAAACCCGTGCCCCAGCCGGTACGCGTCGTCGTCGAGCCCACTCGCGGCCCGGCGTAGCACTTCGGGTCGTACGGTCAACGGCTCCTCTGCCATCCTCTGCCCCCCCGCCTCGCGGAAACATCGACAGCCGCGACGCTAGGCGGCGTCCACACCCCCGCGCGTGGCCTGTGGACAACGGCCCTGCCGGCGTACGGCCGGTCGTCCACAGGCGTTGCCCCGCGCGGAACCGGCGGCTAATGTGCGGTCGCCCGCGCCGGTAGGGTGAGCGGGTGATCGTCGCTGTCGGCATCGACGTCGTCCTCGTCGAGCGGTTCGCCAGGGCCCTGGCACGGACACCACTGCTGGCCGACCGGCTCTTCACGGAGGCCGAGCGCTGCACCCGTTCCGGCAACCCGCGTTCGCCCGAGTCGCTGGCCGCCCGCTTCGCGGCCAAGGAGGCGGTCGCCAAGGCGCTCGGCGCCCCGGCCGGCCTGAGCTGGCACGACTGCGAGATCGTGCCGGACCCGGACGGCCGTCCCTGGCTGACCGTCTCCGGCACGGTCGCGGCGGCGGCCGTCGAGCGTGGGGTCAACCGCTGGCATCTCTCGTTGTCCCATGACGGCGGGATCGCCTCGGCAATGGTGGTCGCGGAACGGTGAACGGGGGCGTGCCGGGTCGCGGCGCGCCGGGAATCGGACGGGACGGGGTGGCATGAGACCGGTGTGGCGGGTCGCGGACGTACGTGCGGCGGAGGCGGGACTGATGGCCACGCTCCCGCCCGGGACGCTGATGAAGCGGGCCGCCGCCGGGCTGGCCCGCCGCTGCGCGCTGCTGCTCGCAGACCGGGGCGGCGTCTACGCCGCGCGGGTGCTGCTGCTGGTCGGCTCCGGTGACAACGGCGGCGACACGCTCCTCGCCGGCGCCCACCTGGCCCGGCGGGGCGCGGCCGTGTCGGCGCTGCTGCTGACCCCCGGCCGGGCGCACGCGCAGGGGCTGGCCACGCTGCGGGCGGCCGGCGGGCGGGTCGTCGACCGGCCGCCGGGGACCGTCGACCTGGTGCTGGACGGCATCGTCGGGATCGGCGGGCGCGGCGGGCTGCGGGACACCGCCGACCAGCTCGCCGCCAGCCTCGTCCGGCACCGTGGGCGCGACGGCGCCCCGGCCGCCGTGGTCGCCGTGGACGTGCCCAGCGGGGTCGCGGTCGACACCGGAGCAGTGCCGTTGACCGCCTCCGGCCGCCCCAGCGCCGTGCGCGCCGACGTGACGGTGGCGTTCGGCGGGCTGAAGCCCGCCCTGGTGGTGGGCCCGGCCGCCGCGCTCGCCGGTGAGGTGGAGCTGGTGGACATCGGGCTGGAGCCGTGGCTGCGGGGCAGCCCGGCGCTGGGCGTCACCGAGTGGTCGGACGTCGTCGACTGGTGGCCCCGGCTCGGCCCGGCCTCGGAGAAGTACAGCCGGGGTGTGGTGGGCGTCGCGACCGGCTCGGCGACCTATCCCGGCGCGGCCGTGCTCTCCGTCGCCGGGGCGTTGGCCGGCCCGACCGGCCTGGTCCGCTACGCCGGCTCGGCCCGGGCCGACGTGCTGCGCCGGCACCCGTCGGTGATCGCCACCGATCGGGTCGCCGACGCCGGACGGGTGCAGGCCTGGGTCTGCGGCTCCGGCCTGGGCACCGGCGAGGAGGCGGCCGGGGAGCTGCGGGCGGTGCTCGCCGCCCCGGTGCCGGTGGTGCTCGACGCCGACGCGCTGACCCTGCTGGTCGACGGCTCGCTCGCCGACCGGCTGCGCAAGCGGGACGCCCCGATCGTGGTCACCCCGCACGACCGGGAGTTCGCCCGGCTCTGCGGGGAGGAACCGGGCGACGACCGGGTGGGCGCCACGCTGCGGCTGGCCGCCTGGATGAACGCGGTGGTGCTGCTCAAGGGCGACCGCACGGTGATCGGCACGCCGGACGGCCGGGCGTACGTCAACCCGACCGGCACCTCCGCGCTGGCCACCGGGGGCACCGGCGACGTGCTGGCCGGCCTGCTCGGCTCGCTGCTCGGGGCCGGGCTGCCCCCGGAGCGGGCGGCGGCCACCGCCGCGTACCTGCACGGGCTGGCCGGCCGGGAGGCGGCCCGGGGCGGGCCGGTGACGGCGCCCGACGTGGCCGACGCCCTCCGCCCGGTCGTCGCCCGCCTCGGCTGACCCGCCCGCCTCGGTTGCCCCGGCCGTAACGTCTGCCCCGGCCTCGCTCGGGGAGATCGGCGCGGAAAGTAGGCTGGGGGCATGTGGCAGGCCGAGGTGCGCGTGGACCTGGACGCGATCCGCGAGAACGTGAGCCGGCTGAGGTCCGGCACCGGCGCCGAGTTGATGGCGGTGGTGAAGGCCGACGGCTACGGCCACGGCATGGTCCCGGCCGCCCGCGCCGCCCTCGACGGCGGGGCGGACTGGCTGGGGGTCTGCACGCTGGACGAGGCGTTGACGTTGCGCCGGGCCGGGATCACCGTGCCGGTGCTGGCCTGGCTGCTCGCGCCGGGGCTGCCGCTGCACGAGGGTGTCGCCGCCGGGGTCGATCTCGGCGTCGCCAGCCTGCCCCAGCTGGACGAGATGGTCGAGGCGGGCCGCGCCGCCGGCCGGCCGGCCCGGCTGCACCTCAAGATCGACACCGGGTTGGCCCGGGGCGGCGCGACCGTCGCCGACTGGCCGGCCCTGCTCGACGCCGCCGCCAAGGCGCAGGCCGACGGCCTGGTCGAGGTGGTCGGGGTGTGGAGCCACTTCGTCTACGCGGACTCGCCCGGCCACCCGACCATCGACCGCCAGCTCGCCGTCTTCCACGAAGGGCTGGGCATGGCCGAGCAGGCCGGCCTGCGACCGCGCTACCGGCACCTGGCCAACTCGGCCGCCACCCTGACCCGGCCGGACACCCACTTCGACCTGGTCCGGCCCGGGCTGGCCGTTTACGGCCTCTCCCCGGTGGCCGGCGAGCGCTACGGGCTGCGCCCGGCGATGACCGCCCGGGCCCGGGTGATGCTCACCAAGCGGGTCCCCGCCGGCTCCGGCGTCTCGTACGGGCACACCTACACCACCGATCGGGCGGCGAACCTGGCGGTGGTGCCGCTCGGCTACGCCGACGGGGTGCCCCGGCAGGCCTCGAACAGCGGCCCGGTGCAGCTCGGCGGCAGGCGCCGGACGATCTCGGGCCGGGTCTGCATGGACCAGTTCGTGCTCGACTGCGGCGACGACCCGGTGGCCGCCGGCGACGTGGTCACCCTCTTCGGCAGCGGCGCCGACGGTGAGCCGACCGCCGACGACTGGGCCGAGGCGGTCGGCACCATCAACTACGAGATCGTCACCCGGTTCGGCAGCACGCGGGTGCCCCGTGTCTACGACGGCGAGCGCCCGTGACGCCCCGCTCCCGCATCCCGCTGCCGCGCACCGGGCACGCCAGGGCCGCCATCGGTGCGCTGGCCGCCGTCGGAGTCGCCGCCGCCGGGCTCGCGGCCGGCGTCGCCACCGAACGCGCCCTGGTCCGCAAGCTCAAGGCCGACCCCACCGACCGGTACGCCGGGGAGGCCTTCGGCGAGCAGCGGTACGACGAGTCGTTCCGGCTGGAGATGCCCGACGGCACCGACATCCACGTCGAGGTGGTGGAGCCGACCCGGCCCCGGCCCGGCAACCCGACCGTGGTGCTGGTGCACGGCTTCTGCCTCGACATGGGCACCTTCCACTTCCAACGCGAGTTGCTCGCCGAGCGGGGCGAGCACCGGATCGTCGCGTACGACCAGCCCGGGCACGGCCGGTCCGGGCGGCTGGAGACCGGCGAGTACGACCTCACCGCGCTCGGCCGGACGCTACGCGAGGTGATCGACCGGACCGCCCCGGAGGGGCCGCTGGTGCTTGTCGGCCACTCGATGGGCGGGATGACCATCATGGCGTTCGCCGAGCTGTTCCCGGAGCTGTTCGGCGACCGGGTCGTGGGCACCGTGCTGATGGCCACCTCGGGCGGCCTGCTCGCCGAGACCAAGCTGGTGGCGCCCGCGCTGCTCGGCCGGGTCGGCGCGCCGGTGCTGCACGTGGTCGGCAACGTCACCCGCTACGGCGCCCCGGTGATCGACCGGGCGCGCAGGTCCACCACGAACGTGGCCTGGCTGCTCACCCGCAGGTACGGCTTCGGCACCCGCCATCCCAGCCCGGCCCTGGTGTCGTACGTCGAGACGATGAACTCCCGCACGTCCGCCGACACGGTGACGCGTTACCTGCGGACCCTGGCGACGCACTCCCGGTTCCCGGCCCTCGCCGCGCTGGCGGACACCCCCGTGCTGGTGGTCGTCGGCGACAAGGACATGATCACGCCGGTGACGCATTCCGAGGAGATCGTCCGGCGGCTGCCGCACGCCGAGTTCGTCAAGATCTCCGACAGCGGGCACGTGGTGATGCTGGAGCACGCCGACGAGGTCAACGAGGCGCTGGCCCGGTTCCTGGAGGCGTTGTGCGGCACGTCGTGACGCTGCCGACGGTCGACGACACCCACGGGTTCGGGCGGCGACTGGCCGGGCTGCTGCGCGCCGGCGACCTGCTGCTGCTGACCGGGCCGCTGGGCGCCGGCAAGACCGCGCTGACCCAGGGCATCGGGGCCGGGCTCGGGGTGCGTGGCGACATCACCTCACCCACCTTCGTGATCGCCCGGGTGCACCGCCCCGACCCGGCCCGGGGCGGCACGGTGGCGCTGGTGCACGCCGACGCGTACCGGCTGGGGGATGCCGCCGACCCGCGCGCCGAGATCGACGACCTCGACCTGGACGCCTCGGTGGACGAGTCGGTGACCGTGGTGGAGTGGGGCGAGGGCCTGGTCGAGCAGTTGGTCGACGCCCACCTGTGGGTGCGCATCGACCGGCACGACGACGACACCCGGGTGGTCGGGCTGGAGCCGGTCGGCGGCGACTGGGAGCAGCGCCTGGCGGCCCTGCGCTGACCGGTGGAAGCCGGGCTCAAGGCCACCGTCGACCTTCGAGCCCGACCTGCGTGCACATCGTCACGATCGACGGGTGCCGCCGAGCCGGCCGGCGGGAACGCCTACGGCTGAAGGTCCCTGCGTCCCCGCCGCTGGCGGTGCCGAGGAGTGTCGGCTGCGACTGGTATGAAGGTGGCGATCGACTACGAAAGGTTGCCGATGCCCGACGACGCCCCCACCCTGGACCTGCTGGCGCTGTTGCCGGAGGACTGGCGTGCCGTGCTCACCCCCCACCTCGACCCGGCCCGCACCGCCGAACTGGCCGCGTTCGTCGCCGGGGAATACGCGACCCGCACCGTCTTTCCGCCGGTCGAGGACCTCTTCTCGGCCTACCGGCTCTGCGCGCCGGCCGACTGCCGGGTGCTGATCCTCGGGCAGGACCCCTACCACAAGGCGGGGCAGGCGCACGGTCTCAGCTTCAGCGTGCGGGAGGGCGTGAGCGTGCCGCCGTCGTTGCGCAACGTCTTCAAGGAGCTCGGCGAGGACCTCGGCGTGCCGAAGCCGCGCGGCGGCAATCTGAGCGGCTGGGCGGCGCAGGGCGTGCTGCTGCTCAACTCCGTCCTCACCGTCCGCGAGGCGACACCCGGCTCGCACGCCAACCGCGGCTGGGAGGAGTTCACCGACGCCACCATCCGGGCGCTCGACGCGATGGACTCCCGGGTGGTCTTCCTGCTCTGGGGCGGCTACGCGCGCAAGAAGGCCGCTCTGGTCACCAACCCGCAGCACGTGGTGCTGGAGGCCGGGCACCCCAGCCCGATGAACCCGCGTGGCTTCCTGGGCAGCCGCCCGTTCAGCGCGGCCAACAAGGCGCTCGCCGACGCCGGCCTGCCCACCGTCGACTGGGAGCGTCCCGCCAGCTGACAGTGCGCACTCTCGCGGTAACCGCGCGGCTGCTGTCCGTCGTAGCCTGTGCCTCGGATCGGTCGGCGAGCCGGGAGGCGGCGATGGCGGCGACGGTCAGCGAACAGCGGTGGCGGGTGGCGCGGACGGCCCTGGCGGACCAGACAGACCGCTTCCTCGACCTGGTCCGCGCCACCCCACCGGCGGCGAAGGCCACCGCCCACTGGTCGGTGGTCGACACGCTCGCCCACGTGGGCTCGCTCGCGTGGTACTACGTGTGCCTGGTGGACCCGGAGCATCGACCCCTGCCGGTGCCGGGTCTGCACCGGCAGCTCCCCGACATCACCGTCGACACGGTGGCGGACTTCAACGACGTGCTGCTCCGGCATCTCACCGAGCGCGATCCGCAGGCCCTGGCCGACCGGTTGCGGGCCGACGTCGGGCAGCTCCTCCTCGCCTCCGAGGGCCGGCGCCCCGACGAGACGGTGCCCTGGCTCGGCGGGGCCCGGGTGCCCCTCGCCGGCCTCTGCGCGCACCTGGTCAACGAGCTGCTCATCCACGGCCACGACGTCGCCCACGTCACCGGGCGGCCGTGGTCGCTCCCCGGCCGGGACGCCGCGCTTTTCATGGAGCTGTTCCTGGCCGGAGTGGTCCGGCACGGCTACGGGCGGCTGATCGACGGCGGCGCTCCGCCGAGCGAACGCCCGGTCGTGGTCGAGTTCCGCTCGGCGTACGCGGCCCCGGTCCGGCTCATGCTGCACCGGGGTCGGATGACGTTCGCCGCCCCCGACGCTCGTCCCGACGCCCGGATCGACCACGACCCAGGCACGCTCAACCTGATGATGTTCGGTCGGGTCAGCCGGGCCCGCGCGGTGCTCACCGGCAAGGTCCGGATCAGTGGGCGGCGCCCCTGGCTGCTGCCGGGGTTCCTGCGCAAGTTCCGCACCCCGAGCTGAGCCGCATCCGCCGCCCGGGGCGTGACCGGGGGTGACTAGGCTGGCTTACCGTGCTCGTACTGGTGGTGGACAGCTCGACCCCCGCGGTGACCGCGGCGCTGGTGCAGGTCGCGGCGGACGGCGTCGCGACCCGCGCGTACCGCTGCACGGTCGACGCCCGCGCCCACGGTGAACTGCTCGCCCCTCAGGTCGACGCCGTGCTCGCCGAGGCCGGTGCCCGTCCGGCCGACCTGGGCGCGATCGTCGCCGGGCTCGGCCCCGGCCCGTTCACCGGGCTGCGGGTGGGGCTGGTCACCGCCGCCACCATCGGGCAGGTGCTGGGCGTCCCGACGTACGGCGTCTGCTCGCTGGACGCCATCGGCCACCCGGCGGCCGCCGGCGAGCCGGTGCTGGCGGCGAGCGACGCGCGCCGCCGGGAGATCTACTGGGCGGTCTACGACGGCGCGGGCCAGCGGATCCTCGGACCGGAGGTGTCCGTGCCGGCGGTCGCCGCCGAGCGCGCCCGCGACCTGGCCGTCACGGCCGCGGTCGGCGACGGCGCGCACCGGTACGCGGACGCGCTCGGCCTGCCGGTGCGGGACGAACCCCGCTACCCGGACGCCAACGTGCTGGCGACCCTGGCCGCCGAGCGCATCCGGGCCGGCGCCCCGTCAGAGGTGCTCACCCCGCTCTACCTGCGCCGCCCGGACGCCGTGGCGGCGACCGCCCGCAAGCCGGTTCTGCCGTGAGCGTGAGGAGTGAGCCGGGTTTGCGAGCCCCGCAGTCGCGAACTGAGGTGGCACCGTGAGCGTGAGGAGTGAGCCGGGTTTGCGAGCCCCGCAGTCGCGAACCGAGATCGCACCGTGAGCATCCGGCTGGAGCGGTTTCGGTGGTGGCACGTCGACGAGGTGCTGCCGATCGAGGCGGACCTGTTCGGCGCCGAGCAGTGGTCGGCGGCGATGTTCTGGAACGAGCTGGCCAACGGGCACTTCTACCTGGCCGCCACCGACGACGACGGCTCCCTGCTCGGCTATGCCGGGCTCGCCGCCGCCCCGCCCGACGAGGCGTGGGTGCAGAACGTCGCGGTGCGCCGGGACGCCCAGCGGCGTGGCGTCGGCCGGCTCCTGCTGGAGGCACTGCTCGCCGAGGCCGCCCGGCTCGGCACCCGCAGTACCCTGCTGGAGGTCGCGGCGGACAATGCCCCCGCCCAGAAGCTCTACGCGGCGTACGGCTTCGAGCCGATCGGAGTGCGGCGCGGCTACTACCAACCGAGCAACACCGACGCGCTGGTCATGCAGCGCAACGCGGGAAGTGAGCGATGACGGACGAACCCCTGATCCTCGGCATCGAGACCTCCTGCGACGAGACCGGCGTCGGCATCGTACGTGGGCACACCCTGCTGGCCGACGCGCTCGCCTCCAGCGTCGAGCAGCACGCCCGCTTCGGCGGGGTGGTGCCCGAGGTGGCCAGCCGGGCCCACCTGGAGGCCATCGTGCCGACCATGGACCGGGCGTTGAAGGAGGCGGGGGTGACGCTCGCCGACATCGACGCGATCGCGGTCACCTGCGGCCCGGGGCTGGCCGGCGCGCTGCTGGTCGGGGTGGCCGCCGCGAAGGGCTACGCGCTCGCCGCCGAGAAGCCGGTCTACGGCGTCAACCACCTGGCCGCGCACGTCGCCGTGGACACCCTGGAACACGGCCCGCTGCCCGAGCCGGCGATCGCCCTGCTGGTCTCCGGCGGGCACTCCTCCCTGCTGCTCGTGGACGACCTCGCCCGGGGTGTCACCCCGCTCGGTGCCACCATCGACGACGCGGCCGGCGAGGCGTTCGACAAGGTGGCCCGGCTGCTCGGGCTGCCGTTCCCCGGCGGTCCGTACATCGACCGGGAGGCCCGGGCCGGCGACCCGGCTGCCATCGGGTTCCCGCGCGGCCTGACCGCCCCCAAGGACCTTGCCGCCCACCGCTACGACTTTTCCTTCTCGGGGCTGAAGACGGCGGTGGCCCGCTGGGTCGAGGCGCGGCAGCGGGCCGGCGAGGCGGTGCCGGTCGCCGACGTGGCCGCGTCCTTCCAGGAGGCGGTCTGCGACGTGCTGGTGCGTAAGGCGCTGGACGCCTGCCGGACCAACGGCGTCGAGACGCTGGTGATCGGCGGGGGCGTGGCGGCCAACTCCCGGCTGCGGGTGATGGCCGAGGACCGCGCCGCCGCGCAGGGCATCCGGGTCCGGGTGCCCCGGCCCGGGCTCTGCACGGACAACGGCGCGATGGTCGCCGCCCTCGGCTCGCACCTGGTCGCTGCGGGTGTCGCGCCGAGCCGGCTGGACCTGCCCGCCGATTCCGCCATGCCGCTGACCACGGTCAGCGTTTGAACCCCGAGGATGGCTGACGTGATCGTGCGGATGTGGGAGGCGCGGGCGGAGCCGTACGGCGCCGCGGACCTGATCACCTGGGTCTGCGACACCGCGCTGCCGGAGTTCGAGCACGACCCGATGCACCTGTCCAGCGAGGTGTTCTCCTCCACCGACCACCGGGTGGTGGTCATCTCCAAGTGGCGCAGCAACCCGCGCCCGCTGCCGGAGCCGCCGGCGACGCTGCTGGCCCGCCCGCCGCACTCCTGGGACTTCACCCAGGTCGACCGCTGAGGCGCCCGGCCGGGCGGAGAGTGTCGTGCCCCGGCGGGCCGTGGCCGGGCGGAGGCTGGCGACCGACGAGCCCGGCCGGGTCCGGGAACGTGACTCGCAGCACGCCGCCGCAGTAATTGGTTGGCGGGACGGTCGGCCCGCCACCTAGCGTCGGTGGGCCATGCGCTTTTCACCGGCCGGGAACCCCGGCGTACCTGACACCCGATCGGCGACCCGCTACCTGGTGTGGCTGGCCGGGCGGCACAAGGTGCTGCTCACCGTCGGCATCCTGCTCGGCATCGTCTGGATGGTCGCCCAGGCGCTGGTGCCGGCGGCCGTCGGCCGGGCCGTCGACGGGCTCACCCGCCGGGACGAGGACGCGCTGCTGACCTGGGGGCTGGCGGTGCTCGGGCTGGGTGTGCTCCAGACTGTCGCCGGGATCCTGCGGCACCGCTGCGCGGTGCACAACTTCCTCGCCGGGGCGTACCGGACGGTGCAGTTGACCGTGGGCGCGGTGAACCGGCTCGGCGCCGCGCTGCCCCGCCGGGTCTCCGCCGGCGAGGTCGTGAGCATCGGCACGGCCGACATCAACCACATCGGTTCGGCCATCGACATCACCGCCCGGGGTGCCGGCGCGGTCGTGGCGATCGTGACCGTGGGGGTGATCATGCTCGACGCCTCCGTGCCGCTCGGTCTGGTCGTGGTGCTCGGCGTGCCGCTGCTGATGGCGGTGGTCGGGCTGCTCATCCGGCCGCTGCACCGGCAGCAGCATGCGTACCGGGACTCGGAGGGGGCGTTGACCGCCCGGGCCGTTGACATCGTCTCCGGGCTGCGGGTGCTGCGCGGCGTCGGCGGTGAGCCGATGCTCTCCGCCCGCTACCGGACACGGTCGCAGACGCTGCGCGCCGACGGCCTGCGGGTGGCCCGGGTCGAGTCGCTGCTGGAGGCGGCCCAGGTGCTGCTGCCGGGTGCGTTCCTGGTGCTGGTCACCTGGCTCGGCGCCCGGTTCGCGCTGCGCGGCGAGATCAGCGCCGGCCAGCTCGTGGCGTTCTACGGCTACACCGCGTTCCTGGTCAGCCCGCTGCGGCAGCTCACCGAGGCGGTGGACAAGCTGACCCGGGGGCACGTCGCCGCCCGGCGGGTGGTGCGACTGCTGCGGCTCGCCCCGGAGCTGGTCGACCCGTCCCGCCCGGCCACCCTGCCGGACGGCCCGGGCGAACTGGTCGACGTGGACTCCGGCGTGACGGTGCGACCGGGCCGGTTCATCGCGCTTGCCGCGACCGCGCCCGAGGACGCGGCGGCGATCGCCGACCGCCTCGGCCGGTACGTCGACTCGGACGCGACGCTGCACGGCGTACCGCTGCGGGACGTGGCGCTGGCGACGGTGCGGCAGCGGATCCTGGTGGCCGACAACGACGCGCACCTGTTCACCGGCCCGCTGCGCACGGAGCTGGACCCGCACGACCGGGCCGGTGACGCGGCGATCGCGGCGGCGCTGGTGGCGGCGAGCGCGACCGACATCGTCGAGGCCCTGCCCTCCGGGCTGGACAGCACGGTCGCCGAGCGCGGTCGGGAGTTCTCCGGCGGGCAGCAGCAGCGGCTGCGGCTGGCCCGGGCTCTGGTCGCCGACCCGGAGACCCTGCTGCTGGTCGAGCCGACCAGCGCCGTGGACGCGCACACCGAGGCCCGGATCGCCGAGCGGCTCGGCGCGGCCCGGACGGGCCGCACCACCCTGGTCTGCACCACCAGCCCGCTCGTGCTGCACCGCGCCGACCAGGTGATCTTCGTGGAGGACGGCAAGGTGGTGGCCGAGGGGTCGCACACGGCACTGCTCGACGACGAGCCGCGCTACCGGGCGACGGTCAACCGGGGGGAGGACTGATGGCCACCGCATTGCCGGTCGCCGACGCGCGCCAGGTGCGTCGCTACGCCCGCACGCTGGTCCGCCGGCACCCGAGGGCGCTCGGGACCGCGCTCGGCCTGCACGCGCTGGCCGCCGCCGCCGGCCTGGTCGCGCCGCGGCTGCTCGGCGACCTGGTCGAGGGGATCTCCCGGGGCACCACCGGCGTCACCGTCGACCGGATCGCCCTGCTGATCGCCGGGTTCGTGCTGGTGCAGTCGGTGCTGGTCCGGTTCGCCCACCTGGCGTCGGCGCGGCTGGGCGAGGGGGTGCTGGCCGAGTTGCGCGAGGAGTTCGTCGACCGGATCCTGGCGTTGCCGCTGGCCACCGTGGAACGGGCCGGCACGGGCGACCTGCTCACCCGGACGTCCCGGGACGTTTCCGCGCTGTCGCGGACGGTCCGGTTCGCAGTGCCGGAGACGCTGGTCGCCGTCGTCACCGGCTGCTTCATCGTCGGCGCGCTGCTCCTGGTCAACCCGCTGCTCGCACTGCCCTGCCTGGTCGCGGTGCCGCTGCTGTGGGCCGGCACCCGCTGGTACCTGCGCCGCGCCCCGGCCGGCTACCTGCGGGAGAACGCCGCCTATTCCGACATCACCGACGGCATCAGCGAGACCGTCGAGGGTTCGCGGACCACGGAGGCACTGCGGCAGCAGGCGCGCCGCCGGGCCCGCAGCGACGCCGACATCCGCCGGTCGTACGCGGCCGAGCGCTACACCCTGCGGCTGCGTACGGTGTTCTTCCCGGTCGCCGAGATCGGCTACGTGCTGCCGGTGGTCGCGACGTTGATCGTCGGCGGCTGGTTCTACCTGAAGGGCTGGGTGAGCCTCGGCGAGGTCACCGCCGCCACCCTCTACGTGCAGCAGCTGATCGACCCGGTGGACCGGCTGCTCTCCTGGCTGGACGAGTTGCAGGTCGGCGGCGCCTCGATGGCCCGCCTGCTCGGGGTGGCCGACGCCGACCCGCCGGCCGGGTTTCCGACCCGGCCCACGTCGTCGGCCCCGGCCGACGCGCCGGGCGCGGGGGACCGGCGGCTCGCCGCCCGGGACGTCCGGTACGCGTACCGGGAGGGCCGGGACGTCCTGCACGGGGTGACCCTGCTGCCGGAGCCGGGGGAGAAGCTGGCCATGGTGGGCCCCTCGGGCGCCGGCAAGTCCACCCTCGGCCGGCTGCTCGCCGGGGTGCACGCGCCCCGCTCCGGCTCGGTCACGGTGGCCGGTCGGCGGCTCGACGAGCTCCCCCTGGCCGAGCTGCGGACACACGTCGCCCTGGTCACCCAGGAGCACCACGTCTTCATCGGCACGCTGCGGGAGAACGTGGCGATGGTGCGACCGGGTGCCGACGAAGCGGCCGTCCGGTCGGCGCTGACCGCCGTCGACGCGCTGGACTGGGCCGACGCGCTGCCGGACGGGCTGGGCACGATCGTCGGCGCCGGCGGGCATCCGCTGTCGCCCGCGCAGGCCCAGCAGTTGGCGCTGGCCCGGCTGGTGCTGGCCGACCCGCACACCCTGGTGCTGGACGAGGCCACCTCCCTGATCGACCCCCGCGCCGCCCGGCACCTGGAACGCTCCCTCGCGGCCGTCCTCCAGGGGCGTACGGTCGTGGCCATCGCGCACCGCCTCTTCTCGGCGCACGACGCCGACCGGGTCGCGGTGGTGGAGGACGGCCGGATCATCGAGCTCGGCTCGCACGACGAACTGGTCGCCGCCGACGGTTCGTACGCGGCCCTCTGGCGTTCCTGGCACACCACCGGCTCCTGACCGCACGGCTGCACCGGCTCCTGACCGCGCCGCGCGGCTGGGCACCGGCTCCTGACCGCGCCGCGCGGCCCCGTTTCGGGATTCGGCGGTGCCGCGTCGCAGCGCCGTACCACGATGGTGGAGCGGCAGGCGACCGGCGCGCACCCGTCACCACGGCGCCGGCCGGTGACGGGGGTGCGACGTGGGTGGTCTCGAACTGATCGTGGTGCTGGTCGTCACGGTGCTGGTCGGCACCACCCTCGGCGGGCGGTACAGCGTGGCGCCCCCGGTCCTGCTCATCACGATGGGCGCGCTGCTCGCGCTCCTGCCGCCGCTGTCCCACGTGGTGCTGGAGCCCGACGTGGTGCTGCTGCTGTTCCTGCCGGCGATCCTCTACAAGGAGAGCATCACCACCAGCCTCCGCGAGATCCGCACCAACCTCCTCGCGATCACGTTGCTCGCGGTGGGACTGGTGGTGGCGACGATGGCCGCGGTGTCGCTCGTCGTGCAGCGGTTCGGCATCGACCCGGCCGCCGCCTGGGTGCTCGGCGCGGTGCTCGCGCCGACCGACGCCGCGGCGGTCGCCGGCCTGGCCAAGCGGATGCCGCGCCGGATCCTGACCACCCTGCACGCGGAGAGCCTGATCAACGACGGCACCGCGTTGGTGCTCTTCTCCGTCGGGCTGGGCCTGATCGTGGGTGGCACCGAGCCGGGGGTGCTCGGGCTGGCCGAGCGGTTCGTCGGCGCGTCGGTCGGCGGCATCGCCGCCGGCCTGCTGGTCGGCGGGGTGGTGATCCTGGTCCGGCGACGCCTCGACGATCCGCTGCGCGAGGGCGCCCTGAGCGTCCTCACGCCGTTCGTGGCCTTCCTCCTCGCCGAGTTCGTGCACGCCAGCGGCGTCCTGGCGGTGGTGGTCGTGGGCCTGATGCTGTCGTACGCCGCCCCCCGGGTCATCCGGGCCCGCTCCCGGGTGCTGGCGTACGGCTTCTGGGACCTCGCCACCTTCCTGATCAACGGGAGCCTGTTCGTGCTCCTCGGGTTGCAGATTCCGCGCGCCCTGCGCGCCGTCACCAGCCTGTCGGTGCAGCGGGCGCTGGTCGTCGGCGTGGTGGCGACCGGCGTGGTCGTGCTGACCCGGATGCTGTGGATCCACCTGGCGGCGTTCGCCTTCCTGGTCGTCGACCGCCGGGCGGCGCAGCAGGACGAGCGGGTCAACTGGCGGGTGCGTACGGCGCTCGGGTGGGCGGGCTTCCGGGGTGCGGTCTCTCTCGCGGCCGCCCTCGCGGTGCCGGTGACCACGCCCACCGGCGCACCCGTGCGCGAGCGTGACCTGATCATCTTCGCCACCGCCGTGGTCATCCTGCTGACGATGCTGATCCAGGGCCCCACGCTGCCCGCCGTCGTCGGGTGGGCGGGTCTGGTCGGCGACTCCCGGCGGCTCGGCGAGCTGCGGCTGGCCCGGACGCGCGCCACCGAGGCGGCACTGGCGGCGCTGCCCGATGTCGCCGACCGGCTCGGTGCCGCACCCGACGCGGTGGACCGGATCCGGGCGGACTACGAGCAGAGCCTCGACGACGTCCGCTCCGCCGACGAGGGCCGGGCGGCGGAGCGGGCCCGGGAGCTCGACCGGCGGCTGCGGCTCGCCGTGCTCGAACACAAGCGACGCGAGATCACCAGGCTGCGGGACTCGAACGAGATCGACGACATCGTCCTGCGGGAGGTGCAGGCCGTCCTCGACATCGAGGAGATCCGGCTGCTGGGGCCGGAGCCCAGCGATTAGTGCCGCCGACCGTCCTGCCCGGGAGATGCCGGGACCCAGGCCGACCGCTGAGCGGACGCCCACCGCCGATACTCACCGTGACGAAGCTGGCAGGGGAGCGTCGACACCACGGACGGTAGTCATCTTCCGCAGAGCAGAGGGGGACTGACGCGCGGCGCGGTTCGGCGCAGACTTCCAGAAGGAACGCGGGTCCAGGAAACGGTCATCGGGTTTCCCGCGGGTGTCGGCCGAGCGGGTAGGACGGGGCAGGACGTGGACCAAGGAACCCGCGACGAGATGCTCGGCCGCCTGGCTGAGGCAGTCGGGTCCGTCACAGTCACACACCCGACGCGGGTCGCCATCGACGGACCGCCCGCCGTAGGCAAGACCACCCTCGCCGACGAGCTGGCTGTCGTCCTACGCGAACAGGGCCGCGATGTCATCCGCGCGACGATCGACGATTTCCTCTTCCTCCGGGCGCACCGCTATCCGCGCGGCGAGTATTCGGCCGAAGGCTGCTACTTCGACACCCACGACTACGACGCGCTGAACCGGGTTCTGCTCGATCCGCTCGGCCCGGGCGGAGATCGACGCTTCCAACACGCGGTCTACGACCGCACCGTGGATACCGCGCTGTCCCCACCGGTCACGACTGCCCCCGCCGACGCCGTGCTGGTCTTCGACGGCGTCTTCCTCATGCGCCCGGAACTGATCGACCGGTGGGACCTGCGCATCTTCGTGTCGACCGCGCTCGAGAAGACCGTGGATCGTGCTGTGATCCGAGAGCGCCGGGTGTCATCCCGGGCCGAAGTCGAACGGCGCTGGCGCGAGCGTTACATCCCCGCCCAACAGTTCTACTTCGCTATGGTCCGCCCGACCGATCACGTCGACATCATCGTGCACAACGACGAGCCCCAGCAGCCGGTCTGGGAGACCCAGACACACTGACCGCACTCAATTCGGAGTCGCTCGTCATGTTCCGGAGGCCGGGTGGGCGGCGGGTGGCCGTCGAGGTTCTTGCGGGCGCGGTCGTAGCGCATGGTGGTGCGGGAGTCGGGTGACCTTGCCACCCTTGCCGCGTACGCCATGCGGCCGGGGCTGTCGTTGGCCGGAGGCTGACAGGCTAGTTTTCTTGGATGAGTCTTCTCGATGACGTCGCGAGGCGTGACAGTTGGCGATGCTGGGTGTGCGACGAGGCGGTCGACGCCGACATGTCGGTGAACGACCCGCGTGGTCCCAGCGTCGACAGCCGTACCGCTGACAAGAAGGCCAAGGTCGCCGAGCGACTCGCGCACCGTGCCTGCAACACCCGCAAGGGCGCGGTCAAGGTGGTCATCGCCTGGCCGGACCATCTGCACGTGGTGGAGCCCGCGCCACTGATCACCGTCGCCGAGCGCCTCGAACGCAAGGGTGGCCGCGAGCTGGTCGCCCGCTGCCCGAGCAAGAAGGACGCCCAGGAGGCGGCGGACTGGCTGGTCGACCGGTTCTCCCGGCTGGTGCCCGGACTGCCGGTGACCGCAAGCGTCGACGCGGGCGGCGGACAGTACCTCGTCGCCCTGGCCACCGGCCGCCGCTGACCGGTGGCCCTGGTCGGTGGGCCGGGAGAACGGTACGCCTGACCTTCGGCGACGCCCAGCCACGGGGAGAGGCAATGCGCCCGGCAGCTATCCGAACGCATTGACATCGGCGGGTCGCGCACCGGCCGTCTCCAGCCGGTGGCGTCGGCGGCGATCAGTTTCCTGATCAGAAGGGGGGTGCGTCCTCGCCCATCAACGCCAGCACGACGCCGCCCTTCCCGCTCTTGAGGCCCTGGACCACGACCTTGCCGGTGCTGCCGTCGGGCAACTCCAACGTGAAGGTCTTCCCGACCGCGTTCTTGGGGCCATTGCCGGCGCTGTTGGCGGGTCGGAAGTCGCCTGCCCACGGCGGGGTCCCACCCTTGCGGGCGGGCTCGGCGAAGAGTGCGGCGGTGCCAGGGGTCCTGGTGCCGTCCGAGGAGAGAAGCACTGAGGCGCTGCGATAGGTAGCCATATGCGCCAAGGCTATCCCGGACTGCGCTCGTTCGCGCCATGACAACTTTCCGTAACGCGAACGGCCGCGTGGGGGAGCGACCTTGATCTGCTCTCACCCCTTGGGTCGACCGTGCGTTGGCCGCGGTCCGGGCTGGACCCGGTCGCCGAACCTGTAGCTTCGGCGGCCAACAGACCGCCGGCTCGGCCGACGTCTCGCCACCGCGTCCGGACCTGCCCGCACCAGGCCCAGCGGCCTCGCAGATTGTCGGCGCGCACGATCGGTGGCATGAGAGGACGTCGCACTCCTCGTCGAGGAGCTTCTCTCGAAGAGTGTCTGCGTGCCCGCATTGCTGGGTGAGTTGGCGCTGCCGGCGTTAGCCGTAGTTGCGGCCGGCCAGTTCGATGAGGGCGAGCAGCGTGTCGTGGCAGTCCTCGGCGTTCATCATCACGGCGACCGCTGTGCCCGACACCGGCCAGGCAAACGAGAAGCAGCTGTAGCCGGTGTTCTGCCCGGTATGCCCGAAGCGCCCGGCGCCAAGTTCGGTGCCAAGACCAAACCCGCCGGGCACCTGCGGGGTCAGCATCTGTGCGGCCAGATCCTGCGGCAGTAGCGCGGATTCGCCGGCGGCGGCACGGCCGATCTCCAGCTCCAGCCGCACCAGGTCCGCCGGGGTACTCCACAGCCCAGCGCCGGCCATCTCCGGCTGCGTATGCCAGCCGCCGTGCACGGGGGTGCCGCCACAGTGGCCGCGGGCCGCACGGTCCCGGTGTTCGTTCGGGAAGTGCTGGTCATAGCTGCTGTCCGCCATGCCCACCGGTTCTAGCACGAGCGTCGCCATCAGCTTGTCGAACGGCGTCGAAGTCACGTCGGTCAGGAGCTGCTCAAGAACGGCGTAGTGGCTGCCTGAATAACGGAATTCAGTGCCCGGCGGCAGCTCGCGCCGGACCCTGGGCGTGTTGGCCGGTGGCTCACCCCGCAGGATCTGCTGCAGTGATGGCACGAGCTTGCCTGCGGCGTACCCGGGGAACCAGTTCTTGGTCAGGCCTGCGGTGTGGGCCAAGAGTTGGCGTACGGTTACCGTACCGGTTCCGGGCAGCTGCCAGGCGGACAGGTAGGCGTTGACGTCGGTGTCGAGATCGAGGGTCGCGTCGGCGACCAGCCGCAGCGTGCCGAACGCGGCGACGTGCTTGCTGATCGAGCACGCCGGGAACAGCAGGTCGTGACCGGCAGTCCAGACGTCACCGTCGAGCCCGCCGACCGCGACCCCGATTTCGGAAACGCGGTCGGTACCCGGAACCAGGTCCTGCCACTCCTCTTCGAATCCCATGACTCCCGAGTATGCCGTGGCCGGACCACGCTGATGAGTTTCAGCAGCCGGGCCACCGCCTGGCCGCAGCCGCCACGGGAGGACGGCGAACTCTCTGAGAGACCGGTTACCGCTGGCTGCGCGCCGTACTTTCTGCCACAAGGCGCGGGACGGTGGAGCCGCCGATCAACAATGGAATGGCCTGCACCGCTTCGCGGCAGAAGCGAGCGGTGGCCTCCGGTCGGCTCGATGCCGGGCTGGTGTACTCGTCCCAACATCCGCCCGACGCTCTACTGTCGGGGTGCATGCCAGGACGGAGAACATCGCCCGGACGACGGCATGAGCGGGTAGCTGGTCGGCAGTGAGTCGGGGATGGTTGTCGCCGGTGCGTTGGGACGTTGGCGCCGGTGACGCGAACGCGACGTCCGATCACCGCCGGACGGTTGGCCTCTGGTCGGCCAGGCTTGCCGTCATGAACAAAGCACTTGACGGCAAGGTCGCTCTGGTCACCGGTGGTGGTCGTGGCATCGGCGCGGCGGTGGCGTTACGCCTGGCCGAGGAAGGCGCCGATGTGGCGCTGACGTTCCAACAGAATCAACCGCGCGCCGACGACGTGGTAAACCGGATCAAGGCTGCGGGACGGCGGGCCATCGCCGTGCAGGCGGACAGCGCCGACCCGGCGGCGGTGCTCACCGCGGTGGACCGGGCCGCCGGTGAGCTGGGTCGATTGGACATCCTGATCAACAATGCCGGCGCGTTCCTGCTCGGCCCTCTCGAGCAACTGACGATGGACCAGTTCGAACAGACCGTCGCGGTCAACGTCCGGGCACCGTTCGTCGCCTCACAGGCCGCGGCACGCCACATGTCGGCCGGTGGCCGGATCATCAACATCGGCAGCAACGTGGCCGAACGCGCGGTCTTTCCGGGCTTCTCGCTCTACGCGATGAGCAAGACCGCCCTGATCGGCCTGACCAAAGCGCTCGGACGCGAACTCGGCGGCAGGGCGATCACCGTGAACCTGGTGAACCCAGGCGCCACCGACACCGAGCTGAACCCCGCCGACGGCCCGAACGCCGACACGATCAACGGATTCACCGCCCTCGGCCACTACGCGCAGCCATCGGACGTGGCCGCCACGGTCGCATTCCTCGCCGGACCGGACGGACGCTACATCACCGGCGCAACGGTCAACGTCGACGGCGGCTTCGCTATCTGATCATCGCCCCACCCATCCTCTCGCACCACCACGGCCCGTCCCCACCCGTCTCGCCGGGGACGGGCCGTACCTCCGCCGAGCCCCGGCTGGCCGTCCTGGAGGATGCGGCGGTTACGGCCAGACGGATCCGCGTCCATCTGATGCCGTGACCACGATCAGGTCCAGCAGGTCGACGACGACGCGACCAGGATGATGTGCGACAGCCCAACAGTGCCGGACCTGTACGTGATGTCCCGTATCCCGCCCGCTCTGCGGCTAGAGGATGTCCGGGGCTTCAGCCGCGGCTGGCGTACAGATGCACGGTGACGGCGTCGGGTGCCACCGGATGGCCCTGCTGTCACCCTGCGTAGTCACCGAGTCCGCCCCGGCCGGGGCGGTCCGGGTCAGCCGGCGTCGAGCGGGTCGGCGAGCAGGCGTTCGAAGGCCAGCTCGGCGGCGCCGATCAGCGCCGCGTCGTCGCCGAGTTTCGGGGTGCGCAGCCGGACGTGTTCCAGGCAGGCGGGCAGGGCGACCGAGTTGAGCCGGCTGCGCACCTGGGCCGCCGACGCGAGGTAGAGGTCCCGCAGGCCGCCGCCGAAGATCACCATCTCGGGGTTGAAGATGTTCACCAGGTTGGCCACCCCGAAGCCGAGCCAGTCGCCGGCCTGGCGTACCGCCGTCTGGGCCCGCAGGTCGCCCCGGTCGGCGGCGTCGAAGACGGCCAGCAGCGCGTCGCGGCCCCGGGCGTCGGAGCGGCCGGCCGCGCGGAGCAGCGCGTGCTCGCCGATCTCGGTCTCCCAGCAGCCCCGGGAGCCGCACTCGCAGGGCGCGCCGTCCCGGACGACGACCATGTGGCCGACCTCGCCGCCGTAGCCGCCGTGCCCGGTCAGCCGCCGCCCACCGGCGATGATGCCGGCGCCGACACCCACGTCGCCGTACAGGTAGATGACGTTGTCACAGCCGGCCGCCGCGCCCCGGGCGTGCTCGGCGAAGGCCGCCACGTCGGCCACGTTGCCGACCGTGACGGGCACCTCGCAGCCCAGCTCGGCGCCGAGCGCCGCGCCGATCGGCTCGTCCACCCACCCGGTGGTCGGCCCCAGCCGGACCAGCCCGTCGTCGCGGCGCACCATGCCGCAGACCGCGACACCCGCGCCGACGCAGACGGCGTCCGCCGGCACGGCCTGCTGCATCTCCTTGACCGCCCCGGCCAGCAGCGGGGCGGCCTCCGCGGCGGTCAGGCCCCGGGGGCGGTCCAGCTCCCGGCGGTCGAGCACCGCACCGCCGAGACCGATCCGCGCGGCCCGCAGCCGGTCCACCTCGATGCTGTACGCGTACGCGTGCACCCGGTCCGACTCGGGCCGGACGACCAGCGACGGTCGCCCGGCCCGGCCGGTCTCCTTCGGTGTCCCCTCGCTGACCAGCCCCGCGCCGGCCAGGTCGGCGGTCAGCGCGCCGATGGTGCTGCGGTTGAGCCCGAGCGTGGTGGTGAGTTCGGCCCGGGTGGTGGCCCCGTGCACGTGCACGTACCGCAGCAGCGCGCCCAGGTTCTGCCGACGGATGTCGTCCTGGCTCGGTCCCGCGCGCATCGCTGTCGTCACTTCCGGTGCCGGTGCTCAGCGGTTGCCGGTGGCGGTGGAACGCCGGCGGGAGAACGCGTCCACGCTCGCGGCGAGCAGCAGTACCACGCCGGTGACCACGTACTTCACCCCCGAGCTGTATCCCATCAGGCCCATCCCGTTGTCGATGACCGCGACGACCGCGCCACCGAGGACGGCGTCGAGCACCCGGCCCTTGCCGCCGAAGAGGCTGGTGCCTCCGATGACCGCCGCGCCGACCGCGTAGAGCAGTACGTTACTGCCACCCGTGTTGGGGTCCACCGAGTTGGCCCGGCTGGCGGCGACGATGCCGCCGACGGCCGCCATCGAGGAACAGATCACGAAGACCGAGATGCGGATCCGGTCCACGTCGATGCCCGCCCGGCGGGCCGCCTCCTTGTTGCCGCCGACGGCGTACACGTGCCGGCCGTAGCTGGTGCGCTGGAGCACGAAGGTCCAGAAGACCAGCAGCACCGCGATGATCGGCACCACGATCGGCACACCCTTGAGGGAGCTGATCACGATGTTGCGGCTGCGCTCCAGGTTGAGGATGAAGACCGCCGCGCCGAGGATGAGCGCCAGCCCGCCGATCCGGGCGAAAACCACCGCGATCGGGTCGGTGACCAGGCCCCGGGCGGCCCGGGTACGGTGCCGGAGCAGTTGCACGGCCGCGTAGCCGGCGACGGCCACGGCGGCCAGCAGCCAGCCGAGGACGGGGGAGAGGTTGCGGTTGGCGATGGCCACCAGCACCTCGTCCCGGACCGAGATGTTGGTGCCCTCCTCCATCAGCATCAGCACGATGCCCTGGAAGGCGAGGAACCCGGCGAGGGTCACCACGAAGGACGGGATGCCGATCTTCGCGACCAGGAAGCCGAGGCTGGTGCCGATCGCCACGCCGGTGACGATCGCGGCGAGCACGGCCACGTACCAGGGGTAGCCGAGCACGGTGACGACGTTGGCGAGGACGGCGGCGCAGACCCCGCTGGCGAAGCCGGCGGAGAGGTCGATCTCGCCGAGCAGCAGGACGAAGACCAACCCCATCGCGATCAGGGTGACCGCGGCGCCCTGGGTGAACAGGTTGGCGAAGTTGCCGGCGGTGAGGAACGACGGCCGCATGATCGAGAAGACCGTGCAGAGCACGACCAGGCCGAGTACGGCGGGCAGCGCGCCGATGTCGCCGCCGCGTACCCGGCTGACGTAGTTGCGGACGTGGCTGCCGAGGGTGGGCGGCGGTGTGCCGGCCCCCGGGCCGTCCTTGTGCACGACGGTGGTGGTCATCGGACGCCTCCTGGGTTGCTGTCGGCCGGCTCCGCGCCGTGTCCGTTGCCGCCGTTGGCCGGTTCGGCGGCGAGCCCGAGCCCGCCGGAGCGGCCGGCGGTGATCAGTTCGACCACCTGCGAGTGGGTGATGTCGGTGGTCTTCACCTGGGCGACCATCTGGCCGAGGTAGAGCGCGGCGATCCGGTCGGAGACGGCGAAGACGTCGTTCATGTTGTGCGAGATGAGCACGACGGCCAGGCCGTTGTCGGCGAGCCGGCGGACCAGTTCGAGCACCTGGGCGGTCTGCGCGACGCCGAGCGCGGCGGTCGGCTCGTCGAGGATGACGAGCCTGCTGTTCCAGAGCACCGCCTTGGCGATCGCCACGGTCTGGCGCTGGCCGCCGGAGAGGCTGGAGACGTGCTGCCGCAGCGACTTCACGGTGCGTACGCTCAGCCCGGCGAGGGTGTCGGCGGCCATCTGCTCCATGGTCGGCTCGTCGAGCACGATGCCGCTGTGCTTCTCCCGGCCGAGGAACATGTTCTGCACGATGTCGAGGTTGTCGCAGAGCGCGAGGTCCTGGTAGACGACCTCGATGCCGAGCGCGGCGGCGTCGCGGGGGCTGTTGATGTTGACCGGCCGACCGTCGAAGAGAAACTCACCGGCGTCGGTGGGGTAGATGCCACTGATGCACTTGACGAGGGTCGACTTGCCGGCGCCGTTGTCGCCGACCAGCGCGGTCACCTCGCCCGGGTGGGCGGCGAACGCGACGTCGCGCAGGACCTGGACGGGACCGAAGCTCTTGTCGATCCCGCGTAGTTCCAGCAGGGGGGTTGCGGACACGGGGGTCTCCTTCAGGTGGAGGGAAGGTCTCGGATCCCGTCCGGCGCGAGCCGCCGCCCGGCACAGGGTCCGTGCCGGGCGGCGTGCGCGTGGATCGGATACGGGTCAGCTGATGCCGGCGTCGGCGCAGAGCTTGGCGTACGCCCCGCCGCAGACCTCGTCCTTGGTGACGAAGCCGTCGGCGATGACGTCCTTGACGTTCTCCTTGTAGATCGGCTTCGGGGTCAGCAGCACCGCCGGGACGTCCCGGCCACCCTCCGGGTCCTTGACCGTCTGAGGGGTCTCCTTCTTCTCACCCTTCGCCACCGCGATGGCCAGGTCCGAGGCGGCCTTCGCCTCCTCCCGGATCGCCTTGTAGACGGTCATGCACTGGTCGCCGGCGAGGATGTTCTGCAGGCCCTGCGGGGTGGCGTCCTGGCCGGTCACCGGGACCTTGCCGTTGAGCTTGTTCTTCTTCAGCACCGAGATGGCCGCGTTGCCGAGACCGTCGTTGGCGGAGAGCACGCCGTCGATCTTGCCGCCGGTCTGGGTCAGCATCTGCTCGAAGATGGTGGCGGCCTGGGCGTTGTCCCACTCCGGAACGTTCTGGTCCGGGCCCTTGGCGTACTCCTTCGAGTCGAACTTCGGCTTGAGCACCGAGTCGTACCCGTTCTTGAACAGGGTGGCGTTGTTGTCGGTCGGGGAGCCGTTGAGGTACGCCACGACCGGGCTCTTGACGCCCTTGTCGGTCAGGCACTTGCTCAGGCCCTCGCCCTGGAGCTTGCCGACGGCCTCGTTGTCGAAGCTGACGTAGTAGGTGGCCGAGCCACCCAGCGTGAGCCGGTCGTAGTCGATGGTCGCCACGCCCTGCGACTTGGCCTTGTCGAGCACGGCCTTGCCGGTGCCGGAGTCCAGGTTCACGATCATCAGGGCGGTCACGCCGTTGGTGATCATCTGGTCGGCGATGGTCTGGAACGCGCTCTTGTCGCCCAGGGCGTTCTGGATGTCGTACTGGACGCCGGCAGCCTTGAACGCCTCCTCCAGGAACTTGCGGTCCGCGCCCTCCCAGCGGGCGGAGGACTTGCTGTCCGGCAGGATCACGCCGATCTTCGGGGCCTTGTCGCTGCCGCCGGCCTGGTCACCGCTGCCGGACTCGTCGCCGCAGGCGGCCATGCTGCCGGTGGCGAGCAGGCCCACGGCGGCGAAGGTGAGGAAGCCCTTGCGCATGTGCAGGGTCCTTTCGGGGGGTGGGGGATGAAGTTTGGTTTGTTGTGTCCGGCAACGTATTCCGCGTCACGCTTCAGGCACAAGAGTGCCGAGGTGGCGAGTTTGTTGTCGGCAGTAACAATTCAGCAACGTCCCTGACACCTCGCCCGCCGTCCACGCGGGAGCGCTCTCCCGTCAGCGGGGGAAACGGCCCAGCTCAGCGGGCGGACAGCGGGGCCGTGGCCGCCCCGGTGAGGGCGACCAGGTCCTGCGGGGCGAGCTGGAGTTGGAGGCCGCGCCGGCCCGCCGAGACGTAGACGGTGGGATGGTCGAGCGCCGACGAGTCGAGCACCGTGGGCAGCCGCCGACGCTGGCCGAGCGGGCTGATCCCGCCGCGCACGTAGCCGGTGGCCCGCTCGGCCACCGCCCGGTCGGCCATGGCGGCCCGCTTGCCGCCGACCGCCGCGGCGAGCGCCTTGAGGTCCAACTCGCCGGTGACCGGCACGACCGCCACGGTCAGCGCGCCGTCGACCTCGGCGACCAGCGACTTGAACACCCGCTCCGGCGGCACCCCCAGTGCCGCCGCGACCAGCGCGCCGTAGTTCGGCACGTCCGGGGAGACCTCGTACGGATGGGTGCTGTGGGCGATCTTCCGCTTCGTCAGCAGCGCGGTCGCCGGAGTGCCCTGTCCCGCCATGACCGTCAAGCTAACCCGGGGCGGCGCGACCCGCGAGCCGAAAGGGCCAGGCGGTCGACGCCGGCGCCCACGGTCTCGCGTACTACCCGAGCGGCCGGCAGACCAGCACAGTCGGTGCCCCGGCGACCCGGGTCAGCACCAGGCTGGCCCCCTCGTCGCCGGCCAGCCTCAGGTCCCGCCGCAGCTTCTCCGGCTCCAGCGCGGACCCGCGCTTGAGGATCTCCACCCGCCCGACCCGGCGCTCGCGCAGCAGCGCGCGCAGCCGCTTGAGCGAGAACGGCAGCACGTCGGTGACCTCCAGGCAGCGGGCGAACGGCGTCGGCGTCGGCGAGTCCGCGTAGAGGTAGGCGATGCTCGGGTCGGCCAGCGTGGCGCCCAGGATGTCGGCCAGCTCCGCGACCAGGTGCGCGCGGACCACCGCCGGGTCCGGGTCGTACAGGAAGCGGCGTGCCGGGCCGACGGCCGCCTCGGCGTCGCCGGCACCCGTCAACTGATGGCAGGGGACCCTTCCTCTGCCGGAGGCGTCGAGAGAGCGCCCTTCCCTACCGCGCAGCAGGGTGGCTCGGCGGGGGGTCTCGGCGAGCCGGCCGCACCACATGGCCGCCTCGACGAGGTCGCCGTCGACGCTCACCCACTCCGCCTCGGCACCTGCGGGAATCAGCGCGTGGTCGATGCCGGGCGCCACCTTCACCACGGTGTGCGGCACCCGTTCGGCCAGCCCGACCACGAAGTCCCAGGGTGGGGAGTAGGCGTTCGGGTCGAAGATCCGCCGCCCGGTGCCCGCCTTCCGGCGTGCCGGGTCGCAGAACACCCCGTCGACCCGGCGTACGTCGAATGCCGTGGCGTCGCCGCACTCCACGGTGAACCTCTCGGCCAGCCCGGCCGCCTCGGCGTTCGCGGCGGCCATCGCGGCGGTCACCGGGTCGGCTTCCACGCCGTACACCCGGAGGCCGGCGCGGGCGGCGGCGAGCGCGTCCGCGCCGAGGCCGCAGCCGAGGTCGGCGAGGGCGTGCACCCCGGCCGCCCGCAGCCGCTCGGCCCGCCGCGCCGCGACCACGCCCCGGGTGGCCTGTTCCAGCCCGGCCCGGGTGAGGAACATCCCCGCCGCCGCCGGCCCGAACTTGCCGACCGCCCGGCGTCTTAGCTCGGCCTGGGTGAGCGCGGCGGCGGCCAGGCCGGCCGGCAGTCCGGCTGAGCGGAGCGCGGCCGCCGCGGTCAGCGGATCACCGCCGGCCACCCGCGTGGCCGCGTCGAGCGCGGCCGACCCCTCGGGCGTACGCAGGGCGGCGAACTGATCGAGATCCACTCGTTCATTGTGGTCGGCGGGCCCGACGCGCCGGTCGGCGGGCTGGCACTCTCCTTGACGGAGTGCTAGCCGAGGAATAACCTGCGATTAGCACTCTCACCCTGAGGGTGCCAGCTTCCGGGTCTCGTGGCCCGGGCGCTGAACGCCAGGCGGACCGGCACCCGCGACGACGGCCCCGCCCGGTGGCATGTGGCAGATTGACGCTGACCGGCTTGCCGGCCAGTAACGAAACCAGTACCCCAGGAGGGTATGCCCGTGACTACCGCGACCAAGGTTGCGATCAAGCCGCTCGAGGACCGCATCGTGGTCCAGGCGAACGAGGCTGAGACCACCACGGCGTCGGGCATCGTGATCCCCGACACCGCCAAGGAGAAGCCGCAGGAGGGCACTGTCCTCGCTGTCGGCCCGGGCCGGATCGACGACAAGGGCAACCGGGTTCCGGTTGACGTCTCCGTCGGCGACACCGTCCTCTACTCGAAGTACGGCGGCACCGAGGTCAAGTACGCCGGCGAGGAGTACCTGGTGCTCTCCGCCCGCGACGTCCTCGCGGTCATCGAGAAGTAAGCAACCGATCAGTGTCGTCGCCCCGGTCCGGCTCGCCGGGCCGGGGCGACGTCGCATCGAAGGGACATTAATGGCGAAGATCCTGAGCTTCTCGGACGACGCCCGGCACCTGCTCGAGCACGGTGTCAACGCCCTCGCGGACGCGGTCAAGGTCACCCTCGGCCCGCGCGGGCGCAACGTCGTCCTGGACAAGAAATTCGGTGCGCCCACGATCACCAACGACGGCGTGACCATCGCCAAGGAGATCGAGCTCACCAACCCCTACGAGAACCTCGGTGCGCAGCTGGTCAAGGAGGTGGCGACCAAGACCAACGACGTCGCCGGCGACGGGACCACCACCGCCACCGTGCTGGCCCAGGCGATGGTCCGCGAGGGCCTGCGAAACGTGACGGCCGGCGCCAACCCGGCCGGCCTCAAGCGGGGCATCGACGCGGCGGCCACCAAGGTCTCCGAGGCGCTGCTCGGCCGTGCGGTCGAGGTCGCCGACAAGGAGTCGATCGCGCACGTCGCGACGATCTCCGCGCAGGACGCCACGATCGGCGAGCTGATCGCCGAGGCGATGGAGCGGGTCGGCCGCGACGGTGTCATCACCGTCGAGGAGGGCTCCGCCCTGCACACCGAGCTGGACGTGACCGAGGGTCTCCAGTTCGACAAGGGCTTCATCTCGCCGAACTTCGTCACCGACGCGGAGTCGCAGGAGTCGGTCCTGGAGGACCCGTACATCCTGATCACCACGCAGAAGATCTCGGCGATCGAGGAGCTGCTGCCGCTGCTGGAGAAGGTCCTCCAGAACAGCAAGCCGCTGCTGATCATCGCCGAGGACGTCGAGGGCCAGGCGCTGTCGACCCTGGTGGTCAACTCGATCCGCAAGACCCTCAAGGTCTGCGCGGTCAAGGCCCCCGGCTTCGGCGACCGCCGCAAGGCGATGCTCCAGGACATGGCGATCCTCACCGGCGCCGAGCTGGTCGCCCCTGAGCTGGGCTACAAGCTCGACCAGGTGGGCCTGGAGGTGCTCGGCACCGCCCGGCGCGTGGTGATCGACAAGGAGAACACCACGGTCGTCGACGGTGGTGGCCAGTCGAGCGAGGTCGCCGACCGGGTCGCGCAGATCCGCAAGGAGATCGAGGCCTCGGACTCCGACTGGGACCGGGAGAAGCTCGCCGAGCGGCTGGCCAAGCTGTCCGGCGGCATCGCGGTCATCAAGGTCGGTGCCGCGACCGAGGTCGAGATGAAGGAGCGCAAGCACCGCATCGAGGACGCCATCGCGGCGACCAAGGCCGCGGTCGAGGAGGGCACCGTCCCCGGCGGTGGCGCCGCCCTGGCGCAGATCCTGCCGGTGCTCGACGACGACCTCGGCTTCACCGGTGACGAGAAGGTCGGCGTCTCGATCGTGCGCAAGGCGCTGGTCGAGCCGCTGCGCTGGATCGCGCAGAACGCCGGCCACGACGGCTACGTCGTGGTGCAGAAGGTCATCGGCAAGGAGTGGGGCCACGGCCTCGACGCCGCCGTCGGCGAGTACGTCGACCTGGCGAAGTCCGGCATCGTCGACCCGGTGAAGGTGACCCGCAACGCGGTCACCAACGCCGCGTCGATCGCCGGCCTGCTGCTCACCACGGAGAGCCTCGTGGTGGAGAAGCCGGAGAAGGCCGAGCCGGCCGCCGCCGGTGGGCACGGCCACGGTCACGGCCACCAGCACGGCCCGGGTTTCTGACCCTCGCCGTACGCCTCGTCGGGGCGCACCGTCCGCATGACGGTGCGCCCCGACACCTTTCAGCGGACGGGGGAGTGACCTGCCTGCCGGCCGGTCCGTCGGGACACCGGGTGGGGGGAACGCCTCGCGCCGGGCTCCCCGGCGGGAAAACGCCGCGTCCCCGGCGGGAAAACGCCGCGACGCCGCGTCCCCGGGCGGGGACGCGGCGTCGGTGTGGTCTCGTGGACCGCCGGCTCAGGCGATCTTGCGCTGGGCGGGGACGGTCGACCGGTGCGGCTGGCCCAGGCGGGCCTCCAGCCGGGCCACGTCGACCCGGCTCTGGCGGCGGTCGGCCACGTCCTCCCAGCCGACGGCGAGCAGCCGCAGCCGCTCCGACTCGCTGAAACCGCCCCACACGCCGTACGGCTCACGGACGGCGAGGGCGTGTGCGGCGCACTCGGCCCGGACCGGGCAGGCGCGGCAGACGGACTTCGCACCGGACTCCCGGCGTAGGCGGGACGAGCCGCGCTCGCCGTCCGGGTGGAAGAACTGCGCGCTGTCCCGGCCCCGGCAGGCACCGAGCCGCTGCCAGTCCCAGAGGTCGACGATGGGTCCGGGCAGTCTGCGTACGTTCGACATCAGCACCCCTCCTCCCGCGCGGCACCGCGCAGATCCTGGTGAATCGGCGTCCGGGCGACGGTCCGCGCAGGCGCGCCGTTTCCGGCCTGGGCCCTTCGTACCCGGGCTGTTGCCGGCTCACACTCCTGTGATCGAAAACTTCCGGCAACTGGCGGCATATGCCCTACATGTCGGAAAAGTTCGGAGGATTGTCCGAACCCCCTCGCGACCCGACCCGGCCATGGTCTGCTCTTGTGCGGAGAGGAGACCACTGTGCGTACGGTTCTCGTGTGCGTTCGGACACCGCTCGCGGCGCAGCATCTGGCGTCCGCGGCGGCACGGCTCGGGTTGTCGGCCGTGGTGCGGACGGCTGTCTCCGACCCCGAGGTCATGTTGCGACTGGCCGAGCGCCCGGCCGACGTGGTGCTCGCGGACACGGCCCTCACCCGGCCCGACAGCGCGGGTTTCGTCCGCCGGGTGCTCGCCCGCGCGCCGCAGGCCTCCGTGCTGCTGCTCGGCACCGAGGAGTCGGAAGCGGCCGCCGCCACCATCAGCGCCGGTGCCCGGGGCCTCATCCAGGGTGTCGACCAGGACCTGACCAGCGCGGTGGCCAAGGCCCTGCTGCTGCTCTCCGCGCCCGGCCGGGCGGCGCGGCGCCGGATCACCGACCCCGCCCGGGACACGGCGGCGGTCGGCGGCCCTGCCCGCAACACCACCCCGGCCGGCCGGCCGCCGGCCGAGCCTGGTGCCAACTGGTCGGCGACGACCCCCGACGGACCGGGCGGCGCCCCGACGGTCGTGCCGTCGCAACGCGGTGACGACCCGGCAGAGCCTGCCGACGAGCCGGCGGAGACCGCGCCGCCGGGACGGCGGGGCGGGTCCGCCGGGCGCGGCGGCCGGTCCCAGATCGGACTGACCGAACGCGAGCTCCAGGTGCTGCTGGGCATGGCGGAGGGCAAGAGCAACGCCGAGATCGGCCGGGAGTTGTTCGTCTCGGAGGACACGGTGAAGACCCACGCCCGGCGGCTGTTCCGCAAGCTCGGCGCCCGGGACCGCGCGCACGCCGTGGCGGCCGGCTTCCGGGCCGGCCTGGTGGCCTGAGCCGCGCCCCGAGTGGGGCTGGTGGCCCTGACCCGGGCCCGGCGACACGCCTCAGCTCTCGGAGTCGGGCTCCTCGCCGGCGACCTCGGTCAGCGTGTCGTGCACCCCGTCGGCGTAGCCGCGGGCGTAGTCCCAGGTGACGTAGTGGTCCGGGTCGGGGTCGTAGGCCGGCTCGTGCACCCGGGGACGCCCCGAGCTGAGCAGGTGGCGCAGGTTGCCCCGCAGCAGGTCCCAGTCGAAGTAGTGCGGCTCCCGGCAGTCCTCACACTCGATGACCAGCCCACGCACCCCGATCGGCGCCAGCAGCGCCTGGTAGATCTCCAGGTCGGCGAGATCCTCCAGCACGTCCTGGCGCTCGACGTCCGTCAGCGGGTCGAGCGGGGCGTCGTCGCCCGGATCGTGCAGGCCGGCGGCCGGATCAGCCGGGTCGCCGTTGAAGGGGTCGATGGGCTCGTCGTGCACCCCCTCACCGTAGACCCAACGCCACGGCCGCGTCCGCCCCCGGCCACCGGTGACCTGCGCCGCCACCGGCCGGAGTCGGCCCAGGTCGGTGGGTACGATGAGACGACGCGCCCGTCACCCGGCGTGTGCCGGTGCCCGCCCGCGCCACCTCGCTGAAGCCCGTACGAGCAGCTCAGGGGAGCAATCGTGGAATTTTCGCCCAGCACCGACCTACCTGCCGGCGCTGACAGCGGCGAGCTGGGCGGCCATCTGCCCGAGCTGCCCGCCGGCTCCGCCCGGGTGGTCCCGCTCGGGTTGACCTTCGACGACGTGCTGCTCCAGCCGGGCGAGTCGGACGTGGTGCCCAGCCGGGTCAACACCGTGACGAAGCTGACCCGCAACATCAGCCTGTCCATCCCGCTGCTCTCCAGCGCGATGGACACGGTGACCGAGGCCCGGATGGCGATCGCCATGGCCCGCCAGGGCGGCATCGGGGTGCTGCACCGCAACCTCTCCCTGGAGGACCAGGCCCTCCAGGTCGACCTGGTGAAGCGCTCCGAGTCCGGCATGATCACCAACCCGGTGACCGCCAGCCCCGGAGACACCCTGCGCGACGTCGACGCCCTCTGCGGGCGCTACCGCATCTCCGGGGTGCCCGTCGTGGACGGCGAGGGCCAACTGGTCGGCATCGTCACCAACCGCGACATGCGGTTCGTCTCCGACCCGGCCACCCCGGTCCACGAGATCATGACCCGGACCCCGCTGATCACCGCCCCGGTCGGGGTGAGCAAGGACGACGCCCTCGACCTGCTGCGTCAGCACAAGGTCGAGAAGCTGCCGATCGTCGACGACTCGGGCCGGCTGCGCGGGCTGATCACGGTCAAGGACTTCACCAAGAGCGAGCAGTACCCGGACGCCACCAAGGACGACGCCGGCCGGCTGCGGGTCGCCGCCGCCATCGGGGTGGGCGACGACGCCTACAAGCGGGCCCGGGCGCTGGTCGACGCGGGCGTCGACGTGCTGATCGTGGACACCGCGCACGGCCACCAGCGGGCGGTGCTGGACATGGTCCGCCAGCTCAAGAAGGACGTCACGATCGACATCGTCGGCGGCAACGTCGCCACCTACGCCGGGGCGAAGGCGCTGGTCGACGCCGGCGCAGACGGCGTGAAGGTCGGCGTCGGGCCGGGCGCGATCTGCACCACCCGGATCGTCGCCGGGGTGGGCGTACCGCAGATCACCGCGATCATGGAGGCCGCGCGCGCCGCGCGGCCGGCCGGCGTCCCGGTGATCGGCGACGGCGGCATCCAGTATTCGGGCGACATCGCCAAGGCGATGGTCGCGGGCGCCGACACGGTGATGCTCGGCAGCCTGCTGGCCGGCTGCGAGGAGAGCCCCGGCGAGCTGATCTTCATCAACGGCAAGCAGTACAAGGCCTACCGGGGCATGGGCTCGCTGGGCGCCATGCAGTCCCGGGGCCAGGCGAAGTCCTACTCCAAGGACCGCTACTTCCAGCAGGACGTGACCAGCGACGAGAAACTGGTCCCGGAGGGCGTCGAGGGCCAGGTGCCGTACCGCGGGCTGCTCGCCCAGGTCGCCCACCAGTTGGTCGGTGGGTTGCGGCTGGCGATGGGGTACGCCGGCGCGGAGAACATCCCCGATCTGCACCGTCGCGGTCAGCTCATCCGGATCACGGCGGCCGGGCTCAAGGAGAGCCACCCGCACGACATCCAGATGACGGCCGAGGCGCCCAACTACCACTCCCGCTGACCTTCCCCCTGCGACAACTGGAGTCCCCCATGCGTGACGTGGTCGAGATCGGGCTGGGCAAGACCGCGCAGCGCGGCTACCACCTGGACGACATCGCCATCGTGCCGAGCCGCCGGACCCGGGACGTCGATGACGTCTCCACCGGCTGGCAGCTCGACGCGTACCAGTTCGGCATCCCCTGCGTCGGGCACCCCTCCGACGCGACGATGAGCCCGGCCTCCGCCGTCCGGCTCGGCGAACTGGGCGGTCTTGGCGTGCTCAACGTCGAGGGCCTGTGGACCCGCTACGAGAACCCGACCAAGGTGCTGGAGGAGCTGTCCGGGCTCGACGAGGACGCCCGCACCACCAAGCGGCTCCAGGAGGTCTACGCGGAGCCGATCCGCCCCGACCTGATCGCCGAGCGGGTCCGCGAGCTGCGCGCCGGCGGCGGCACGGTGGCGGTGCGGGTCTCCCCGCAGCACACCCTGGCGCTGGCCCCGGTGATCCTCGACGCCGGCGTGGACATCCTGGTCATCCAGGGCACCATCGTCTCCGCCGAGCACGTCTCGACCACCGACGAGCCGCTGAACCTCAAGGAGTTCATCGCCGACCTGGACCTCCCGGTCGTCGTCGGTGGCTGCACCGACTACAAGACGGCGCTGCACCTGATGCGCACCGGCGCGGCCGGTGTGATCGTCGGCATCGGCGGCGACGAGTGGTCCACCACCGAGTCGGTGCTCGGCATCCGGGTGCCGATGGCGACCGCGATCGCCGACGCGGCAGCGGCCCGCCGGGACTACCTCGACGAGACCGGCGGCCGGTACGTGCACCTGATCGCCGACGGCGACATCGAGACCTCGGGCGACATCGCCAAGGCCCTCGGCTGCGGCGCGGACGCGGTGATGCTCGGCGAGCCGCTATCGCTCTGCGCGGAGGCGCCGGCCGGCGGCGCCTGGTGGCACTCCGCCGCCAGCCACCCGTCGCTGCCCCGGGGCGCGTTCGAGGCCGCCGGCGAGCCGCTCGGCTCGATGGACCAGTTGCTCTTCGGCCCGGCCGACGAGCCGGACGGTCAGCTCAACCTCTTCGGCGGGCTGCGCCGGGCGATGGCCAAGTGCGGCTACCGCGACCTCAAGGAGTTCCAGAAGGTCGGCCTGGTCCTCGACCGCTGACCTGCGCAAGCAGCGCCACCCGCACCGGCCGCGCCGATAGGCTCGGCCGGTGCGTCGTACTCCTGACCGGATCAGTCGGACGCTCGCCGTCGCGGCGGCGGTGGTCACGCTGCTGTTCGCCTGCACCACCGATCCCGCCGAGCCCCGGCAGGGCGAGCGCGACGGCCTGCGCCCGGGCAGCGTCGACCTCGCCGACCCGTACGTGCCCGGCGCCGGCAACGGCGGTTACGACGTCTCGCACTACCGGCTGGCCGTCCGGTACGACCCGGCGACCGACCGGCTGACCGGGCGGGCGAAGGTCATGGCGACGGCGACCCACGGGCTGTCCCGGTTCACCCTCGACCTCGCCGGCCTCGACGTCACCGCGGTCACGATGGGCGGCAGCCGCGCCGAGCACCGGCGGGAGGGCGACGAACTGGTGGTCACCCCGCGCCACGGCCTCCCGCAGGGACAGCGGTTCGCGGTCGAGGTCGACTATTCCGGGGTGCCGGCGGCGAAGGCCGACGGGCAATTCGGCAGCGGCGGCTTCCTGCACACCGCCGACGGCGCGGTCGCACTCGGGCAGCCCTGGTCGGCGGCCACCTGGTTCCCGGTCAACGACCACCCGTCCGACAAGGCCACGTACGACATCGAGGTGACCGTCCCGGACGGGCTGGCCGCGCTGAGCAACGGGGTGCCGGGGGAGAAGACCAGCGCCGCCGGCTGGACCACCTGGCGGTGGGCCGAGGGGACGCCGATGGCCAGCTACCTGACCACCCTGGTGATCGGCGACTACCGGGTGGAGACCGGCACGCACGCCGGCAGACCGATGGTCACGGCGGTGCCGGCGAGCCTGCCGGCGACCGGGCCGGAGGCCGCCTCGCTGGCCCGCACCGGCGAGATCGCCGACTTCCTGGCCAGCAGGTTCGGGCCGTACCCGTTCGACTCCTACGGCGGCGTCGTGGTCACCGACGCCCGGGTCGGCTACGCGTTGGAGACCCAGTCCCGACCGGTCTACGGGCCGGGCTTCTTCCGGGGCGGGCGACCCAACCCGGGCGTGGTCGCGCACGAGCTGGCCCACCAGTGGTTCGGCAACAGCGTGACGCTGAGCCGGTGGAGCGACATCTGGCTCAACGAGGGCTTCGCCAGCTACGCGGAGTGGCTGTGGGAGGAACACGACGGCGGTCGCACCGCGCAGCGCAACTTCGAGCTGGAGTACGCCGGCACCGACTGGTCCCGGCCGTCCGTCGACCCCGGACGGTCCCAACTGTTCGGGGCGGCCGTCTACAAGCGCGGCGCACTCGCCGTGCACGCGCTGCGCCGCACGGTCGGCGACGACACGTTCTTCCGCATCCTGCGCACCTGGACGGCCGAGCGGCGCGGCGGCAACGCCACCACGGCGGACCTGGTCGTGCTGGCCGAACGGGTCGCCGGGAAGCCCCTGCGCCCGATCTTCGACGCCTGGCTCGTCGGCGCGAGGGCCCCCGCACTGCCCTGACACGCCTCGCGTCGGCGCTCGGTAGGCTGCCGCCGGACCCCGGCGCCGCACCACCGGCCCGGCCGCTTCCGTGCGGCCGGCTGGGGCGAGCGGCACCGACCGGGCGCGGATCCGCCACGGGTCGCCGGTTCGGCGACCGGTGGTGCAGGGGAGGAGAGACGATGACGCTCTCGCGGCGGATGCTGTGCGCGGGCACCGGCCTGCTGCTGGCCGGCACGCTCGGGCTGGCCGGATGCGGGTCGGCCGAGGAGTCGGCCCCGAGCCCGTCCCCGGCCACCGCCGCGCCGGACACGCCGCGGCAGTTCCTCCTGGGGGCGGCCGGCGCCGGTGACTCCTACTTCCCGACCTACGGCAACGGCGGGTACGACGTCAGCCGCTACACCGTCAAGGTGCGGTACGACCCGGCGAAGGACCGGCTCACCGGCACCACGACCGTGCAGGCGGCGGCGACCACCGACCTGTCCGCGTTCAACCTGGACCTGGTCGGGCTGACCGTGCGGTCCGTGACGGTGGACGGGGCCCCGGCGAAGCACGGCCGCAAGGGTGACGAGTTGGTGGTGACGCCAGCCCGCGGCCTGATCGCGGGCAACGGCTTCGTCGCCGAGATCGCGTACGAGGGCGAGCCGGAGCCACTGTCCGACGAGACACTCGGCGTCGGGGGCTTCCTGCACACCGACGAGGGGGCGATCGCGCTCGGCCAGCCCCAGTCGGCGAGCACCTGGTTCCCGGTAAACGACCACCCCTCGGACAAGGCCACCTACGACTTCGAGATCACCGTGCCGAAGGGGCTGACGGCGGTCAGCAACGGGGTGCCGGCGGGGAAGAACACGGCCGGCGGCTGGACCACCTGGAAGTGGGCCGAGCGCAGCCCGATGGCGAGCTACCTGAGCACCGTGGTGATCGGGAAGTTCCGGATCACCGAGGGCGAGCACAAGGGACGGCCGGTGTTCCACGCGGTCACCACCGACCTGCCGCAGGGCGCGGCGGACCGGTCGATCGCCGGCACGGTCGAGGTGGCCGACTACCTGGAGAGCGTCTTCGGGCCGTATCCGTTCGGGGCGTACGGGGGCGTGGTGATCTCCGACTCCCGGATCCGGTACGCCCTGGAGACGCAGAGCCGCCCGGTCTACTCCGCGAACTTCTTCTCCGGCGGCGAGAACACCGGCGTGGTCGCCCACGAGCTGGCGCACCAGTGGTTCGGCAACAGCGTCTCGCTGGCGAGGTGGCAGGACATCTGGCTCAACGAGGGCCTGGCCACGTACGCCGAGTGGCTCTGGGCCGAGCACGACGGCGGGCGTACCGCCCAGCAGGCGTTCGACGCCCGTTACACCGGCTCGTCCGGTCAGGTGTGGCGGACGCCCCCGGGTGAGCCGGGGGCGGCGAACCTGTTCAGCGAGTCGGTCTACCAGCGCGGCGGGATGACCGTGCACGCGCTGCGGGTGGCCGTCGGCGACAAGGCGTTCTTCGAGATCCTGAAGACCTGGGCGGCGCAGAAGCGCGACGCCAACGCGACCACCGCCGAGTTCGTCGCGCTGGCCGAGCGGGTCTCGGGTGAGCAGCTCGACGACCTGTTCCAGGCGTGGTTGCACGGCACCCAGCGTCCCGGCCGTCCCGAGCGCCGGTGACGGCCCTCAGCGGGTGAGGCGCAGCTTCGGGTTGGCGGCGAGGTAGGCGTCCGCCCGGCCGGCGCGCAGCTCGGTGAGGAACTTCCGGCCGGTCTGCGTGAGCTCCTCGCCCCGGTAGGCGCTGCCTTTGCCCACGCCCGCGCCGGGCAGGTCGACGGACACGAACCGGTCCGGCGCGAGCCCGCCGAGGGCGTACGCGATGTCCACGATGCGCGGCCCGCCCGCGTAGACCAGGGTGTCGCCGAGCGCGTCGACCACCTGCTGCACGCGCTCCGGCTGCCGGGCCAGGTTCTCGTCGAGGATCTTCGTGACCAGCGCCTTGATGAGCTGCTGCTGGTGGCGCTGCCGGGCGTATCCGCCGCCGGTGATGTAGCGCTGCCGGGCGTAGTCCAGCGCCTGCCAGCCGTTGAGGTGCCGCTCGCCCTTCTCGTACACCATCTGCGGCCCGACGTAGCCCCCGCCGCCCGGCGCGGGTTCCCGGTGCCGGCCGTCGGGGCGGCGGTGCAGCGAGACCACCCGCTGGTCGATGTAGAGGTCCACCCCGCCGAGGGCGTTCACCAGCTTGTCGAAGCCGTTGAAGGTGAGCACCGCACCGGCGTCGATGCGCAGCCCGGTGTAGCCGCTGACCGTGCTGCGCAGCAGCTCGTACCCCTGGGCGGTGCTCGGCTGCTCGGGCTTGCCGGGCACCCGGCTGCCGTAGCTCATCGCGTGGGTGAGTTTGGTCTTCCCGCCGCGGTAGTCGGCCTTCGGGAAGGCCGGGATGTCGACCAGCAGGTCGCGGGGCAGGGAGAAGAGGTACGCCCGGTCGAGGCCCTTCGGCACGTGCAGCACCAGCACGGCGTCGCCGTGCGGCTCCCAGCCCGGCACGCTGACCCGGGTGTCCACCCCGACGAGCAGCAGGTTGAGCGGGCCGGTGATGCCGGCGCCCGGCGGCGCGGTCGGGCTCGGGGTGGGACTCGCCTGCGGCGTCCGGGTGGCGCCCGCCGGCCCGATGGCGCGCTGCGGCCCGTCGTCGCCGACGAGCCGGGTGACCACCAGGGCGCCCACGGCCGCCAGGACCACGACCGCGAGGGCGGCCAGCGCCAGCATCCACCGTGGGCGCGGCGCCCCTGTCCGCTGACTCATGCGACACCCCCGTGATGACAACGCCCCGACGGGGGCCCCGAGTTGCGGGTGGGCGCCCCCGGATCGTGGACCGGGAGCATGATCGCGCGAAAACGGGCGCTGGCGCGATGGCTACCGGTCGGTAATGATGCGGTGATGCGGTACGACGTGCTCGTCATCGGGTCCGGCTTCGGCGGCAGCGTCACCGCGCTGCGGCTGGCCGAGAAGGGCTACTCGGTGGGGGTGCTGGAGGCCGGGCGGCGGTTCGCCGACGACGAGTTCCCGCAGACCTCCTGGCGGCTGCGGCGGTTCCTGTGGGCGCCCCGCCTCGGCTGCTACGGCCTCCAGCGGCTCACCCTGCTGCGGCCGGCCGACCGGAAGGCCGGCGGCGGGGTGCTGGTGCTCTCCGGCGCCGGGGTCGGCGGCGGTTCACTGGTCTACGCCAACACCCTCTACGAGCCGCTGGACGCCTTCTACACCGACCCGCAGTGGCGGGACGTCACCGACTGGCGCGACGAGCTGGCCCGCCACTACGACCAGGCGAAGCGGATGCTGGGCGTCACCACGTACCCGGTCGTCACCCGCGCGGACCGGGCGATGCGAGTGGTGGCCGACCGGATGGGGGTGGGGCACACCCACCACGCCACCCCGGTCGGCGTGTTCATCGGCCGGCCCGGCCAGCACGCCGCCGACCCCTACTTCGGTGGGGCCGGGCCGGAGCGTACCGGCTGCACGCACTGCGGCGCGTGCATGACGGGCTGCCGGCACGGCGCGAAGAACACCCTGGTCAAGAACTACCTCTGGCTGGCCGAGCGGCTCGGCGCGCGGGTGCACCCGCTGACCACGGTGACCGCCGTCCGCCCGGTCGACGGCGGCGGGTACGCGGTGCACACCGTGCGTACCGGGGCGTGGCTGCGCGGGCGGCGGCAGGTGATCCACGCCGACCAGGTGGTCTTCGCGGCCGGCGCGCTCGGCACCCAGCGGCTGCTGCACACGATGCGGGCCCAGGGGGCGTTGCCCGATCTCTCGCCCCGCCTCGGCGAGCTGACCCGGACCAACTCGGAGGCGATCCTCGGCGCCTCGGTGCCCCGCCGACGGGCCCGTGCCGACGGGCTCGACTTCACCGAGGGGGTGGCGATCACCAGCTCGTTCCACCCCGATCCGCAGACCCATGTCGAGCCGGTCCGCTACGGCCGGGGCTCGAACGCGATGGGGCTGCTCCAGTCGTTGCTGGTCGACGGCGGGCCGCGCCGGGTCCGGCGCTGGCTGGGTAGCCTGCTGCGGCAGCCGGCCACGGCGGCCCGGCTGCTGTCGGTCCGGGGCTGGTCGGAGCGGACGGTGATCGCCCTGGTCATGCAGTCGGCGGACAACTCGCTGACCACCCGGCTGCGGCGCGGCCCGTTCGGCCGGCACCTGGTTTCCGGGCCGGGGCACGGGACGCCCAACCCGACCTGGATCCCGGCGGGCAACCGGGCGGTCCGGCTGCTGGCCGAGGAGATCGGCGGTACGCCCGGCGGGGCGCTGACCGAGCCGTTCGACGTCCCGGTGACCGCGCACATCCTCGGCGGGGCGGTGATCGGCGGCACCCCGGCCGACGGCGTGATCGACCCGTGGCACCGGGTCTACGGCCACCCGGGGCTGCACGTGGTCGACGGCGCGGCGGTCTCGGCGAACCTCGGGGTGAACCCGTCGCTGACCATCACCGCCCAGGCGGAACGCGCGATGTCCTTCTGGCCCAACAAGGGCGAGCAGGACCCCCGCCCGCCCCTGGGTGCCCCGTACCGCCGCCTGACGCCGACCCCACCCCACCACCCCGCCGTCCCCCCTGACGCCCCAGCCGCCCTCCGCCCCTGACCCCCACCCCCACCCCCGCCCTCCGCCCCCGCCCCCGCCTCCGCCCCCTGACCTCGGCGATCTTGCACTTTCGGCCCCTCGGATGCGGCTTTCACCCCTATTGTCGGGGCGGAAGGTGCAAGATCGCGCGCGGTGGGGGCGGGGGTCGGCGGGCGACGGGGTGAAGTGTGGTGGGGCGAGGTGGGGGCGGGCGCCAGGGTCGGTAGGCTTTCTGCACATGAGCACGCCTCGCCCCGTCCTCGTGGTGGACTTCGGAGCCCAGTACGCCCAGCTCATCGCGCGCCGGGTGCGTGAGGCCAACGTCTACTCGGAGGTCGTGCCGCACTCGATGCCGGTCGCCGAGATGCTGGCGAAGGACCCGGCCGCGATCATCCTCTCCGGCGGTCCGTCCAGCGTTTACGCCCCGGGCGCCCCGCAGATCGACGCCGGCATGTTCTCCTCCGGGGTACCGGTCTTCGGCATCTGCTACGGCTTCCAGGCGATGGCCCAGGCGCTCGGCGGCACGGTGGCCCACACCGGCAACCGCGAGTACGGCGGCACCCCGTTGCGGGCCCGCCCGGAGGCCGGGGTGCTGCTCCGCGACCTGCCGGACGACCTGCCGGTCTGGATGAGCCACGGCGACTGCGTGACGGAGGCCCCGGCGGGCTTCACGGTCACCGCCGAGTCGGCTGGGGCGCCGGTCGCCGCGTTCGAGGACGTCGCCGGCCGCCGGGCCGGGGTGCAGTTCCACCCGGAGGTCGGGCACACCGCGCACGGCCAGGAGATGTTGCGCCGCTTCCTGCACGACATCGCTGGCATCGAGCCGACCTGGACGCCCGAGAACATCATCGACGAGCAGGTCGCCCGGATCCGCGAGCAGGTCGGCGACAAGGAGGTCATCTGCGGCCTCAGCGGCGGGGTCGACTCGGCCGTCGCCGCCGCGCTGGTACACCGGGCCGTCGGCGACCAGCTCACCTGCGTCTTCGTCGACCACGGCCTGCTGCGGGCCGGCGAGGCCGAGCAGGTGGAGAAGGACTACGTCGCCGCCACCGGCATCAAGCTCAAGGTGGTCGACGCGCAGGAGCGGTTCCTCGACGCGCTGGCCGGGGTGACCGACCCGGAGCAGAAGCGCAAGATCATCGGCCGGGAGTTCATCCGGGTCTTCGAGGCCGCCGCGCGGGAGGTCGCCGCCCACGGTGACGTCGAGTTCCTCGTCCAGGGCACCCTCTACCCGGACGTGGTGGAGTCCGGCGGCGGCACCGGCACGGCCAACATCAAGAGCCACCACAACGTCGGCGGCCTGCCGGAGGATCTGAAGTTCGCCCTGGTCGAGCCGCTGCGTACGCTGTTCAAGGACGAGGTCCGGGCGCTCGGCCTCCAGTTGGGCCTGCCCGAGGCGATGGTCTGGCGGCACCCGTTCCCGGGCCCGGGCCTGGCCATCCGGATCATCGGCGCGGTCGACCGGGAGCGGCTCGACCTGCTCCGCAAGGCCGACCTGATCGCCCGGGAGGAGTTGTCCGCCGCCGGCCTGGACCGGGGCGTCTGGCAGTTCCCGGTGGTGCTCCTGGCCGACGTGCGTAGCGTCGGGGTGCAGGGTGACGGCCGCAGCTACGGGCATCCCGTGGTGCTGCGGCCGGTCTCCAGCGAGGACGCGATGACCGCCGACTGGTCCCGGCTGCCCTACGAGGTGATCGCCCGGATCTCCACCCGGATCACCAACGAGGTCGCCGAGGTCAACCGGGTGGTGCTGGACGTGACGAGCAAGCCGCCGGGCACGATCGAGTGGGAGTGAGCCCGCCTCACCCCGCCGGCGGGTAGGTCGGCGGTGCCGGCCGGGTGCCGGCCGTCGGCGGCACGGCGGGCGACGCGGCCTGCGCGGGATGCGGCCAGGCGGGCGCGTCGGCCGGCTCCTCGGGCATCAGGAACCACATGATCGGGTACGCGATCAGCGCGATCCCGCCGGTGAACAGGCCGGCGACCGCGAAGACCACCCGGACCAGGGTGGGGTCGACGGCGAAATAGCGGCCGAGGCCGCTGGCCACGCCGGCGATCATCCGGTCCGTGACGGGGCGACAGAGCTGCTTGTACGGGGGCCGGGGAGGGGCGGTGTAGGTCATGCCTCCACGCTCCGCGCCGGCTGCCCCACCGGCCTCGGTGACCGCCCGGATGCCTACCCTGACCTGCCCCTGAGGCGCGAGCATTCAGTCAGGAATCTGACTCTTTTCGATGGAGGCAACCCGGGCCGGGGAGAATTCGGCCCCGTGACCACCATGCTGGAGCCGCTCCGCAGAATCGCGGCATACGCAGTTTGTGCTGATTCAGTCGGCCGGGTGTTGCTGGTTCGCGCATCGGAGCGCTCCGGCACCCCCGGCACGTGGTCGCTGCCCGGTGGGGCGGTCGACCACGGTGAGGACCCACACCACACCGTCGTACGGGAGACCGCCGCCGAGACCGGCCTCTCCGTCACCGTCGCCGGCCTGCACGACGTGCTCGCCGACATGCGGGCACTGCCGGAGCGGGGCATCACCATCCACACCGACCGGCTGGTCTACCAGGTCTCGCTCCGGGGCGGGACGCTCGCCGACCGGGTCGACCGGCCGACCGACCTGGCCCGCTGGTTCACCCCGACGGAGGCCCGCGAGCTGCCGCTGCGGTCGTTCACCGCGTGGGCCCTGGGCCTGCCCGCCTCGTCCGCCGACATCGTTCCGGACGAGGCGCCGGATTTCCCGTCGTTCTACGCGGTGCCGGGCCCCGACGGGCTGCACCGGGCCCAGCGCTTCGCCGCGTATGCGGTGGTGACCGACCCGGACGACCGGGTGCTGCTGACCCGGGTCTCCGACGGCTACCCGGGGGCGGGCTGCTGGCACCTGCCGGGCGGTGGCACGGACTACGGCGAGCAGCCCGGCGCGGCCCTGATCCGAGAGCTGGTCGAGGAGACCGGACAGACCGGCCGCCTCGTCGAGCTGCTCGGCGTGGCCAGCCACCGCGACGCCGCCTCCCTCGGCCCGGAGGGCTATCCGATCGACTGGCACGGCGTCCGTGCCTTCTACCGGGTCGTGGTCGACAAGCCGGCCCCGCCCACCGTCGCCGATGTCGGCGGCTCCACCTGTGAGGCCCGCTGGTTCGCCCGCGAGGAACTGGGTGCCCTTCCCACCGACCGCCTGACCGAGGTGACGGCGGAAGCCGTCCAGGCCGCCCGCCTCGCCTGATTCCCCCACCCCCGCCCTCCGGTTCGTCGATCATGAGGTTGACCGGGCGGCACACCGGATCCGCTGCGGCTAACCTCATGATCGAGGTAACCGGTCGACGCGGGCGGGGGAGTACGGGCGGTTGGAGCAACGGCGGCGGGTCGGGGCGTACGGGGTGTGTCGGGGCCCGGGCGGGCGGGTGTTGTTGGCCCGGGGCTCTGCCTCGGGTCCGTTTCCGGGGGTCTGGCAGCTTCCCGGGGGCGGGCTGGAGCACGCCGAGCATCCGGCGCACGCGGTGGTCCGCGAGTTCGCCGAGGAGACCGGCCTCGCCGTGGAGGTGACCGGGCTGCGGGCCGTGCTCGCCGACGTGACGACCTTCCGTGACGCCGGCGTCGCCGTGCACACCGACCGTCTGGTGTTCGACATCACCACGCGGGGCGGGGAACCGCGGCCGGAGCCGGCCGGCGGCAGCGACGGGCTGGCCTGGTTCACCACCGCCGAGGCGGCGACAGTGCCGCTGATGCCGTTCACCGCCGACCTGCTCGGCCTGCCCGTCTCGCCCCTGCCGCCGGATCTGCCCCGATCCCCGGTGGCCGGGCCGGCCAGCACGCCCCCGGCCGACCGGCGACAGCGCTTCGGGGCGTACGGGCTGGTCATCGACCCCGCCGGCCGGGTGCTGCTCACCATGATCGCGGACGGCTACCCGGGCGCGGGCCGGTGGCACCTGCCCGGCGGCGGGACCGACCACGGGGAGCAACCGGTCGCCGCGCTGCTGCGCGAACTGGTCGAGGAGTCCGGCCAGCTCGGCCGGATGGTCGAGCTGATCGGCGTCGAAAGCCTGCACAATCCGGCAGCGCTGGGCCCGGAGGGGCGCCCGATCGACTGGCACGGCATCCAGGCGGTCTACCGGGTGGCGGTCGACGTGCCGACCGAGGCGCGGGTGACGGAGCTGGCTGGCGGCTCCACCGCCCGGGCGGCCTGGTTCGCGCCTGAGCAGCTCGCCGGGCTGCCGCTCACCGAGATCGCCTCGTTCGCGTTGGCCGCCGGCCCCACAGGCGATCGTCCGTGAGCCGCATCACGGGGCGATCGCGACCGGCGCCGTGAGCTGTTCACCCGGGACCGCGCCCGGCGCCGTGAGCTGCTAGTCGGGGATCGCGGTCGGCGCCGTGCGCTGCTCACCCGGGATCGCGGCCCGGCACCGCCCCGGCCTGGGGGTGCCGGGCCTGCGGGCGAGCGTCCGTGACCGAACCCCGGTCCCCGGCGCACGCTCGCCGAGCCGGCCGAGACAAGGTCCGGTACATTCGATGTGGGGTTGGTGGATGAAACGGGCGATGGGGCCCGGGATGGGAATCAGAGAGCGGTTTGCGCGGTTAGACCAGATATAAGTACCGCCGGCAGCTATCGCCAACCCCCGTTCCCTTATGCGATGGTGTACTCCGCAAAACGGCTGCCGGGCCAGAAAGGTCCGGCACGAGACAGCCGGACGCCCACCCTCGTGGTGGTCAGCCGATCCGGTGATGGAGGAAACGTGCCGAGAGCCCCATGGCGCCGGCGTCGTACCACTGACAGTCCGCGTCCCGCAGGGCGTCGCTGGGCGGGCCCGTTGCGCCGCAGCAGCACGCTCGCCCGACAGGTGCTGCTGGTCCGGGTCGGTCGCCGCGACGGTGACCTGCACGGAACCGGAGACCTCGCACTGCCCGAGCACCGCTACGCCGACCGGCCGCGCCGCCGCTACGGGCTGACCCGGGTCGAGCGCGCCGAGGTCGCCTCGGTCATCCCGGTCAGCCCCGCCGTCGGCCCCACGACCCCGGTCGACGACGAGTCGGCGATGTCGATCCCGCTGCTCCCCGGCGAGCGGACCGTCGCCCGCCGGATGAAGTTCGCGGTGGTCAACGCCTGCACGCTCAGCAGCCTGATGCTCGGCATGCTGGCGATCTTCCTGGCCATGCAGGGCGAGGTGCGGATCGCCGCGCTCTGCCTGATCGCCTGCGTCATCTTCGACGGCCTCGACGGGGCGCTCGCCCGCAGGTTCGGCGTGGCCAGCCCGTTCGGCGCACAGATGGACTCGCTGGCCGACATGTGCTCGTTCGGGCTCGCCGCCCCCGTGGTGGTCTACGCCTCGCTGGCCGGCTCGGTCTCCACACCGGCCGCCGCGGTGGCCTGTGCCCTCGTCGCGGCGTGCGCGGCGATCCGGCTGGCCCGGTTCAACGTCTCGCCGAAGGACGGCAGGTTCTTCTGCGGCGTACCCACCACGATGGCGGCCGCCGTGCTCGCCCTGACCGTCGCCATCGGGCTGCCCGTGCCGGGCATCGTCCAGGTCGCCGGCGTGGCGCTGCTCGCCTTCGCCATGGTCTCCAGCTTCCCCTACGCGAAGCTCGCCCGACTGGTGAAGCTGCCGCCGTGGCTGTGGCTGGCCCCGGTGATCGGCGCACTGGTCGACATCCGGCTCACCTTCGCCCTGATCGTGGTCGGCTACCTGGTCAGCGGCCCGGTGCTCTGGCTGCGTCAGCGCCGCACCGCCTGACCCACGTACGCGAGAAGGGGCGCCGCGATCCGCGGCGCCCCTTCTTCGTGTCGTCCGTTCGACCTCAGCGCCAGCGGGCGATGACGCTCGCGCCCCCGACGACCTTGTCCCCGGGGCCGACCAGCGGCTCCGCGGCGTCGGCCGGCAGGTAGACGTCGGTACGCGAGCCGAACCGGATCAGGCCGAAGCGCTCACCCCGGGCCAGCAGCGCGCCGATCGGCGCCCGCTGCACGATCCGCCGGGCGATCAGGCCGGTTCGCTGCGCCACGACCACCGTCCCGCGTGCGGTGTCCAACACCGTGTACGCGGCCACGTTGTGCTCCGCCGCCGGCTTCATCGCGTTGGCGAAGCCGCCGTCGGCGACGAAGTAGTCGACCACCTTGCCGGCCACCGGGGCACGGTTGACGTGCACGTCCAGCACCGACAGGAAGACCGCGATCCGCAGCCACTCGCCCTCGCCGAAGCGCTCGTCGTGCAGCCGCTGCACGGACAGCACCCGCCCGTCGGCCGAGGCGACCACTGCCGACGGGTCCTCCGGCACGTCGCGCTCCGGGTCCCGGAAGAAGGCGGCCACCGGGGCCGCGGCCAGGGCCGGGAGCAGCCAGAGCTTCGACTTCGGCCGGGTCGCCCGAGCCACCGCGGCCAGGCCCAGCGCGATGCCGGCCGCCGCCACCCCGTTGGAGTCGATGTGCATGCCGCGGGTCAGCGGGACGCTGGACGGGCGGTACGCCGGGGCCAGCCGGGCCGCCGAGGCGGCGTCGGCCGGGGTGTAGCGCAGCCGGTACACCCGCAGCGGCGGCGTGTTGCGCAGCACCAGGTCGACGCCGACGCCGTACAGCGCGCCCTGCCGGTCCAACTCGGCGGCAGCGCCCGCGGTACGCCCCGGCGTGGCGGTCGTGGCCACGCTCAGCACCGCGCCGTCGGCGAGGTACTTCGTCAGGCCCTCGACGGCGGCGCGGGTCTCGTCGGCCGTGCCGGTGAGCGGCTCCCCGGCGACGACCACGGCGGCGGGCTCGGCCTCGGCGAGGGTGTCGACCACGCGGACCCGGTCGGCCACCCAGCGGCCCTGGGCGGTGACGTGCTCCCGGAGGGCCGCCGAGGAGGTCGAGTCGGCGGGCACCAGGGTCAGGGTGTCGCCGGGCAGCAGCGCCTCGATCGCCGCGGCCAGCACCGCGGACTCGGGCGTCGCGCCGACCAGCAGCGCGGCCTTCGGGTCGTTGATCCGGGCGAGTTCGGAGACGAGGGTACGGGCGGCTCGCTCGCCGATGCGGACCGGACCGGACCGGCCGAAGGTGCGCACGGCGGGGGACTGCGTCATGTCGGACGGACTCCTGACGGGGTAGAGACGGGAATCGCGGCGGGACCACCACGGCGGCGCGGTCCGGCCGGCGCGGCGCCAGGTCGGCGCGGGCCGGCCGGCGGAGGCGAGTTCTCCACCGGCCAGCATAGGCCGCCACCGAGGCCGGCCGCACCGCTGTGGTCAGCCGCGCTGGCGCTCCCCACCGGCCGAGGGCTCGTCGCCCCGGCCCGCCGGGGCGTCCTCCTCGTCAGCGGCGCGGTCCTCGACCGCCTCGGGCCGGACGTCGGTGACGGCCTCCGTCGGCCACTCGTCGGCCTCGTCCCGCTCGGGCCGCCCGCCCCAGTCGGACCGTTCGCCCCAGTCGGACCGCTGGCCACCCCACGCCGCCGGGTCGTCGGCCGGTGCGGCCCGGTCGAGGTCCCACCGCGTCGGGTCGACCTCGGTGGCCGGCCGATCCGAGGTCCGGTCCACCGGTTCCGACTCGGTGGCCGGTCGATCCGACGTCCGGTGCACCAGTTCCGAAGCCGGCGGGGTGGAGACGGCCTCGGCCGCGCCCGGGGCGTCGAAGGCGGAGTCGGATGTGGCGTCGGTGGCGACGTCGGAGGTGGCCGCGTCGGCGGACCGCCCGGAGCGCAGCGCGCCCACCAGGCCCAGCAGTCCGATCAGGATCAGCGCGCCGGCCAGGAACCAGCCGACCGGCGGGAGGGCGAGCCCGAGCAGTTGGGCGAGCAGCCACCAGGCGGCGAGGCCGAGGAAGACCAGCCCGAAGGCGAACGACACGATGTCGGTGCGGTGGACCTTCACCGGGTCACCTCCAGGTTGCCGGCGTTGACGTGGATGTAGAGGCGCAGCGTTCCGCCGCCGGGGCCGTCCGGGCCCAGGTCGGCCGCCTCCCGCAGCTCCCCGGCGAGCCCGCCGGAGCGCTTGCCGAAGACGACCGCGTCGCCGGCGTTGACGTCGGCCACCGTGGTGACGTCGACGTTCGGTGGCACCACCACCGTGCACTCGCCGAAGTTGACGGAGACGGTGATCTCGGTGTTCTTCTTGTCGAAGTCGACCCCGCGCAGGTCCAGGACCGCGTCGCCGAAGCTGTTCTCGTACCGCAGGGCGAGGTCACGGTGGTCGGTGGGCGCCCAGGTGACGTTGCCGTCGACACCCCGGATCCGGTCGTAGGACTCGGCCACGGTGGCCACCCCGAGCGCGGCGGCGGCCACCAGGCCGAGCGCGATCAGCCATCGGGCCCGGCCGAACCAGGTGCCGACCAGCAGGCCGAGCCCGATGGTGGCCAACGTGGCCGCGAAGTACGCCGACGCCCCGACGTCGAAGACGTCCAGCAGGTCGATGACGGCGACCACGCCCAGGGCGAGGAAGATCAGCGAGAACGTCACCGCGCCGAGCGGGGAGCGCTCGCGCGGTCGCTTCGGCGGCTTCACCGGCGGCTTCGGCGGCGCGGGCGGCACGACGGTCTGCCCGGCGTACGGGCCGTGCGGGGCGAACGGGGGCCGGTAGCCCGGGGGCAGGGGCGGCGGCATCGGGTGACCCGGTCCCGGTGCCCCCGAGGTGGCGGCGGGCCAGCCGGAGGTGGGCGCGGCCGTCGGCCAGCCGGCGGTCGGCGTACCCGTCGGGGGGACGACGGGCGGAGTCGGGGCGGCTGGCGGCCAGGCGGGCAGTTCGGCGGTCGGCTCGGCCTGCCGGCCGGGGACCGGGGCGGACCAGGCGGCGTGGACGGCGGCCACCGGCGGGGTCGGGACCGGGCCCGCCACGGGGGGTACGGCCACGGTCGGCGGGGCCGCGTACGCGGCCGGGGCGGGATAGCCGACCGGCGGCACCGGCCCGGGCGGGGCGGTGGGCGGACCCGGCGGTACGGGGCCGACCGGCGGGCCCTGAGCGCCCCTGTTGTCGCGGTTCAACAGCAGCGCGCCGCCCACCAGGATCGTGGCGCCGAGCAGCACCGCCCGGAACGCGTCGGTGACGATGTAGCCGAAACTGATCGCGACCAGGATGCTCAACACGATCACGGTGACCGGGGACATGCTGGACCGACCCCGGCCCAGCATCGACTCGACGGGGGAGGCGCTGTCCCCCTCGCCCGGGATGATCAGCCAGGCGGTGACGTAGACCAGGATGCCGATGCCGCCGAAGAAGCCGAGCACCGCCAGCAACACCCGCCAGAGGACCGGATCGGTGTTGGTGGCCCGGCCGATCGCCGCGCAGACGCCGGCCAGGTAGCGGCCGTCGCGGGGGCGCACCAGCCCGTACCGCGAGGTGAAGCCGGTGCCGCCGAACGACGGCTGCGGTCCCGCGCCGGGCGGTGGCCCACCCGCGTCGCCGGTCACGGGCGGTGCGGTCACGGGCGGTGGCCCCCAGGAGCCGGCGGGCGCGGGCCCCCTGGGCGGTGTCGCGGTGGGGGGCGGCCCACCCGGCTGTGCCGCCCCGGGGCCGGCGGACTGGGCAGCTTCCTCGGTCATACCTCGATCCTGCTGTCCCGACCCGCCGGAGAGCCTCAGGACCCGACCCTGACCCCACCCTGAGATCCCGACGGCCCGGATGTCGGGGGCGTCCCCGTGGTCGGGTGGCGGCCCGTCGTGTGACGATCGATTCCGGCGACGGACCGTCGCCCGCTCCGTGCCACCGTGACCAGGGAGTCTCCGATCAGCGCCGTGACCCAGCCAGCCCGCCTCTACCGCGCCCCCGAGCATCGGATGGCCGCGGGGGTGGCCGCCGGCATCGCCGACCACCTCGGCATCTCCGTGCTGCGGGTGCGGGTGGCCTTCATGGTGCTGCTCGGGCTGAGCGGGCTCGGCCTGCTGCTCTACGCGGCCTTCTGGGCGGTCGTGCCGCTGCGTCCGGGCGACACCGCCGTACCGCCGCGCAGGGACCTCGCCCAGTTGCTGCCGTTCGTGGCGATCGGCCTCGGGGTGCTGCTGGTGCAGGTGATGGTCTTCGACTCGGTCGGCGCGGCCGGCACCGCCGGCTGGCTGGTAGCGATCATCGCGGTCGGAGCCGGGGTGATCTGGCACCAGTCGGCTCCGGAACGGCGGCAGCAGTGGGGCGACTCCATGCCGGTGCCCTGGCTGGGCGCGGTGGTGGAGGAGAGCGACCGGCGGGCCTTCGTGCTCCGGTTCATCGGCGGCGGGGTGCTGGTCGCGGTCGGCATCATCGGCGTCGCCGCGGTGTACTCCCCGGCGCAGAACTTCGACGCCGTGCTCAACGGCGTGATCTTCGCCCTGGTCGGGCTCGCCGGGGTCGGCGTGGTGGCCGCGCCGGTGCTGTGGCGGACGTACAACCAGCTCCGGTCGGAGCGCGAGGGCCGCATCCGCGAGCAGGAGCGGGCCGAACTGGCCGCTATGGTGCACGACCAGGTGTTGCACACCCTGGCCCTGATCCAGCGCAACGCGAGCGACGTGAAGGCCGTCCAGCGGCTCGCCCGGGGTCAGGAACGCTCGTTGCGCAACTGGCTCTACAAGCCCACCAGCTCGCCCACCGAGCGGTTCGCCGCAGCCCTGGAGCAGGCCGCCGCCGAGGTCGAGGACACGTTCGCGATCGCGGTGGAGGCCGTGGTGGTCGGCGACCGGGAGACCGACGAGCGGGTTGGCGCGCTGGTGGCGGCCGCCCGCGAGGCGCTGGTGAACGCCGCCCGGCACGCCGGGGTGCAGACCGTCTCGCTCTATGCCGAGGTCGAGCCCGAGCAGGTCAGCGTCTTCGTCCGGGACCGGGGGAAGGGCTTCGACCCGGATACCGTGGAGGATCACCGGCACGGGGTCCGGGGCTCGATCATCGGGCGGATGAAGCGGCACGGCGGCCGGGCGGAGATCCGCTCCGAGCCGGGGGAAGGGACCGAGGTCCGGTTGATCCTGCCGATCACCCGGGACCCGGCAACGGCGGAGAGGGACAAGTGATGACCGAGCAGTCGATGGAACCGGTCGAGGGGGCGGCTGCCCGCGCCGCGCGGCTGCGGGTCTTCCTCGTCGACGACCACGCCATGTTCCGGGCGGGGGTCCGTGCCGAGCTGGGGGCGCACGTCGAGGTGGTGGGCGAGGCGAGCACCGTCGGCGAGGCGGTCACCCGGATCGCCGCCACGTCGCCCGACGTGGTGCTGCTCGACGTGCACATGCCTGACGGCGGCGGCCGGGCGGTGCTGGAGGCGATGCGGCGTACCCACCCGCAGGTCAAGTTCCTGGCGCTGAGCGTCTCGGACGCGGCGGAAGACGTGATCGGGCTGATCCGGGCCGGCGCGCGGGGCTACGTCACGAAGACGATCTCCCCGGAGGAGCTGGCCGCCGCGGTCCGCCGGGTGGCCGACGGCGACGCGGTGTTCAGTCCCCGGTTGGCGGGGTTCGTGCTGGACGCGTTCGCGGCCCGTCCCGACGCCCCGGTGGCCGATCCGGAGCTGGACCAACTCACCAACCGCGAGCGCGAGGTGCTGCGGCTGCTCGCCCGCGGGTACGCCTACAAGGAGATCGCCAAGGAGCTCTACATCTCCATCAAGACCGTGGAGACGCACGTGTCGAACGTGCTCCGCAAGCTCCAGATGTCCAACAGGTACGAGTTGTCCCGCTGGGCGGCCGATCGTCGGCTCGTGTGATCCATTTCTTCCCGTAATTTCGGATGAAAGCGACGAATTCGGTCCACAGGGGCTGACAAGCGATCAACTTTCGTCTCATAATGCCCCGTCGCGTTCTCGCGTGCGGGTGGTGCACATCCCGCGGGAACGGCGGCTTCACGCAACCCGCCGTGCGCGGGTCACCCCTGGGGAGAGGTGCACGAATCTTGATGTTCGGACAACGAGGACGACGCTGGGCGCGGATCGCCCTGGCGACCGTCGCCGGTGGCGCCCTGGCGCTCGGCTCCGCACTTCCGGCCGCCGCCACTCCGGCCACCGGCGTGGCCAAGACGGCGGGCGCCAGCGCCAAGCTGATGCTCAACGGCAAGGTGGGGCAGCAGAGCGCGCTCGCGCTCGAGATCGACGGCAAGCTCGTCCCGGCCTTCTGCATCGACTACCACACCAAGGTGGCGCTCAACGAGAAGTACCAGGAGGGCACCTGGGGCGAGTCCCAGGTGAAGAACCTCGGCAAGGTGCAGTGGGTGCTCACCCACGGCTACCCGAACGCCGACTCCGCCAAGCTGCTGGCCGCCGCCGGTGCCACCGCGCCGGCGCAGGCCGACGTCGACAACCTGCTCTACTTCGGCACGCAGACCGCCGTCTGGCACTTCAGCGACGAGGTCAAGCTCGGTGACTGGGTCGAGGGCAAGGACCTGCTCGCCAAGGACAAGTACGACGTGGTCAAGAAGGTCCGCGACTACCTGGTCGCCAACGCCACGGACCAGCCCGAGCCGAAGGCCGACCTGAGCGTCGACCCGGCCAGCGCCAAGGCCACCGTCGGCGAGAAGGCCGGCCCGTTCACGGTCAAGGGCCCGGCGGGCGAGATCACCGTCGCGGCCAGCGGCGGCTCGGCGGTCGACGCCGAGGGCAAGCCGGTCACCACGACCACCAACGGCGGGCAGTTCTGGCTGACCGCGGACGGCGCGGGCGAGGTGAAGGTGACTGTTTCCGCCCAGGGCTCGGTCTCCTTCGGCCGGGTCTTCCTCTTCACCGGCGAGCGCGCCGCGCAGAAGCTGATCCTCGGCGGCAGCGCTGGCGAGACCGTGACCGCCAAGGCTGGGGCCGCGTTCGCCGCCGCCCCGACCGAGTCGCCGACGCCGAGCGCCCCGGCGGAGTCGCCATCGCCGAGCGCGCCCGCGGAATCGCCGTCGCCGACCGCCCCGGTGGACAGCCCGGCCCCGTCGACCTCGCCCGCGAGCAGCGGTGGAGACCTGCCGCTGACCGGCTCCCCGATCGCCGCCGCGATCGCGGGCGGCGTGGCCCTGCTGGCCGCCGGCGCGGTCGCCGTGCTGGTGTTCCGTCGTCGCAAGCTGCGTTTCACGGCCTGATCGACGTCCGTTGCACGGCTCCGGCCCCGGCACCGCCCTCGCGCGGTGCCGGGGCCGGAGCCCGTTCGGCCGCGGCGCGGTGGCGTTGTCGGCGGCGGGCGGACCGCACCGTTCAGCTCACCCGGTGCGCAGCACGGTGAAAGACTCGGCCAGCCGACCGGCCGGCAGCCCGGCCTCGTCCGCCGCAGCGGTGAGCTGGTCCCGCACCCAGGTCGCCACGTCCATCCGCCCGGTCTGTGAGCGGTGTGCCGCCATGGCGGCGACCTTGCGCGCGTACCGGTCGGTGACGTCGACGGCATGGTCCGGCGCGGGGCCGCCGGCGTACCAGATCTCCCGGACCACCCACGGCTCCAGCCCCTCGGCCAGCAGCTCCTGGTGGGCGAACCGGTTGCGCGCGTCCGGGTAGACCGCGCAGGTGGTGGCCTCGCCCACGGCGAGGTGGTCCGGGTGACCGGGCCCGACGAGCTGCTCCCACCGGCGCAGCGGCGAGTTGGTCAGTACCCGGTCGGGCCGGAACCGGCGGATCGCCGCCGTGATGTCCCGGCGCAGGTCGAGCGTCGGGGCGAGGGTGCCGTCGAGGTACCCGTCGAGAAACTCGACCTGCCGTACGCCGACCGCGGCGGCTGCCGCCCGCTGCTCCTCCTCCCGTAGTCGGCCCACCTCGGCGCGTGGGATGTCGTCGGACCCTCCGGAGTCGCCCCGGGTGACAAGCAGGTACGACACGTCGACACCCTCGTCCACCCAGGTGGCGATGGTGGCCGCACAGCCGAAGTCGACATCGTCCGGATGGGCAAAAACGGCCAACGCGCGGACGACGTCGGCGAGCACCGGAGCAGAAGCGGGGAAGCTCACAGCCGCCGAGCCTACGCCGGGGTCAGCACCCCCGCCGAACCATGTCTTTCCTGCTCAGAGCGGTACGACCGGCGTACATCATGATCTTTTTTCAGGTATCGGCAACGTGGCGACCAACTAACGGCTTGATAACGGCACCTTCACGGAATGGGCCGGTGGGTGTCACAGTGGCAACACCTCAGCCCCGGTGTGAGGCACTCCGTACGGCCTGACGACCGCGGACCCCGCCTGTCGGCGGTGTGCCGTGGTGGTCTCGTGTGCGCGGTGCCGATCGCGAACGGTCGAGGTGGCCCGGCGGATCGGTACAACAGTTTGTCCCGAATTCACTGCGGTGAAACCGGCTTCCCGTGATGCGGGTCGCCGGACGTGTCACCCCACCACGTGCGTGAAACCCACGACGGATCCAGGTTCAGAAAGAGGAGGCCCCTCGGAATGAGAGTCTCGAAGCGGGCAAGCAGCGCGGTCGCGCTGGGCGCGGCGTTCGCGCTCGTCGCGTCCGGTTGCTCGAGCAGCGACGGCGACGGCGGCGACGCTGGCGCGAGCGCCGACGGCAAGATCACCATCGACGGCACTCAGCCGGAGGTCGGCCTGGTCCCGGCGGCCACCACCGAGACCGGTGGTGGGGCGATCATCGACTGGCTCTGGACCGGTCTGGTCGAGTACCCGAACGACGGCAGCGCGCCGCGCAACGCGGCCGCCGAGTCGATCGAGACGACCGACTCCAAGGTCTACACGATCAAGATCAAGAAGGACGCGAAGTTCCACGACGGCACCGTCGTCAAGGCCAAGAACTTCGTGGACGCCTGGAACTGGGGTGCCTACTCGCCGAACGGCGCGCAGAACGGCAGCTTCTTCGCCGACATCCAGGGCTTCGAGGACGTCCACACCGAGGACCCGGACGGCGCCGAGGGCCCGCAGAAGGCCCCCGAGCCCAAGGCCAAGGAGATGTCCGGCCTGAAGGTCGTCGACGAGTTCACCTTCGAGGTGACCCTCGCCGCGCCGACCGCCGTGTTCCCGACCAAGCTCGGCTACAGCACCTTCATGCCGCTGCCGGACGCGTTCTTCACCCAGGGCGCCGAGGCGTTCGGCAAGAAGCCGATCGGCAACGGCCCGGTCAAGTTCGTGTCGTGGGAAGACGACGTCATGATCAAGCTGACGCGCTTCGATGACTACTCCTTGAACGACAAGATGAAGATCAAGGACGTCGACATCAAGCTGTACCAGGACGACACGGCGGCGTACAACGACCTGCTCGCCGGCAACCTGGACTTCCAGCAGCAGATCCCGGTGTCGGCCATCGCGGGCGACAAGTGGAAGACCGACCTGGGCCCCCGGGCCATCTCGTCGACCACCCCGTCGACCGGCATCATCGCCTTCCCGATCTACGACAAGCGCTTCCAGAACGCCAAGCTGCGCAAGGCGATCTCGATGTCGATCAACCGCCAGGAGATCACCGACAAGATCTTCTTCGGTTCGCGCAAGCCGGCCGACAGCTGGGCCAACCCGCTGACCCCGGGCGCCAAGGCCGGTAACTGCACCTCCTGCCAGTTCAACGTCGACGAGGCCAAGAAGCTCTTCGCCGAGTCTGGTGGCTTCACCGGTGAGCTGGTCATGTACTACAACGCCGACGCCAGCCACAAGGAGTGGATGGAGGCCGTCGCGCAGCAGGTCAAGACGAACCTCGGCATCAACGCCCGCGCCGAGGGCGTGCCGACGTTCGCGGTGTTCCGTCAGGGCATCAACGCCGGCAAGATGAAGGGCATGTACCGCGCCGGCTGGCAGCAGGACTACCCGGACGTGGAGAACTGGGTCAACCCGCTCTACGTGAGCGGCGGTTCCTCGAACGACGGCAAGTACAGCAACCCGCAGGTGGACGCCCTGGCCAAGGAGGCCATGGCCGCGCCCAGCCTGGAGGCCTCGCACGCCAAGTACGCCGAGGCTGTCGCCCTCATCGACCAGGACGTCCCCTCGATCCCGGTCTACTTCCAGGGCCAGCAGTCCGGTCACTCGGAGAAGATCAAGAAGCTCGAGGTCTCCAACGTCGGTGAGCTCGACCTCACCTCGGTCGAGCTCTGATCCGAACGGTCTGACCCCGGGTCGGGCTCACCTACCGGTGAGCCCGACCCGGGCCGTTCCGCGAGGGGTGTCACCACACTCCCTCGCCACGTCTGTCATCCCCGTGTCGGCCGTCCGACGCGCGCCCCCTGTCTGGAGGACCACCCCATGGGCCGTTATCTGTTGAGACGGCTACTCCAACTCGTCCCGGTCTTCTTCGGGACGACGTTCCTGATCTACTGGCTCGTGTGGTCGGTGCCCGGTGACCCGTTCGCGGGCAAGTGTGGCGAGCGTCCCTGCCCTGACAGCTTCGTCAACATGATGACCGAGAAGTTCAAGCTCGACGAGCCGCTCATCGTGCAGTACGGCAACTACATGAAGAACCTGATGCAGGGCGACTTCGGCCAGAACTTCGGCGGTCGGGAGATCGGCGACATCATCGCCACGGCGTACCCGAACACCCTGAAGCTGGCCCTGGTCGCGCTGGCCATCGAGGCGGTCATCGGCCTCGCCGCGGGCGTGCTGACCGGCCTGCGCCGCAACGGCTTCCTGGACAACCTCGTCCTGGTCTCGACCCTCTTCCTGATCGCGCTGCCGGTCTTCGTCATCGGCTTCGTGGCCCAGTGGCTGCTCGGCGTGCAGTGGGGCATCGTCAAGCCGACGGTCTCCAGCGAGATGCGGTTCTCCGAGCTGATCGTGCCCGGCTTCGTGCTGGGCAGTGCCTCGATGGCGTACATCGCCCGGTTGGCCCGGACGAGTATCGCGGAGAACCGCCGCGCCGACTACGTCCGCACGGCGATCGCCAAGGGCCTGCCGATGCGCCGGGTGGTCGGGGTCCACCTGCTGCGCAACTCGCTCATTCCGGTGGTGACCCTGCTCGGCACCGACCTCGGCGCCCTGATGGGCGGCGCGATCGTCACCGAGGGCATCTTCCAGATCAACGGGATCGGCCAGCAGGTCTACCGCGCGATCGTCACCAAGGAGAGCGCTACCGTTGTCTCCATCGTGGTGGTCCTGGTGCTCGTCTACCTGCTGATGAACCTGCTGGTCGACCTGCTCTACGCCGCCCTGGACCCGAGGATCCGCTATGAGTGAGCGCAGCGAACGAACCATCATCGCGGTGTGCGCGGGCGCTCGTGCCCGTGCCGAGCGGAGCGAGGTGCGGGCATGAGTGACCCGAGTGCCGCCTCGATCGTCAGCACGCCGCCCGCGCAGGCGCCGAACGCACTCGGTGCGCCGACCAACGCGGGCCTGCCGGAGAACGCCCGCCAGGAGAAGCCGCGCGGCCTGCTCGGCGACGCCTGGCGCGACCTGCGCCGCAAGCCGCTGTTCTGGATCTCCGCGACGTTCATCCTCCTCTTCCTGCTGATGACCGCCTTCCCCTCGCTGTTCAGCTCCGGCGACGCGGAGAACGGCAGCCTGCAGAACAGCCTCGTCGGCCCGTCGTCGGAGGCGTGGTTCGGCTACGACCTCCAGGGCCGCGACGTCTTCGCCCGGGTGATCTACGGCGCCCGCGCGTCCATCGTGGTGTCCGTGCTCTCCGTGCTCGGTGTGCTGCTCTTCGGCGGTGCCATGGGCATCATCGCGGGCTACATGGGCGGCTGGGTCGACGCGGTGCTCTCCCGTATCGCCGACGTCTTCTTCGGCCTGCCGTTCGTGCTGGGCGCCATCGTCATCCTGACCACCTTCAACGGGTCGGGCACGAGCAACGGCAAGACGGAGATCATGGCTCTGGTGAGCATGTCGCTGATCGTGCTGGGCTGGCCGGTCGTGATGCGGCTGATGCGCTCCTCGGTGCTGGCCACCAAGGAGGCGGACTACATCGTCGCGGCCCGGGCGCTGGGCGCCAGCACCGGTCGGATCATCCTCAAGCACCTGCTGCCGAACTGCCTCGCGCCGCTGCTGGTCTACGGGACGATCCTGGTCGGCTCGTACATCGGCGCCGAGGCGACGCTGTCCTTCCTGGGCGTCGGCCTGAAGAGCCCGGTGGTGTCCTGGGGCATCATGATCAATGAGGCGCAGAGCCTCCTCCGCGTCGCGCCGTACCTGCTCTTCTTCCCCGCCGGGTTCCTCGTCACCGCCGTGCTGAGCTTCGTGATGCTCGGCGAGACGGTCCGCGAGGCCCTCGATCCGAAACTCCGCTAGGGGAGATTCAGTTGTCCGACATTCTGGTGTCCGAGCAGTCCGCGACCGGCGCGTCCGGTCGCCCCTCGGGCAGGTTGCTCGAGGTCGACGACCTCCGGGTGGAGTTCCGCACCCGGGACGGCGTCGCCAAGGTCATCAACGGGGTCACGTACCACGTCGACGCGGGGGAGACCCTCGCCGTGCTCGGCGAGTCCGGCTCCGGTAAGAGCGTCACCGCGCAGACCGTCATGGGCATCCTCGACACGCCGCCCGGCTTCGTCACCGGCGGTCAGGTCCGCTTCCACGGCAAGGACATGCTCGCCATGGCCTCCGAGGAGCGGCGCCGCATCCGCGGCGAGGGCATCGCGATGATCTTCCAGGACGCGCTCTCGGCGCTGAACCCGGTCTTCACCATCGGGTTCCAGATCGCCGAGCAGTTCCGGGTGCGGCGCGGCATGAGCCGCTCCGACGCCAAGAAGCGCGCGATCGAGATGCTCGACCAGGTCAAGATCCCGAACGCCAAGGGCCGGTTCAGCAACTACCCGCACCAGTTCTCGGGCGGTATGCGGCAGCGCGCGATGATCGCGATGTCGCTCGCCCTGGACCCCGAGGTGCTGATCGCCGACGAGCCGACCACCGCGCTCGACGTGACGGTGCAGGCGCAGATCATGGACCTGCTCGCCGAGCTCCAGCGTGAGCGGCAGATGGGCCTGATCCTGATCACCCACGACCTCGGCGTGGTGGCCGACGTCGCGGACCGGATCGCGGTCATGTACGCGGGCCGGATCGTCGAGGAAGCCAACGTCTACGACCTGTACGCCAAGCCGGCGCACCCGTACACGATCGGCCTGATCAACTCGATTCCGCGACTCGACGAGCGGGGTCAGCAGCTCCGGACGATCAAGGGTCTCCCGCCGAACCTGATGAACATCCCGCCGGGCTGCCCGTTCAACCCGCGTTGCCCCATGGTGCAGCCGGTCTGTCGGGAGAAGATCCCGCCGCTGCTGCAGGTCGGCTCCGGCCGGGCCAGCGCCTGCCACTTCGCCGAGGAGCTGGTGAACCGTGACTGAGAACATCCTCGAGGTCCGTGACCTGGTCAAGCACTATCCCGTGACCCGGGGCGTGGTGCTCAAGAAGACCATCGGTCACGTCAAGGCGGTCGACGGGGTCTCCTTCGAGCTCAAGGCCGGCGAGACCCTGGGCGTGGTCGGCGAGTCGGGCTGCGGCAAGTCGACGCTGGCCCGGGTCCTGATGAACCTGGAGAAGCCGACCGGCGGCAGCGTCCACTACAAGGGCCAGGACATCTCCAAGCTCTCCGGCCCGGCGCTGCGCCGGCTGCGCCGGCAGATCCAGCTGGTGATGCAGGATCCGTACACCTCGCTGAACCCGCGGATGACGGTCGGTGACCTGATCGGCGAGCCGTTCGAGATCCACCCGGAGGTGGCGCCGAAGAGCAGCCGCCGGGACAAGGTCAAGGAACTGCTCGACCTGGTGGGCCTCAACCCGGAGCACATCAACCGGTACCCGCACCAGTTCTCCGGCGGTCAGCGGCAGCGCATCGGCATCGCCCGGGCGCTCGCCCTGCGGCCCGAGATCATCGTCTGCGACGAGCCGGTCTCCGCCCTGGACGTGTCGATCCAGGCGCAGGTGATGAACCTGCTGGAGAAGCTCCAGGGCGAGTTCGGCCTGTCGTACGTGTTCATCGCGCACGACCTGTCGGTGGTCCGGCACCTGTCGGACCGGGTCGCGGTGATGTACCTCGGCAAGATCGCCGAGATCGGCACCGAGGACGAGATCTACGAGCGGCCGACCCACCCGTACACCCAGGCGCTGCTCTCGGCCGTGCCGGTGCCGGACCCGACCGTGCGGGACAACAAGGCGATCATCCGCCTCACCGGTGACGTGCCGTCGCCGATCAGCCCGCCGTCGGGCTGCCGGTTCCGGACCCGGTGCTGGAAGGCGCAGGACATCTGCGCCGAGCAGGTCCCGCTGCTGGAGATCCGTAAGGGCTCGGACCACCCGAGCGCCTGCCACTTCGCGGAGAAGCGCGAGATCGTGCAGACGCACGAGGCGTGACCCCCACGGAACCGCCGGCCGACGTCATCGCGACGACGGCCGGCGGTTCCGTCGTTTCCGGGTCACCGTCACCGCCGCGCCCACCCCGGCCCCGGGGGAGCGCGGCGGGCCCGCCGGCCGCTGCCGCCGTACGCCTCACAGGGGGCCGCGGCCGGCGCGGAGCAGCAGCAGCGCGAGCTGCGTGCCGTCGGCGCCGAGGGCGGCCCGGAAGCGCTCCAGGATCTCCCGTTCCCGGGACAGCACCAGCCGGGTGCCGCCGGAGGCCATCCGGGTCACCCCGACCTCCTGGGAGAGCCGGGCCCGCTCCTGCCACAGCTCGATCAGCGCCCGGTCGATCTCGTCGATCCGCTCCCGGATCTCGACGATCCGGGCCGCCGCGGTCGGCTCCGGGGTGCCGGTGCCCGCCTCCGGCTTCGTGTCGTCGGCACCTCCCGGCACGTCGGCCGGGGACCCGGAGGCGCCGGGGCCGGGCCGGCCCGCCTCGGGGCGCGCCAGGCTGCCGTCGGACTCCACCACGTCTGTCATCATCGGATATCCCTCGCCGTCTGGTGCCCGGTGCCCGGATCCCGGGACGGAGAAAGCCCCGGGCTTCAGGAGCCCGGGGCTTTCTCGTAGGTCTGGTTGATCAGGCGCGACCTACGGCTGCCGGACTTCCGGTGCCGTAGTAAAAGTAGAAACGCTGACCGAACACGTCGTCGAGTATGCCGGCCCCCGGCCGGCCCGCGCAAGGATTCGGCGCAACCCGTGCCCGGACGGGCGGTCCCGGCGCCGTCGCGACGCCGGGACCGCCCTCGTCTCAGCCGAGGCGGGTGATGCGGTCGGCGGGCCCGGGGGCGACCGGGGTGCCGGTGCCCAGGTACGCCACGAGCGCGTCGACGTCGAAGCCGGGGGCGGTGGCCCGGTCGGTGCCGGCCTGCAACTCGGTGAAGCCGTCCCCGCCGTTGGCCAGGAAGTCGTTCGTGGTGACCCGGTAGCTGGCTGCGGGGTCGACCGGCGCACCGCCGAACGCCAGGGCGCTCACCCGCGAGCCCGCCGGGGCGGTGCTGTCGTAGGAGTAGGTCAGTCCGACGGAGACCTGGAGGATGCGCTGGGTGGTCTGCCCGTTGAAGCCGACGAACTGCTGCTCCAGCACGTTGCGCAACTGCGCGCCGGTGAGGGTCTGGGTGACCACCAGGTTGTTGAACGGCTGGACGGTGAACGCCTCGCCGTAGGTGATCTCACCGGGTGCCTCGCCCCCGGCCGAGGCCGCGTACGGCAGCGACGCCCGGATTCCGCCCGGGTTCATCAGGGCGATCTGTGCCCCGTTCGACCGGGTGTACGCGAGCTGCGCGTCGGCGATCACGTCACCCAGCGGGCTCTCCCCGCTGGGGCGGGCGTCGCGGACGATGTCGGCCGAGATCCGGCCCACGACCCGGTTGGCGATGGGCGCGACGGCCGCCCGGTACTTGTCGGCCAGCGCCTTGGCGCCCGGGTCCACCAGATCGGGGTTGCGCACGTACGCGCCCGGCGCGCTCTGCTGCCAGCTGCCGTCCGGGTTGCGGACGCCGTTCTCGACGACGACGTTGCGGGCGGTGATCCCGGTGAACCGGCCGGTGCGCCGGTCCAGCGAGTAGTCCACGTCGGTGATCAGCTGGCCGTTGTTGCCGGCGCTGGTGACCACGCTGCGGGCGCCCGAGGAGTTCGGCAGGGAGCAGGAGTAGAAGCGGTGGGTGTGGCCGGAGACCACCAGCCCGAACTCCGGCCGCAGGCCGCGGACGATGTCCACGACCGGGCCGGAGAAGTTGGCGCAGTCCGAGACGCCCGGGGTGGCCGGCGGCGGCGACTGGGCGCCGCCCTCGTGCACGAGCAGCACCATCGCCTTGACGCCGAAGAGCTTGAGCAGGCCGCCCCACTTGTTGGCGGTCGCCACCTCGTCGGTGAACTTCACGGAGGCGATGCCGGCCGGGTTGACGATGCTCGGGGTGCCCTCCAGGGTCACGCCGACGAAGCCGACGGGCACGCCGTTGACGAACCGCACGTCGATCGGGGGCAGGATCGGCAGGCCGGTCTTCTTGCTGACGGTGTTGGCGGCCAGGTAGGTGAACTTCGCGCCGGCGAAGCCGTCGCCGTCCTGGCAGCCGTCGACCGGGTGGCAGCCGCCCTTGTTGATCCGGATCAGCTCGTCGACGCCCTCGTCGAACTCGTGGTTGCCGACGGAGCTGATGTCCAGGCCGATCTCGTCCATCAGCTCGATGGTCGGCTCGTCGTGGAAGGCCGCGCTGACGAGCGGGGTGGCGCCGATCAGGTCGCCGGCGCCGACGGTGGTCGTGCCGCGCCCCTCGGCCCTGGCCTCGGCGCGCAGCTTCTTCAGCCAGGTGGCGAGGTACTCCACGCCGCCGGCGGGCGTGCCGTTGACCGTCGCGCCGCTGCCGCCGGGCGGGTCGATGGCGCCGTGGAAGTCGTTGTAGCTCAGGAAGTTGCCCTTGACCTCCCCGCCGGTGGGGGCGGCGTAGGAGACCGAGACGGGGGCGAGGGCGGCCCACTGGTCGTCGGCGGGGGCCGGCGTGGGTCGGGAAGCGGTCGACAGCGTGGCGACGACGGCCAACGCGAGGGCGGGCGCGGCGAGGTGGCGCAGCGCCCCCCGACCGCGCGAACGCGGCTGAGTCATGGTCGTTCTCCCAGTCGTGTACGGGGGAGGATCCGGATTTTCACCGTCATCGTTCTGCATGGGGGACGCCGACACCAGACGCGACAGGGTGACATCTTCGTCTCGACCGGGTGTAAGGGAGGGTCCCTTTCTGACCCGATGCGTCAGGAAGGGACCCTTCCTGACACCCGAACGGGCAGGGGTGGTGGCGGTTGGATCGGCCTGGACGGCGGCTCGGGTGTGCCGGGGGTGTGCGCGGCGGGGAAGTGTCCGCCCGGCGGCATAGACTCGCCGTGCGATGCATCCTCTCTTCGACATCCCCGTGTCCCCGCCCGCGTCGGCGCCTGCCCCGACCTCGCCGCACCGGCCCAGGTCGGCGGCCGTCCACCTCGATCCGCAGGCGCTGGTCGAGGGCTTGAACGGGCCGCAGCGTGACGCCGTCACCCACGCCCGCTCGCCGCTGCTGATCGTGGCCGGTGCGGGCTCGGGCAAGACCCGGGTGCTCACCCATCGGATCGCCTATCTGCTGGCCGCACGGGATGTGCACCCCGGTGAGATCATCGCGATCACCTTCACCAACAAGGCCGCCGGTGAGATGAAGGAGCGGGTCGCCCACCTGGTGGGTCCCCGCGCCCGGCTGATGTGGGTGTCGACCTTCCACTCCGCGTGCGTGCGCATCCTGCGCGCCGAGCACGAGCACGCCGGGCTGAAGTCGACCTTCTCGATCTACGACGCGGACGACTCCCGCCGGCTGATGCAGATGGTCACCAGGGAGCTCGACCTCGACCCGAAGCGCTATCCGGCGCGTGGGCTCGCCGCCCAGGTCTCGAACCTGAAGAACGAGTTGGTCGACCCGGAGGAGTTCGCGGGCCGAGCCAAGGGCCCCAACGAGCGGGCGCTGGCGGAGGCCTACACGCTCTACCAGCGGCGGCTGCGCGAGGCGCACGCGCTGGACTTCGACGACCTGATCATGGCGACGGTGCACCTGCTCCAGTCCCATCCGCACGTCGCGGAGAGCTACCGTCGGCGGTTCCGGCACGTGCTGGTGGACGAATACCAGGACACCAACCACGCCCAGTACACGCTGATCAAGGAGCTGGTCTCCGGCACGGAGGGGATCGAGCCGGCGGAACTCTGCGTGGTCGGTGACGCCGACCAGTCGATCTACGCGTTCCGGGGCGCCACGATCCGTAACATCCTGGAGTTCGAGCGCGACTTCAGCGACGCCCGGACGATCCTGCTTGAGCAGAACTACCGCTCGACCCAGACCATTCTCAACGCGGCCAACGCGGTGATCGACCGGAACACCTCGCGTAAGCCGAAGCGGCTGTGGAGCGAGGCGGGCGCCGGCGAGCCGATCGTCGGCTACGTGGCGGACACCGAGCACGCCGAGGCCGACTGGGTGGCCCGCGAGATCGACCGGCTGGTCGACGCCGACGAGACCCGCCCCGGCGACGTGGCCGTCTTCTACCGCACCAACGCCCAGTCCCGGGTCTTCGAGGAGGTGTTCATCCGGGTCGGACTTCCCTACAAGGTCGTCGGCGGGGTGCGCTTCTACGAGCGCAAGGAGGTCCGCGACGCGCTGGCCTACCTGCGCGCGGTGGTCAACGACGACGACACGGTCAGCCTGCGCCGGGTCCTCAACACGCCGCGCCGGGGCATCGGCGACCGGGCCGAGGCGTGCGTGGAGGCGCTGTCCAGCCGGGACCGGGTCTCCTTCGGGGCGGCGCTGCGGCGGGCGAAGGACGCCCCGGGCATCTCCACCCGGGCGGCCAACGGCATCGCCGACTTCGTCGCCCTGCTCGACGGCGCCCGCGAGCTGGCCGAGACGGGCACTCCGGAGGAGGTTCTGGAGACGCTGCTGACCCGCTCGGGCTACCTCACCGAGCTGGAGGAGAGCCTCGACCCGCAGGACGCGGGGCGGGTCGACAACCTCCAGGAGCTGGTCAGTGTCGCCCGGGAGTACACGGAGCGGATCGAGGCGATCGGCGAGGAGGGGGAGCGGGCGACCCTGGCCGGCTTCCTGGAGCAGGTCGCGCTGGTCGCCGACGCCGACCAGGTGCCGACGGACGACCCGGACCACCAGGGCGTGGTGACCCTGATGACGCTGCACACCGCGAAGGGCCTGGAATTCCCGGTGGTCTTCCTGACCGGCCTGGAGGACGGCGTCTTCCCGCACCTGCGCTCGCTGGGCGACAGCCGGGAGTTGGAGGAGGAACGCCGGCTGGCGTACGTCGGGATCACCCGGGCCCGCCAGCGTCTCTACCTGTCCCGGGCGGTCACCCGCTCGGCGTGGGGGCAGCCGGCCTACAACCCGCCGTCGCGGTTCCTGGAGGAACTCCCGCCGGAGCTGGTCCGCTGGGAGCGCACCGAGGGGTCGTACACCTCGTGGGCCGGCGGGGGCGGCGGCGTGGGTGGCCGCGCGGACCGTGTGCCCGGCGGGCGCGGGGGCTTCAACGGTGGTACGCCCAAGGCGGCGCAGCTGGCGAAGCGGCTGGGGGTCGACGCCAGCCGGCTGACCACGGCGAGCGAGTTGCCGCAGGGGCCGAAGGTCTCCGCCGGCGACCGGGTCAACCACCAGCGCTACGGCCTGGGCCGGGTGCTGGCCGTGGAGGGGCACGGCCCGGGCGCCCGGGCGCAGATCGACTTCGGCGACCAGACGATGTGGCTGGTGCTCCGGCACGCCCCGGTCGACAAGCTCTGAGACCCGGCACGGCCCGGTTCGGCAGCGCGCCGGACCGGGCCGTTTCCGGTGGTACGGGTCAGCAGGCCACGTCGATGCCCCGGGCGCGCAGGAACGGCGCGGGGTCGATCTGGTTCCACATCTGGCCCTGGTGCACCTCGAAGTGCAGGTGCGGGCCGGTGGAGTCGCCGGTGGACCCCTCCAGGCCGAGGGTCTGCCCGGCAGCGACCTTCGCGCCCACGCTCACCTTGGCGGTGCTCAGGTGGGCGTAGTGGGTCAGGTAGCCGTTGCCGTGGTCGACGAAGACGGAGATGCCGTATCCGTCGCCGACGTCACCGGCCTTGGTGACGGTGCCGCCGAAGGCCGCGCGGACCGGGGTGCCGGCGGGCAGCGCGAAGTCGATGCCGGCGTGCTGGGTGCCCCAGCGCGGGCCGTAGCAGGAGGTGATCGCCGCGCCCTTCATCGGGATGACCCAGCTGGGCTTCGGCTTGCTGGTCTGCTTCGGCTTCGGCTTGGCGGTGGTCGCCTTGGGGCTGGGCTTCGCCGTCGGGCTGGCCTTCGTCGGGCTGGGCGTCGGGCTCGCCGAGGGGGTGGCCGGTGCGGTGGTCTCGCGGGTGGAGCGGTCGGCGCGGTCGGCGGCCTCCGCGCGGGCCTGCGTGTCGACGGCGGCGGCGGGGACGGAGGGCTCGTCGTTCCCGGTGGCCGCGAAGGCGGCTCCGCCGAGGCCGAGCCCGGCCAGGGCCGCCGCAGCGATGATCACGCGGGTGCGGCCGATCCGCCGGTGCCGGACGGGGGCGTCGGGGGTGTTCTCGTTCCGAATGTCTTCCTGCACGGCGGACCTTCACTGATCGAGGGGGCACTGGACCTCGAAATACTGGTGTCGGTACGTGGCGTGACGGGTAGTGGGAGGGGACCTGGGTCGGCCGGTGGCGCGCGCTGCCGCCCGTTTTGTGTATTTGCGTAGCCTTCGACCGCAAAAGTGATCATGGGTGGCAATGGCGTCGACCACAATCACGACCGTGACCCGTATCACTTTCGGCGTGGGGTGACAACGAAAAACCGCCCGGATCGACAGATCCGGGCGGCTGGCGGGCGATACGCAGCGTCAGGGTGCGGCTACCTCGCTGTAGTACGCCTCGACTTGTAGCTGGATGTCCACTCCGTGCTTCTTGAGCCACGGCACCGGGTCGCGCGGCTCGCCCTTGACATGCACCTCCAGGTGCAGGTGGGGGCCGTAGGAGTGGCCGGTGTTGCCGACGAGGCCGAGCTGGTCGCCCGCCTTCACCTGCTGCCCCTCCTTCACGCTCAGCGCGGAGGAGTGACCGTAGATCGCCTCGGCGCCGTCGGCGTGCTGGACGATCACCGTGTAGCCGTAGCCGCCGAACCAGCCGGCCTTGGTGACGGTGCCGCTGTGGATGGCGACGTAGGGCGTGCCCTCGGGGGCGACCAGGTCGACGCCGGTGTGCATCTTGCCCCAGCGCATGCCGTAGGGCGATTTGAACTCGTAGCCCTGGAGGGGGAGCAGCCAGGCCTCGGGCTCGGCGGATTCGTCTGCTCCGGCCCGGTCGCTGTCGCGGGAGGCGCGGTCGTCGGCGTCGGCGCGGGCCGCGGCGTCCTGGTTGATGGTCGAGGCGGCCTTGAGCTCGTCAAGGACCGACGGGCTGACGCTCTTGGCGTCCGGCAGGGCTCCGGCGCCGATGGCGACGATGCCGGCGCCGACGAAAGCGGTGGTGACGACGGCTGCGTAGCGGCTACGCGGGGGGGTGGGTACGCGGCGGCGACCGCGATATCGATCGGGCTCAGACGACAGGCGCTGGCGCACGCACACCCTCCGTTGTCGGGGATCCGATGCGGCTTTCCCAACGCCCGTGAAGCACTGGTGAACGTTGGCTGGCCGCGTCGTCACCCGTCGGTGGACCTGATGACAACCGTGGACACGTTAGCCAACGACCAGTCCCGTCACAAGCCGAAGCGCCGAATTGCCGCCGCGTTCTGTCCCTTTGCGTCCGGGATTGTCATGGCTCATACCCATCGAACGGTGTCCCCCTAACTGCCCGTTCGTCGCGCAGCGTGACCGAACGGCGGAGTCGTCCGGCTTGACGTCGAGGGTCGTCGTGGTAGGGCGTACCTGTCCGGCGTGGGGTCGGTCGGGCCGCGCGCAGCCAGGTTCGCCTCCCGGATTTCCCGGGCCGGGTCGGTCGGGTTACCGTTCGTTCAGGAAGCCGCGAAGCCGGTGAAAGGGATGCGCTGATGAGCTCTCGTGTTCGGGTCGTCGTCGCCAAGCCGGGCCTGGACGGCCACGACCGTGGCGCAAAGGTCGTCGCGCGTGCCCTTCGGGACGCCGGTATGGAGGTCATCTACACCGGCCTGCACCAGACCCCGGAACAGATCGTGGAGACCGCGATCCAGGAGGACGCCGACGCGGTCGGGCTGTCCGTGCTGTCGGGGGCGCACATGACGCTGTTCCGGCGGGTGCTGGAACTGCTCGGTGAGCGCGACGCCCGCGACATCGTCGTGTTCGGCGGCGGCATCATCCCCAACGCCGACCTGCCGGAGCTGGAGCGGCTCGGGGTCGCCAAGATCTTCACGCCGGGCGCGACCACCCAGTCGATCGTCGAGTGGGTCCGGCAGAACGTCGCCCAGCCGGTCGCCTGACCGGCGGTCGCGGGCCGAGAGCGGACTGCACAGGCCGGCGATCGCGTACTGCGGGCCGGTGGCCGGTCGGCGGCTGACGTCGGACAGGGGGAGGGGCCGGACGCACCCCTCACACGTCCGGCCCCTCTATGCACGATGCCCCGCCGCCACCCCTCGACCGACAGGGCATCGGCCGTCTCCCGTCGCCGCGCTGCATCAGCGCTCCGACACCTGACTCAACGACGCCCCGACGGAGGGGTTACGCACCCCCGGCAACATCGCCCGGACGGCTGACATCGGGCCGAAGTCGCGGAAAGGCCGCGCGCCGCCGCCGATTGTGCATTACCACACAACGCGCACCCGCTCGGTTGCCGGCGGTGTCCACCTCGCTAGGCTGCGCCCAATGGCCTGTTTCAACTGATGACAGGCGTCAAACTGTTTTCCATACGCTGGTGGCGGCGCGACGGCGCGCCGCGGAGACGGGACGGGACGCGCAAACGTGGACCTGTACGAGTACCAGGGGCGGGACCTGTTCGAGCGGCACGGCTTGCCCGTGCTTGCCGGCGGCGTTGCCACGACCCCGGAGGAGGCCCGCGCGATCGCCGAACGCCTCGGCGGTCGGGTGGTCGTCAAGGCGCAGGTGAAGGTCGGTGGCCGCGGCAAGGCCGGCGGCGTGAAGCTGGCCGAGGGCGCCGAGGAGACGGTGGCCCGCGCCACGGACATCCTCGGCATGGACATCAAGGGCCACACCGTCCACAAGGTCATGATCACCGTGACCGCGGACGTGGCCGAGGAGTACTACTTCTCCTACCTGCTCGACCGGGCGAACCGCACCTTCCTCTGCATCGCCAGCGTTGCCGGCGGCATGGACATCGAGCAGGTCGCCGTCGAGACCCCGGAGAAGGTCGTCAAGGCCCCGATCGACGCCAACACCGGCGTCGACGAGGCGAAGGCGCGCGAGATCGTCACCGCCGCCAACTTCCCGGCCGAGGTCGCCGACCAGGTCGTCGCGGTCGCCGTGGACCTGTGGAAGGCCTTCGTCGCCGAGGACGCCACGCTGGTCGAGGTGAACCCGCTGGCCAAGACCGGCGAGGGCAGGCTGCTGCTGCTCGACGCCAAGATCACCCTCGACGAGAACGCCGCGTTCCGGCACCCGGACCACGAGGCGCTGGTAGACCAGGCCGCGGTGGACCCGCTGGAGCAGGCCGCCAAGGCGAAGGACCTCAACTACGTCAAGCTCGACGGCGAGGTCGGCATCATCGGCAACGGCGCCGGCCTGGTCATGTCGACCCTCGACGTGGTCGCGTACGCCGGTGAGCGGCACGGCGGCGTCAAGCCGGCCAACTTCCTCGACATCGGCGGCGGCGCGAGCGCCGCCGTGATGGCGAACGGGCTGGAGATCGTCCTCTCCGACCCGTCGGTGAAGAGCGTCTTCGTCAACGTCTTCGGCGGCATCACCGCCTGCGACGAGGTCGCCAACGGCATCGTGCAGGCGCTGGCCCTGCTCGAACAGCGCGGCGAGCAGGTCACCAAGCCGCTGGTCGTCCGCCTCGACGGCAACAACGCCGAGGCCGGCCGGGCGATCCTCGACGGCGCGAACAACCCGCTGGTCCAGCGGGTCGACACGATGGATGGCGCGGCCGAGCGGGCCGCCGAGCTGGCGGCTGCGGGGGTCTGACAATGGCTATCTGGCTGACCAAGGACTCGAAGGTCATCGTTCAGGGGATGACCGGTTCCGAGGGTTCCAAGCACACCCGGCGGATGCTCGCCGCGGGCACCAACGTCGTCGGCGGCGTCAACCCGCGCAAGGCGGGCCAGACGGTCGACTTCGACGGCACCGAGCTGCCGGTCTTCGCCGGCGTCGCGGACGCGATGGCACAGACCGGTGCCGACGTGACCGTGATCTTCGTGCCGCCGCAGTTCACCAAGGGCGCGGTCGTCGAGGCGATCGACGCCGGGATCGAACTGGCCGTGGTGATCACCGAGGGTGTGCCGGTGCACGACACCGCCGCGTTCTGGGCGTACAACGTCGCCAAGGGGGAGCGGACCCGGATCATCGGTCCGAACTGCCCGGGCATCGCCTCGCCGGGTGCCTCCAACGCCGGCATCATCCCGGCCGACATCACCGGCACCGGCCGCATCGGCCTGGTCAGCAAGAGCGGCACGCTGACCTACCAGATGATGTACGAGCTGCGCGACATCGGCTTCTCGACCTGCGTCGGCATCGGCGGCGACCCGATCATCGGCACCACCCACATCGACGCGCTCGCCGCGTTCGAGGCCGACCCGGACACCGACGCGATCGTCATGATCGGTGAGATCGGTGGCGACGCCGAGGAGCGGGCCGCCGAGTTCATCAAGGAGAACGTGACCAAGCCGGTGGTCGGCTACATCGCCGGCTTCACCGCGCCACCCGGCAAGACCATGGGTCACGCCGGCGCGATCATCTCCGGCTCGGCAGGCACGGCCGACGCCAAGAAGAGCGCGCTGGAGGCCGTCGGCGTCAAGGTCGGCAAGACCCCGACCGAGACCGCCAAGCTCATGCGGGAGATCATGTCCGCGGGCTGAGCCCTACTACCGACGTACGACCGGAGGGCCGACCGTTCGCGGTCGGCCCTCCGGCCGTCGTGGGGCGGGCGGCCTCAGTCGTTGTAGAGCGGGTAGTTGCCGCCGGCCCAGAGGATGCCACTACCGATGATGTTGAGCACACCGAACGCGATTGCCAGGTAGCCGAGCACGGGCGACTGGCCGAACCGCTTGGCGTCCCGGATCGACAGGTAGCCGAAGACGATCCCCAGGATGCCGCAGCAGAGCAGGCCGAGGATGATACCGAGCACGCCCCAGAGGACCGTACGGTTCTGGCCGGCCGCGGCCGGTGGCGGCGGGGGCGGCGGATACGGAGTGTTCACGGCTCTCCTCCGGACGTCGGTGCCGCGACCCTCGGTCGCGTCCCTGCGCCCGAGGCTAGACCGGATCGGGGGCGGGGGATGGTGGATCACGGAACTCGTCGCCGCCGCGGGGCGGTATCGGACTGCCACCGCCGGCCCGACATGCCAGAGTAGACGCGATGTCCTCCGTCACCCCTGATCAGCCCAGCCGCTCCGGCGCGAGAGTCGGCCCCGACGCCCGGCCGGCCGCACCCGCCGGGCGGGGCCGGCGGGTGCCCGGGCCGCGCGCCGGCGAGCCGCGCCGCAGCCGCGCCCCGCTCGTCGTCGCCGCCGGGGTCGCGGCCGGCTGGGCGGCGCTCACCTCGTGGCTGCCGGTCGTGGTCGTGCTCTGGCTCTTCCAGCTCAGCGAGGGTGCCGCCTCCGTGCCGGGCGCGCTCCGCGCCGGGCTGGCCGGCTGGCTGCTCGGGCACGGCGTTCCGCTGGACACCGCCGCCGGTCCTCTCGGGCTGGCCCCGCTGGCGCTGACCGCACTGGTGCTCTGGCGGCTGACCCGGGCGGGCGTGCACGCCAGCCGGGCCATCGGCGCGCGGGGCGGGCGGTCACCCCGGCAGACGCTCCTCGCCGCCGGTGCGGTCGGCCTGGCGTACGCGCTGCTCGGGGTGCTCGGCGCGCTGCTCGTCGGCACGTCACCGGTCCGCGCCGGGCTGACGTTCGTGGTGCTCGGCACGCTCGGGGCAGGGGTCGGCTCGGCCCGGACCACGCAGGTGGCCGGTCTGCTCGGCGCGCGATCCCCGGAGCCGCTGCGCGACGGGATCCGCACCGGTCTGGTCGCCGGGCTGCTGCTGTTCAGCGCCGGGGCCGGCGCGGCGGGGCTCGCCGTGGCCACCGGTGGCGGGGACGCCGCCGACCTGATCGGGGCCTACCGCACCGGGGTCGCCGGCCAGGCCGGGATCACGCTTGTCAGCCTCGCCTACGCGCCCAACGCCACGGTCTGGTCGGTCAGCTATCTGCTCGGCCCGGGCTTCGCCGTCGGCACCGACACGGCGGTGCGTACCAGCGAGGTCTCCGTGGGGGCGCTGCCGGCCGTACCACTGCTGGCCGGGCTGCCGCGCGGGCCGGTCGACGGGCTCGGGGCCGGGCTGCTCGCGGTGCCGGTCCTCGCCGGGATGGCCGCGGGTTGGCTGCTCGCCCGCCGGCTGCTCCGGCTCGCCGCCGACGACCGGGCGCCGCTGCGCTGGCGGCCGCTGCTCGGGCCGGCGGCGCTCGCCGGCCCGGTGGCCGGCCTGCTGCTGGGCGCCGCAGCGGCAGCCTCCGGCGGGTCGCTCGGCGGCGGCCGGCTGGCCCAGGTGGGGCCGGTCGCCTGGCAGGTGGCGGCGGTGGCGACCGCGGTCGTCACGGTCGGGGCGCTGGTCGGCGCCGCCGCGACCCGGGCGCTGTCCCGCCCGCCCCGCTGAGGGCCCGACAACGCCGAAGGGGCGCCCCGGACGAGCCGGAACGCCCCTGTCGCGTGCCGCTCAGGGCTGATTGGGCAGGTCGAAGGCGCCGAGGCTCAGCACGACGATCTGGAGCAGGCCCAGCACGACGCCGATGGCGCCGCAGATCAGGCCGGCGAGGGCCTGGCCGTTGTTGTCGGCCAGCCCCTGGGCGGCCTTCTGCTTGCCCAGCCAACCGGTCACCAACGCGGCGATGCCCAGCGGGATGCCGATATAGCAGCAGACCAGCGGGATCGACGCGATGCCGAGGATCATCGACACCAGCCCGAGGGTGTTCTGCTGTTGCCCCGGCCCCTTCCCGGCGAACCCCGCGTTCGGGTACATCGGCGGTGGGTACGCCTGCTGGCCGTACGGGTCCTGGTACGGCTGCTGCCCGTACGGCTGACCCGGCGCCGGCTGGCCGTAGGGCTGACCCGAGGTGGGCGGCTGGCCGTAGGGCTGACCCGAGGTGGGCGGCTGGCCGTAGGGCTGACCCGAGGTGGGCGGCTGGCCGTAGGGCTGACCCGAGGTGGGCGGCTGGCCGTACGGGTCCGGCTGGCCGTACGGGTACTGCGGCGCCGCGTACGGGTCGTTCGGCTGCCCGGAGGTGGGCTGCTGACCGTACGGCGCCGCCGGCGGCGGAGCGTACGGGTCGTGGTGCGGCGGCACGGCCGGATCCTGGTGCGGCTGCTGGCCGTACGGATCCTGTCCGGGGTAACCGGGCTGCATGCGACTCCTCGTCCGATCTGTCAGTAGCTGCTGGTGGAGGTGCTGCCGCCCACCACACCGGCGAGGCCACCGAGCAGGCAGCACACCAGCACGATCACATACCAGCTGATGCCCACGATGAGCGCCCACTTGGACCACTTCTTCGACTCGGCGGCGGCGGCCTGGGCGCCCGCGTAGTCGCCCTGCTGGAGCAGGGGGTTCACCTTGGAAGCATTGATGATCGCCGGGATGGCCAACGGCCAGAAGAGGAAGATGGCGACGATCGACATCGTCATGTTGTTGTCGACGGACGGCGGCTGCTGCGGCTGGTATCCGGGCTGCATTTCGGCGTACTCCTCATTCCACTCGACACCCGGTGGGGCGTCGGATCACTGACGGGTGCGGGCCGGACGCGCGCCGGGCCCGAGCGCCGGCAGCGTACCTGGTCGAGGCCGATCACGTCGTCGGTGAATGTCGTATTGCCCAGCGGATGGGCCCCCCGGCCCGCCCGATAGGCTGGCCCGGTGACCGAGCCCGCGTCCGTCGCCCGCATCGTCGTCCTCGTCTCCGGCTCCGGGAGCAACCTCCAGTCCCTGCTCGATGCGAGCGCCGATCCGGCGTACGGGGCCCGGGTGGTGGCCGTCGGCGCCGACCGGGACGGCATCGCGGGCCTCGACCGGGCCGCCGCGGCCGGGGTGCCGACCTTCGTCGAGCGGGTCGCCGACCACCCCACCCGCGAGGACTGGGACGCCGTGCTGACCGCCCGCGTCGCCGAGCACCGGCCCGACCTGGTCATCTCCGCCGGTTTCCTCAAGCTGGTCGGCCCGCGCTTCCTGGCCGCCTTCGGTGACCGCTACCTGAACACGCACAACACGCTGCTGCCGGCGTTCCCCGGCATCCACGGCCCGCGCGACGCCCTCGCCTACGGCGTGAAGGTCACCGGGGCCACGCTCTTCTTCGTCGACGCCGGAATGGACACCGGCCCGATCGTCGCGCAGGTCGCCGTGCCGGTGTGCGACGACGACGACGTCGAGACGCTCACCGAGCGCATCAAGGAAGCCGAGCGGCGCCAGCTCGTCGAGCAGGTGGGCCGCCTGGTCCGCGAAGGTTGGACGATCACCGGAAGAAAGGTCACTGTTCCGTGAGTTCCACTCAGGACGTACGCCGCCCGATCAGGCGGGCGCTGGTCAGCGTCTACGACAAGGCCGGCCTGGTCGAGCTGGCCCGGGCGCTGCACGCGGCCGGGGTGGAGATCGTCTCGACCGGCAGCACGGCCTCCGCCATCGCCGACGCCGGGGTGCCGGTGACCCCGGTGGAGACGGTGACCGGTTTCCCGGAGATCCTCGACGGCCGGGTCAAGACGCTGCACCCCAAGGTGCACGGCGGGCTCCTCGCCGACCTCCGCAAGGACTCCCACGTCGCCCAGCTCGACGAGCACGGCATCGCGGGAGTCGACCTGCTGGTGTCCAACCTGTACCCGTTCCAGGCCACGGTCGCCTCCGGTGCCGACGTCGAGGAGTGCGTGGAGCAGATCGACATCGGTGGTCCGGCCATGGTCCGGGCGGCAGCCAAGAACCACGCCTCGGTCGCCGTGGTGACCGACCCGGCCGCGTACCCGGCGCTGCTCGCCGCGCTCGACGAGGGCGGCTTCACGCTGGCCCAGCGGCGGGTGCTGGCCGCCCGTGCCTTCGCCGTCATCGCCGAGTACGACGTGGCGGTGGCCGAGTGGTGCGCCGCCACGCTGGCCCCTGAGGAGAATGGCTGGCCGGACTTCGCCGGGCTGTCGCTGCGCCGCTCGGCGGTGCTGCGTTACGGCGAGAACCCGCACCAGCCGGCGGCCCTCTACGTCGACCCGTCCAGCCCGGCGGGGCTCGCCCAGGCCGAGCAGTTGCACGGCAAGGAGATGTCCTACAACAACTACGTCGACGCCGACGCCGCGTGGCGGGCGGCCAACGACTTCGCCGACCAGCCGGCGGTGGCGATCATCAAGCACGCCAACCCGTGCGGCATCGCGGTCGGCGCCGACGTGGCCGAGGCGCACCGCAGGGCGCACGCCTGCGACCCGGTGTCCGCGTACGGCGGGGTGATCGCCGTCAACCGGCCGGTCTCCGTCGAGCTGGCCCGGCAGGTCTCGGAGATCTTCACCGAGGTGCTGGTGGCGCCCGGGTTCGACGAGGGCGCGGTGGAGATCCTCCAGGGCAAGAAGAACATCCGGCTGCTGCACGCGCCGGCCTTCGACCCGCTGCCGGCCGAGTGGCGGCAGGTCACCGGCGGCGTACTGGTGCAGACGGCCGACCGGATCGACGCCGAGGGCGACGACCCGGCCAACTGGCGGCTGGCCACCGGCGGGCCGGCCGACGAGGCGACCCTGCGCGACCTGGCCTTCGCCTGGCGGGCGGTACGCGCGGTGAAGAGCAACGCGATCCTGCTGGCCAGGGACGGCGCGACCGTCGGCGTCGGGATGGGCCAGGTCAACCGGGTCGACTCGGCGCAACTCGCGGTCAACCGGGCCGGGGCAGACCGGGCCCGGGGTGCGGTCTGCGCCTCGGACGCGTTCTTCCCGTTCGCCGACGGCCCGAAGATCCTCATCGACGCCGGGGTCCGCGCGATCGTGCAGCCGGGCGGCTCGATCCGGGACGAAGAGGTCATCGCCGCCGCCAAGGAGGCCGGCGTCACCATGTACCTCACCGCCACCCGCCACTTCTTCCACTAACCCACCCCACCCCCCGCGCTGCCCCACCCCACCCCACCCCCACCCCACCCCACCCCACCCCCACCCCGCGTCGATCTTGCACTTTCCGCCCGGGTATTCCGGTCGAAGCGGGCAATCTGCGGGCGCAAAGTGCAAGATCGGCGGCGCCGAGGCTTCGCCCCGCGTCGATCTTGCACGTTGTGCCCCGGCGTATAGGTGAAATCGGACAGGCTGTGGGCATTAAGTGCAAGATCGTGGGTGTGGGTGTGGGTGTGGGTGTGGGTGTGGGTGTGGGTGTGGGGGGTTAGGGGGTGGGGCGGATCTCGGCGAAGTGGCAGGCCGAGGGGTGTGGGTCCGCCGCGCGGAGGACCGTGTGGGGCTCCTGGGTGGCGCAGACCTCCTGGGCCTTCCAGCAGCGGGTGCGGAAGTGGCAGCCGCTCGGCGGGTCGGCGGGGCTCGGCACGTCGCCGGTGAGTCGGATCATGGACTGCTGGTCGCGGGCCTCCGGGTCCGGCACCGGCACGGCCGAGAGCAGCGCCTGGGTGTACGGGTGGGTGGCCCGCTCGTAGATCTCGTCCTCGGTGCCGATCTCCACGATCTTGCCGAGGTACATCACCGCGACCCGGTCCGAGATGTGCCGGACCACGGACAGGTCGTGCGCGATGAAGATGTACGACAGGCCGAACTCGTCCTGGAGCTTCTCCAACAGGTTGATCACCTGCGCCTGGATCGACACGTCCAGGGCGCTGACCGGTTCGTCGCAGACGATGATCTCGGGCCGCAGGGCGAGGGCGCGGGCGATGCCGATGCGCTGCCGCTGACCGCCGGAGAACTGGTGCGGGTACCGGTTGATGTGCTCGGGGTTCAGGCCGACCACGTCGAGCAGTTCCCGTACCCGCTGCTGCCGGCTGCCCTTCGGCGCCGCGTCGGGGTGGATCTCGAACGGCTCGCCGATGATGTCGCCGACCGTCATCCGCGGGTTCAGCGAGGTGTACGGATCCTGCATCACCATCTGCATGTTGCGCCGCAGCCGGCGCAGCTCGCCGCCGGAGGCCCTGAACAGGTCCCTGCCCTCCAGGGTGGCCCGGCCGGCGGTCGGCGTCTCCAGCCGCATCAGCAGCCGGGCCAGCGTCGACTTGCCGCAGCCGGACTCGCCGACCACCCCGAGGGTCTCACCCCGGCGCAGCTCGAAGCTGACCCCGTCGACGGCCTTGACGGCGCCGATCTGCTTCTGGAACAGCACGCCCTGGCGGATCGGGAAGTGCTTGACCAGGCCGTCGACGGCGAGGATCGTCTCGCCGCGCACCTTCGTGGGGCTAGCGGGCGCTGTCATCACGGACCTCCTGGGCGAAATGGCACGCGCTGGTCCGGCCGTCGTCCAGGACCAGGTCGTGCGGCACCACGTCGACGCAGACCTGCTGCACGTACGGGCACCGGGGGTGGAAGGGGCAGCCGGACGGGATCCGCATCAGGTTGGGCGGCAGCCCCTTGATCGTGGAGAGCTCCTGACCCCGCACGTCCAGCCGCGGGATCGACTCCAGCAACCCCTTCGTGTACGGGTGGGCCGGCGCCCGGTACAACGAGCGGACGTCGGCGTGCTCGATGATCCGGCCGGCGTACATGACCGCGATCCGGTCCGCGACGCCGGCGACCACGCCGAGGTCGTGGGTGATCAGGATCATCGCCATGTCGAGGTCGCGGCGGAGGTCGGCCAGCAGATCCATGATCTGGGCCTGCACGGTGACGTCCAGGGCCGTGGTCGGTTCGTCGGCGATCAGCACCTTCGGGTTCATGGCCAGCGCCATCGCGATCATGACGCGCTGCCGCATGCCCCCGGAGAACTGGTGCGGATAGTCGCCGAGCCGGTTGGCGGCCCCCGGGATCCGCACCAGGTCCATCAGCTCGACGACCCGGCGGCGGGCGTCCGCCTTCGACATGCCCTCGCGCTGGCGCAGCGTCTCGCCGACCTGCCAGCCCACCGGAAAGACGGGGTTCAGCGCGGAGAGGGCATCCTGGAAGATCATCGCGATCTCCTTGCCGCGCACCTGCCGGCGCTGCTCCTCCGGCAGCTTCAGCAGGTCCCGCCCCTGGTAGAGGACCTCGCCGGAGCGGATCACGGCTGGCGGAGTGTCGAGGATGCCCATGATCGCCTGGGCGGTGACCGACTTACCGGAGCCCGACTCGCCGAGCACGGCGAGCGTCTCGCCAGGGTCGAGGTGGTACGAGACCCCGTTGATCACCCTGGCCACGCCCTCGCCGGTGCGGAACTCGATGTGCAGGTCCCGTACGTCCAACAGGTGCCCGCCCTCGGGCGTCGGGGAGGCCGGCGTGGGTTGGACGGCGGACTGACTCACGGTGCCTGCCTTTCGCTTGCGACTGCGGGGCTCGCTGCGCTCACTCCTCGCGCTCGCACGGGTGCCTGCCTTTCGCTTGCGACTGCGGGGCTCGCTGCGCTCGTTCGCATCCGTCACCGCAGCTTCGGGTCGAAGGCGTCGCGGATCGCGTCGCCGAGCATGATGAACGCCAGTACGGTCAGCGCGAGGAAGACCGACGGGACCAGCAGCGGGGTGGCCGACTCCCGCATGTGCACCCGGCCCGCGTCGATGTCGATGCCCCACGAGATGGTCGGTGCCTTGAGCCCGATGCCGAGGAAGCTCAGCGTCGCCTCGGCGGCGATGAACGAGCCGAGGGCGATGGTCAGCACCACGATCGCGGGGGCCAGCGCGTTGGGCAGGATGTGCCGCAGCATGATCCGGCCGTCGCCGGCGCCGAGCATCCGGGCCGCCGCGACGTAGTCCTGCTCCCTGGCGGTGATCACCGAGGAGCGGACGACGCGGGCGGCGGTGGTCCAGCCGAGGAGCGCCAGCACGAAGATCACCGCGCCGATCCGGACCGCCGGGCTGTCGCTGTTGACCCGCTTGAGCAGCACGATCGCGGCGAGCAGGAGCGGAATGCCGAGCACGATGTCGATCACCCGGGAGAGCACCGCGTCGACCCAGCGGCCGAAGTAGCCGGCCAGCATCCCCACGGTGAGCGCGATCAGGCCGGTGAACAGCGCGGAGAGCGCGCCGACCAGCAGCGACGCGCGAGCGCCGTACACCGCCCGGGAGTACGTGTCGCAGCCCTGGAAGTCGTACCCGAAGATCGCTCCGCCGGACGGGCCGGCGTGCTGGCGGGCCAGCAGGCAGTCGCGCGGGTCGTTCGTGGTGAACAGACCGGGAACGGCGGCCATGGCGGCGACCAGCACGACCAGGATGAGGCTGATCCAGAAGATCGGTTTGCGGCGCAGGTCGCGCCAGGCGTCGCCGGCCAGGCTGCGGGGCTTCTGCGGTACGCCGACCTGGCCCGGTGCGCCCGGCTCACCCGACGGCCCCCGCCGTGCGGCCTGGTTCTCGCTGGCGGCGACGGTCTCGAAGTCACTCATGCCGGCCCCTCGCTTCGCTCTGTGCCGGCACGAAACGCTGCGTTGATGATTCGTTCGCTGCGCTCACTCATGCCCGCACCTCGCTGCGCTCGGCGCCGGCACGAAACACTGCGCTGCCGATTCGTTCGCTGCGCTCACTCATAGCGGATCCTCGGGTCGAGTACGGCGTACAGGACGTCCACCACCAGGTTGGAGACGAGGTAGACCACGACGAGCACGCTGACGATGCCCACCACCAGCGGGCCGTCCTCGGTGCGGATGCCGCGGTAGAGGTTGAAGCCGACACCGGGGATGTTGAACACGCCCTCGGTGATGATCGCGCCGCTCATCAGGTTGCCCAGCTCGACGCCGAGGAAGGTGACCACCGGGATGAGCGAGTTGCGCAGCACGTGGACGCTGACGATCCGCCGTTTCACCAGGCCCTTGGATCGGGCGGTGCGGACGTAGTCGGCGCGCAGGTTCTCGGCCACCGACGTCCGGGTCAGCCGCAGCGCGGTGGCCAGCGAGAGCGAGCCGAGGACGATGCCTGGCAGCAGGAGCGCGTACAGGTCGGGGTCGGCGCCGGCGGTGGGCGGGAAGAGCTGCCACCTGACGCCGAGGAGGTACTGGGCCAGCGGTGCGAGCACGATCGTCGGGATGCCGAGCACCAGCAGGGTCAGCACCAGCGTCGAGTTGTCGAAGATGCTGGCCCGCCGGATCCCGGCGAGCACCCCCGCAGTGACTCCGAAGACGATGGTGACCACCATGGCGATCAGCGCCAGCTTGATCGTGACCGGCCAGGCGGCGGCCAGGATGTCGCTGATCGAGCGTCCGGTGAGGGACTGCCCGAGGTCACCCTGGAGCAGGTTCTTGAGGTAGTCGAAGTAGCGGTAGAAGAAGCCGCCGACGCCGGTCCGGTCGAGGTGGAACTTCTCCGTCAGGTATGCCCGCTGCGCCGCCGTGACCGGGCGTTCGCCGGCGAGCGCCTGGATCGGGTCGCCCTGGCCGGCGAACATCAGCGCGTAGACGATCAGCGTGGTTCCGAAGAACGCGAGGATCATCTGGAGCAGACGCCGAAGGATGAAGCGGAACATACTTGGCAGTCTCTCTGAAAAAGGGCAAAGAAGATGGCGGGTCGGGCCACCGTCCGCCGATGGCCCGACCCGTCATGCCGTGGTTGCTACTTGACGGCCTCGATCTTCAGCAGGTCGATCCGGTCGAAGAGATCCATCTCCACGTTCGTGACCTTGGTCGAGTGGCCGAAGTTGTTCTGGCCGTACCGCAGCGGGATCACCGGCAGGTCCTGCGCCAGCAGGTCCTCCGCCGCCTGGTACTTCTTGATCGCCTCTTCCTCGTTCGCGGCGCTGGAGCCCTCGGCGAGCAACTTGTCGAACTCCGGGTTGCTGTAGCCGTAGTAGTTCGTCGAGCCGTTGCTGCTGTACAGCGGGCCCAGGTAGTTCTCCATGGACGGGTAGTCCATGACCCAGCCCAGCCGGAACATGCCGACCGGCTGCTTGTCCTTGACCTTGGTCAGCAGGTCCGCGAACTTCGGCTCGGCGGTGCCCACGCAGTCCACGCCCAGGTTGCTCTTGAGCTGGTTGCAGGTCGCGTCGATCCAGTCCTTGTGACCGCCGTCGCCGTTGTAGGACAGCTCGATCTTCGCCGGGCCGCCTGCGGCCTGGTACAGCGCCTTGGCCTTGGCCGGGTCGAACTCGCCGGCCTCGCCGATGGTGTTGTCGCGGTAGCCCGCGACGACCGGCGAGACGAACGAGCGGGCCGGCTGCTGCGAGTCCTTGAAGATCGACTTGGTGATCTCGTCCCGGTCGATCGCCATCGAGATGGCCTTGCGCACGTCCGGGTTGCTGAATTCCTTCTCGAAGGTCGGGAAGGCCAGGAACTGGAACGACGAGGCCGGGCTCTGCTTGAACCGGTCGCCGAGGTCGGTGCCGGCCGTCGAGAGGTTCTCGGTCGGGATGGTCTTGATGACGTCCAGGTTGTCCGAGAGCACGTCCGCGTACGCGGCGGTCGGCTGCTGGTAGATCCGGAACTCGACTCCGGCCACCTTCGGCTTCTCGCCGGGGAAGGCGTCGTACTTCTCGACCTCGACCTTGGCGTCGTGCTGCCAGGTGCCCTTCATCTTGAACGGGCCCTGACCGACCGGCGCCTGCTCGTAGCCCTCGGCCAGCACGCCGGGCGCGGAGAACGCGGCCTTCGGCATCGGGTAGAAGGCGGTGTAGCCGAGCATGGTCCTGAACTCGCTGTACGGCTGGGACAGCGTGACGGTGAAGGTCAGGTCGTCGACCTTCTTCAGCCCGGTGAGCGTCTTGGCCTTCGGGGCTTCGCCCTGCATGTCCTCGTAGCCGGCGATCTTCTCGAAGAAGTAGCTGGAGTTCTGGCCGTTCGGGGCGTAGGCGCCGTAGTTCCAGGCGTCGACGTAGTTGTCAGCGACGACCTTCTCGCCGTTGTGGAAGGTGTAGCCGTCCTTCAGCTTGACCGTCCAGGTCGTGTTGTCCTCGGACGTCACCGACTCGGCCGCCACCTCGTACGGCTTGTTGGCCTCGTCGTAGTCGACCAGCGGGCTGAACAGGGCGGAGAGCACCTGTGACCCACTCGTCTCGTTGGTGTTGGTCGGCACCAGGTGCTGCGGCTCGGCGATCTCGATCCGCACGGCCGCGTCGGGGTTGCTCTCGCCGGATCCACCATCGCCGCCCGAGCCGCAGGCCACCAGGCCCAGGGTCACCGCGAGCGGGAGGGCGGTCCAGGCAGCGAGCCTACGAACACGCATACAGCCTCCTCATCTCCTCACGCTGCGCAGTCAGGCCCGGCGCTGGGTTTACTTTGCGCAACGATGGGCAACGGTAGGTCGCCGGTGGGCGATCGACAACGGGCGGGTTGCGAACCGATAACGGAGTCGCCGGGGTGGTCTTGCCCCGCCGGCCCCGTTCTGCTATAGGCTCTGACCGGCGATACTGCCGCTGTAATGCGGAAACTTCCGGGTGTCATGGACGGCACCCGCGATCGCCGTGCCCCTCTGCGTCGTTTCGTGGCGGGCCGGCGTCACCGTCCCCGGATCCGCTCCGGCGTCCAGATCCGGCAGGGTTTTGGCCGCCTGTAGGTAACTCACAGTGATGAACAGCACGTAACTCTTCGTGATCGCTTGGCGGCTGCCGCAGGTCGTCGGATCACCGGCCGTGCACCGTGAGACGATCTGGGCGTGACGGCGACGCTTCTGGACGGCAAGGCGACCGCGGCCGAGATCAAGGACGAGCTGCGGACACGGGTCAAGGCACTGGCCGAACGCGGCATCACCCCCGGGCTGGGCACCGTCCTGGTCGGCGCGGACCCCGGCTCCCAGGCGTACGTCAACGGCAAGCACCGCGACTGCGCGGAGGTGGGCGTCGCCTCGATCCGCCGGGAGCTGCCGGCCGACGCGACCCAGGAGCAGGTCGACGCCGTGCTCGCCGAGCTGAACGCCGACCCGGCGTGCCACGGCTACATCGTCCAGCTGCCACTGCCGGGCCACCTCGACACCCAGCGGGTGCTGGAGCTGATCGACCCCGACAAGGACGCCGACGGCCTGCACCCGGTCAACCTCGGCCGGCTCGTCCTCGGCTACGACGGCCCGCTGCCCTGCACCCCGCGCGGCATCGTCGAGCTGCTCCGCCGGCACGACGTGGCGCTGCGCGGGGCCAAGGTCGCCGTGGTCGGTCGCGGCAACACCGTCGGCCGCCCGCTCGGCCTGCTGCTCACCCGGCGCAGCGAGAACGCCACCGTGACCCTCTGCCACACGGGCACCCTCGACCTGGCCGCACACACCCGGGCCGCCGACATCATCATCGTGGCGGCCGGCGTGCCGGGCCTGCTCACGGCCGACATGGTCGCCCCGGGCGCGGCGGTGGTCGACGTCGGCATCACCCGCGTGATCGGCCCGGACGGCAAGGGTCGCTACACCGGCGACGTCGCCCCGGAGGCGGCAGAGGTGGCCGGCAAGCTGGTGCCCATGCCGGGCGGTGTCGGCCCGATGACCCGGGCGATGCTGCTGACCAACGTCGTGGAGCGGGCCGAGCGCGACTGAGCGCCCGCCGGGCCCCGTCCGGCAGCCGGACGGCGGTGACGTTCGCCCCATCCCGGCGATGGCCGCCGCCCCTGGCCTGTTCGGTGCCAGGATGACTGATACGGTCCGGAAAACCGACTGGTAGCAGGGAGTGGGACGACCATGGGTAAGAAGGTCACTGTCGTCGGGGCCGGCTTCTACGGCTCCACCACCGCGCAGCGCCTGGCCGAGTACGACGTCTTCGACACCGTTGTGATCACCGACATCGTGGAGGGCAAGCCCGCGGGTCTCGCTCTGGACCTCAACCAGTCGCGTGCCATCGAGGGCTTCGAGACCAAGGTGGTCGGCGCGACCACCGGCCCGAACGGCGAGGGCTACGAGGCGATCGAGGGCTCGGACGTCGTGGTGATCACCGCCGGTCTGCCGCGCAAGCCGGGCATGAGCCGGATGGACCTGCTGGCGACGAACGCCAAGATCGTCCGTCAGGTCTCCGAGAACGTCGCCAAGTACGCCCCGAACGCCGTCGTCATCGTCGTGTCCAACCCGCTGGACGAGATGACCGCGCTGGCCCAGCTCGCCACGCAGTTCCCGAAGAACCGGGTGCTCGGCCAGGCCGGCATGCTGGACACCGCCCGGTTCACCAACTTCGTGGCCGAGGCGCTGAGCGTACCGGTGAAGTCGGTGAAGACCCTGACCCTCGGCTCGCACGGCGACACGATGGTGCCGGTGCCGTCGCAGAGCACGGTCGACGGCAAGCCGCTGCGTGAGGCGATGCCGGCCGAGCAGATCGAGGAGCTGGTCGTCAAGACCCGCAACGGCGGCGCCGAGGTGGTCGCGCTGCTGAAGACCGGTTCGGCCTACTACGCGCCGTCCGCCGCCGCCGCCCGGATGGCCAAGGCCGTCGCGGAGGACTCCGGCGAGGTCATGCCGGTCTGCGCGTGGGTCGACGGCGAGTACGGCATCTCCGGCGTCTACCTGGGTGTCGAGGCCGCGATCGGTGCCGAGGGCATCAAGCGGGTCGTCGAGACCGACCTGGACGCCGACGAGCTGGCCAGCCTGAAGGAGGCCGCCGAGGCCGTCCGCGCCAAGCAGGGCGACGTCGCCTCCATGTGATCCGTTCCTCGAAGGGGGCACACCGGTCCGCTGGCGTGCCCCCTTCGACGTCGCCCCGGCCTACAGCGGCACGAACGCCTCGCCCAGGTGCGGGGTGGCGAGCACTGCGGGGCCGCGCGCGGCCAGGTCGCGCAGCAGCGCCACCCGCGAGGCACGCGCCGCGGCGGCGTCCTCCTCGTGGGCGTATGCCAACTCGGGGTCGACCAGTTGCACGGCGTGCACCAGCAGGTCGCCGGTGACCAGTAGCCGTTCGTCGCCGACCTCCAACAGCACCGACTGGTGTCCGGGTGTGTGTCCCGGCGTCGGCAGCAGCCGTACGGTCGGATCGAGCCTTTCCGGGCCGTCGACCACCCGGAGCTGGCCGGCGGCGCGCAACGGCGCGATGAGGCCGGCCGACAGTCCCGGGTTGAGGTGCCCCACGGCGGCCAGTTCGGCCCGCTGGAGCAGGTAGTCGGCATTGGGGAAGTACGGCGTGCCCGGTGAGCCGGTGACCGCCCAACCGATGTGGTCGGTGTGCAGGTGGGTGAGCACCACCGTGCGTACGTCGGCCGGGTCGATGCCGGCGGCGGCGAGTTCGGCCGGCAGCCGGCCGGGCACCGGCGCCCAGCCGGCGGCGGGGGAGTCGGCCGGGCCGATCCCGGCGTCGACCAGGGTCACCGGCCCGTCCCCGGCGCGGATGGCGAAGCTGCGGAACGGCAGCCACCACCGCCCGTCGGCGGTCACCGTGGCCGGATCCCGCAGGTCGGCGGCGCGCCAGTGCTCCGGCGTGGCGTCCGGGAACGCCTCCGCGCGGGGTTGGAAGAACGGCCCCTCGCCGTCGGTGAGCGCGGTGACCGTGATAGACCCGAGGATGCGGCTCAGCGGCATCCGGCGATCATGCCAGTGCTCTCCTGTGCCGCGCACCTCCGTTCGTTCCGGCCCCAACCGAGGCCGGCTGGGGGCTGCCGACCAGTTTCCAGTACGCTCGTACTGCTTGAGCACGTGTCCCCCGAGAGGAGCGCCGGCCGATGGCGAAGATCAAGGTAAACAACCCGGTCGTTGAGCTCGACGGCGACGAGATGACCCGGATCATCTGGAAGCAGATCCGGGAGCAGCTGATCCTGCCCTACCTCGACGTCGACCTGCACTACTACGACCTTTCGATCCAGCACCGCGACGAGACCGACGACCAGGTCACCGTCGACGCCGCCAACGCCATCAAGGAGCACGGCGTCGGCGTCAAGTGCGCGACCATCACCCCGGACGAGGCCCGGGTGGAGGAGTTCGGCCTGAAGAAGATGTGGCGGTCGCCGAACGGCACGATCCGCAACATCCTCGGCGGCGTCGTCTTCCGCGAGCCGATCATCATGTCCAACGTGCCGCGGCTGGTCCCCGGCTGGACCAAGCCGATCATCATCGGCCGGCACGCCCACGGTGACCAGTACAAGGCCACCGACTTCGTCGTCCCGGGCCCGGGCAAGGTCACCGTCACCTACACCCCGGCCGACGGCGGCGCCCCGATGGAGATGGAGGTCGCCAACTTCCCCGGCGGCGGCATCGCCATGGGCATGTACAACTACGACGAGTCGATCCGGGACTTCGCCCGCGCCTCGTTCCGTTACGGCCTGGACCGCAACTACCCGGTCTACCTGTCCACCAAGAACACCATCCTCAAGGCGTACGACGGCCGGTTCAAGGACATCTTCGCCGAGGTGTTCGAGAACGAGTTCAAGGCCGAGTTCGATGCCGTCGGCATCACCTACGAGCACCGGCTGATCGACGACATGGTCGCCGCCGCGCTCAAGTGGGAGGGCGGCTACGTCTGGGCCTGCAAGAACTACGACGGTGACGTGCAGTCCGACACCGTCGCGCAGGGCTTCGGCTCGCTGGGCCTGATGACCTCGGTGCTGCTCTCCCCGGACGGCCGTACCGTCGAGGCCGAGGCCGCGCACGGCACGGTCACCCGGCACTACCGGCAGTGGCAGAAGGGCGAGAAGACCTCGACCAACCCGATCGCGTCGATCTACGCCTGGACCCGGGGCCTGGCCCACCGGGGCAAGCTGGACGACACCCCGGCGGTCACCGAGTTCGCCAACATTCTGGAGCAGGTCATCGTCGACACCGTCGAGGGCGGCCAGATGACCAAGGACCTCTCGCTGCTCATCTCGCGGGACGCCCCGTGGCTGACCACCGACGAGTTCATGAACGCGCTGGACGAGAACCTGGCGCGCAGGCTCTCCGCCTGATCCTCCACGCGCCCCTCGGGCGGCACTCCAGTGGTGCTGCCGCCGTGTCACACCGGAGCCCGCCGGCATCCCGCCGGCGGGCTCCGCCGTTCCCGCCTTCCGTCGGCCGGTCCGTCGGCAACGGCCGGAGCGGGGAGTCGAGGGCTGGTGACCGGCGTGTCGTGGGATGACACGCCGATTGCGTCACCTACCTCGGCGCGCCTCGTTGACCTGGGTGGACGAGATGCCAGTCGCGTCCAGGAAGGTTGACCGCGATCGCCTCGCGGTAAGCGTGCCGATCAGCCAGCCTTCCCGGCTGTCGCGCACAGCCAGCCGTTCCTTCCCTGCGGGGGGCCCTGTCCCGGGCCCCCCGCGCCCTGTCTCCACACTTCATCCGCCACCGGCTACCTTTCACGCGGTGCGGAGGAGTTCGGCGGCACGCTCGGGGGCGATGTCGTTGATGAAGACGCCCATCCCGGACTCCGAGCCCGCCAGGTACTTCAGCTTGTCCTTCGCGCGCCGGATGCTGAACAGTTGCAGGTACAGGTGGCCCAGTTCGCGGTCGACGCGTACCGGCGCCTGGTGCCAGGCGGCGATGTAGGGCATCGGCAGGTCGAACAGCCCGTCGAAACGGCGTAGCAGGTCCAGGTAGAGCGGCCCGAAGGCGTCCCGCTCGGCGTCGTCGAGCGCGGGGATGTCCGGCACCGGCCGGTGCGGGGCCACGTGCACCTCGAACGGCCAGCGGGCCGCCGCCGGGACGTACGCCGTCCAGTGTTCGTTGCCGGCGACCACCCGGTCGCCGGTGGCCCGCTCGGCGGTGAGCACGTCGGCGTAGAGGTTGCGCCCACCGGTGCGTTCCGCGTGCCGGCGGGAGGCGGCCAGCAGCGCCCGGGTCCGCGGGGTCACGAAGGGGTACGCGTAGATCTGACCGTGCGGGTGGTGCAGGGTCACGCCGATCTCCACGCCCCGGTTCTCGAAGCAGAACACCTGCTCCACCCCGGGTAGCTCGCCGAGCACCGCCGTGCGGTCGGCGAGCGCGTCGAGGACGGTGCGCACCCGACGCGGCGGGAGGGAGGAGAAGGAGGCGTGGTGGTCGTCGGTGAAGCAGACCACCTCGCAACGGCCCCGGCCGGGCAGGACCGGGGTGAACGGGGTGATCTCGGCTGGCTCGTCGGCCACCCGGCCGCTCAGCGCGGGGAACCGGTTCTCGAAGACGGCGACGTCGTAGTCGGGCGCCGGAATCTCGCTCTGCCGACCTTCGGTGCTGGGGCAGAGCGGGCACTGGTCGGCCGGTGGAAGGAAGGTGCGGGTCTGCCGGTGCACGGCGACGGCCACCCACTCGTCGGTCAGCGGGTCGAGGCGCAGCTGTGACGCGGGCGGCGGCGGGGGCAGCTCGCGCCGGTCCGGCTGGTCCCGGACGGCGTCGTCCCGCTCGTCGAAGTAGATCAGCTCCCGGCCGTCGGCCAGCGCCATCGCGGTGCGCTTCACCTCGCCATCCCCTCACCTGTCGTCGTGGCCATCCGTGCCGAGCCCGTCGCGGGCACGATCACCAGCTCACCCACCCGGTCGTCGAGCGCCCGCCGCGCTCGGCGGGCAGCCGGTCGTCGGTGACCAGTACGTGGGCGGCGGAAAGCTCAACGATCGAGGAGATGGCGACGCCGCGATCAGATGGACCCGAGGCGGGGCTCGACCCATCCCGTCTCGGTCAGATGGTGCAGGACGGACTCGACCGCCTCGTCGATCGTCAGGTCGCTGGTGTCGACGACCAGGTCGGCGTCGGTCGGCTCCTCGTAGGGGTCGTCGATGCCGGTCATCCCGGTGAGCAGGCCGGCCCGGGCCCGCGCGTAGAGGCCCTTGCGGTCGCGCTGCTCGCAGACCTCCAGCGGGGTCGCCACGTGCACCAGCAGGAAGCCCGCGCCGGCGGTCAGCGCCATCTCCCGGGCCGTCGCGCGGGCCTGGGCGTACGGGGCGATCGGGCAGCAGATGCCGACACCGTGGTGCCGGGCGATCTCGGCCGCCACCCAGCCGATCCGCCGCACGTTGAGGTCCCGGTCGGCCTTGCTGAAGCCCAGGCCGGCGGAGAGTTCGCGGCGCACCACGTCCCCGTCGAGCAGCGTGATCGTCCGGTCGCCCTGCTCGCGCAGCACGTCCGCCAGGCCCCGGGCGATCGTCGACTTGCCGGAGCCGGAGAGCCCGGTCAGGAAGATCACCAGGCCCCGGTGCCGTCGCGGCGGCCGGGCCCGGGCCAGCTCCTTCGCCACCGCCGGCGGGGTGTGCCACTCGGGCAGCGGGAAGCCCCGGTCCAGCAGGTCGTCGATCTCCGGCTGGGTCAGCGCCAGGCGCCGGTTACGCGGCGGAATGTCCTCCCGCCAGCGCCACTGCCCGTCGCGGTTGTCGTAGGCCAGCTCGCGCGGCACCAGCACCCGCAGGCCGGCGCCGGAGAGCATCTCGCCGGTGGAGAGCAGGTGCGTGACGCCGTACGCCGCCGACACCCGGGCCCGCAGCAGCGCGTCGCTGATCTCGTCGCGCCGACGGGACAGCGGCACGGCGACGAGCGTGACCGGCGGCATCCGGTCCCGGGCGGCGAAGACGCTGCGCACCAGCGCCTCCGGGGGCAACCCGCCGAGGCCGTCCTCGCCGACCGGGATCATGACCAGCAGGTGGGCGCCGAGCGTGCGGACCGCGTGGGCGATCTGGGCGAGCTGCGGCCGGTGCAGCGGCCGGTCGGCGACCACTCCGAGCACCCGACCGGACGGCAGCAGCGGGCGTACCTCCTCGGGGGTGCGGCGCAGCCGCTGGAACGGACCGTGGCCGCCGTCGCCGAGCCGGCGGACCGTGCCCCCGACGCCGGCCACCCCGTCGCGGACCTGCCACGCGTCGGCGACCTCCAGCGCCGCGACCGGCGCGCCCTCCCCGTCGGTGAGCACCAGGGTGCGGCGGGCCTCGTCGCGCGGGTCGAGGCCCTGGGCGAGCGCGGTGGGCACCTGGAGGGTCACCGGCACCGGCCACGGCGAACCGTCGGCGAGCCGGCTCCGGCGGCTCACCGAGACCAGATCGGCGCGGGTCATGAAGCCGGCCAGCGGGGTGTACGCCCCGGTCAGCAGCAGCTCCAGGTCGGCCAGCTCGCCAGGGCGCGGCGTGTACGCCGGCGCGTCCCGGAGCACCTCGTCGGGCAGCACCCAGCCGTTGCTCATCCATCCCCCAAACCCCACTGGCCGGCACACAGTTTCTCAGCCGGTCGGCGATCGGTCGAGAGCGCCACTCCACCGGGCGAAACGTGCCGGGCCGGCGAGGCCGCCCGTCAGGGCCGGACCCTAGGGGACGCGGGCTGCCAGGATCAGGGGAGCGCCCGGGGCGAGCCGCTGCCCACGGCGGGTGTCAGCTCCCTACGCTGTAGGACGTGACACTGATCGCGACCGAGTCGCTGACCAAGACGTACGGGGGTGGGGTCACCGCGCTGGCCGACCTGACCGTCGCGGTCGAGCCGGGGATCATCGGGTTGGTCGGCGCGAACGGCGCCGGCAAGTCGACCCTGATCAAGATCCTGCTCGGCCTCCTCGCCCCGACCAGCGGCCGGGTCCGGGTGCTCGGCCTCGACCCGACCACCGCCTCGGCCCAGGTCCGCGCCCGGGTCGGCTACATGCCCGAGCACGACGCCCTGCCACCGGACCTGTCCGCCGCCGAGCTGGTCACCCACCTCGGCCGGGTCAGCGGCCTGCCGCGTACGGTCGCCCGGGAGCGGGCCTCCGAGGCGCTGCGGCACGTGGGACTCTACGAGGAGCGCTACCGCCCGGTCGGCGGCTACTCCACCGGCATGAAGCAGCGGGTCAAGCTCGCCCAGGCCCTGGTGCACGACCCCGACCTGCTGCTGCTCGACGAGCCGACCAACGGCCTCGACCCGGCCGGCCGGGACGCCATGCTGGCGCTGGTGCACCGGATCGGCACCGAGTTCGGCATCTCCGTGCTGGTCTGTTCGCACCTGCTGGGCGAGGTGGAGCGGATCTGCGACACCCTCGTCGCCATCGACGGCGGGCGGCTGCTGCGCGCCGACCACATCTCCGCCATGACCTCGGCCATCGACGTGCTCGCCGTCGAGGTCAGCGAGGGCACGGAGGAGTTGGCCGCGCGGCTGGCCGCGCTCGACCTGCCGGTCCGTCGGGACGGCCGGCTGCTGCTCGTCGAGCTCGCCGACGACGCCACCTACGACCTGATCCTCGGCGCGGTCGCCGAGCTGGACCTGCCCCTGCACCGGCTGGACCAGCGCCGGCACCGGGTGGCCGAACTCTTCGCCACGAGGGAGCCCAGCCATGCCTGAGCCGACCGGCGTCATCCACGACATCGGCTACCAGCGCTACACCGGCCCCCGGCTGGGCCGCCGGCACGTCTTCGGCGCGCTCTACCTGCACGGCCTGCGGACGGCGTTCGGGCTGGGCCGCAGCGCGAAGGCCAAGATCTTCCCCTGGCTGGTGGTCGGCATCGTCACCGTGGTGGCCGCCGCCGTCACCGCGGTGCGCAGCCAGGTCGGCGAGGTGGTGATGACCTACGCCCAGTTCGCCGACAACATGAGCTGGCTGGTCATCTTCTTCGTCGCGGTGGTCGCGCCCGAGTTGGTCTCCCGCGACCTGCTCAGCGGGGTGCTGCCGCTCTACTTCTCCCGGCCGCTGCCCCGGTCGGACTACCCGCTGGCCAAGCTGCTGGCGCTGGCGACCGCGCTCTGGCTGTTGCTCGGCGGGCCGCAACTGGTGATGTTCCTGGGCGCCGCCTTCACCACCGGCAACGGCATGCGCGGGGTCTGGAACGAGCTGCTCGACCTGCTGCCGGGCCTGCTCTACGCCGGGCTCTGGGCGGTGGTCTTCGCCTCGGTCGGGCTGCTGGTCGCCTCCTGCACCGGCAAGCGGGCGTTCGCCGCCGGTGGGATCGTGGCCGTGTTCCTGATGACCACGCCGATCGTCGGCACCCTGTCGATCATGCCGTCCACGGCGGTCAACGAACTGGCCTTCCTCGCCTCGCCGTCGACACTGGTGGGCGGCGTGGGCACCTGGGCGCTCGGTGACCTGCTGGTGCCCGAGGGCCAGGGCGGCGGAGTGCCGATCGGCGACTTCGGTCCCGTCTACGCGGTCGCCGCCGTGCTGCTCGTGGCCGGCTGCGTCGCCCTGCTGCTGCTGCGATACCGGAAGGTGGCCGCCCGATGACCACGATCAGCGCCAACCAGACGGCGGCGACACCGACCGCCACCAGCACCCTCGACCTCGCCGGCGTCTCCCGCTGGTACGGCAACGTGGTGGCGGTCAACGACGTCAGCATGAGCCTCGGCCCCGGGGTCACCGGCCTGCTCGGCCCGAACGGCGCGGGCAAGACCACCCTGCTGCACATGATGGCGGGCTTCCTGGCCCCGTCGCGCGGTGCGGTGAGCCTGGACGGCCGGCCCACCTGGCGCAATCCCGACGTCTACCGCCGGCTCGGCCTGGTCAGCGAGCGGGAGGCGGTGCACACCTTCCTCACCGCGCACGAGTTCGTGCTGGCCAGCGCGAAGCTGCACCGGCTGCCGGACCCGGCGGAGGCGGCCCGAAAGGCCATCGCCCTGGTGGAGATGGAGGGCGCGCAGGACCGCCGGATCGGCACCTACTCCAAAGGCATGCGGCAGCGTGCCCGGGTGGCGGCGGCGCTGGTGCACGAGCCGCAGGTGCTGCTGCTCGACGAGCCGTTCAACGGGATGGACCCGCGCCAGCGGCTGCACATGATGGAGCTGCTGCACCGCCTCGGCGACGCCGGCCGCACCATCCTGTTCAGCTCGCACATCCTGGAGGAGGTCGAGCAGGTCTCCGGCACCGTCCAGGTGATGGTCGCCGGCCGGCTGGCCGCCTCCGGCGACTTCCGCACCATCCGCCGGCTGATGACCAACCGGCCGCACGTCTTCGCCGTGCACTCCACCGACGACCGGGCGCTCGCCGTGGCGCTGATGGCCGAGGCGTCGGTGACCGGGGTCGAGCTGGGCCGCACCGGGTTGACCGTGCGGGCCGGCGACTACGGCGCGTTCACCCGCGTCCTGCCGAAGATCGCCCTGGCGGAGGGCATCCGGGTGCGGCAACTGGTGCCCGAGGACGAGTCCCTGGAGAGCGTCTTCTCCTACCTGGTGGAGGCCTGAACACATGTCTACCGTTTCCTGGATCACCGTGCGGGGGCTGTTCGGGCGTCGCCGGTTCCTGCTGCTGTTGCCGCTGCCCGTGGTGTTGGTGCTGCTCGCCGTCCTCTCCCGCGCGCTCGGGGTGGATCCGGGCGAGTGGGGCCCGCCGGTGCTGGTCGGCCTCGGCCTGGCCGTGGTGCTCCCGGTGGTCGCCCTGATCGTCGGCACCGGCGTGCTGGGGGCCGAGATCGACGACGGCACGATCGTGCACGTCCTGACCAAGCCGCTGCCGCGCTGGCAGATCGTGCTGCCCAAGTTGGCCGTGGCCGCCGGCGTCACCGCCGTCACCGTCGCCGTGCCGCTCTACGTCGCGGGCGTGCTGGCTGATTCCGTACGCCTCGGCCTGGCGCTCGCCGCCGCGTCGGCGGTCGGCGCGCTGGCGTACTCGGCGCTGTTCGTGGCGCTCAGCCTGGTCACCCGGCGGCCGGTGCTGCTCGGCCTGGTCTATGTGCTGATCTGGGAGGGGCTGCTCGGCAACGTGGTCAGCGGCACCCAGGTGCTCTCCGTCCAGCAGTACGTGATCACCCTCGCCGACCGGCTCGCCCCCACCGGGCTGCTGGAGACCAGCGTCTCGGTGCCGGTGGCCGCGGTGATGGCCGCGGTGATCAGCGTAGGGTTCACCGCGCTGGCCATCGACCGGCTCCGTTCGTACAGCGTGGCCGGCGAGACGAGCTGACCTCGCAGGCCACGGCCGTCCGGGCAGCCCGACCCCCGATGGTAGGGCTGCCCGGATGGACCGGGCCGGGCGGCTGGGCGAGGCTGACTGCGTGAGCACGGAGACGGGGCTGGTGATGTCGCGGGAGCCCTATCCGGGTGCCGGCCGGCACTGGATGATCAGCCTGGCGGTCGCCGGGCTGGCTGCGGCGGCCACCACGACGGCCGCCCAGTCCACCGGGCACTTCCACTGGTGGGCGAGTTTCGTGCTGATCCCGGGCGCGCTGATCGCCGCCACCGGCGGGCCGCTGCTGGCCAGGGGCGGCGGGCGCGCCTTCGCCGGTTACGTGGTCGCCTGCCTCGGCGCGCTGGTGTTCGCGGTCGGGGCGCTGCTGATGTTCGGCGCGTTCGGGCGGGGCTGGCCCCTGATGGTCATCCTGCCGTGCCTGGCGGTCGCCGGCACCTACCGCTGGCGGCTGGTCCACCCGCTGGCCCGGGGGCTGCACCGGGCCATCGCCCTGCTGGCGCTGGACGGCGCCCTGCTGCTCGGCGGGACCCTCCAACTGACCCGCGTCGGCCTGGTCGACGTGGGAGGCGCCCCGATGTGGGGCGCCTTCCTGATGCTGGCCGGGGTGATCGTGCTGGGCAACGCGGTGGAGCTGACCCGGCACCGGATGCCGTACCGCCTCCAGGCCATCACTTTGCTGGCCGGTCCCGCCGTCGTCGCCTTCCTCCTCGGCCTGCGCCTGCTGCGCGGCTGGTGACCCGCCGCCGGCAGCCGGGGCGGCGGGTCGGGCGCCTCAGAAGGCGCAGGCGATCACGAGTTCCGGGGTCCGGTCGGGGAGCAGGTCCAGTTTGGCGATGCGGCCGGCGGCCCGGAGGTCGTCGCCGATCACCGTGAGCTGCTCCAGCAGGGCCGCCGGGCCGAGCGCCTCAGCCAGCGGCACCTCCGCCTTCATCGACAGTTTCCGCTCCGACTTGGCCCGGCGCACCTGGCCGAGCGCGTCGGCGGCCAGCCGCAGCAGCGCCGGCTCGCCGGCCCCCTGGATCGCCCGGTCCACCTCGTACGTGGTCGGCCAGGGCGCGCGGTGCACCGAGCCGTACCGCCACCACGACCACACCTCCTCGGTCGCGTACGGCAGCACCGGGGCGAACAGCCGCAGCTGCGCCGAGAGCGCGTTGGCCAGCGCCGCCCGGGCGGAGTCCGCCCCCGGCCCGGAACCGTAGGCGCGTTCCTTCACCAGCTCGATGTAGTCGTCGCAGAACCGCCAGAAGAAGCCCTCGGCGACCTGCAACGCGGCCGTGTGGTCGTACGCCTCCAGCGCGGACGTCGCGGCGGCGACCACGCCGGAGAGTTCGGCGAGCATGGCGCGGTCCAGCGGCTCGGTCGCCGGGGCGCGCAACGCGTCGGCGGCGCCCAGCCCGAGGGCGAACCTCGACGCGTTCAGCAGCTTGGTGGCCAACCGTCGGCCGACCTTGATCTGGGCCGGGTCGAAGGCGAGATCCATGCCCGGCCTGCCGTTCGCCGCCCAGTACCGGACCGCGTCGGAGCCGTGCTGCTCCAGCAGGGCCATCGGGGTGACCACGTTCCCCTTGGACTTGGACATCTTCTTCCGGTCGGGGTCGAGGATCCAGCCGGAGAGCACCGTGTCCCGCCAGGGCAGGACGCCGTGCTCCAGGTGTGAGCGGACCACCGTGGAGAACAGCCAGGTGCGGATGATCTCCTGCCCCTGCGGGCGCAGGTCCATCGGGAAGACCTGGGCGAACAGCTCCGGGTCGGTCTCCCACCCGCTGGCGATCTGTGGGGTCAGCGACGAGGTGGCCCAGGTGTCGAGCACGTCCGGGTCGCCGACGAAGCCACCCGGCCGGCCCCGCTGCGACTCCTCGAAACCCGGCGGGGCGTCGCTGGAGGGATCGATCGGCAGCGCGGACTCCGCCGGCGTGAGAGGGTGGGACCAGTCCGGCTCGCCAGCGTCGTCGAGCCGGTACCAGACCGGCACCGGCACCCCGAAGAAGCGCTGCCGGCTGACCAGCCAGTCACCGGTCAGGCCGCCCACCCAGTGCGCGTAGCGGTGCCGCATGTGCTCCGGCACCCAGTGCAGCTCCCCGCCCCGGGCCAGCAGTTCGTCGCGCAGGCCCGCGTCGCGTCCGCCGTTGCGCAGATACCACTGCCGGGTCGAGACGATCTCCAGCGGCCGGTCGCCGCGCTCGTAGAACTTCACCGGGTGGCTGATCGGCCGCGGCTCGCCGACCAGGTCGCCGGAGTCGGCCAGCAACTCCACCAGCGTCCGCCGGGCACCGTTGACGGTCTGCCCGGCCAGTGCCGCGTACGGCTGCCCCGGCACGCCGGCCGGCGGCTCGGACAGCATCCGGCCGTCGCGGCCGATCACCACGCGGGTGCTCAGTTGGAGATCCCGCCACCAGGTCACGTCGGTCAGGTCGCCGAACGTGCAGACCATCGCGGTGCCGGTGCCCTTGGCCGGGTCCGCCAGCGGGTGCGCCCGCACTGGCACCGGCACCCCGAAGACCGGTGTACGCACGGTGTCGCCGACCAGGTCGGCGTACCGCTCGTCGTCGGGGTGGCAGACCAGCGCCACGCAGGCCGGCAGCAGCTCCGGGCGGGTGGTGTCGACGAGCACCTCGCGCCCGCCCGGCCCGGCGAACCGCAGCCGGTGGTACGCCCCGGGCCGCTCCCGGTCCTCCAGCTCCGCCTGGGCGACGGCGGTGGCGAAGCCGACGTCCCAGAGCGTCGGGGCCTGCGCCTGGTACGCCTCGCCCCGGGCCAGATTCCGCAGGAACGCCCGCTGCGACGTCGCCCGGGCCACCCGGCCGATGGTGGTGTACGTCAGCGACCAGTCCACGGAGAGCCCGAGCCGCCGCCAGAGCGCCTCGAAGACCTGCTCGTCGTCGGCGGTCAGCCGCTCGCAGAGCTCGATGAAGTTGCGCCGGGAGACCGGGGTCGGGTCCCTGCGGGCCGCCTCGCTCACAGGAGTCTCCGGGGCCCGCCGGTCCGGGTCGTACGGCAGCGTCGGATCGCAGCGCACGCCGTACACGTTCTGCACCCGGCGCTCGGTGGGCAGGCCGTTGTCGTCCCAGCCCATCGGGTAGAAGACGGTCCGACCGCGCATCCGCTGGAACCGGGCCACCACGTCGGTGTGCGTGTACGAGAAGACGTGTCCCATGTGCAGTTCGCCGGATACGGTCGGCGGCGGGGTGTCGATCGCGTACACGTCGGACCTGCGGCCATTCCGGCTCGGCGCGTCTGACGCCGCGCTGCGACCCGGAACGGTCGGCTTCGCCCGGCCGAACGCGTACGTGCCCTCCTCCTGCCAACGACGCGCCCAGGTCTCCTCGAGCCCGTCCAGGGTCGGACGCTCGGGGATGCCGGCGCGGGCCGTCCTCTCCGTATCGGTCATCCGTCGATCGTAGGCAGCGGCCGACGGCCGGACCACGGGTTAACCGAGTGCGGGAGATCGACCGCCGGCTCCGCTCAGCGGGGGACCGGAGCGCTCAGACTCCTGGCGGCCAGCCGGATCCGCAGCAGATTGCCGGTGCGGGCGTTCGCCCGGTCCAGGATGGTGGAGACCGGGGCGTAGGAGTTCCGCTCGTTCGGGTTCGTGCAGGCGCCCTGCCCCGGGTCGCCGTGCGAGAGGATGCCGAGCGCCTTGCCGTCGGTCTCGGTGAACAGCGGCCCGCCGCTGTCGCCCGGCCGGGCGCAGATCCGGACGTCGATGCCGCCGCTGGTCTTGCCGATGATCTCCCCGCAGCGGGTGCCGGGCAGGTAGCCGGCGCCGGCGCCGGAGTCGACGTACTTCTCGCCGGCCTTCGGCGTGTACGCCGCGCCGGTCGCGCAGACCACCCAGCCGGTCTGGATGGCGCTCCACGGCACGTGTCCGGTGATCGGCACGTCCCGGCTGCCGGTGGCCCCGCACCGGGGGTTGTCCGGCACGCACCAGTAGTTGACCAGGCCGGGGGCGGTGGCGCCACCGCTCGGGGACGACCAGCGGGCCGACGCCCCCCGCTGGTACGGCATGATCGCGTAGTCGTACGGGTAGGCGTTCTCGGCCAGGCCCGGGTTCGGCGCCTCCACGGTCACCGGCACCTTCGGGCCGAGGAACTGGTGCCACGTCCGGTCCACCAACTGGTGCCGCCCCCCGACGACGCAGTGCCCCGCGGTCAGCACGTACGGGCTGCGCCCCGAGACGACGACGGTGAAGCCGGAGGTGCAGCCGCCCACGGTGCCGTCGTCGCGCGGCACGTCCAGCCGGATGCCGCCGCGCATCGGCGCCTTCGCGCAGTAGCGCGGGTCGCAGGCCTTCTGCACGGCCGGGTCGGCGATCCGGGCCTGCGCGCGGGCCGGCACCCCGGCCGCGGCGAGCGCTCCGGCCAGCCGGGCGTCGTCCGTGGCGATCCGGTCGCCGGTGAGTATGAGCACCTCGTTGGTCTGCTGGTCCACCACCACATCGGTGCCGGCGGCTGCGTCGAGGGCGGTGGCGGTCCGGGCCGCCGCGTCGGTGAGTTCGCGCAGCGAGTGCCGCACCGGCACCACCCGGACGTGCGCGGCGTCCGGCACGCCGCTGACCGCCGCCGCCACGGGTGCGACGTCGGTGGCGGCGAGGGTGAGGACGCCGCCGGCGGCCTGGTCCAGCCACATGCCGCCGTACTCGCGGGGGAACTCCTCGGCGAGCCGTTCGGCGAGCGGGGCCGAGAGTTCCTGCAACGCGAGCCGCCGGGCCGCCTCGTCCGGGCCGACCCCGTACCGCTCGCGCAGGTAGGAGACGGAGGCGGGGCTGTCCTTGGCGACCGTGGCGGCCGGACGGGCCGGAACGGTCACCGGCCGGGGTGCTGTCGTCCCGGGGCTGCCACCGGCGCGACTGCCGGGGCCGGCACCGGAGCTGGGCGGCGGCACCTCTGTCGGGGTGGGGTCGCCGTCGTCCGTCGACACTCCGGTCCCCGTCGCGGCGGCCGGCGTGCGGTCGCTGCCGCCCAGCGACGGCACCACCGCGACGACCACCCCGGCCACCACACATGCGGCGGCCACCCCGGCCACCACGACCCGCCGTCGGATCCGCACCCCGCAACCTCCCCCGTGTCGCCGGTCCTCATCGAACGGTCACCGCACCCGCCGCCGAAGCGGCCCACGGGCTGCGCCGATGGACGCACGGAGTCTAGGGGAGAAGCGGTTCCGGCGGGTTCCCGTCCGTCCGGGCGGGGCGCTACTCGACGATCCGGCCGCCGTCGAGCACCAGCACCCGATCGGCCGTCTCCACCGTGGAGAGCCTGCCGTCACCGTCGTTCATGACCGAGGAGCCACTCCTTCACGTCCAGCCCCCAGCGGTAGCCGCCGAGCGTCCCGTCGGTGCGCAGCACCCGGTGGCAGGGGACGAAGAGGGCGGCGGCGTTGCGGGCGCAGGCCGCGGCGGCGGCGCGTACGGCGGCGGGGCGGCCGGCCAGCCCGGCGTAGGCGGTGTACGTCACCGGATCGCCCGGTTTCACCTCGCGCAGCACCTGCCAGGCGTGCGCCATGAACGCGCCCCGGGTGTGCTGCTCCACCGGTACGGCGTCGATCGCGGTCAGCTCGCCGGCCAGGTAGGCGGCCACGGCGGTGCTGACCGGGCCGAGGTCGGCCCGGTGCCGCAACGGCGCCCTCATGGTCGGGTGCACCAGGGGGAGCAGGCTCTCCGGGTCGCCGGTGAAGCCCGCCGCCCGGACCGCGCCGGCCGGGCCGACCATGATGCTGAGCGGCCCGGCGGGGGTGTCGATGACGGTGCTGTCGTTCATGCTCATCCTGCTCTCCAGAGTCGGATCACCGCGTACGAGCGCCAGGGGCGCCAGCGGTCGGCGTACGCGTCGAGGGTCAACGGATCGTCGGGCAGGCCGAGGGTGGCGGCGCCCCGACGTACGGCGAGGTCGGTGGGGAGCATGACGTCCGGGTCGCCGAGGGCACGCATCGCCACGTAGCCCGCGGTCCACGGCCCGATCCCGGGCAGCGCCAGCAGCCGCCGGACGGTCTCCTCGCGGTCCCCGCCCGGGGCCAGGTCGAGCGACCCGTCGGCGACGGCCCGCGCCAGCGTCCGGATCGTCTCCCGCCGCCCCACCGGCATCCCGAACACCTCGTCCGGCACCCCGAGCACCTCCTCGGCGCCGGGGAACCCGGACAACCAGCCCTCCTCCGCCCCCTCGGCCGGTTGATCAAGAAGTTCGCGTCCTGGGGGAGCGCTTCCGAGGGCGTAAACCTCTTGATCAACGCTTCCGGGGCCGGAGCGCGTCGGCCGGGAGAGGTGGGTGAGGAGGCGGGTGAGGGTGGTGCGGGCGGAGCGGACGGAGACCTGCTGGCCGACGATCGCGCGGACAGCCATCTCGAAGCCGTCGACCGAGCGGGGAAGCCGGATTCCCGGTTCGGCGGCGACCGCCCGGGCCAGCGCCGGATCGGCGGCGAGGGTGCCGTCGACGGCGGTCGGATCGGCGTCGAGGTCGAGCAGCCGGCGGCAGCGGGCCACCGCCGGGGCGAGGTCGCGCATGTCGGTCAGCCGCAGCGTCGCCGTGACATGCCCGTCCGCCGGGGTCAGGGCCGCCTCACCTGGGCCGTGCGGCAGCCGCAGCCCCCGCCGGTACGTCCCGTCGCGTACCTCCTCGACGCCGGGCAGCGCGCGCAGCGCGAGAAAGTCCAGCAGCGCCTCCGCGTGCAGCGGCGGGCGGTACGCGAGCCGCAACGTGATGGTGCCGGCGCCACCCGGCGCGGGGCACCGGCGGCGGGCGGTGCGCAGCTCGGACGGGGCGGTGCCGTACACCTCCCGGACCGTGTCGTTGAACTGCCGGACACTGCCGAACCCGGCGGCGAACGCGATCTCCGCCATGCTCAGCCCGGTGGTCTCGATCAGGGTGCGGGCGGTCTGCGCGCGCTGCGCCCGGGCCAGGGCCAGCGGACCGGCGCCCATCTCGGCCCGCAGCATCCGGTGCAGGTGCCGCTCGGTGTAGCCGAGCCGGGCGGCCAGCCCCGGGATGCCGTCCCGGTCGACCACCCCGTCGGCGATCAGCCGCATCGCCCGGCCGACCACGTCGGCCCGCACGTCCCACTGCGGGGAACCCGGGGCGGCGTCCGGCCGGCAGCGCCGGCAGGCGCGCAGCCCGGCTGTCTGGGCGGCGGCGGCCGAAGGGAAGAACCGGACGTTCTGCCGCTTCGGCGTCGTCGCCGGACAGGACGGCCGGCAGTAGATCCCGGTCGACGTGACGCCCGTGTAGAACCAGCCGTCGAATCGCTGGTCGCGGCTGTCGACCGCCCGGTAGCACCGCTCGAAATCCAACTCCACGTCACCGATGATGCTCCTGCTCGGGGCCTCTGGCTCGCGGGAATCGGACCTGGCCGTGCGAGGAGTGGACGGGACGCCGGCGCCGAAAGTGTCGGTTGTGGTCGGTACCGTCCGGCCACCAACTCAAGAAGGGGTGCGGTCATGGCGAGCGTGGCGGGGCGGGAAGCGGCGTCGAAACGGGACGGGCACCCTCCGCTGGACGGCGTGGTGGTGCAGGGCTTCTACGACCGGATGCGGGCGGTCGCCCCGGCTGCCGTCGGCGCGATCGAGCGGGACCGGGCCGGCGATCCGGGGCGGGCGTTCGGCGACACCGCCTGCGGTCGACTCGTGCGGTCGCTCGACGGCGAGGGCCTCCGCGCGCTGGGCATGTGGGTGCACCACTGGTGCATGCGCTTCTACGACGACGACACCCGGGTGGCGCTGCGCCTGGTCCGCGAGATCGCCGGCCGGGCCGGGCTGGGCTGGACGGCCGACGAGGTGCGCTGGATGCTCCGCGAGTCATATTCGGCCGGTCCCGCCGCCGAGGCCCGCTTCACCCTGCCGCTGGCCGCCGCCGGGGAGTTGGCGCCCGGCGCCCTGCGGATCGAGGCGGTCGTCCCCCGCCAGGCCGGGCCCCGCGACTGACCTGCCAGGCCGGGCCGGGCGACTGACCCGCCGAGCCGGGCCGGGCCCCGCGCTGCGGGAGCTGTCCGGCCACGGTGGCGCCGACCGCCACGGCGAAGCCGGCCAGCTGCCAGCCGGTCATCGCCTGCCCGAGCGCGGCCCAGCCGAGCGCGGCGGCCGTCAGCGGGCTGAGCGCGCCGAGCAGCGAGACCTGGGTGACCGGCAGCCGGGCCGCGCCCCGGAACCACAGCGCGTACGCCAGCGCCGTCCCGACCAGCGTCAGCCACGCGTACCCGGCCAGCGCCGGCGGGTCGGGCACGGGCGGAGTCCCCTCGACCAGCAGGGCCACCGGCAACACCATCAGCCCGCCGGCGGTGAGCTGCCAGCCGGTGGCGGTGAGCGTGCCGACGCCCGGTGGGCGGCCCCAGCGGCGGGTCAGGACCAGTCCCGTGCCCATCGCGGCGGTGGCGGTCAACCCGGCGGCGACGCCGGTCGGGTCGAGGCCCGCCTGGGGGCGCAGCACGACCAGGGTGACCCCGGCCAGCGCGGCGAACGCGGCGGCGAGCGCCCGGGGGTGGGGCCGCTCGTGGAGCGCGAGCACCGTCAGGCCCGCCACCAGCAGCGGCTGGGTGGCGCCGAGCACCGCGGCGGTGCCGCCGGGCAGGTGGTACGCGGCGAAGAAGAGCAGCGGGAAGAACGCCCCGATGTTCAACGCGCCGAGCACGGCAGCGCGCCACCACCAGACGCCGTGCGGGCGGTGCCGGGTCAACGCGAGCAGCAGCAGGCCGGCGGGGAGGGCCCGGATCGCACCGGACCAGAGCGGTCTGTCGGGCGGCAGCAGCTCGCTGGTGACCAGGTACGTCGTGCCCCACGTGATCGGCGCGGCGGCGGTGAACAGGATGTCGAGCCAGCGTCGGTCCACGACCCCACCTTAATCCTTGTCGCTAAGTATCTTGCGACTAAGCTACTTCGTGGTGAGCGGAAGGGCGAGTGCGAGGTGCGGCACAATCCGGGGGTGACCGAGCGGGACGACGTCGACGGCATCGTCGAGCAGTGGCAGCGGGAACGCCCCGGGATGCGTCCCGAGCCGATGGCGGTCTTCGGCCGGATCTACCGGCTGGCCCGGCTCGTCGGCGACGAGCAGGAACGCACCTACGCCCGCTGGTCAATCAGCCGGGGCGAGTTCGACGTACTCGCCGCCCTGCTCCGCGCCGGCGCCCCCCACACGTTGGCGCCGAAGGCGCTCACCGCCTCGCTGATGCTCACCTCCGGTGGGATGACCGGCCGGCTCGACCGGCTGGAACGCGCCGGGCTGGTCCGCCGCTCACCCGACCCGGCGGACCGGCGCGGCCTCCAGGTCGCACTCACCCCGGCCGGCCGCGAGCTGGTCGAGGAGGCCGCCGACGCGGGGCTGGCCGTCCAGCGCCGGCTGCTCGACGCGCTGCCCGCCGAGGACCAGGGGCGCCTCGCCGACCTGCTGCGTACGCTGCTGGGCGCGGTGACCGACGGCGGGCGCTGAGCGACCGCGCGGACCGGCCGGCGACGGCGGTCAGGCAGGCCTCGGGCAGGATGGGCACCGCCGACCCCGACGGAAGGACGACCATGCCCGCCAGTGAACCGACCATCCTCGCCACCAGCATGGGCATCTACGCGCCGCGCCGGGAGAACGAGGCCCGGCGGGTCAACCCCGTCTTCGACCTCGCCGCCGAGCTGGCCGAGGCCGGGCCGGAGCCGAGGATCTGCTTCCTCAACCAGGCCGAGGGGGACCAGCCGACCACGCTCGCCCGGGTCTACGAGGCGTTCGCCGGCAGCCGGTTCCGGATGACGCACCTGGCGCTGTTCCCGATGCCGAACGTCGACGACATCCGTGCCCACCTGCTCGCCCAGGACGTCGTCTGGGTGGGCGGCGGCAGCGTCGCCAACCTCTGCGCGGTGTGGCGGGTGCACGGCCTCGGCGAGATCCTGCGCGAGTGCTGGGAGGCCGGCGTGGTGCTCGGCGGCGTTTCCGCCGGCTCGATCTGCTGGCACACCGGCGGGGCCACCGACAGCTTCGGCACCGACCTTCGCGGCTTCACCGACGGGCTGGGCTGGCTGCCCTACGGCAACGGCGTGCACTACGACAGCGAGGAACAGCGCCGGCCGCTGATGCACCGGCTGGTCGGCGACGGCACGCTGCCGACCGCCCACTGCACCGAGGACGGCACCGGGCTGCTCTACCGGGGCGACCGGCTGGTCGAGGCGGTCGCGGACCGCGAGGGCGTCTCGGCGTACGAGGTCAGCCGCGCCCCGGACGGCAGTGTCCGGGAAACCCCGATCGGCCCGCGCCTGCTCCGCTGAACCGGGCGGTCCACCCGGCGACAGCGCACCGCGTTCCAGCGGCGGCACGGCACCGGCGTAAGCTGGCTCGTCGTGAGTCTCACCATCGGCATCGTCGGCCTGCCCAACGTCGGCAAGAGCACCCTGTTCAACGCGCTGACCAAGAACGACGTGCTCGCGGCGAACTACCCGTTCGCCACGATCGAGCCCAACGTCGGCGTGGTCGGGCTGCCGGACGAGCGGCTGCACACGCTCGCCGAGATCTTCAGCTCGCAGAAGGTGCTGCCCGCCCCGGTGTCGTTCGTCGACATCGCCGGCCTGGTGCGCGGCGCCTCCAAGGGGCAGGGCCGGGGCAACGCGTTCCTGGCGAACATCCGGGACGCCTCGGCGATCTGCCAGGTCGTCCGGGCCTTCTCCGACCCGAACGTGGTGCACGTCGACGGCAAGGTCTCCCCGGCCGACGACATCGAGACGATCAACACCGAGCTGATCCTCGCCGACCTCCAGACCCTGGAGAAGGCGCTGCCCCGGCTGGAGAAGGAGGCCAAGCTCCGCAAGGACCGGGCCGCCGCCGTGGCCGCCGCCAAGAAGGCCGTCGAGCTGCTCGACACCGGCGTCACCCTCTACGCGGGCGCCAAGGACGCGGGCGTAGAGCTGGAGCACCTGCGTGAGCTGCACCTGCTCACCACCAAGCCCTTCCTGTACGTCTTCAACGTCGACGAGGCCGAGCTGGGCAACGCCGGGTTCCTCGACGAGCTGCGCGCCCTGGTCGCCCCGGCCGAGGCCGTCTTCATGGACGCCAAGATCGAGTCGGAGCTGGTGGACCTGCCCGAGGAGGAGGCCCGCGAGCTGCTGGAGTCGATCGGGCAGAACGAGCCGGGCCTGGACCAGCTCGTCCGGATCGGGTTCCGCACGCTCGGGCTCCAGACGTACCTCACCGCCGGCCCCAAGGAGGCGCGGGCCTGGACCATCCCGGTCGGCGCGACCGCGCCGGAGGCCGCCGGGGTCATCCACTCCGACTTCCAGCGCGGCTTCATCAAGGCCGAGGTGGTCTCCTTCGCCGACCTGGTCGCGGCCGGATCGATGGCGTCGGCCAAGGCCGCCGGCAAGGTCCGGATCGAGGGCAAGGAGTACGTCATGCAGGACGGCGACGTCGTGGAGTTCCGCTTCAACGTCTGAACACAGCCCATTCCCGCAGGTCAGTAGGTTGCGCCCTGGGCTCCGCCAGCGAGATGGCCGGCGGAACTTGATCCCCTGGGAGCCTCGGGATGGCGAGGGCTCTACACCGGGTTTCCCCCGGTGTTCTCGATCATCCGTCGGAGTACCCTCAGCGCAGTAACGTAGTCGGTGTCATCGATGCCCTGATGGATGCGGGCCCGGATGGCCGGGGCGTGGGTCTTCAGGTCGACGCGGACCTGCTCGCCGGCTTCGGTGATCCACAGCCGGCTCTCGCTGTCACGGCTGATCCAGCCACGTTCCAGCAGAACCTGCGCCTCGGCGTGCAGGTCGTCCTCGGGCTTGATATAGGTGGCTATTGCCTCCTGGAGCTCGGGAATGGTCATGCCGTGGCCGTCAGGGGAGATGTCGTTCTTCGACAGGTTGCGCAGCAGCCAGAACTGGGGCTGGGTGAAGCCGAGTTCGGCCTGCTGGGCGCGGGTGAAGGCGATGAGGGCCTCGTAGGCCAGGCGGGTCCAGTAGGCCGCCGGCTGGGCTGCCAGTTCAGCGTTGGTCATCTGATCGATCGTCACCGGGCCATCCCTGTTCGAGCGATCGCTAGTGGCATGACCGTAAGACCTCAAGCTTGGTTGAGGTCAACAGGCCGCAGGGCCGCGGTAGGTGACGACGGGTGCGAGCGACGGCGGTCCGTCAGAGGAACTGGTACGTCTCCTCGGCGGCTTCCTCGATCTCGGCGGCGGGCGGTGCGGTCACCGTCACCGGCTTGCCGAAGTCGCTCATCCGCATCTCGGTCACGACATCACCCAGGCTCTTGGTGGCGACCGTGTAGGACAGTGCGGTGAGCCGGCCGTCGGCGTCGACTGTCGCCTCGAACGGGATCGCCTTTGGGTCCTTCGCCAACTTGGCGGTCGACTTGATCCCGTCGCGCATCCCCGCCTCCGCGCTGGCGACCTCGGCTGCCTTCTCCAGGTCGGCGATGCCGCGGTAACGGCCGTCACCCACCTTCTCGGCGGACACCACGCCGCCGACGATACCCGTCTGCGACTTCAGGTCGAAGGACTGGCGCATCGAGCTGCCCGGCCGCAGCTTCGTAAGGTCGATCTTCATCCACGGCTTGTCGCCGTCGAGCGAGGCCGACTTGATGTAGGCGACGTCCCCGATCAGCCGGGCCTCGATTGGCTCGGGCGCGTTGCCGGTGATGTGGAGCGCGCGGGCGACCGGGTCCATCTTTCCGACGAGCTGGACGGACACTGGGCCGGCCTTGACCGACGCATCCATTTGGAGGGCGCCGGAAAGGCTGCGATCCATGCCCTGCCGGACGACGGCGATTGGGTCGGCCGGGGAGGTGGCCGGGGCGGACGAAGTCCCGGCGGGATCAGGCTGGGTCCCGGTGGGGCCGTCGGAGTTGGTGCCACAGCCGACCAGAAGAGCGGCGAGGGCAACCGAAAGGGCAGGGATCAGTCGGCGCATGGAGATGATCATAATGAGCGATCTCAACCGCTATTCTCGGCGGCACCGTCCGGGCCATGACGGCTCACCTGGCTCCTCAGGGCGACAATCCGGTAGCCGGGGGGCGATGCCGTCAGGGTCGGTTACGGCGCGGTGCGGCGTCGGTCACCTCAGCCCCGCCCAGGGATCCTCCCGACGCCACAGGGTCGGCAGGTGCAGAGCGACCCGGTCCTGGTGGGCCAGCCGGGCGAGGACCCGCATGGTGACGTCGAGGTCGTCGCCCGCGTACGGCAGGGCGCGCAGCGGCTGGTCGAGCGGGCGGAAGAAGTCGTCCCAGTGGACGAGGACCACGCGACGCGCCCCGACGGCCCGTACGGTCTCGGCCCAGTACGCACGGATGTAGTCCTCGTCCTGCACGCCGAGCTGGCCGACGCCCAGGTAGACGACGTCGGCCCGGTGCCCGTCGAGCGCTCCTGGCCGGTAGCCGGCGCTGCCCTGGACCAGGGCGGTCCGGCCGCTCGCGTGCTCGACGAACACCGACCAGGCTTCACCGCACCGGTAGGCGGACGCCCTGGCAGGGGGCGCCACGGGTTCGGTGATGGTGCCGGGGAAGCGGTCCGGTGGGCAGTGTTCGGACTCGACGAACGTGAGGGTGAACGCACCCAGGGACATCGGCTCGTGGGGCGTGACGACGTGGATGCGGCCGTCGGCGAGACCGGCCCCTCGGCCGACACTGGCTGCGGACCGGCCACCGGCGAGCAGCGCGCCGGTGCGCAGGGCGACGGTCGCGGAGTCCATGACGTGATCGAAGTGGGTGTGCACCGGAATCACGGCGGCAAGGCGGCGGCCCCCGTGGTCCAGCCCCAGCCGGGCGAGCGCGGAGTCGATGCGCGCGTTGTCGGGTGCGAGCCTGCCGAGGGCGACCCTGAGCAGGGACGGCCGAGAGAAGAACCCGTCGGTCAGTACGGCGGTGTCGCCGTCGTCGAACAGCAGGCTGGAGACGCCGAGAAACGTGACGCCGAAGTCCTCCGCCGAGGGTGGGACGTCGAACCGGTCGGCGTAGGCGTCCAGGTCGGGGCGGCCGAGCTTGATGCGCATGGCGGGACGCTACCGCCTGACGGGTGGCCGGCCGGTCGGCGTACGGTCGCGGTCTGCGACCTCGCCCACGCTCCGGGCGATGTCGAGCATCAGGCGGTCCCAGGAGAGCCGGATGTCGCGGCCGGACAGTTCGGTGACGCGGCGTAGCCGGTGCCGCATCGTCTGGGGGTGCAGGCCGAGCCGCTCGGCCGCCTCGGTGGACGAGCCCCAGCGCAGGTATCCACTGAGCCCTTCGCGCAGGTGCGCGTTCCTGGCCTCGGCCACCGGGCCGAGGGCCTCGGCCGCGAGCTCGGCGGGGTCGACGGACGGTTGCCCGCGTAGCAGGGCCACCAGCATCGCGTCGCCCCGGTCGAGGATCGGCGAGTTGGCGTACGCCTCGTCGGGTGCGTGGTCGAGCGCGGCGGAGGCGAGGCGGAACTCCGCCGGGAGCGCGGCGGGGGTGACCTTCCGGATCACGCAGGCACGCCATTTTCGGAACGTCAGTTCGCCGGTCAGGTCGGGGACGGTGGCGGCCAGCAGCACCCCCTGATGACGCCGAAGCGCGTGCAGGACGTCCAACGGCTGGCCGCCGCCGGCCGAGGAGATCGACGAGGCGAGATCAGCGACGTCGCCCTCCGAAAGGACGGTTCCGGTGCTGTCTGGTGCGACCACGACGAGGGCGAGGGCCGCCGGGATCGCGATGCCCAACTGGGCCGCCCGGTCCGCCAGTACGGCCGCAGAGGTCTGCCGGCCGGTCAGGAGGTCGTGGGTGAGGCCTGCGAGCATCTGCGTACGGTTGCTGTTCAACTGTTCGACGGCGCTGTTGTAGCCGGCGAACAGGGACTCCGACAGCTGGTCGACGCCGGTGAGTAGCGTGCGGTTCAGCGCCACCACGTCGGACAGGGCCAGCCCGTCGGAGGCCAGGTCGATGACCAGGTCACTGATCTCGACCGCGGCGACCCGGTAGGCGCGCAGCACCGCGAACAGGGGGCGACCGTCGGTGGCCCGGGCGGCCCCGATGCCCCGGAACCGCTGGAGGTCGGCCGCGGTCAGGGTGCTGTCGTCGATCCACATCTCGATCAGCCTGCGGATCGCCCACGCGGCGATGGCGCGGGTCTCGGCCAACTGGGCGGGGCTGATGGTGCTGTAGGCAGGGACCTCGCGCAGCACGGCGGCGATGACGCGTTCGTCGACCCCGCTACCGCGCTCGACGAGTCGCCGCTGCACGGCCACCCGCTCCGGAAGACCCATGACGCTGTTTTATCACTGAGTGACAAGGCGCGTCCTCATCCGCCGCGGTTTTGATCGTCGGCTAACGCGACGACGGGGAGAGTGCCCGCCATGGACGCAGACGTGATCGTTGTCGGGGCGGGGCTGGCCGGGCTGGTTGCCGCCGCCGAACTCGCGGAGGCGGGCCGCCGGGTGATCCTGCTCGATCAGGAGCCCGGGGCAAATCTGGGTGGGCAGGCGTTCTGGTCCTTCGGCGGACTGTTTCTGGTCGACTCACCGGAGCAGCGCCGGATGGGGATCAGGGACTCGCGTGAGCTGGCACTCCAGGACTGGCTGGGTACGGCCGGGTTCGACCGGCCCGAGGACGAGTGGCCGCGCAGGTGGGCCGAGGCGTACGTGGACTTCGCGGCCGGGGAGAAGCGGTCCTGGCTGCACGCCCGGGGCGTACGGTTCTTCCCGGTCGTCGGCTGGGCCGAGCGCGGCGGGTACGGGGCCACCGGGCACGGCAACTCGGTCCCGCGTTTCCACGTCACCTGGGGCACCGGACCCGCAGTCGTCGCGCCGTTCGCGCGCCGGGTCCGTGACGCGGCCTCGAAGGGACTGGTCACCCTCGCGTTCCGGCACCGCGTCGACGAACTCGTCGTGACCGACGGGGCGGTGACCGGCGTCCGGGGTGCCGTCCTGGAGCCGAGCGACTCCGCTCGCGGAGTGGCCAGCAGCCGCACCGTGGTCGGTGACTTCGAGCTGACCGCCCAGGCTGTCCTGGTGGCCTCCGGCGGTATCGGCGCCGACCACGACCTGGTCCGCAGGAACTGGCCGGCCCGTCTCGGCACCCCACCCGAGCACATGATCACCGGTGTCCCCGCCCACGTGGACGGACGGATGCTGCGGATCACCCAGGACGCCGGCGGCAACGTCATCAACCCCGACCGGATGTGGCACTACGTCGAGGGGGTGAAGAACTGGAACCCCGTCTGGGCCGGCCACGGCATTCGTATCCTGCCCGGGCCCTCCTCGCTGTGGTTCGACGCCACCGGCAAGCGACTGCCCGGACCGCTCTATCCCGGCTTCGACACCCTCGGCACGCTGGCGCACCTGCGGGCCACCGGGCACGACCACAGCTGGTTCGTACTCACCCAGAAGATCATCGAGAAGGAGTTCGCGCTCTCCGGCTCCGAGCAGAACCCCGACCTCACCAACAAGTCGGTCCGGCAGACCCTCGGCCGGATCCGCCCCGGCGCTCCCGCACCCGTCGAGGCGTTCAAGCAGCACGGCGAGGACTTCGTCGTCGCCGACACCCTCGACGAACTCGTCGCCGGCATGAACGCGCTGACCGGCCAGCCCCTGCTCGACGTCGAGGACATCCGGCGTGAGGTCGTCGCCCGCGACCGGGAGCTGGACAACGCGTTCACCAAGGACGGCCAGATCTCCGCCATCCACAACGCCCGCCGGTACCGGGGCGACAAGCTGGTCCGTACGGCGACCCCGCACAAGATTCTCGACCCGAAGGCCGGCCCACTCATCGCGGTCCGGTTGCACGTGATCACCCGCAAGACCCTCGGCGGCCTCCAGACCGACCTGTCGGCGCGGGTGCTCGGGTCTGACGCGACCCCGATCCCCGGCCTGTACGCCGCCGGTGAGGCGAGCGGATTCGGCGGGGGCGGCGTGCACGGCTACCGCTCCCTGGAGGGCACCTTCCTCGGCGGCTGCATCTTCTCCGGCCGGCAGGCCGGCCGCGCGATCACGCAGGCAACCGCATGACGGTTGGCCACGCGGTCCCGACGGTCCTGCCGGATCAGGGCCTTACCAGTCGCGCCACTCGTCGGTGAGCTCATACCGCTCGATGTCGTGCCGGGAGGTGAGCGCCTCGACGTCGAGGCCCGCGTTCGTCAGGACGACGTCGACGTACTCGCACAGGTCCTCGCGTTCGCCCGTCTCGATCATGCCGTGCTCGTCGCTGACGGCGTTGAGGGCGGTGATCACCCGCTCCACCGCGGCGAAGACCTCCTCGTCGGACGGTGCGGAGAGCGAGCGTACGTCCGCTTCGTAGGCGTCGAGAGCGGCGTCGACGGCGGTGATGAAAGGTTCGGACCAGAGGCGGAGGGCGTACGCGGCGTCCTCGGTGAGGGTGCCCGCCGCGATGGCGGCCTTCTGCTCCCGCACATCGCGGCCCCACTTCTGGCTGGGTCGGGTGATCATGCGGGGCAGCCTAGCGGCGACGTCCGACACCGTGCCCGAGCCGGGCGGCACACTCCGGCCCATGGGCGTGGTGCCTGCGGGCGATCCCGGCACGCCACCGATCAGCCGCCGCGCGGGGCGTACATGATGACGGCGACCCCGACCAGGCAGATGGTCGCGCCGACGAGGTCGTAGCGGTCGGGGCGGAACTTGTCGACGACCATTCCCCAGGCCAGCGAGCCGGCCACGAAGATGCCCCCGTAGGCGGCCAGGATGCGGCCGAAGTTCGGGTCGGGTTGGAAGGTGGCGACGAAGCCGTACAACCCGAGGGCGATGACCCCGCCCGCCACCCACAGAAGTCCCCGGTTCTCGCGCCAGCCCTGCCACACGAGCCACGCCCCGCCGATCTCGGCCAGCGCGGCGAGCAGGAACAGCAGGATCGAGCGGACCACCGTCATGGGTGGGACGGTAGCGGGAGCACCACCTGGTCCTGCGGGTCGGGCCGCTCGCGGAGGGCGGTTTCCGCCGGTGCGGGTGCCGTCACAGGGCGGGCGGCGGGTCGCCGACGGCCGCGATGTGCAGGGCCAGCTCCTGCGCGAGGTCCTCCATGCTCTGGCCGGTCTGGGTCCGTACGAGGTTGAGGGCCAGTTCGGCCAGGAACATGAAGCCGCGCGTGCGGGTGGCGTCGTCGGGGAACATGGCGAGCAGTTGCTCCGCGCCGTCGAGGTCACCGCGGTGCTTGGCGGCGATGACCCCGGCGGCGCGTTGTGCAGCGGTGAGGGCCGACCCCGGGTCGGCCGACATCAGCGTGTCACGGTGAGCGGGCTGCCGGCGGCCCGCGCGGCGTCGAAGCGCCTGGTGACGTCGGCCCAGTTGACCAGGTCCCACAGGCGGTCGACGTAGTCCGGGCGCACGTTCTTGTACTGCAGGTAGTAGGCATGCTCCCAGGCGTCGAAGACCAGGAGCGGCGTCGAGCCCTGGCCGACGTTGCCGTGGTGGTCGTAGACCTGCTCGACGATGAGGCGCTGTGCCAGCGGCTCCCACGCCAGGACACCCCACCCGGAGCCCTGCACGCCCTTCGTGGCGGCGGAGAGCTGCCCGGCGAAGCCGTCGAACGAGCCCAGGTGCTCCTCGATCGCGGCGGCCAACTCGCCCTCCGGACGGTCGCCGCCCTCGGGGGAAAGGTTGTTCCAGAAGATCGAGTGCAGGACGTGCCCGGAGAGGTTGAAGGCCAGGGTCTTCTCCAGGCCGACCAGCGTCGAGTAGTCACCCTTGTCGCGGGCCTCGGCGAGCTGGTCGAGGGCGTCGTTGCTGCCCTTGACGTACGCGGCGTGGTGCTTGCTGTGGTGCAGCTCCAGGATCTGGCCGCTCATGGCGGGTTCGAGCGCCCCGTAGTCGTAGGGCATGTCGGGGAGCTTGTAGACGGACATGGGAACCCTTTCGCCAGTTCGAGATCGTCCGGCCAGTATGCCCTATTGCAAAGACATGGCAACTGCGTACTCTTGGCAACTGGATGGGAGTGGACCGGAAGCCTTCCCTCCACGGCCGACACGGTCGGTAGGGCGCGTCTCCGCGCCGCGATGATCCCTGCGGAGGCGCGCCTCCCCGGGCCGCGCAAATCTCCCGCCGCGCCACGCTCCCTCCCACGGGGGAGGCGGTCCCCTCGCGCTCGGGAGTCGGTGCGCCCACCGGCGGGCCTAGCGTCGTGGCCATGGACGTTTCCCCTGGTACGCGACGCTGGCCGGCCTACGCGGTGGCGGCGCTCTTCCTCGCGTACGCCGTGGGCAAGGCCGCCTTCGCCCTCGAATCCCGCCTCGGTCTGCCGGGCGGCCCGGTCGTCTCGGCGGCCGAGCACGAACGCTACGCCCGCGACGTGATGGGCGTGGCGACCGCGCAGTGGTCGGCAGCCGCGTCGGGGGTGGCCGGCGCCTGCCTCGCCCTCGCCACCGTCACGCCGCCGGGACGCCGGGTGCCGAGGCCCCTGATGCTGCTGGCGCTGGCGGTCCTGCTGCTGGCCGCCGGGGCCGGCGCGACGATCATGGTGCTGGACGGGTTCGTGGGCCTCGGCGTGGGCTGGCAGTGGTACCACGGCATCCTCGGGCTCGTCGCTATCTCGCTGCTCCTGGCGATGACCCGGTCCTACCTGGTGGCGACGAGACATGTCGCGGCCTGACCGGGCACGGGTGGGCGCGTACGGCGCGGCGGCGTGCGCGTCGGCCTACGGGGCGATGAAGCTCGCGCAGGCGCTGGGGGCGAACGCGCTGGCCGACAAGGACCCGCTCCCTCCGGAACTGCGCGAACGGCTGCTCGCCCGTGATCCGCTGTTCGTGGCCAGCCACTGGGTGCTGGCCATCGCCGCGCTGGTCGGTGTCGCGGTCGCGCTGGCCACCCTGCGCCCCTGGCGGGCGGCCCTGCCACGCCGGCTGCTGCTGGCGATCGCCTGGACCCTCGGCATCCTCATGATCGCCCGGTCGGTCGGGGCACTGGGGCACGGCCTCGTCGGTGACGCGCTGCTGCTGACCGACGTCCGGCCGCCGCCGGTCGAGCACGCCGCCCTGGCCCGCGACCTGGCACGGTGGGACCTGTTGCTCTGGTCGCCGTTCTTCCTGCTCTGGGGGACGTGCTGGACGGCGGCGGGACGGCGGCTGAGCGGGCAGCCGTCGACCGCCTACGATCTCCGCCATGATCACTCCGCCCCTCCCGCCTGATGTGCTCGCTCGCTATCCCGGGCTGGAGAAGCTCGGCCGTACGGCGACCCGGCTGCACCCGCGTCCCGGGGCGGTCACGGCCGCCGACAGCCACGTCGGCGGGCCGCTGCGGTGGCCGGCCGACGAGCCCTGGCCCACCTGCGACACGCCGTACATGGTGCAGGAGGAGGTGCCGTTCCCGGCCGAGCTGGTGGCCCGGATGCGGGCGGCGGAGAGTCGCCGTACGCAGGCGCATGTCCTGGCCGACGGCGAGCTTGAGCTGCACCAGGAGATCTCCCGTCTGGTCGGCTCGGGCTTCAGCGGCTGGGGCTCGCGCGACGGTGGCCCGGTTGTCGGCTACCGGTACGGGCCGCGCCCGCACCCCGGGCCGAACCCGATGATCGTGCTGGCGCAACTGCGCGCGATGGACGTCCCCGATCTGCCCCGCCCCGGCGGGGCCGACCTGTTGCAGGTGCTGTGGTGCCCGTTCGAGCACGCCCTGGCGCCGTGGGGGCCGACCGTGGAGCTGCGCTGGCGGCGGGAGGCGGACCTGACCGACCTCCTCGCCGAGCCGCCGCGCGGCGAGGCCGGAACCGACGGGTACGTGCCCAGCCCGTGCCGGCTGCACCCGGAACGGATCGTCGAGTACCCGGACCCGGATGAACTGCCCGAGGACCTGCGGCGGTTGGTCGACGAGGACGAGGACTACCTCGACACCTTCATGGCGCCCGGGTGGAAGGTCGGCGGCTATGCCCGGTGGAGTGTCACCGACCTCCTGCCGACGCCGTGCCCCCGCTGCTCCGGCCCCACCAAGCTGGCCCTCGTCATCGACTCCTCCGAGCGGGGGGCCGAGCGGTGGCGGCCAACGCGGGCGGGCGGCGAGCCGGACGACGACCCGGACGAGCCGACCGGGGTGGTCGTCGGCCGGTACGGCGCGCTGCGCATCTTCGTCTGCCTGACCTGCCCGGACACGCCGTTCCTGCTCGACCAGCAGTGAGCAGCGGCCATGCCACCGCCGAACCCGTGGTTGTCCGGCCCGACGCCCACCGGCCGGCTGCCCCACGAACGGCTGGAGGAGCGCAGCCGTCGGCCGGGGCCGGCCGCCAGCTGACCCGGGCCTCAACCTGCTGTCGTCGCAGAACATGTGCGTGCTCGCCACCGCCGGCCCGGACGGGCCGCCAGCCACGCCGGTCTAGCTGAGGCGCGAAGCCTTCGTGCCCCACCAGTCCGGCCGGCGCGAGGCCTTCGCGCCCCGCAGTCCTGGCGGCGCGAAGGTTGAGATGCCCGTAGCCCGCCGCCTCCACGGGGCGAGTGGAACACCACGGGTGTCAACGCCCGTGTTTGACACCCATGGTGTTCCACTCGTGGAGTAGCGGGACCTGCCCCGATGTCGACTGCGGGTCAGCCGGCGGCGGGACGGGTAGTTCGACCTGGTTGCCAGCCAGCACCTCCGTGGCGCCCTCCGGGTGACGGATCTCCAGCACCGGTACGCCCTCGTCGAGCTGCATGTTCCGCAGCTCCGCGCCTGTTGGCATCCGCGCGACCACCGTTCCGCCGGCCGGCACCTCGACCGGTCGGCGTACGGGCGTCTCACGCACGTGGCTGCCGTGGCCCCGCACCTCTTGTTCCCCGTTACCGCGCTGGTGAGGTGCCGGGGACGTTACCGGGTGCGGTAGACCGAGATATGCGAGGCGCTGTCCACCTCGAAGGGTGACCGGTGCCAGTCGGCGTACCGCTCGGCGAGCCGGAGGCCGGCCCGCTCCGCCAGTTCGTCGATCTGCTCTGGCCAGAGGTAGCGCATCGCGAAGGGACGTAGGTGGACGCCGTCCCGGTCGAACGTGATGGTCTGTCGGACGAACGTCTGCGCCGCCCGGTCGTACTGGTGCACACGGATGGTGGCCGAGTCCTCCGTCACCGCCCGCATCTGGACCTGCTCGTCCCGGTCGAAGTCGGCCGGGTCCGGCACGAACGTCTCGATGACGAACGCCCCGCCCGGCGCGAGCACCCGGGCGACGTTGCGGAAGCAGGCCGCCTGCCGTTCGGCGTCGACCAGATTGAACAGGGTGTTGAACACCAGGTACGCCAGCCGGTACGGGCCGGTGACCGGCACGTCGGCCATGTCTCCGATAGCGACGGGGATGCCGTCGCCGCCGGGTTTGGCGCGCATCTTCGACACCATCTCCGGTGACGCTTCGATCCCCTCGACGGCGACGCCCCGTTCGGCGAGCGGCAGCGCGACCCGGCCGGTGCCGATGGCCAACTCCAGGGCCGGCCCGCCGTCGGCCAACTCGGCGAGGAAGCCGATCGCCGGAGCCGGGTCTGGGTTGCCGGGACCGTCATAGGTGTCGGCCCACAACCGGCCGAAGAGACCGGGATCGTCGAAGACCGACATCATCGACCTCCCCGGGTGGTGTGATCAGCGGCGCGCTCGGGCGCCAGGGGTGCGGAAGTGCACGTACTCACGAAGCCTCGATTCCGTGGCGTGGAGGGTTCCTACCTGGACGGACCTCGACGCGTTCGGCATCGTCGTCTCCTTCGCTCGCTCGACCTGACCCCCCACCCAACCGGCCCCGGCCCGCACCGGCAACCGCTTTACGTGTGGCTCAGCTGATGTGGTGCAGGATCACGTTGTGCACGTGGTGGCTCTTCTCGGAGCCCCGGAACTCCACCTCGTAGGTGTGCGTGCCGACGTGGATCGCGATGGCCCCGGTGGAGAAGAACGAACCGCCCCACGACTTGTTGCTGACTACGCTGACGCTGGTGATCTTCGAGTACGGGATGCTGGTGATGGCGTGCCGCTTCCCGACGAAGGAGCGGTCCTGGATGATGACGCGCCGGTCGGTCAGGCCGATGAAGCCGGTGCCGGTGCCGACGGCGTCGTAGACGGCGATGATCTGCTCCCCCTGGAGCAGGCCGCTCTGGATCTGCTGGAACTGTTCCTTGCGGTCGTACGTCGCGTTGGCCATCACCCCACGGTAGGCCGGGCGTGCCAACCCAAAGATCAGTCGCGGCGGGCGAGGACGAGGAACTCGCCGTCGCCCCGGCCAGTCGGCTCCCCGCCCCAGCCGCCGTGGATCCGCTCGACGGCGAACCCGGCCGCCCGCAGCGACCCGCGCAGCTCCTCCTCGGTGCGGAAGCGCAGGGTGGCCGAGCTGAGCAGCTCCTCGCCGTCCGGAAACAGGTAGTGGTGGGTGAAGTCGACCCGGCCGTCGAGCACCCTGTGCACCTCCGTCCACGCCCGCACCACCTCGCCGTCGGGCAGCGTGATCCGCCGCCGTGAGTCCACCGGGTTCCAGCGTTCCCACCGCCGGTCCGCCGGGTCGCGCGAGTCGAACACCAGCCGGCCGCCGGGCACCAGCGCCCGGGCCAGGTCGGCGAGCGTACGCGCCCACTCGGCGTCGGCCACGAAGAACTGCGCGACATGGCTGGTCAGCACCGCCACGTCGAACGACCGGTCCGGCAGCACCGCCGAGGTGCCCTCGATCCACGTCACCCGCCCGGCACCCGGCTTGGCGCGGGCGGCGGCCAGTGACGCGGTGGCCGGGTCGACGCCCGTGACGGTGTGACCGGCCGTGGCGAGGCCGATCGTGAGCCGACCGGTGCCGCAGCCCAGGTCGACAACCCGGGCGGCCGGGGTCTCGTCGACGACGGCCAGGAACCAGTCGTCGTCGCGCGACCAGGGGCACTCGGCGTCGTAGACCGGGACCAGCCGTGGATCACGATATTCGCCGTGCCTCATCGGCGCGATCATGCCAGCCGGACCGGCGCCCGTCAGGCCGCGTTCGCGTCGGTCGCGGCGCGGACGAACTCGTGGACCCGGGCCGTGCCGTTGCTCTCCCGCCAGACCAGGCCCCGCCGGATCGGCGGCGCGTCGCGGATCGGCACGTACGCCACGTCGGGGCGCGGGTAGTAGCGGCGGGTGTGCTCGCCCACCGGCAGCACCCCCCGGCCCATGGCGACCAGCGTCAGCATCTCGGAGAAGGTGTTGCCGGCCGGTCCCTTCGGCACCGGACGGCCCGACGGGGTGCGCTCGGGCGTGCGGTCGCGTTTGAACTCCGCCGAGGTCACCGCCGGATACTGCACCACCGGGTGGTCGCCGAGGGTCTCCAGGGAGACGGACTCCTCCCGGGTCACCGGGTGCCCGGAGGCCACCGCGAGCAGCCGCCGTTCCTCCAACAGCGCCGGCCCGCAGGCCATCCCGTCGAACGGGTATGCGGCCATCAGGATGTCGACCGAGCCGTCGAGCAGGCTCTGCCGGGAGTCGAAGAGCTGGACCTCGTGCACCTCGACCTGGCAGTCGGGATGGCGCTGGGAGAACAGGGCGACGGCCTTGAGTAGCGGTGGGGCGGTCCACTCGCCGAGGAAGGCGACCTGCAGTCGCCCGGTGACGCCCCGCCCTGCCTCGACGGCTCGGCGTACCGCGTCGTCGATGCCGGCGACCAGCGGCGCCAGGTCCTCGGCGAGCTGCCGGCCGATCGGGGTGAGCTGCACGACCCGGCTGGTGCGGGCGAACAGCGGGGCGCCGACACGGCGTTCCAGCTTCTTGACCACCTGGCTGATCCGCCCGGTGGTCACCCGCAGGCGCTCCGCCGTACGGCCGAAGTGCAACTCCTCGGCGAGGGCCAGGAAGGTCTCCAGCTCGTGTCGTTCCAGCACGCCCCGCCCCATCGTTGAATCCAGCTCAACGATCGTAGTGCGATCCCGTCTTGGTCGGCGTGGCCCACTGGCGGATCGTGAAGGCATGGAAACGACGACAGTACGGGTCACGGGCCTCGACCACCTGGTGCTCAACGTGACCGACGTCGAACGCGCGCTGGGCTTCTACTGCGGCCTGCTCGGCCTGGCCCCGGTGCGGGTCGACGAGTGGCGGGCCGGCACGGTCCCGTTCCCCTCGGTACGGGTCGACGAGGGGACCATCATCGACCTCGTCCGCCGGGACCGGGGTGAAGCCAACGTCGACCACTTCTGCCTGGTGGTGGAGCCGCTCGACTGGGCGGAGGTCGTCGGATCGGGTGTCTTCACGGTGATCGAGGGCCCGGTGGGCCGGTTCGGCGCGCGCGGCAGCGCCACCTCGCTCTACGTGCGGGACCCGGACGGCAACTCCGTGGAGCTGCGTTGGTATCCGCAGGACGTCGCGGGAGCCGGTGCGGCTCAGGACCGGGTGACCGCGCGGTAGGCGTCCTCGATGCGGGCGGCCAGCAGGACCTCGCCCTCGGTCAGCGGCGCGTTGCCGTGTCCGACGCGGATCTGGGTCTGGTCGGCCCGGCGGACGATCTCG